>CAVVQL010000006.1:0-338307 GCA_963750355.1 uncultured Cytophagales bacterium | reverse complement strand
AAGGGCCGTTCCTGCGCAGGAACGGCCCTTTTTTAGTTCTAGCCGATAGACGGCGGTGCCTGGCTCTTACAGGTTTGAGAATTACCAATTAAGGCTCGTGGCCGAGGTTTTCGTTTGGGGCGGCCATAGAGGCGCAATAGTTGGCAATGGCTTTTGTTGAGCCTGCCACAAATCGTACTGCTGCTGTAGATTCAGCCACAGTTGCGGGGTAGTTGTTGGAAAAGCCTGTGCCAGCAACAAAGCCATTTGGGGGCTAATGCCTGCATGACCATTAATAATCTGTGACAACGTTTTGCGACTGATGCCCAATGCTCCTGCCGCCTGTGTCACCGAAAGTTCAGCCCCATCCAGATATAGATTCTTCAGAATTCTGCCAGGATGTGAAGGGGCAAACATGTTTGCCATGAATTTTGAGTAATTGAGTGAAAACAACGAATGCCTAGTACGTTGACTACCCAAGCCACTCAGTGGTAGTCTTCATAGTTCACATCAAAAGCTGTTCCTTCTTTTTTGTTGAATTTGAAGGTTATTCGGTAGTTGCCCGTCACCTTTACTGCATACTCGCCTTTGCGGTCGCCTTTTAAAGAATGAAAGGCTGAGCCGGGAAAATCCATCTCGCCGGGTTTTGAGACTTGATTAAGCAGAGTAAGAATATCGCTAATCCTGCCAAGTTGTTTTGCCGGTAAACCCGACTCGTCGCCATCTTCGTAGAACTTCCTAAGTCCCTTGTGGCCAAATGATTGAATCATTTGTTGTACTTTTGATCGCTTTTCCCTTAGTCACGCTGTTTAGTTTGTGATCTGCTATGTATGTATGCGTGCAATATGTCTACTTGTTACGTAACAGGTTACAGGTTTTCAGGTTCTTTATACCCTTGTTTGAATAAACAAAAAGGGCCATTCCTGCGCAGGAATGGCCCTTTTTAAACCTATAAGGTCTCCTTCAGACCTTATAGGTTTGTCATTCACTTAGTTTCGCAACGGCTTGCCGCCTTGTAGCAGGCTCTGAATGCGCTCAAGTGTTTTCTTCTCGCCGGTTAACGAAAGGAAGGCTTCTCGCTCCAGGTCGAGGAGGTACTTCTCGGTGACATTTTGAGGGGCGCTTAGATCACCGCCGCAGATAACGTAGGCCAGTTTGTCGGCGATTTTCAGGTCATGATCCGAAATGTACCTACCCATGCGCATGGCCGTAATACCGGCTTTGAATAGCGCAATACCTGTTTTGCCCTGTACCTTGATGTCGGTGCGGGGTTTGGGTTGAGTATAACCGTTTTCGGCCAGCTCAATGGCTACCTGCTTGGCCTCGGCAATCTGACGGCTGCGGTTTAGCACGATCTGCGCCGAAGGCAGCAGGTAATTCATCTCACGGGCTTCCTGGGCCGAGGTAGACACTTTTGCCGTGGCGATGTTCATGTAGGCCGCTTGCAGGATGTTCAGTTCAGGGTCACCGGTTTGGTACAGATCCGAGCAGCGGGCAGCCATCTCTTTAGTGCCACCACCGGCCGGAATCAGGCCTACGCCCACTTCCACCAGGCCCATGTACGTTTCTGAATGGGCCACTACGCGGTCGCAGTGCAGGTTGATCTCGCAACCGCCACCCAGCGACAGTGAATGAGGGGCCCCCACCACCGGAATGGCCGAGTAACGGGTCCGCATCATGGTTTGCTGAAACTGAGCGATCATCAGGTTGATCTCGTCGTACTCCTGCTCCAGGGCAAACATAAACAGCGTAGCCAGATTGGCCCCCGCCGAGAAGGCTTCCGTCGATTCGTTGCCAATCACAAGGCCCCGGAAATCTTTCTCCGCCAGCGAGACCGCTTTATTGATGCCTTCGATAACCTCAGCACCAAACGTGTTCATTTTCGAGCGGAATTCGAGGTTGAGAATACCATCGCCGATATCGTAAATGGCTGATCCGGCATTTTTCCAGATGATGTTATCGCTCAGGCTTTCCAGAATGATGAACGACTCAGTGCCCGGAATGGTCCTGTACGACTTCGACGTAATGTCGTAATACTGCTTTTTGCCATTCTCCGCTTTATAGAAGCTGGTGGCACCGCTGGCGGCCATGTCGTAGACCCATTGCGCGGGTTTGGCGTCCAGCTTTTCCATCATCTCCATACCCGGCTGTAACCCAATCGCATCCCAGGTTTCAAACAGGCCCATCTGCCAGCCAAAGCCCGCTTTAATGGCCTCGTCGATCTTGTACAGTTCGTCGGCGACCTCAGGAATGCGGTTTGTGGCGTAGCGGAACGCATCAGCAAAGGTGCGGCGGTAAAATTCACCTGCTTTGTCGGTGCCAGCCAGCAGTACCGAAAACCGTTTCCGCAGGCTTTCAATGGCTTTGGTGCTGTCGAGCGTGGCGAATTTTACCTTTTGCGAGGGTTCATACTCGAACGTTTTCAAGTTCAGCGCCAGAATGACCGTCTTGCCTTTCTCATCTTTCGTTTTCTTGTAGAAACCCTGCCCGGTTTTGTCGCCGAGCCATTTGTTATCGCTTAGTTTCTGCATCACCGACGGCAGTTCAAACGCCGAGTGCGACTCGTCATAGTCCAGCTTGACAAGGTTGCCCGCCACGTTGACGGTCGTATCGAGACCTACCACGTCAGACAGGCGGAACGTACCTGACTTCGGCCGACCAACCACGGGGCCAGTTAATTTATCGACTTCCTCGACGCTAAGGCCCATTCCTTCGGCCACACGGATGGTCTGCACCATGGCGTATATACCAAGTCGGTTCGCAATGAAACCGGGCGTGTCTTTGCAGAGAACGGTGGTTTTGCCCAGATACAGATCGCCGTAACTCATCAGAAAATCCACGATGGCGGGGTCGGTATCGGGGCCGGGAATAATCTCCAGCAGACGCAGGTAGCGCGGTGGGTTGAAGAAGTGCGTGCCGCAGAAATGCCGCCGGAAATCGTCGCTACGCCCTTCTGTGAGCAAATGCATCGGTATACCCGACGTGTTGCTGGTGATTAACGTACCCGGCTTGCGGAACTGTTCGACGCGCTCGTAGAGTGACCGTTTAATGTCGAGCCGCTCCACAATTACCTCAATAACCCAGTCATAACTGGCAATGTCTTTCAGGTTGTCGTCGAAGTTGCCAAGTTTCACCCGATCGGCAAATTTGGGGCTGTATAGCGACGCTGGTGTCGCTTTCAGCATCGTTTGCCAGGCCTCGCTCACCATCCGGTTCCGCACAGCGGGATGGTCGATGGTGAGTCCTTTGGCTGCTTCGGCCGCGCTAGGCTCACGCGGAACCATGTCGAGCAGCAGTACATCAAGGCCGATGTTGGCGAAGTGAGCCGCTATGCGCGACCCCATAATGCCGGAACCCAGCACGGCTACACGCCGGATACTGCGGTTCTTCTGGGTGGTTTTGGGTTTATCGAGTGTTGCTTCCATAAGAAGGGAATGATAAATAGGTTACCGATCGATGCCTAGTTGAAAACAGAGCGAATTATATACTTCATCTTGCTTAGCTACATCTGTTAGTTTACCATACTCAAGGGTTAACCTGACTTTATCGATGGTTCTGATCTGATAAGATAAAATGATAGACTCGTTAGGCAAGCCAACTGTGTCGCCTGGTAGCAATACCTCATTCGGATAAATACGACGATTGGGCTTGCGTGTGTAATTGGTAAGATATTGACCACGTTCAATAACTCATTGATCGCATCGTCACTGATTACCAGAACAGGCCTTGATTTGCCTTGCTCGGACCCAACAACAGGATCAAGGCTTGCCCGATATACGTGCCACTTTTGCATACTACAGTGTCTCGCCGTCTATTGTCAGAAAATCGTTCTGCACATCAGCCATATCTGCCATATACAAAGGGTCAACAGCCGCTTCACGCATCATTTTGAGTTTCTCCTCACGCTCGTCGGCCACGTCTTCGACAACAACCGTCACTGTTTTACTACGAAATGCGGCTGGTAAGTCAAGGATAATCTGCTGATTATCGACTTTTACTGTTTTCTTCCAGGTCATAGCTTTAAGCGTTGTTGTAGTTTACTCAATTCATACACATCGCCAAGGTCTTTGGGTCGGCCGGTGGCTTTTTTCTCCGTAATCAGATCAGTCAGGTGAATGACTTTAAACGGAACATCGTCGAACGTGGCATCGCGGGCACGAGCGTAGCAGACGTCGAAATCGGTATCGGCAAAAGCCTTTAACGAATGACCCATGTCTAGCGTAAACCCCTGTTTACCAACCGTTACTGTTGACCAGCCAAACAATAGAGGAACGTTCAATAGCAAATCAGCTCCAGCTACGTCGTTCTCAATTAATGCCTGGACAAGGCTTTTTTTGTTTTCGTCGCCAACCCGGATCCAGAGGTCTAGGTCTTCCGTTGCCCGGATGTAGCCATGCACCATATTAGCCATGCCGCCGACCAATAGATAGCGTACACCAAACCGGTTCAGGCTTCGGAAAAGGCGCTGCACGTCGCTTTGCGATAGGTCCATAGCTTTGGCTGGATTGGCTGAATTACCCCGGTAAAATGCATTCGCTACCTGCATCAGACCAACAAAACGGTCTAAAAGTGGCTGAGCGATAACGGGATGCGTTGGTTGCATGTGCGAGGTGACGTTTCGTTTATAAAACGTCTTCAATGGGGGCATTGCCTGCTTTCAGCCGGGTATTTTCATCTTCAACGATCAGGTTGATTTCTTTGATAACATCGAAGAATATCACCAGTTTGTCGAGAGGTATCCGTTCACGCACCATCCTGTTGAATTCGATCACCCCTTCGCGGGCCATTTCGCGCTTGATTTTTCCTTCTTCGGTCAGATAGATCCTGACAAATCGCTTGTCTGATTTATCCGTCTTGCGCCGAATCAGGCCGCGCTCTTCCAGCGTCTTCAGCATCCTGACCAGACTACGCGGTTCCATACCCAGCAGTGGACCAATTTTGGTGGCAGGTGTGCCCTGCTCGGCATCAATATTCAACAAAACGTACCCAGTCGCCATGGTAAGATCGAACCGGGCCGCATGGGCGTTGTACATCCGCGAAATGGCGTGCCAGCCCCACTTCAGGTGAAAATCAACGGTTTTCTCTTTCTTCATAGTGGATGTCGACTGCCGAACAGCATATTGTTCAGGTAGACAAAACTACGAAAATTTCAAAAATAGTATGCATGCATACTGATTTTGGCGAAAATGAGAATATCGTAATAGAGGATATTATATTGTTTGATATATCAACATAATGGAGTACCAATCTGAAGTGATCGGGTATTTATACGTAACTCTGCACGTATAAATACCCGATCACTTCAGATTGGTACTCCATTATGTTTGTGAAGACGCTAAAGAGATAAAAACTAAACTAAAATTGTTTGACTTCAGCGTAAACAGTCCTAAATAAAACTGTACACAACCTTTTCTCACCCCTTAAACATTTTTCAGATCATGAATATTTCGCAGTTCTTAAGAACAATTATTACATTTTGCATTCTAACAGCTATATTCAGTTGCCACAATCAAAGTGATGTTTCAAACGAAAGAGAAAAAATCCAATATCTTCTAGATCAGAATGGATTTAAGCCTATTACAGATTTGAGTTTGACGAAAAGCATGAAGTTCATAAAAGTTAAAAGTTTGCAAGAGGCCGAAAAAGTAGTACAAGAAAAGCAGTCTATGGCAAGAAATTACGAGCAGCTTGCTACGGTAAAATCGTTATCAAACGCGAGAGCAAAAGTTATGAATTGCGATGAAGGTCCTTATGAGGCAACCTTTGGAGCGGGGATGTTTTCAAGTTTTAATGTTCAGTATACCTATGATGGAGCTGGAGGATTCTCTAATAAGTAATCATGCGTAATTAAACTGGATTAACTATGTTTGCAGAATGAGCCGAAAAGAAAAGCATATAAAGCTGACAGATATGGAGAAATCCACACTTCAGCAAGGGGCCAAACACCATCCGAAAGTCGAGTTCAGAGAGAAATGTAGAGGTCTACTACTGAATCAGGCTGGCGTTACGATTAAACAGGTAGCAACGCATCTATCAGTCAATCATAATACGGTGGGTAATTGGATCAAAGCATGGGAAAAGCTTGGCATTGCTGGTTTACAGCGTAAAACAGGACAGGGTCGTATACCGATTTTAAACGTGACCTCCTCAGACCATGTCAAAGCGTTAGAAAAAGCGGTTAATACTGACGCTAAAAATGTGAAAATGATTCAGGCCGAGTTAATTGAAACCCTCAATACGCCAATGAGTAGTGACACAGTGAAACGCTTTTTAAAAAAAATAATTATTCCTGGCGTCGTATCCGCCGTTGCACCCACGAGGCGCAAAACAAACTAGATTATGCGGATAAACATGATCGCTGGAAAATGTTGTTAACACTCTGGTTTCTAGGCTATATTGATTTATATTTTGCTGATGAAGTTGGTTTTAATTTGAATCCGTATCTACCTTATGCCTGGCAAAAGAAGAAACAAACTCAGCGCATTTTAGCCCGTAAAGGGGGCAAACGATTAAATGTATTTGGTTTGATGAGTTTAGCTGGTCACTTGACTGTCTATCATCGAGAGGCCCCCATTGACGGTGATTTTATCAAAACTTCCTTGGCTGATTTTGCGGCTAAGCCTTATGAAAAACCGCGAGTGATTATTCTGGACAATGGCCCAGTTCACCATGCTCGAGTTGTTAAAGACGAACTGGAGAAATGGGAATCAAGTGATCTTCTTCTTTTTTACTTACCTACTTATAGTCCGCATCTAAACCCAATTGAGATTCTGTGGCGTTTTTGCAAATACAAGTGGTTAAATAGAGCGGCTTACAAGTCTTGGTCAAAGTTAAAGAAGGCCATTCTTACTATTTTTAAATCGTACGGATCAGCTTATCAAATTGATTTTAAGAAGATGATTGCCAAAAACATAATCAGTAATGTAAAGGTTAATTTTGCGTGATTACTTATAGGCGTTTTCGTTACAGGAATGCCAATAGGTTGGAGCTGGAATACAACACCACAAGGTATTTATCCGAGCTACAACAGGGTGTGTATCCAGGGGACAATTGCTTGGGGGCTTGTAATTGAAGGTTTTCCATTACCTCTAGGTTACACCGACGATTATAGAATAGATTTGAGAATGACAGCCGATTGCCAACTTTCGGTTATACAAGGTAGTGGTAAATGTAGATAGTCTCTTTAGCAGTATACTCGACTTGTTGAACTTTGAAAAGGAATAAACTAATTTTATAATCTGAACAAATGAAAGAGAAATGGAAAATCGAAAGAAATACATGATCTTAGTGTTAACAGCTTTTGTTATCGTAATTGCTGTTCTCTTTTTGATTGAATACGGTACTTTTTCAAAGGATAGAACGGAAATCGTTACCCCGAAGAAAATTAGCGTAAGGAAATAAAATCAGGTTTTGTTTCTTGCTGATAGTCAGGACATATCATACGAAGGTTACAAACAGAAAAAGGCGGCTGGATGATCCAGTCGCCTTTTTTCGTTCGTAAGCGCTTACGCTGTCCGCGTTACGGCGGGCTTCACTTGTTTTGCGCTTCCATAAGCTGGGCAAAGTCCCTTCCGGCCACAGGCACTCATCGAGAGCAACAAAACGGCACTGGCTAACATCACTACCTTTTTCATGATCCTATTTGGTTAATTCTCTTCCTTCACTAATTCAGGCTGTAACTCGGCCAGTTCATGAGCTTCCTCGGCTGCCTGTGCCGCTTCCAGTTCGGTTGGCTGCGGTAAGTTCGTAGGGCGTATAACCCAATATTTTCAGCATTGACTCGCTGTGCTGCTCCGGCGCAAACAGGCGCGTACGGAGGTTGCCCGCTTCGTCTTTGTCGACAATTACGTGTTGCGGAGCCGGAATCAGACAGTGCTGAATGCCCCCATACCCGCCAAGCGACTCCTGATAGGCACCTGTATGAAATAAGCCCACGTACTGGTCCTCCGTTTCCTGATCAAAAATAGGCAAATACAGGTCAGCCGAGTGCACTTCCGTGTTATAGAAATCGTGCGAATCGCAGGTTAACCCGCCCAAATTTACTTTCTGGTAAGGATTATCCCAGTTATTCACCGACAGCATGATGTACTTCTGCCCCAGACCCCACGAATCGGGCAGCTGCGTAATGAACGAACCGTCGATCATGTACCATAACTCCTTATCGTTCTGAAGTTTCTGGTCGATAACCTTGTATATAACGGCACCGCTCTCCCCTACCGTATATGAACCGAACTCGGTAAAGATATGCGGCACCGGCACGTTGTTCTTGTTGCAGATCCACTGAATCGACTCTACGATCTGGTCGATCATGGCCTGGTAATCGTACGAGAACTGAAACGAGGTCTGAATGGGTAGCCCGCCGCCGATATCGATGCTGTCCAGTTCAGGACACATCTTACTCAGTTCGCAGTATTTATACATAAACCGGCTCAGTTCACTCCAGTAATACGCGCTGTCTTTCACGCCCGTATTGATGAAGAAATGCAGCATTTTCAATTTGAACTTACTGCTGTTTTGAATCTTGCTTTTATACAGTTCATTGATGTCGCTGTAGCGAATACCCAGCCGCGAGGTGTAGAACGCAAAGTTCGGCTCTTCATCCGTTGCAATCCGGATACCCAGATTGACCGACTCAGCCGTTACTGATTCTTCATACGCCTCAATTTCTTTCAGGTTATCCAGAATTGGATACACGTTGAATCCTTCGTTGATCAGTTCGCTGATGTACTGCGTGTAAAGTGGCCGCTTATAGCCGTTGCAGATGATGTACGTGCTCTTGTTGATCTTGCCGCTGCGGTACAATTCCCGAATAATGGGAATATCGAAGGCGGACGATGTTTCGAGGTGAACGTTATTTTTCAGAACCTCATCGAGTACGAACCGAAAGTGCGACGACTTCGTGCAGTAACAGTAGGTGTAGTTACCTTTGTAGTTATACCGCTTCATCGCGTGCTTAAACAGCGATTTAGCTTGCTCGATATGTTCCGAAATCTTCGGTAAGTAGGTCAGTTTCAGCGGGGTGCCATACTGCTTTACAATGTCCATCAGCGGTACATTGTTGAACAACAAGTGGTTGTTCTCGACGTTGAACTCCAGGGTTGGAAATTCAAAAGTCTGGTCAATCAGGTCGTAGTACGTCTTCATCCCTGCGGTTAGCGCATCAAGGGTTAGTTCGTGGTTAACAAAAAACGGGCCGTAAAATTGGGGCTAATTCAGATGGAGTGCAACTGTGCCCACTCGCATTGTAGAAAACGCATTTACGGGGGGTTTGATTCTAAATTTATGAGTTTTTTGAGGAAAGGTTGGTTCCTGGTTTTCTGGTTGGCTTGGGCTGGCGGTTACGCTGTGCCTCAAAAACATAGCCTGACAACCCATCCCGGTCAGGACTTGCATCCGTATCAGTTCCATCGCGGCCTGATGGGAACCACCTTTACTGTAACGCTTTATGCACCCGATAGCCTGATTGCCCGGCGTGCCTATACGGCTGTTTCGGTCCGGATGGATACGCTCAATCAGATCATGAGCGACTACCTCGACGGTTCAGAAATAAATCGGCTTTCCGAAACGGGTGGTCAGCACCGCTGGGTACGTGTATCTCCGACGTTGTTCGATGTTCTTCAAAAAGCCATGGTTATCGCCCGGCTGTCGGGCGGACGGTATGACCCTACCATTGGCCCGCTATCGCAGCTATGGCGGCGGGCAGTGCGGCAGCGCACCGCGCGGCGGACCGTCCGGGGCGGGTTCGCCTTCCCCGATGCCAGTCAGCGCCGGAAAGCGCGCCGGGCGGTATCCTGGCGCTATGTAGAGTTGGATTCGGCCCGACTGTCCGTACGGTTACGCAAGGCCCACATGCGGCTCGATCTGGGTGGCATTGGGCAGGGGTTTGCTATCGACGAAGCGCAGAAAGTACTTCATACGTATGGTCTACGTGTTTTCCTGCTCGATATTGGGGGCGATATTTTGGCCGGAGACCCGCCACCCAATCAGCCGGAAGGCTGGCGCATTGGCCTTGGATCGGGAAAGGTGAGCAGCAGCATAACGCAGACCGATACAGCCGTTGTTTTGCTTAAAAATGCTGCTATTACTACCTCCGGCGATATTGAGCGGCATCTGGACATCAACGGTCGCCGGTACTCCCATATCATGAATCCGCGAACCGGTCTGGGTCTCCGCCATTCCGTTCAGGCCACCGTAATGGCCCCTACAGGTACGTATGCCGATGCTCTCACGAAGGTGTTTAGCGTGGCGCGTCCTGGCCAGCGAAAGCGGCTCATGCGGGTATTTCCGCAGGCGCGGGTATGGATTGTGGAGAAAAGAAGTTAAAAAGACGCTATAACACAGAGGTACACAGAGAAGCACGGAGGTACACAGAGTTCTTTTTCAGTTAATATTTCTCTGTGTACCTCCGTGCTTCTCTGTGTACCTCTGTGTTATAGCTCTTTTCCCCGCTTATCCAATTTCACAATGCCTTGTCCAAAGCCAAACTAATCTTTGCTATTATGCTTACCCTCCATCACTTCCAGAAATCGTACGGTGAACGGCCTATTCTAACGATTCCCGACTGGCAGCTTCCCGCGGGAATTCACTGGTTGAAAGGCCCGAACGGAGCTGGAAAAACTACGTTGTTCCGGTCAATTGCCGGTATGTTGCCGCATGAAGGTTCGGTAAGGCTCCATGAGCTGGATAGTCGCCGTGACGTGGTAGCTTACCGACTGAAGGTCAACTACGCCGAAGCTGAGCCAACCTTCCCTCCCTTCCTGACGGCACACGAGTTAATTCAGTGGATAGCTGATGCCAAGCAGGCACCCACCGGTCAGGCCGAGTCGTTAATCGAAGCGTTCGGTATAGGTTCATATCATCATACACCCGTAGGTACTTATTCGAGTGGGATGCTCAAGAAAACATCGCTGATTATGGCTTTTCTAGGCCAGCCCACGCTGATTTTGCTGGATGAGCCACTCGTCACGCTGGACGTTGCGGCAACTCAAACTGTAGCCAAACTCATCGACAGTGCCCGGAAACGGGGGGTGAATTTTCTGCTATCGTCGCATCAGGCGATGGAAACAGCGCAGCTTCCCATCGATTCCGTGTGGCAAGTGGCCAATCAGACGATAACTCCCGCAGCGGCATGATGGGTGTCCGCTTTCGATCAACCATCATCGTGCTGACCAAAACGCTGGTCTATCCCTTTTACCGACAAAATGCGGGGTTACTTTGGCTGGCCGGGCTATTGGCGGGGGGATTCATGCGGGAAAGTGATCACGTGGCGCTGGCGACCTATGCCGTTTCGTCGGTGCTGGTGCTGGCTTTGTACGTGGCTATCTGGCTGCTCTATACGCTGATCGCGACCCGTTTTGCTGTCAGCATGATTAGCCGATATGATGTGCTGCTGCATCTCAGGCTGTTGAGACCCATCCAGAAATGGACCGGACTGGGTGTGGCGCAGCTCTTACTAATGGGGCCGGCGGTAGCCTATGCCCTGTTTGTGAGGCGGATAGCCGTGCACGAAGGGCAGACGTGGGCAGTATTTGCCATTATTGGTAGCTTGCTTCTACTCTGGGCGGCGGGCCTTAGCTGGTATGAATATGCTTTGCGCCACCCGAATCCGGTGAGTCGTTGGGCGGCGTGGGTAAACAGGCTGCGCAGGTACGTTAGTACGCCTTACGGCCTGTTTTATCTGCGTTATCTGCTGAACGAACAAGCCACGCTGTTTTGGCGAACGAAACTGGGTACAGGCCTCGTCTGGATCGGCATTCTGAAACTTTACGCCACCGATCATTATCGGATCAACCTATTCCGAACCCCCGATTATGACCTTCGTCTGATCGGGCTTGGGGGCTTGCTGGTTGGGCTGGGTCATGCCACGATGATCTATGAACACTACCGGTTCGAGCATCGGTGGTTGCCCATATACCGGAACATACCCGTAGCCGACTGGCGACGGTGGACCAACTACGTGGGTCAGTTCGCGCTTCTGCTATTGCCCGAAGCGCTGCTCCTGCTCTACCACCTGCCCGCCGACCAACCCCTATGGCGGTCGCTGGGCCCCTGGGCATTTGGCGTGAGTCTGTTAAGCGTGCAACATAGTTTGCTGCTGCGCGTTCACCGCACCCCCGACCGTAGCATGACAGTTGTTTACATCATGCTGATTGCCTATTTCCTGCTCATCATGTTCCGCATCCCGCTATGGGCGCTGGCAACGGCCAATCTGCTCGCATCAGGCTTGCTCTTCCGGCGGTATTACTGGCAGTCGGCCTGGGGTGGGGAATGAAAAGTTTGCCACAGAGTTACACAGAGCAAAAGGGAGTTACACAGAGCTTTTATCTATTCATCTAGAAAAAGACCTCCGTGTAACTCCCTTTTGCTCTGTGTAACTCTGTGGCAAAAAGCCTACACCGTTACTGTCTTGCCCGGCACAGCTACCGGATAGAAGCCGTCAGCGTTAGGTAGTAGTTTAGGCTTCGCATCCCAGGCTATTGTGTCGGGGAAGAGGTTGATCTGCGAGTTAATCGCATCGTCCCATTTGATTAGGTTGCCTGAGTAGGTGGCCATCCGGCCCATGATCGAAGTCATGGTGCTTTTAGCCCCGTTTTCAGCATCCGCAAATTTGTACTGGCCCTTGGCAATGGCTTCAAACAGCTCATTGTGTTCAACCTGATAGGGGTCGATGTCCGTTTTAGCACTTCCGTGGGCGTAGATGGGCTGACCTTTATACGATTTCAATATCGTTTTGTTGCCATTGAAGGAGTCGATACGGCCCTTCGTGCCCAGGAACTGCTCATCTACTTTACTGTAGGTTCCTTCATAGTGGCGGCACTGGCTGTTGATCGTGGTACCGTCGGCGTACACGAAATCAACGATATGGTGATCGAAAATCTCGCCGAATTCCTTGCCGGTACGTACCTGACGACCGCCTGTTCCCTGGGCCGAAACAGGGTAGCCCTGCTTTGCCCAGTTGGCTACGTCGATGTTGTGCACGTGCTGCTCCGTGATGTGATCACCGCATAACCAGTTGAAATAGTACCAGTTACGCATCTGGTATTCCATTTCTGTTTGGTTTGGCTTGCGTGGATTATTCCAAACGCCGCCGCTGATCCAGTAAACGCTGCCACCCACAATGTCGCCGATCGCGCCATCGTGAATGCGTTTCATCGCTTCACGATAATTGCTTTGGTAATGCCGCTGTAGGCCCACCACCACGTTCAGTTTCTTTTTCTTTGCCTCTTCAGCCGCTGCCAGCACCCGCCGAATGCCCGGTGCATCGGTAGCTACCGGCTTTTCCATGAAGATGTGCTTGTTCTGCTTTACCGCTTCTTCAAAATGGCCGGGACGGAAGCCCGGTGGCGTGGCCAGAATAACTACGTCGGCGAGGGGAATAGCCTGCTTGTAGGCATCCAGCCCAACAAACTGACGCTCTTTGGGCAAGTCGACTTTCTGAGCGAATTCCGGCTTGCGTGTCAGTGTCTGATAGGCTAGATCGACCCGGTCCTGAAACGCATCGGCAATGGCGACAATCTTGATGTTCTGCTTGGTATTGAGGGCCTGCATGGCGGCACCCCTCCCCCGGCCACCGCACCCGATCAGGGCTACTTTGATGGTATCATCAACCGACGTGTGATAGCCGGGATGAGAGGCAGCCGAAAGGCCGAACGGCAGACTGGTCAGCAGGGCGCTGCCCGTGAAAAGTCCCGACGTTTTAAGGAAACTTCGACGGTCGGTCGAAAGTGGATCTGTATCGTGAGAAGCCATAGCGGTTGATTGTAAACGGATTAGTTTTCTCAGGAAAGGGAATAACCAGCCCGTTATACTTACAATCTCCGCAAATCGCCACCGTAGCCAGTGCTTAAAAATCGCCGCCGAGGGCTCTTATCAAGCGCCACTGTGTATTGGGCTTCCTGTCCCCGAAGCTGCACAAACTGCTGTTCGTTAGCCAGTACAGTACGCTGCGCATCAAGCACGTCGAGGTAGGTTGTTAACCCTTTCACGTATAATTCCCGGTTGTATTGTTCGGTGCGGCGAGCCAGTGCCAATGTCTGGTTTTGTAGATCGAGCTGCTGGCGGAGGTACGTCAGGTTGTCGAGGGCGGTCTCTGCTTCCCGTTGCGCCAGTTGGTACACTTGCTGGTAGGTCTGTTGACTCGTTACGATTTGCTGCCGCGACAGCGCCACGTTTTCGCGGTTTCGACGACCTTCATAGAGCGGTACCGATGCGTTTACGCCCAACAGGTAGGTGGCGCTGCTGGGAACAAAGGTGTAGCCCAACTGACCGGAGAGCAGACCCCCCGAGCCTACCAGGGTAACGCGGGGCTGAATACTGGCCTGTTGCAACACCACCTGCGCCCCGGCAATCTGAATAGCCCGGTCGGCCTGAAGCAGGTCGGGGCGGCGGCGAAGCAGGTCGGGCGAAATAGCGGCGTAGGGGAAAAGGGGTAATGTGCCTGGTAACGCGCCCCTGTCCAGGCTAAAGGTTGCGGGGTCCTGCGCCGCCAGTTGAGCCAGGGCATTGACCAGCTCGGCGCGGGCGCGTTGCAGGCCCATTACCTGCACCCGAAGCCCCGCCAGATCCGTTTCGGCGCGTTGTACATCAATCTGGTTGACGAGGCCCACCCGGAAACGTTCGCGTACGATGCCCAGGGTAGAGTCGCGGGTGGCGATGTTGCGGAGGAAAACAGCCTGTTCGGATTCGTTGGCGCGAATCAGGTAATAGGTGCGGGCAATGTCTGACGCCAGCGTAAGGCGGAAGGCGCGCAGGTCGGCCTCTGACGCCTGGGTTTGCTGTTGGGCCAGCACAATGCCGCTCCGAATGCGCTTAAACAGATCTAACTCCCAACTGGCATCAACGGGAAGCAGTTGAAAGGTACTTAGCTGGAATCGGGGTAGTTTATCGGTGGCTACCGGAATGGCTACGGGGCGGTGCTCAGACAGGCTTTGGGTAGAAACGAGCGCACTACTCCGCACGGATGGCTGCAAAAACGACTGGGCAACGCGTACGCGGCCGCGTGCTTCCTCAATCCGGCTGATAGCCGCCCGCAGACTGGGGCTGTTGGTAAGGCCGGCCTGAATAAGGTCAGTCAGCAGGGGGTCGTTGAATCGCTGAAAGCCAGCGGTCGATAAGTCAGCGGTGGGAGGGACGTCCCCCGTCGGTGTACCCGGAGTAGGGGTGGACTGTGGTACGTTGCTGCCTGTTGGCTGAACTGTTCCAGCGCCGGGTTGCAACGTCACGGCCCCGGAAGGTGGGCTGGTTTGGGCGAAGGAAGACGTGACAAAAAGCAGGAGTGAAATCAGTTTCTTCATAAGGAAAAACGGGAAACTAGTTTTCAGGCCTGCATGGGCTTTGTTTTCTGCTGACGCAACCGAACCTTCATGCCGTCTTTAAGCCGGTCGTTCGGGTTCGTAATTACCCGTTCGCTACCTGTCAGGCCAGCGGTCACCTCGATGACGTTTCCATAGTCGCGCCCAAGCGTAATGGGCTGAAAATGAACTTTCATGTTTTCGTCGAGAATAACAACGAGCGCCCCTTTAGGCGTTATCTTCAGCGCATTAGCCGGAAGCATGATGGCTCCCTGTGAGGCTCCACGTGGAGCGAATTTCACCTGAGCGTACAACCCAGAGGGAATACTGCGACCCGGATTGGGGATAACGACCTCGGTGAGTAGGGTCCGCGTGTCGTTGCTGAGGGAACCGGCCGTTCTGGCTACCGTGCCAGTCAACGTGCGATTTTTGTACTCAGAAATGGTTACGGTGGCAGGCATACCCACCTTAATCTGCTGGAAGTAGGTCTGAGGCACGTCAACGTAAACCCGCAGTCTATCAATCTGCGCCAGCGTGTATAGCGGTTTAGCGCTGGTAGGTGAAATCAGGTCGCCTACTTCAACATCGCGGGTTGTGATGATGCCATCGAACGGAGCCCGGATTTCCTGCAAGCCGCGTACCGACTGGAACCGCCTTAGATTCGCTTCGGCCACCGATACCGCCGCACGCCGATTGTCGATGTCCTGCCTGGATACGGCACCGGCGAGCGTTACGCTGGTAACGCGGGCCAGGTTAGTCTGGGCCAAGTCGAGATCGGCACGGGCGCGGGCCAGATCCTGTTCAATTTCAGGCACGTCGAGCGTAGCCAGAAGCTGTCCCTGCCGCACGGTATTGCCAATGTCGGCCATTCGTTTTTTTACAAATCCCTGCGACCGGGCGCGAATGGGCGTTTCCAGAAATGGGCGAATCTGGCCCGGTAAGGTCAATCCGGTCGAGTCCATACCCTGTTGCAGCGAAACGGCATTGACCACCAGTTCACGGGTACGTTCGGCGTCAGCATCGGCCAGCAATTCCCGCTGAATTTTGAGTCGCGGCAATACACCGACAAAAACAAAGAGGGCAACCAGTCCGAGAGGAATCAGAAAGAGGAGTATTCGTTTCATTGGAAGGGGTAATGCCAAAGCGCCTGCTTTGGGCTATTGGCTATGTTAAGGCTTCTACCATCACGATAGCATCCTTATTCAGCCTGCCGTAGAGATGAGGAAAATGTTCGTTGTTGGTTGCGGCTTCATACCGCAGGTTATGCGTTAGCTTATTCGGATCAATCTGGAGTAGCAATAAGTCGGGCACGTTCTGATAATACCGTTCCAGCACCCCGGCCAACTGTTCTTTTGTCGACAAATGAATGAAGCCTTCCGTCTGCAAACTGGCGGCTTCGTATTCGGCTTCGTCCGCCTGCCGGTCCCAGTCGGCTTTGGTTACAATATGATAGATCATAGGTTTGCTCGTTCACCTTTTGGTTTAGTGGCCAGGTAACTAAATACTGTTGGTACGAAAAGCAGCGTAGTGAACGTTGCCAGCAATAGACCGCCAATCACCGCACGACCCAGCGGCGCATTTTGCTCGCCGCCTTCACCCAGGCCCAGCGACATGGGCAACATACCGATAATCATGGCGATGGCCGTCATCAGAATAGGCCGTAGGCGGGTGCGTCCGGCTTCCAGCGCGGCTTCGTAGGCATTATGGCCAATCTCGGGCAGATGGTCTTTGGCGAAGCTGACCATCAGAATACTATTGGCTGTGGCTACGCCTACGCTCATGATTGCGCCCATCAGCGAAGGGATGCTGAACGTGGTGTGCGTCAGAAAAAGCATCCAGACCATGCCGCAGAGCGCGCCGGGCAGCGCCGTAATGATAATAAACGGATAGCGGAACGACTGGAAATTAACCACCATCAGCAAATACACCAGCACCGCCGCAAACACGATACCGATACCTAACCGGCTAAAAGCACTCTCCATGCTCTCTACCTGACCACGGATCAGAATCTTGTTGCCCGGCTTCAGTTGGGGTTCGTATTCCTTGGCCAACCTGTTCAACTCCATTGCCACCGAGCCCAGATCGGTACGCTCTACAGCGGCATATACATCGTAGGTTGGCTGGGTATTGACCCGGTTAATGATCTGGGGCGTTGTGCTGCGTTTCATCGTAGCCACGTTGCTCAGCAGTTGCGGTGTCATGGCCTGATTGGCGATCAGGGGCGTTCGCAGCAGTTTGTCGTAGGTATCGAGTTTATAGGGCGGCGTTTGCACAACAATCAGGTACGGAAAGCCCGTTACCGGATCGGGCCAGAAGTTGGGGCGTACCTGAGCCGTGCCGCTCAGGGAGATATTCAGGTTGGTCGCCACGCGCTGCTCGGTCAGGCCAAACTGACTGGCGCGTTCGCGGTCTATATCCAGAAAAATCTCGGGGGCATCGAGCACCTGATGAATGTGTACGTCTACAGCGCCCGGTATCTGGGCAATGCGCTGACGGAGTTCGCGGGCAATTTTGAGGTTGTTGCCCCGGTCGAAACCACTGACCTGCACATCGATAGGAGAGGTAAGACCAAAATTCAGGATCTGCCCTACAATATCGGCCGCCAGAAAAAAGTAGGTTACATCGGGCATTTCTTCGCGCAACCGGTTCCGCAGTTCGTGAATGTACTCGTCGGTCGGGCGACTGGGGTCTTCACCCAGCGAAATCAGCAATTCGGCGTCGCCTGCACCGGCGGCGGCATTATCAGTAAAGGTGAAGTTGTAGCGTTCAGACGTCAAGCCTATGTTGCTGATGACGGAGGCTACCTCGCGTTCGGGAATAACCTGCCGGATAATGGCTTCTGTTTCGGCGGCGAGGCGTTCTGTTTCCTCCATGCGCGAACCCGCCGGTGCGCGCATATGCAGTTTGATCTGCCCGGCGTCGACACGCGGGAAAAAGTCGCGCCCGATGTAGGGAAGCATCACCACCGTGACGCCCACCACCAGGACAAACAGCGCCAGAATTGTTTTCCGGTGGTTTAGTGACCAGGTAAGCGCGCCCATGTAGCTATTCTGGAAGCGCTCGAAACCCGCGTTGAACCGGTCGTGAAAACTACGCGATACGCGGGGCTTATGGGTAGCCGCCCCCCTGTGTTCCAGGCCATCTGACACGTGCTTTTTGTGTTCACCCCGCAGCATCAGGTCGGCCATCATGGGCACCAGTGTTCTGGACAGGATATAGGAGGCCAGCATGGCGAAAACGACCGCCATCGCCAGCGGACCGAACAGGAACCGGGCGGGGCCTTCCAGGAATAAGACCGATACAAAAACGATGCAGATGGTTAGCGTGGCAACCAGCGTGGGGGTAGCAATCTGGTAGGCACCTTCCAGAATGGCTTCGCGCAGGGGCAGGCCCAGCTCTTCGTTTCGGTGAATGTTTTCGATGGTCACCGTCGCGTCATCGACCAGAATACCGATAGCCAGGGCCAGACCGCCGAGAGTCATGATATTCAGCGTTTCGCCAAGCAGGTACAACGTCGTTAACGACGCTAAAATAGAGAGGGGAATAGAAACCGCTACAATCAGCGTGCTACGCCAGCTGCCCAGAAAAAGCAGGATCATCGCTGCCGTAAGCAATGCCGCAATGACTCCTTCAAGAACAACACCTTTGATAGATGCCCGCACAAAGATCGACTGGTCGAAGAGAGCGACCAGCCGTAGACCCGCTGGTGCCGATGCCTGGATTGTGGGCAGCACCCGGTTTTTGATCTCATCGACAACGCGGGTGGTCGACGCGTTTCCTGTTTTTACCACGCTCAGCAATATGCCGCGGCTACCGTCCTGCTTCACCACGTTTGTCTGCACCGCCGAGCCGTCGTGTACGTTCGCCACGTCGCGCATGTGAACGGTAACGCCCCCGACAACCTTCACCGGTACGTCGTTCAGGGTTGAAATCACATCGGGTTTGCTGTTCAGGCGAACAGTATACTCCCGTTCTTCCAGACGCAGGGCACCGCTGGGAAGCGTCAGGTTCTGAACTGAAACGGCGTTGGTAACCTCTTCGGGCGTAACCCCACGGGCAATCAGCTGATCGGGTTCCAGATCGACCATAATCTGGCGGCTGCGGCCACCAAACGGCTGCGACATACGGCTTCCGGCTACGGTAGCCATCTGTGGGCGAATGCGCGTGGTCGAATAGTCGGTGATCTGCGATTCAGTCAGGCTATCCGACGAAAGGCCTAGTTGCAGGACTGGTACGTCAGTGGCGTTGTACCGGACAATCAGCGGCGGCTGCGTACCGGGCGGCATTCTGACAATAATGGTCTGCGAAATGGCCGCGACTTGTGCCAGTGCCTCTTCAATCTTGACGGTTGGCTGAAAATAAAGCTTTATAACTGCGGTACCGTTATACGTCTGCGATTCAACACGCTGAACATCAGATACGTTGTTGATGAGCGACGTTTCGGAGAAGTTGGTGACCATCTTCTCCATTTCATTGGTCGACAGGCCCGAATAGCCCCAAATCACCGTGACGACGGGGATATTGATTCGGGGGAAAATGTCGGTTGGCATTTGCAGACTGGCTACCGACCCCATAATCAGAATCAGCAGCGCCATGACGGCAATCGTATATTTCTTCTCAAGCGCGAGCCGAACTATCCACATAAAAATGGCGAAAGGGAATATTCAATACGTTTTCGCAACAGTGAGGTACCAAAATTGGTTGCCATTAGTTTCATCAGAATCAATAGGCCGTTACTTACCTTTGGTTCAACTTTTCACCTCAACAGCGCGAAACAGCGCGTCAATCGGGTTTATATATGAGCGTTATTAATCGCCTGAAGGGCATTGCTAAACAGATTCTTCGGCCTGCCCCTAAACGGATTACCGAGTTTGATTATCAGACTGTTCCGTGGATCGATAAGAAGGACGCCAATATTCAGCAGTTTAGCAAGCAGTTTGCGCCGGGTGATTCAGTGCCCTACGACATGGCCGAAAAACTGGAGTTCTGGCAAAAAAATGGCTACGTTATTTTTGAAAAGGCCATTCCTACCGAATGGCTCGATATGCTTTGGGGTGAGGTCGAGCAGGTAATCGACCAGCACGAGAAGTATGAGTTGCCGGTACGTATTGACCTGCCCGACTACACGAAAACCCCCGTTTTGCCGGTGAAGGACGTACCCCAGTCGGTGCTGAACGGCCCGTACATCAAGTACATGGATTTTCATGATGCCTCGGTTGTGGGTAAGAAAATCATGCTGCACAAGCACATAGTCACGTTCCTGGAAGCGGTCTTTAACGATCGGGTGGTAGCCATGCAGAGCCTGCTGTTCAAGTACGGCAGCCAGCAGTCGACCCATCAGGATTTTGCCTATGTGGTATCGGAGATTCCGAGTCACCTGGCCGCTGCCTGGATTGCGCTGGAAGACGTACAGCCAGATTCTGGTCCGTTGTTCTACTACCCCGGCTCGCACACGATCCGTAAGTTCGATTTTGGCAACGGCATTTTCTTCAACGGGGAGTCGACCCATAACCCGAATGATTTTGCCAACTACCTGGATGATGTTTGTCAGAAAAGTGGCTTGAAGCGGGAAACGCTGCTCATCAAAAAAGGAGATTTATTAATCTGGCATGCGGCCCTGGCCCATGGGGGTGACGCGATCCATAACCCAGGCCAGACGCGGAAATCGTACGTCTGCCATTATTCGTCGCAAAACGCCTACAAGCACCACCGCCTGCAATTCGACAAGGAACCCGAACGGTATTCGTACAACAATGCCGACGTCTTTAGAAACCCGCTAATGCCTCATGAAGAAGACATCTTTAAGGGAGGGGAGGCGCTGTAGCTTAAGTTCAAGGTTCAAACGTCTAAGGTCCAAGGTCCAGAGTTGCTCCGCTGATTAGCAGAGCAACTCTGGACCTTGGACCTTAGACTTTGAACCTTGAAAATTCACCTCGCTATAATTACCTGATCGGAGAATTGAATGCGCTTTCCGGCAGATGAAGACAGGGCCCATCCAACACGGTAGGTACCGGGCCTTAGCTCGGTGCCGAGAAAGTCGGCCTGTAGCACAATCGATGGTCGGTGAAGCCAGAATGTTACCAGTCGGTAAGGTGTTTTGGTGGGGATCAGGTAGGTATGCTCAGCCGATTTCAGCACGGCAAAAGCCTGATTGATGGGTTCCTGAATGCCAGCCATTTCAATCTGGTACATGTCGTTGGCAGCGCGCACAACTGCGGTCACCGGTTCGGGCCTCACCGGATAATCGGCGATGGGGCTGGGCGGAAAGACGTAGTACCCCTGCCTAACAGCGCCGTCCATCGCGTTTTTAATGTACCCTTCCAGGCTGGTTCCGACCTGACCACCCAACCCCGCCCCGTTGTGCTCCTGGTTATAGGCCCCGGCCCTGACAAACTGGTTTCGGTAGATCATCTCGGGGAAGTGCCAGAAATAGGACACCGCCCAGATTACCATTCCTGCGCCCAGCGCAATGCGTTGCCAGATGATCCGACGATGCTGCGAAAGTTGCTGTAACCCATTGACATACAGCAAGCAGAGCAGGAAGGCGGGATAGATCATGTAATTGCTCACGAGCATAACGCCGTAGCCATAGCGCATTCGTAACAGCCCCACCGCCACCGCATTGATGAACAGCACGCCGTAGATGCCGAGAAAGAAATTGTCGTTCATGGCACTAACAGATTCTTTCTGCGTATCCGTTAGCTGCCGACGGAAAGGCCAATCCATCCGGGTGACCAGCCAGATCGCCACGCTCACCATCATCAGTCCGCCGAGGGTTGGCAGTATACCCCGCCAGAGATACGGTAAAACAGGCACCAGATCGAACGAGCCACCGATAAACGATAACAGCCCGATGACAACCATGTGCGGTTGATGCAACAGAAACTCAAGGCTTTGGCCATGCCCCTGTGCATTGGTGAATCCCCGTACGTAAAGCACCATGGTGATGATACCGATCAACCCCCAGATAATCAGCCGCCGGTAGTGCCCTTGTCGCCAGAGAATAACGCCACCGCTAAGCCAGCCAAATAGCGCATTGCTCATCGATAGGGAGGCAAAGATCTGTAACGGTATCGCCCACAGAAAGCGGTTCCGGCCATCGCGCGACAGGATATACATCACCAAACCGGAAAGAAAAATGACTACCGGATGCTGTAGGCTGGTGATGCTCCAACTGATGGTCATGAAATACTGAGGGTGCAGCAGAATAAACGGCACCGGGACAAAAGCCCAGATAGACAGCCGCATTGACCGGAAAACAGCGTAAAGCAGGCCTAGGTTGAGAAACAGAAACAGATTGCCGATCAGCGTCATCCCCCGGAAATTCATGTGGCCGGTAGTGAGGTAGGTGAACAGCGTCGCTAGTTTGGCAAATAAAATCCGGTGTTCATTGTTCGGCTCCAGCAGCCAGTACACCTTATCATGAAGATTATCGGCGGCATAAAAGTCCTGGATGAACAGGACGAACATCTCGACATCGTCGTACCAGGGTATGTTCTCGACGAAGTGAAGCGCAATACCAGCCATGAGCAGCGCAGGTATGGCGATCAGCAACCAGGCCAGCCACGGAGAGCGGATTTGCGACGGAATTGGTAAGGAAGTTTTCAGCGAAGAAATCATGACTAGTTAACGCAGGTAGTTGTAGGTGCGGTAAATCCGGTAAAGCTCGGCCCACATACGGAACATATAGGTAGGGCTGATCCGTGAATCGGCCTGCTCAATCCATTCGTGCAGCGGCTCTTCCAGCAGTTTACCGGGTAGGTTTGGCCGACCAAACAGACCAACCAGCCGGGCAATCAACTCAACATCAAACAACCACGGGCTGATGAAGCTGTCCTTGAATACCGTGCCCACCACATCGCGTCGCAGCAGTTTGGCCCCGCACTGGGTGTCATAAACAGGCAGTTTCAGAATCAGGCTGATAATAGTAGCGATTATGCGCCCGACATAATGACGAAACTCGTGGCGTTTGATCGTTACACCCAGGTACTTGATGCGCGAACCCATAACGAACACACAGTCCGGGTGTTGGTCAAGCACCAGCCGCAGGTCGTCGATAGCGGCCAGAGGCGTAGCCAGGTCGGCGTCGAAATAGCCCAGATAGGTATGTCCCTGTTTAAGCGAATGAAGCATACCGGCCCGAACAGCCCCCGCCTTTCCCTGGTTCTGAGGCAGGTTCAGTACATCAATCTGCCCCGGATTTTGCTGTTGCAAGCTGGCTAGTACATCGGCTGTTCTATCGCGGCTGCCGTCGTTGACAAAACAAAACGATACGTCCGGGTGCGTCTGCTGGTAGGCTATAAACGCGTCGGCGGGTAAGCGTTCGGCTTCGTTATAGCAGGGAATAATAATACAAACAGGCGTTGTCATAAGTGGGCCACTGGGGCAGCCAGCGTCGTGTCGATTATGATCGTCTTGTGGTGGTAGTAACCGGACTGGCATCGGTTCCACCAGTGCTTGGGATCGGTGCGCACATCTTCCAGAAATAAGCTGGGCGGATAAACCGTCAACGGGGCAAGCCGGAGCGTATCGGCTGGTTTCGACGTAACAAGGTACTGATGCCGGGCGGTCATTTCGCGATCATAGGTAGCCGCCTTGCCCCGAAGCAGATCACCATACAGTTGTTTCATGGGCTGGCTGGTGCCCAGATTAACCAGTACCCAAAGCCCGGTAATGCCAGCCAGCCAGACAGGCGGCGTAGCCGGAGCAAAGGACTGGAAGTGGGGTAACAGGCTGGTAATTAGATAAAACCAGCCGAACAGAAATACGGCATAGGTAACATTGACAGCCCGTAACGTCAGGAACTGCGTGGCGTAAAAGGAGGGGAGCACCGTAGCCAGTAATAGCCCCGCCAGTACCAGCGCAGCATACCAGATTGGTACCCGAAAGAGCGCAGATAAAGTATGCCCCTGCTTCAGGTAGCGGTTGCCAATAACGACCCATAAAGCAGATAGGGGCAACAGCGGAGTTTTTACAAACCAGCCAGGTACGTTCTGCACCAGCCATTTCAGCGACAGCAACAGCCCGCCAACAAGGTCGCCCGACGTTGCGCCGCCGCTCATTCTGACGGCATTACCCGGTGCCCGAAACACCAACCAGGCCGACATCAGCGCTACGCCCAGCAGCCCCAGCAAACGCCAGTCGATCTGTCGGTGAAACAGCAGGCGGTAAGCGAATACAGCCAGTAACAGGCAAATGAGCAGGAGCATGTGGGTTTCGCCACAACCAACGATCATAAAAATCAGTACGCCTGCCCATAGGCCGGTGAGGGTGTATAAGGTACCGGCTGGTTGGCGGTACCAGCGGAGCACAACCGCCCCCCAATACAGCATCAATGCCGTTGGAACCGTATAAACAGTTATGGAGGCCGTCCAGATAAATGCCTCGACCAGGCTTGGTAGCACCAGCATGTAAACCGCAAACAGGATGGCCGTTATTATCGCCCCAGCACGCCGAAGTGAGCCCGCTGGCACCAGATCGCGGAGGAGTTCGCTGATAAACAGATAGGCAGTCCATACCCAGGCTATGGCCATCAGGGCCGGAATAAATTTGTAGCCGTTGTACCAACCCCAGACCAGCGGACTGCCATGCACCAGAAAATTAGAGAAGTAGCGGCCCGTCCAGCCGTCGTAATAAAATTTCTGCGCCTGCCAGAAGCCATACCGCACGGCTGTATCGGCAAAGCAGTAATCATCGGCGGCCGAGGGGTGGTTATACCAGGAGAGCGCTAAAATCGGCAAAAACGCTATGGCAAAGAATCCGTAAGCAAATAACGAGAGCAGGCGGGCCAGTAGCGGATGGGTCATGGAAAAAAATGAATAATAACTAATGGATAGTGACATAATGGCTTCGCTAGGCTACCTTTCTTTATTGAGCAATGCCATGAGTCATTATCCACTATTCATTATTCACAATTAGTTCTTCATTTTTGTTTAAAAATGGATACGCCAGCACGGCCAACAGAATCACCAGCGTGCCAATATAGAAGCCTGCCGTCATTCGTTCGCGGTCGCTGAAAATCAGCACAGCCAGCAGAATACCGTAAACTGGTTCCAAATTTACAGTCAGAATAGCCATGTAAGGCGAAAACTTACGCAATAGACTCACGCCCGCCGTGTAGGCATAGACCGTACAGACGAAAGCAAGCAGGAGAAGCCAGAGCCATTGGGCCGGGCGCTGGGGGAGAAGCTCGGAAACGGGCGGGTGAACAACGGCTATGTAGAGGCCACACAACACCGCCGATGTTAGAAATGCGCCGATCATTTCCTGCCGGGCAATCACAAGCGAGGGGTAACGCCGGGTGAAACGGCTATTGATGATGGTGAACAACGCGGCCAGCATAGCCGAAAATATGGCCACCAGGAGCCCGGCAACCTTGTCAAACTCAAACCGGAAAATGAGGTAAAGGCCCGACATCACCACAATGCCCATTACCACTTCTATGGCCTTGATGCGTCGTTTTAGAATAATGGGCTCGAGTGCTGACGCCCAAAGCGAACTGGTAGCCATGCCCGCCAGACAAACCGAGGCGTTGGCCAGCCGGGCGGCCCAGAAGAAAGCAAACCAGTGAATGGCAATCAGTCCTCCCGTGGCCAGTAAGGCCCACTGATCCGATGCGTGTGGTTTAGGCAGCGTACCCAGGCGTTTCTTGTCGGGGTTGGCCTTCAGCACAACAACAAGGCCCAGTGCGGCCAGACCAGTGCGAAGTGCTACCAGGGCGGGCGCGCCGAGTGGCTCCAGCAACAAGCCCAGAATGGCGGTGAACCCCCAGATGACCACCAGAAAGTGCAGGTGAAGATAATCGCGTACGGAAGGGTTGGGCATGAAACTTACCTCGGTATGGTATTATACAGCAAGACGCCGATTCCTGCGAAAATAAGGTTGGGAAGCCAGACGGCCAGCACCGGACTGATGGCCCCTGACTCGGCAACGCCTTTGGCAAGCATGTAGAATAGGATATACACAAAGGCCAGAATGAACCCCAGCGCCACTTGCCAGCCCACACCCCGCCGACTTTTGCGGGCCGACATAATGACGCCAATGACGGTCAGGATGACAATGGCAAAGGGACGGGTAGCACGGGTGTATTTTTCGAGCAGGTACGTCTGTACCCCATCGGCTCCCCGGCTCTGGATCAGCGCGATATAGCTTTCCAGTTCGGGTTTGGTCAGGGTTTCAAACAGGCTGAAATCAGAATCGAAATCAGACGGTTTCATATTCAGCGTCGAGTCGGTGCGGGTAATTGGCGGTGTCAGGCTTTCGCGTTGCTGCTCGTCGAATTTCCGCACCTGATAATCGTAGATCGACCACTTACCCTTCTTGGTATCCCACTCGATACGGTCGGCCGATAGTTTTTGCCGAAGCTGGTTGCCCCGCACTTCTTCGAGCGTGAACTTATATCCCGTATTATTCAGGTTATTGTAGCTTTCCAGATAGGCGTACACATTCGGTGCCAGCTTCATGTGTACGTTCCGGCCCGTGTAGGTGTAGGTATCTTTCGTGTATTTCAATTCAAAGCCTATTCGGGTCTTGTTGGCCTTTGGAATCAGGTAGTTGACCATGTAATAGCTAACACCCGCCAGAATCAGTGAGCCAAGCACGTAGGGGTAGAGCAGCCGGATAAAGCTGACGCCACTGCTCAGGATGGCAATGATTTCAGAGCGGGAAGCCAGCTGGGAGGTCAGAAACACCGTGGCAATGAACACCATCAGCGGACTGATCATGTTGGCCCAGTGCGGAATGAAATTCATGTAATAGTCGAAGAAGATGGCGGCACCGGGCGCAGACCGTTTCCGGAAATCATCGACTTTTTCGGTGTAATCAACGACGCAGACAATCAATACGATCAGCAGCACCACAAAAAAGTAGGTCTGCAAAAACCGCTTCAGAATATACCAATCAAGCTTTTTCATTAGGGATGGTCATCGAGAGACTAACAAGTTCTTCGCCACATCGTAGCTAACAAATAACGCCTGACCGGGCGCAATAGTCACCTGCATTGACCGATCGAAGGAACTGATTTCAGAAACTTTAACAACGCTGCCCAACGTGAGCCCGCAGGCATTGAGGTGTTGAAGAAACGCCACCGAATGGTCGAGTACGCCCATCAGGCAGGCTTCGTCGGTGGGCACCAGGTCGGCTAATTTACGATAGCTTCTGTTGGGCATCAGCCCGGCCGGGTTCGGAATTGGATCGCCATGAGGGTCAAACTGCGGGTGGTCGAGAAACGCATCGAGGCGCGTTACCAGTTCATCAGACCGAACGTGTTCCAGTTCTTCGGCCATTTCATGAACCTGATCCCAGCTAAAACCAAGCTTATCGACCAGGAACACCTCCCACAGCCGATGACGGCGAATAATGGTCAGCGCCAGCCGCTCGCCTTCTTCGGTTAGCCGAACGCCCTGGTAGCGCCTGTAATGAATCAACCCCTTGTCAGCCAGCCGTTTAAGCATATCGGTCACCGAAGCGGCCCGGGTGGCGGTCATCTCGGCCAGGGCGTTTGTCGACACTTCACCTTCCTGCCGACTAGCGATAGCGTAGATCGTTTTTAAATAGTTCTCTTCAGTGAACGAAGGAGTCGCCATGGAATCGGTGATGATTTTTTTCCCGTTTGTACAGGTACCGTGAACACTAACCAAACAAATGTAGTTTTTGATTAGTAAGAATAAATTTTTAGACGAACCTAAAAAATAAATTTGTAGTTTCGAATTCGAGGCCCTACATCCCTAATGAAAGAATTTTGAGGCAGTAGTGAAACCTGAGAGTTGAAACCCTAAACATTGAACCCCTTCCCCTTATATGTCCTGGCGGCAAGAAATTTTTACGCAATCGTTACCGGAGGCGCATTCCAGTGTACATGTACCGACGTCGGCCGGGTTTTTTCGGACATTGAAAGCCTACCTCGGTCCGGGTCTGATGGTGGCCGTTGGCTACATGGACCCTGGCAACTGGGCTACTGATATTGCCGGTGGTGCGCAGTTTGGCTATCGGCTATTATCGGTCGTGTTGATCTCCAATCTGTTTGCCATACTGTTGCAGCATCTGGCGCTGAAACTGGGTATTGCCACTGAACGCGATCTGGCTCAGGCCTGCCGCGACCACTATAGCCGTCCGGTAGGGCTGGGCCTTTGGGTGCTGGCCGAAGTGGCCATTGCTGCCACTGACCTTGCCGAAGTGATTGGCTCGGCTATTGCCCTCAATCTGCTTTTCGGTATGCCGCTACCCGTTGGCATTGTGGTTACGGCCATCGATGTATTGCTTTTGCTCTGGTTGCAGAATAAGGGTTTTCGGATGATCGAGATTATCGTGGCCGGACTGATCTTTCTGATATTCGCTTGTTTTACTTACGAACTGATTGTGTCTCGCCCCGATGTGAACGCCATGCTGGGTGGATTAATACCCCGGGCCGAGGTGGTTACGAACCCGAAGATGCTATACATAGCGATTGGGATTCTGGGGGCAACCGTGATGCCGCACAATCTGTACCTGCACTCCAGTATTGTGCAAACCCGTGATTACCCTCGTACTGAAACGGGTAAGGCTAAAGCCATCAAATTTGCTACTATCGACTCTACCGTATCCTTGTTGCTGGCGTTTTTCATCAACGCGGCCATTCTGATTCTGGCCGCCGCTGCCTTCCACTTTTCCGGAAATCAGCAGGTAGCCGACATCACCGACGCGCACCGCCTGCTGGACCCACTATTAGGGGTGCAACTCGCCAGTATGTTGTTTGCGGTAGCGCTACTGGCATCCGGGCAAAACAGCACGCTCACCGGAACATTGGCGGGACAGATCGTGATGGAAGGTTTCCTCAATCTCCGGTTGAAGCCCTGGGTACGTCGGCTCATTACTCGCCTGATTGCTATTGTGCCCGCGCTGATCGTCGCCATCATATACGGTGAAAAAGGTACTGCCGACCTGCTTGTATTTAGTCAGGTCGTGCTGTCGCTTCAACTAAGTTTCGCCGTTGTGCCGCTCGTGCAGTTCACCGGTGATCGCCTGAAAATGGGCCGTTTCGTAAACCCGAACTGGGTGCGTTACCTCGCCTGGGGCGTGGCCGGGCTAATCATCGGTCTGAATGCCTATCTGTTGGTAGAAACGGTATTAGGCTGATAGTGAGTAGGCTTCAGACTCGATACCTTTTTACAGTATGTGCTAAAAGGGAAAACTAAGCTGGTGCTGACAAGCCAGAGTAGCAGCCCCAATGTCGAAGTAAGAAGAGTTACTTTACATAACCGGTACTTATACGACAGCGAATTAATGATGAACAAAGTTACCAGGCGTGGTTTTGTCGAAAAAATTGGATTAGGGATTAGTCTTGCGGCTACATTACCCTCTTTTGCTTCACAACTTGAGATAGTCTCTCAGAACCATGCTGGAAAGAAATTAAACGTTGCTCTTTGTGGGCTAGGCCGCTATGCTAACGTCCTTAAACAGGGAATAAGCGCATCGCACTATTGTCATTTGGCGGGTGTGGTAACAGGCACTCCCGCTAAAGCAAGTCAATGGAAGAATGACTATGCTATTCCAGATAAGAATATTTACTCTTATCAGAATTTTGACCAGATCAGGAATAACCCTGATATTGATTTGGTGTATATCACCTTACCCAACGGTCTGCATAAAGAATATACCATCCGGGCGGCTCAAGCAGGTAAACACGTTATTGTCGAAAAACCAATGGCCTTCACCGAGAAGGACTGCCAAGAAATGATTGATGCCTGTAAAAGTGCAGGGGTGCAATTAGCCGTTGGATATCGATTACATTATGAACCTTATCACCTAGAAATCAAAAGACTTGGTCAAGAAAAAGTGTTTGGCCAAGTACGAATAATTGATGCTTCACTTGGGTATCGGTTGGCCGGCATAAGCCCTGATGATTGGCATTTGAAAAAAGCGATAGCGGGGGGAGGGCCACTCATGAACCTAGGCGTTTATTGTGTGCAAAGTAGCCGCTATGTGTTAGGCGAGGAGCCTATATCCGTTACGGCTCAGTTTGGTCCAGTCACTATGCCTAATCTATTCAAAGAAGTGGAGGAGAACATCACTTGGCAATTAAACTTCCCCAACGGAGCTATGTGTACCTCATCAAGCATGTCAAATTGCAATATTGATCGGTTCTTCGCTTCGGCTGATGAAGGCTATTTTGAACTTAGTCCAGCCCTCAGTTATGGACCCTTTAAAGGAAGAACCAGTCAAGGGGTACTCAACTTTCCGACCATCAATCAGCAGGCTGCTATGGTCGATGATATTGCCAACTACTTGTTGGCCAACAAGCCTTTACCCACTCATATTTCTGGCGAAGAAGGGCGAAAAGATATGAAAATATTGGAAGGTATTTATCGAGCAGCAGCAATCGGAAGAAAAGTAAATCTGACTTAGAAAGTTGCACTTTTCAGCGTCCTAAGTATATCTGTATACTTGCTAATTTATGGAAACAATCTGGTAACATCAGTTATAGAATATTTAGAAGAATAAGCCAATTCTTCTAAAAAATAGATGCTTATATTGTTCTAAGTTAAGCCTGGTTTTTAGAAAACGCCTGTTGACCTTATTATAGGCCCAGTTGCCGCCGTAGGGTGCTATCGGCAGGCGTATTGTGGTTCCAGTAGTCGGACAGGAGACTTTTCTGTAGAACGGCCCGTGAGGTCAGCACCTTATCTTTCGTCTTGTAGGTATCTTCCCAACCGGCAATACGGTGCGGAAAAGCCGTTTCAAAAATGATGGTCAAACGTCTGCCGTCTTCCTTGTAATCAACCGTGTAGGCTTTGCAGGGGCCGGTCACTACGCCGGGGGTATGAGTGCGCGTCCAGGTAACACCCTGCGCTGAGTCGAGGGTAGCGGTGGCTGCGAGCGATTCAAGGCGTTTATGACGGAGGCGCGCCGCCTGCGTACCAGGAATCAGATGGATGCTGCCGGTGGGCAGTTTGTCCGGATTCAGCCGGATGCGGTTCCACAATTCATCTTCCAGCATCGCCTTGTCGACGGTATAATCCTCCGCTGCTTCCTGCTCGAAGTAAGACCGTCCTGAAACTGTATAACCGTTGTTCCTGTAGCTCACCTGAACATAGCTTTGCCCACACCATTCCTGCCCCGATGTGCTGACTTTCAGGGTATTGGGGAATTTGGGGTTATCGATCGGCGTGAAGACTGATGTGAACAGCGAATAGTCGTAGATGCCCGTGACGAAGCGGCGGATATAGTTGGTCTTTAACACGGGAATGGCCAGGTACCTACTCTCTTCGGCCTCAGATTTAACTTGTTTATCAGTCCGGAAATCTTCCGTTACAAAAACCAGCACCGCTTCGCCCTGACGGGAAGCCCCGTACTGAGCCTGGTCAAGGCGGTAGGTGTTTAGCTCGGCTTTCCCCCCAAACCAGTAGGCCCGGAAAGCAGGTGTTGAGGCCAGCGACGGAGCGGGTAGTGTGGCGGGGCCTTTCTGGTAAATAGTGGCCCCCATAGCTATGGCGAGTCCTACGGCCAGGGCCATAACGATATACAGGAAGTTACGCTGAATGAACATGGTTTTGGGGTCGGTTTATGGTAGAGGCGGGTACGCCTACGGGGCAATAGCTAATTTACTCGCTTTTCACGAGTTCTTCATAAAACGTCAGGTGGTTGCCAAAAGGATCGGTGACATCCATGGCGAGTGCATTCCAGAAGGTTTCTTCGGCACCGGGGCGGTAGTATTTGTACTGTTTAGCCGAGAGCCACGCGCAATACGCCCGCACATCGGACCATTCTACCAGGGCCTTGCTGCCGGGCGTGGCGTCGCCGTGATGTTCTGACAGGTGGAGCCGGATACCCTCCCGATGTACCTCCATATAAACCGGCGTTTCCGGCTCGAACTGATGCTCCCAGGCAATGGTAAAACCGAGCCAATCGACGTAGAACTCAACGGCTTTCCGGTAATCGAAAAATCGGAAGATGGGGATGACAGCGTTCATGAGGTAGGCGAGGGGTAAAAATAGACGAGGGATCAATGCTGCCATCAATCCCTCGTCTAAAAAACACAATCTGTTTTTATTTCTTATTGCTGTCTACTTTCAGCCGTTCCTCCCGGTTGGCAATCTCCCAGGCGGTGAAGAACACCAGCCGGGCCGTTTTTTCCGCCAGCTTGAAATCGATCTTCTCCACATCATCCGTAGGACGGTGATAGTCGGCGTGCAGGCCATTGAAGTAGAAGATGATGGGTATTTTGTGCTTGGCAAAGTTGTAGTGATCCGAGCGGTAATAGATGCGCTCGGGATCATTCGGATCATTGTATTTATAATCCAGCTCCATCTTCGTGTTGGCATTGTTTTGCTCTTCGCTGATCTTGTGCAAATCGCTCGACAGCTTGTCTGAACCGATCACGTAGATGTAATTGTCGTTCGGTGACTTGTCTTTGTGCAGGTCATCGACCCGGCCAACCATGTCGATGTTCAGGTCGGCAACCGTGTTTTCGAGCGGGAACACAGGACCAAAATCGGCGTAGTATTCCGAACCCAGCAGGCCTTTTTCTTCACCCACTACCGTCAGGAAAAGCATTGAGCGGCGAGGGCCTTTACCTTCTGCTTTCGCTTTGGCAAATGCCTGCGACAGTTCCAGAACCGATACCGTACCTGAGCCGTCATCATTGGCACCGTTGTTAATCTGCCCGTCGGGGCTAATGCCGATATGGTCGTAGTGACCCGAAACAATGAGCACTTCGTCTTTCTTATCCGTGCCTTCAAGGTAACCCATCACGTTCTCCGTCTGCACGTTCTCGTCTTTGCGCTCCCCTTTCACCGACACTTTACCGGCCAGCTTGCCAATGGTGCTGGTGCCCATTTTGGCCATCTGATCCAGCCCCTTACGGAACTTGTCGGGGCTCTGACCAAGCAGCGCCGCCCCCATATCGGTCGACACCATGAACGTACCGACGCTACCCGTGTTTTCGGCCCCCGGCTTTAGACCCAGCCGGTTGAAGCGCTGCTGCAGCGCGCCGCGCTCACTCAGCATTTGTTTAAAGCCAGCGGCATCGGCCTGCGAAATGATGAATACCTGGGCGGCACCTTTGTCTTTCGCGGCGGTCACCTTGGCGCGCCAGCTATCGGCCTTACCCCACTTCGAGCCTTCTTTTGTGTTATTTACGGCTGAGATCCCATCGGCGTTCTTTGGTTCGCCGTCCAGCATCACCACGGCCTTGCCTTTCACATCCAGGTTCACGTAGTCGTTAAACGTATCATCGACGATACCGTAGTTCACGAAAACCGTTTCGAAGTTGGTTTCAGCGGGCACCGAGAATAGACCATTGACCAGAAAATCGGTCAGGTACGTGAATTGCTTACCGCCCGCCTTAACGTACAGGTCACCCCAGGTTTTTTTGTAGAGCGTAAATGGCTGAAGGTAGCCCATCGTGCCATCGGCTTGCTTTACAATGGGTTTTAGTCCGTTGGCAGCAAACTGACTGGCGATGTAAGCGGCGGCTTTTTTCTGACCACGGGTACCGGTTTCGCGGCCCTCCATATCGTCGGCCGCCAGAATTCGCAGGTGCTTTTCGAGGTCGGCCGCCGTAACGGTCTGCGCATAGGTGACAGCAGCGGCTGATGTAGGGCCGGGAGCTACTGAAGAAACGGCCTGTGCCAGCACAAACTGGCCGGTCAGCATAAGAAGGCCGGTCAGCCGACCAGCGCGAAATGAATGCATAAGGTATACGTAAGGTGATGAACGCGTGTATTGCAATTCCAAAGATAAACGTTTGACGGTGAGTGGATCGTATCTGAAGTAAGTTGGGGCTTTTTTTGTATATTTTCTGGACAAAACTAAGGTTATTTGACGGGGACGTGTCTTTATAGAGGTATGAAAACGAATGGGTTGCTGATTGGTGGCGTAGGCGCAGTGATAATGCTGTGCTCATTCTCGCTTTGGGGCCGTTTGGGTGACCGGGTCGATTTCAATTCACAGATAAAGCCCCTCCTCAACAAGAATTGCATCGTTTGCCATGGCGGGGTTAAAAAAGCCTCCGATTTTTCCCTGCTCTTCAAGCAGGAAGCGTTCGCGTCGGCTAAATCAGGCCACCCGGCCATTATCCCCGGCGATGCCAATGGAAGCGAACTCATCCGGCGCCTTAGCCTGACCGATCCCGAGGAACGGATGCCGCTGGATGCGCCTCCGCTGAAAGCGGATGAGATTGAACTGCTCCGCCAGTGGATTGATCAGGGTGCCGAATGGGGCGACCACTGGGCTTTTACGACCCCCGAACTGCCGGGCGTACCCAACATCGGCACCGTATGGAGCCGTCTGGGCCTGAGTTCTCATCCCGAAACAGCATGGGCTGCCAACGAAATTGACCACTTTGTCCTGGAAAAACTTCGCGAAGAAGGCCTGACCCCGTCGCCACTAGCCGACAAAGCCACGCTGCTGCGCCGCGTAAGTCTCGATCTGACGGGGCTACCTCCCACTGAAGCTGAAGCCAACGCGTTTCTGGCCGATTCGTCGCCCGAGGCATATACAAAACAGGTAGACCGGTTGCTGGCTTCGCCGGCCTTTGGGGAGAGATGGGCCGGTATGTGGCTCGATCTGGCCCGCTACGCCGACACAAAAGGCTACGAGCGCGACCCCGGCCGAACCATCTGGCGGTACCGCGATTACCTGATCAAGGCCTTCAACGCGGATAAACCCTACGATCAGTTCCTGACCGAACAACTGGCTGGTGACCTGATGCCCAGAGCTACCGATGAGCAGTTGATAGCGACGGGTTTCCACCGCAACACCATGAATAACGACGAAGGCGGCACGCAGGATGAAGAGTTTCGGGTAGCGGCGGTTATCGATCGCGTCAATACTACCTGGGACGTGTTTCAGGGAACCACCTTTGCCTGTGTGCAGTGCCACAGCCACCCGTACGACCCGTTTCGCCATGACGATTATTACAAGTACATGGCCTTTTTTAATAATGCCCGCGACGAAGACGTAACTACCGAAACGCCTACGTTGCGCTTTTATAAAGGGAATGATTCTCTGAAATTAATCCAGTTAAAAACGTTTGTTCGTCAGTCGGTGCGTGATCCCCAAAAGGCCAATGCTGAGGTGCGCCGGGTTGAGCTGATGGCCCGGACGATGGAGCCAAAGATCAACTCGCACGATTTTGACCAGTACGTCAACGCATCGCTGCTCGACGCGAAATTTTTTGGCGTTCAGGATAAAGGGTCGGCGCGAATAAAGCCGCTCACGCTAACGGGACGCAGCCGACTGTATGTGGCCTGGGGTACGTCGGCACCCGATGCGGAGATGACCTTCCGGCTCGACAGCCCAACTGGTCGGGTGCTGACTACGGTGCCTGTGCCCAAAACCGGTAGCGCCTGGAGCGATTCGGTTCAGGTTATCGCGCTTCCCGCCCTAACGGGTAAACACGCCGTTTATTTATCGCTGAATAGCCCCACCAAGCCGAAAGACTGGGTGATGTTGAAATGGGTGTCATTCCAGTCTCCACTGGCTCCGCTCGCTGAGCAAACCCTGCTGGCCTTGCTCAACAAAAACGCCGACCAGACACCCATCATGCTTGACGGGACCGGTGAGATGGCTCGCAAAACGCACGTTTTCGTGCGTGGTAGCTGGCTGTCGCCCGGTGTTGAAGTACAGCCCGATGTACCATCTACGCTACCCTCCTTGGATACCGACGAGCAGAAACTACCCCGCAATCGCCTCGGTCTGGCGCAGTGGATGACCCGCCCCGACCACCCACTGACTGCCCGCGTGGCCGTGAACCGGTTCTGGGAGCAGCTTTTTGGGACGGGCATTGTTGAAACTGTGGAAGACATGGGTACGCAGGGCATTCAGCCCACCCACCGCGAATTGCTCGACTGGCTGGCTGTCACGTTTATACAGGACGATCAGTGGAGCATGAAGAAACTGCTGAAGCGGATGGTCTTGTCGAGCACGTATCGCCAGCGTTCGGAGGTTAGTCCGCCCGTGCTGGCCACCGACCCGTTCAACCGCTATTTCGCCCGTGGCCCCAGGGTGCGCCTCTCGGCCGAGCAGGTACGCGACCAGGCATTGGCGGTGAGTGGACTACTCAATACCAAAATGTACGGCCCCAGCGTAATGCCTCCCCAGCCGAATGGCATCTGGCAGTCGCCCTACAATGGCGAAGCCTGGATACAGGCCAAAGACGGTGAGCAGTATCGCCGCGCGCTGTATACCTACTGGAAGCGTACGGCACCCTACCCGTCGATGATTACCTTCGACAGCCCAAGCCGCGAATTTTGCCAGATACGCCGCCTACGCACAAATACACCACTACAGGCGCTGGTAACACTCAACGACCCGGTATACGTAGAAGCGGCCCAGCGCCTGGCCGAGTACATGCTTCATCAGGGTACTATGCCGGAGAAGCAAATTCAGGCCGGTTTCCGCCGCCTGACGCTCCACGAACCGAGCCCCAAAAAGCAGGCTGTTCTGCTTACCTTGTATCGGGAAACGGCGGCTTATTATGCCCGGCACCCTGCGGAAGCCGGTATGCTGGTCGGGCGGGATTCGCTCAAAACGGACTTGTTGCCCAAACAGGCTGCGTTGATGGTAACAGCCAATGCGATGATGAATTTGGACAAGGTGATAACGAAGGAGTGACCCCTCACCCGGACGCGGGACCGCCCCGGCCCCTCTCCCCCTACGGGAGAGGGGAGCAATGCGCAACCAGTTGGCAGCGCTACTGAAAAGCTTACTCCCCTCTCCCGTGGGGGGAGAGGGGCTGGGGCGGTCCCGCGTCCGGGTGTGGGTAAAAAGACAACGAATGAGCAACGACCTATTCAACCGAACCAGCGTGGAGGAACTTCGGCGCGAGTTGCGAAAGAATCAAACGATTGCGGAGAAAATACTATGGGATGCTTTACGGAACCGGCAGTTGGTCGATGCAAAGTTTAGACGGCAGCATAGTATTGGCACGTACGTTGTCGATTTCTACTGTGCCGAAGCCGCTTTGGTGATTAGATGGATCGGTCCATGATTTGGAAGAAACAAAGGCCTACGATCGGGAACGAGAGGCTGTTATCTGTGACCTTGGCCTGTCCATGATGCGTTTTCGGAACGATGATGTTGAACAGCGATTAGGCTATGTGTTGGCAAAAATTGCAGATAACCTCAATGCCGAATTGCCACCTTATACTGAAAAACTGACAATAAAGTAGGCTGTAAGCCTTACGAAATGCAACAAATAAAAAGCAACGCTCCCCCCTCTCCTTGTGAAGGAGAGGGGCTGGGGGGTGAGGTGAGATTATGAACAAACTATTCCACGAACTCCAGCAGGCGGCCCTTCAGCGTGAAACGCGGCGGCACTTTCTGCAAACCTGTTCGACAGGGCTCGGGGCTATGGCGCTGGGCTCGTTTATGGGCGGGTGTAGCCTGTTCGGTGAAAACGATAAAGCGGCTGCCCGATTAGCGACTGGCGCTGATCCGATGGCTTCCTCGATGGACCCCCGGCTCTCGCAGTTTGCGCCGAAAGCCAAGCGGGTAATCTATATCCACATGGCCGGTTCGCCCAGTCAGCTGGAGTTGTTCGATTACAAGCCCGAATTGCAGAAATACGACGGTAAAGACTGTCCGCAGGAGTTGTTGACGGGCAAAAAATTTGCGTTCATCCGGGGTGTTCCGAAAATGCTTGGCTCAACGGCCACATTCAAACAACATGGCCAGTCGGGCGCATGGATCAGCGACTACATGCCCCACTTGCAGACGGTCGCCGATGAGCTGACATTCATCAAATCCATGCACACCGATCAATTCAATCATGCCCCGGCGCAGTTGCTGATGCACACGGGGTCGGCCCGACTGGGGCGGCCCAGTATGGGCTCATGGGTAACCTACGGACTGGGGTCTGAGAACGATAACCTGCCCGGCTTTATCGTGCTGGCATCGGGCGGTAAACAACCCGATGCCGGTAAGTCAATCTGGGGGAGCGGCTTTTTGCCCACCGTGTATCAGGGTGTGCAATGCCGCACCGACGGTGATCCGGTCTTGTACGTGTCTGATCCGAAGGGAATGACCCGCGATATTCGGAAGCAAACCATCGAGGCGATCAACCAGATCAATGAGCAGGAATACCAGGAGGCTAAAGACCCGGAGATTCTGACCCGGATTTCGCAGTATGAAATGGCGTTCAACATGCAGGCGTCTGTGCCCGATGCGATGGCCATTAGCGGGGAACCGCAGTACATACTGGATGCCTACGGCGTTGACCCCGACAAGGGTTCCTTCGCCCGAAACTGCCTGCTGGCCCGACGACTGGCCGAGCGGGGGGTGCGCTTCGTTCAGCTTTTCGACTGGGGCTGGGATACCCACGGCACCAGCAAAGACACATCGGTCGATTTTGGTTTGCAGGAAAAATGCAAGCAGAGCGATCAGGCCGTAGCAGCGCTGATCAATGATCTGAAACAGCGCGGTATGCTCGACGATACGCTGGTGGTCTGGGGCGGCGAATTTGGCCGAACACCCATGCAGGAAAACCGCGATGGGCAAACCCAATCCTTTCATGGCCGCGACCATCACCTCGATGCCTTTACGGTCTTTATGGCGGGGGGTGGCGTCAAGCGTGGGTTTACCTATGGCGAAACCGACCCGATTGGCTATTATGCCATGAAAGATAAAGTGCATATTCACGACCTACAGGCCACGATCCTGCACCAGATGGGTTTCGACCATACGAAACTGATTTATCATTTTCAGGGCCGCCCGTTCCGCCTCACCGATGTCGCCGGGAAAGTGGTGAAGGGTGTGCTTGCCTGAGTATGGTTCCTCCATTGCATTTTCCCTGTGATTCTATGAGATACCTCTGCCTGTTACTCCTCATTACCACTACAGCCCTCGCCCAACCCTACGATCTGGTCATCCGCAATGGGCGGGTAGTCGACGGCACGGGTAACCCCTGGTATTATGCCGATGTGGCCGTTCAGAATGGACGTATCGCCAAAATAGGCACTATTCCGGCTAGTGAGGCAAAACAGGTGATCGATGCCCGGCGGCAGATCGTAGCGCCGGGGTTCATCGATGTACACACCCATCTGGAGAGTAGTCTGGAGGCCCAACCCAATGCTGAGAATTTTGTGTATGACGGCGTCACAACGCTGATTACGGGGAATTGTGGCGGGTCGCGAACTGACCTGCGGGTTATGTTTGACTCGCTTCGGTTGAATGGATTTTCGCCAAACGTAGCGTCGCTCGTAGGCCATAACTCTGTCCGGCTGAAGGTAATGAAAGCAGCTTTTCGTGACCCTACCGCCCGTGAGCAGACGGAGATGGAAGCGCTGGTAGAAAAGGCAATGCAGGAGGGTGCCGTGGGCCTGTCGACGGGCCTGATCTACACGCCAGGTACGTATGCCCGCACGCCCGAAATCGTGAACCTGGCCAGGATAGCGGCTAAATACGGCGGCGTGTATGCCTCCCACATTCGGAATGAGGGGCAGGATGTACAGACCGCCATTCGGGAAGCAATTCAGATTGGGCGCGAGGCGGGTATCCCCGTACAAATCTCCCATTTCAAAGTAGCTAGCAAGCCGCTTTGGGGGAAGAGCACCGAAACCGTTTCGCTGGTCGAGGCCGCCCGCCATAACGAAGGGATCGACGTCACGGTTGACCAGTATCCGTATACTGCGTCGAGCACATCATTGCAAAGTATTGTGCCTTCATGGGCGTTAGCCGATGGTGATTCGATCACCCTGGGCCGCTTTCGCGAGACGGCAACCCGCCGGAAAATTCGGGAGGAAATGGTGGCGTCGCTGAAAAAGAACGACCGTAAAAACTACGACTACGCTGTGGTTTCACGGTTTGAAGCCGACACCACCTACAACGGGAAAAGCATTCATCAGATCGCGGTGCTTCGTGGTCTGAAAACAGACGCCGCCTCGGAGGCCGATCTGGTCATGACCCTGATTGAGGAGGCACAGATGCAACGGATTCAAATGGTGTACCATACCATGTCGGAAGAAGACGTGGCTACAATCATGCGCTATCCGAACACGATGATTGCTTCCGACGCCGGGGTGGCTCGTTTCGGGGCGAGTATGCCCCACCCACGGGCGTACGGCACAAACTCACGGGTGCTGGGGCGCTATGTGCGCGAGCAGAAAGTAATTCCGCTCGAAGAAGCCGTTCGCCGGATGACCTCACTGCCCGCCCAGCGCTTTCGCTTTGAAGACCGGGGCCTGTTGCGCCCGGGATACGCGGCCGACATTGTTATTTTCGACGAAAATACGGTGAGTGATCAGGCTACCTACGAAGCTCCCCATGCCTATGCCACTGGTTTCAGCTACGTGCTCGTTAACGGGATTCTGGTAGTAGAGAACGGAAAGCATACCGGAAAGCGCCCCGGTCAGATTTTGCTGGGTAGCGGATACAGCCGGAAGTAATTGGCCTAACCGTTATAATTTTATAGGGAAAACAGGCTGGTTGAGCCCTTTCACAAGATAGTAACACACATGCCCTCCTAAACGATGAACACGCAATCTCGACGCACTTTTTTAAAGCAGACGGCTCTCGCTTCGGCTGCCCTCACTGCTCCGGCATTTACCAGTCGCCAGGAGGAGGCTGTTGTCATTGGGCACGGCTCCCACAAATACCGCGTGGTGCCCAATTGGGGCGTACTCGATGCCGGTAAGAATCCCGTCAACGATTGCCATGAGATGGTACAGGATGCCCAGGGGCGTATTTTCCTGCTGGGTAACGAAACCAAAAACAACGTCCTGATTTATGACCGGTCGGGAAAATTGCTCAGTACCTGGGGCACCACCTATCCCGGTGGGCATGGGCTCACCATCGGTACGGAAGGCACGGAACAATACCTGCTCATCTGTGATACCGACCGGTATCAGGTCATTAAAACGGATCTGGCGGGCAAAGAACTGATGAAGATCGACTATCCCGCGCGAAACCGGCGTGTATGCGTTTCCGAGTCGGTTCAAGCCAACCGAAACGGCCATTAACCCCGCCAACGGTGATATCTACGTGGCCGATGGGTACGGCTCCAACTACGTGACGCAGTTTGACCGGAACGGCAAGCTTATTCGCTATTTCGGCGGGGCGGGTGGTGCCAACGAGCAGTTCGACTGCTGCCATGGTATCGTGGTCGATACGCGCAATGCCGCAAGTCCAACACTACTGGTTACCGACCGGCGACACAACTGCCTGAAACGGTTCACCCTCGACGGAAAGTACATCAGCACCATCGCCTTGCCGGGCTCCTACGTTTGTCGGCCGGTCATCAAGGGCGATATGCTGTACGCCGCCGTGTTTCGCAGTACGTCAGATAGCTACCCGGACTCAGGTTATGTTCAGATCCTGGATAAAAACGACAAGGTCGTGTCAACGCCCGGTGGCTCTGCACCCCTCTATCAGAATGGACAGCTACAGGAGCAACGTAAAGACCGTTCGTTCATGACGTTCCTGCATCCCCACGATGTGCTGGTCGACGCGGACGAAAACCTCTACGTAGCGCAGTGGGCTTCCCGCAAAACGTACCCAATCAAGTTAGAACGCGTGTAAACAGGTACGATGTACGAGCGGTCCGCCGCTGCGGTGACGATGTACGATTTGCGTTGCTACTGGGCCACAAACTTGCCAAAGCAGAGCCAAATCGTACATCGTCACCGCAGCGGCGGACCGCTCGTACATCGTAATTCACCCTATGCTCTTCCTTCAGGCCCAACCATCCGACTGGGTGCTATTTTTTGGTCGTTTTCACCCGCTGATCGTGCATCTGCCCATCGGCTTTTTGCTCCTTGCCGGTATCCTCGAACTGGGGCGGCGGCTGGGCAAGCTACAACTGAGTAACGGCTACCATGTCGACCATTCTGTTTGGGTCGGCGGTGAGTGCCACAATAGCCTGTGTGTTTGGCTATCTGCTATCGCTGGGTGGTGGTTACGACGAGCATATTCTCGACGAACATAAGTGGCAGGGTATTGGCGTGGCGGTGTTTGCCTGGCTCGCCTGGGCCGCTTCGAGCAGCTTCGTGCTGAAAAGGGTATCGTTCGGTAACCGGCTTTATCTGCCTGCGCTGGGCCTGTCGCTTATTGCGCTCCTGGCGGCTGGCCATCATGGCGGGTCACTCACCCACGGCTCCGACTACCTCACGCAATACACACCCGAACCGTTTCGGACCATGGCGGGCCTGCCTCCCCGCGCCGCCAAAGTGGCTTTCAAAGCAAAACCCATCACCGACATCAATCAGGCGATGGTCTACGAGCAAATCGTAAACCCGATTCTGCAAACACGCTGCGTACAGTGCCACAACGCCGGGAAATCGAAGGGCGATCTGCGCATGGATACGCCCGATAAGCTGAAGAAGGGTGGGGAAGACGGTCCCATTTTCGTAGCCGGAAAAGCCGCTGATAGCGACATGATCAAGCGCTGCCTGCTGGACGAATCCGACGAACACCACATGCCGCCCAAGGGGAAAACACCCCTGACCGACCAACAGATCACCCTGCTCGCCTGGTGGATCGATCAGGGCGCGTCGTTCGACAAAAAAGTGGCTGATCTTGCCGTGACCGAGGCGGTGAAACCAGCTTTGGCGCTGCTGGGACCGGCTGTTGGCGGTGTAGGTAGTGCCAGTGCCGTGCTGGCCGATGCCAACTCAATACGTTTATCGGCCGGGCCAGCGCCTCTGTCGCCTGTTCTGACCATGAAGGTGCCTGCGGCTGACCCGAAGGTGATCGATGAACTGAAGAAGCTGGGGTTGCTGGTGCTGCCGTTGTCGAAAGAGAATAATCAGCTTGAGATAAGCGCCGTGAACGTGCGGACGTTCAATGATGCGCAGGCGGCGGCGTTGGTGAAGCTCAGTAATCAGATTGTCTGGCTGAAGCTTGGCGACACGCAAATCACCGATGAGGCGCTGGCGTCAATTGCCAAACTGAAGAACCTGCAAAAGCTCCACCTCGAACGTACCGCTGTGACCGACGCCGGTCTGAAAAAACTCACTGGGCTCACCTATCTGGAATACCTGAACCTCTACGGCACAAAAATCACCGACACTGGCCTCTCGAATCTGGCTACGCTCAAAGCACTACGCAGCGTGTATGTATGGCAGACAAAAGTGACGGAGGCAGGCATCACCGCGCTGAAACAGGCGCTCCCCAATGTAGAGATCGTCGGCGGCATGAGCGAGAACGGCATGGCAGCTAAGTAGTATCGTCGGTGCCATGCCCATGAGGGGCTTATACTTCCCAATCAACTTTACCACGTAATGCGAGCAGTTGCTGGCGTTGTAGGTGTTTAACGTAACTATCCAGAGCCAGCGTTGTTACCTCTTTCTTTGTTTTAGCATTGCTCAGTTGTAAAGCTTGCTCAAGAAGAGTCGCGTCCAAATCAATAGTCGTTCTCATGGACTTGTTGGTTTAGGCAAAAACGTACACAGTTTGACGAATAAGCTATACCCGCTTCGCCAGCCAGTCTTTCACGGCTGGGCCAGTACCAAACGGCCAGGGGCGGAGTTCGCTGATGGGGGTGAGCTTATAGGCCTGCAATTCGGTGGTATCCATCACAATGTCGCCGGTAGCGCGAACGTGGTAGGTGAAAATGACTTCGTTACGCTGGTAGAACGTATAGATGCCCAAAAAGGCCACGATGTCAACCTGCGTCAGGCCGATCTCTTCCTTGATTTCGCGGAGAATAGCCTCGGCGGGTTCTTCGTCCCGTTCCAGAAAGCCGGTTACCAGGCCAAACCAGTCGGCGGGCCAGCCAATATTCTGCGTCAGTACCACCGTGTCATTATCGTACTCCACAATAGCCCCTACTACCGGCAGCGGATTGTCGTAAAATATGTAGCCACAGGGTCGGGTGCAGACCAGCCGGTCGCGCCCGCTGGCTTCTTTTACTTCCAGCGGTGAAGCACAAACGGGGCAGAATTTGAATGGAGGCATAAGTTTTGGACACAGAGCTGCACAGAGGGCTAGTTAGTAGTTCTCATCCCAAAACGCTTCAACCGAAGCCAGAGCTTCATCGACGGTGTCGACAACAATGAGCAGGGCGCGGTTTTCGGGCTTTAGGAAACCGTCTTCTACACAACGGTCAAGTTGCTGGAGCATGAGATCAAAGTAGCCGTTGACGTTGATCACCGCAATGGGGCCTTCGTACAGCTTAAGTTGGCGCCAGGCGAGAATTTCAAACAGCTCATCGAATGTGCCGTAACCACCAGGGAGCGCAATGACGCCCTTAGCCAGCTGCACCATCTTGTATTTGCGCTCGTGCATCGTTTCCACAAAGTGCAGTTCTGTCAGCGTTTGGTGGGCCACTTCCAGCTGAGCCAAAAAGTTAGGTATCACGCCCGTGACCTCGCCACCAGCACGCAGTACCGTGTCGGCCACGTTTCCCATCAGACCAAATCCACCACCGCCATAGATCAGGCGTATTTCGCGCTCGGCCATCTTCAGGCCCAGTTCAATGGCTACTTCTTTATAAATTGGCTTGGTGCCCGGCGAGGAGCCACAATAGACAACAATACTTTGCATAACGGCTAATAAATAACGTAATACGAACTAAGACTTGTCCAGGCTTACTATTGTTTTCAAATCAAGGTCGCCAAACGTGCCCGGACGCGGGACCGCTGAACTCATCATCAGGAAGATGTCAGCATTCGCCTGGTTTTGCCTGATAAATGCCTCTAAATCGGCTGTTTCGGTGAAAACCTGTAGGCCGGGCTTGTCAAATGCACTGAGAATATCGTCGGGTGATATGGGCTCTAATCCCTTGATGGCCAGCGTGTGCTCGTTGACATACACGGCGGCTAGGTCGGCTGCGTCGAGGCTGTGGCGATATTCATTCAGAAACGCTTTGTTCAGGCTGCTGAACGTGTGCAACTCCACACAGGCAAGCAGTTTCTGATCAGGGTACTGCGCTTTCACGGCCTCTGTGGTTGCTTCTACCATCGAGGGGGCATGGGCAAAGTCGCGGTATACGATCCGGTTGCCCGCCCGAGCCACCGTTTCGAGCCGTCGCGAGGCACCAGCAAACGACTGAATAGCCTCATAAAACTGCTCGTCGGTAACGCCCAGTCGATCGCAAACCGCCAGCGCTCCTGCAATGTTTTTCATGTTATGCAGGCCAAACACCTGCAACGGTACCTCGCCACCCGCCGTAGTCAGGTACGTTTGGCCGTCGCGGATCACGTGCGGATGGGCCTCGTAGGGTACTTTTTGAACATCGTGGCGTTCTTTGGCGCCAATCACATCCAGCATATTATCCGTTTCGTCGAAGATCAGCACGCCCGATTTTGGCATCTGGTCGGCCAGTAGTTCAAACTGGTCGACGTATTCTTCGTAGGTTGGGTAAATGTTGACATGATCCCAGGCCAAACCGCTGATCAGCGCCATGTGCGGCTGGTAATGCAGGAACTTTGGTCGGCGATCGATAGGGGAGGAGGCGTACTCGTCGCCTTCGATAATGATAACCGGAGCGGCCTCGGCCGACGTGTCGTCGGTGAGGTTAACCATCGTGTCGAACCCGTCGAGTTGCGCACCAACCAGGTAGTCGAATTTGCGACGGTGGTATTTCAGCACGTGCAGAATCATCGAGGTGATGGTTGTTTTGCCATGACTACCGGCAATTACTACCCGTTGCTTTTGTTTGCTCTGCTCAAAAATGAATTCGGGATACGACAGAACACGCAGCCCCAACGCCCGGGCCCGCTCCAGTTCGGGGTTATCGATGCGGGCGTGCATGCCCAGAATAACGGCGTTCAGGCGGGTATGGATGCGGTCTGGAAACCAGCCCATTTCGGTGGGTAGCAACCCGTTGTTTTTGAGTCGTGTGCGGGCCGGGTCGTAAATTTCGTCGTCGGAACCCGTTATGGTGTGGCCTTGCTGCTGAAGGGCCAGAGCAAGGTTATGCATGGCACTCCCGCCAATGGCAATAAAATGATAGGCCTGTGGCATGAAAAATGCCATGGAATTTGCCATGTGTGTTTGAGGTGTTGAAATGATAGACGAAGGTAAGGGCTATCTTCGTTTGATAAATAAGCGTATTCGCTCCGCATTCATGAAACGTATGTACTGGCTCGGTGTCGGCTTGTTGGTTTGCCACGTCAGTCTCACTCAGGCACAGGTGGCTCCGTCGCCTTATAAAGGGGAGAAACTGGGGCCTCAGGTTAACTCAACCTATAATGAGGGCACTCCGCTCGTCAGCCCCGATGGGCGGACGCTCTACTATACCCGCGAAGACCATCCCAACAACACGATGTTTGCCGATAAAGACAACGGCAGCACCGACATCTGGTATTCTGACTGGCAACCCACTAATCAGTGGGGTCCGGCCCGGCGGATGGGGGCACCCTTGAACCAGTTCAACCATAATGCCGTGTTCAGCATCACGCCCGACGGTAACTCGCTGCTGCTGCGTGGTGCGTACGTGAATGGGCGGTATGAAACACGTGGCTTTTCGATGAGCAAGCGCGTAAACGGCAACTGGGGTACACCAGAGCAACTGGTGATCACCAACTACGAGAAGATGAGCAGGGGCGCCTTTGACTTTGCTTACCTGACGGTCGACGGAAAAACGCTGTTGCTGTCGTTCAGCGAGAAAAAGAATGGCCTGAAGGATGATCTGTATGTTTCGTTCCGGCAAAAAAATGGCACCTGGAGCCAGCCGATGAACCTGGGGTCCGACGTGAATACAGACGAGTTTACGGAAACTACGCCCTTTCTGGCCCCGGATGGTAACACGCTCTACTTCTCGACCAACCGCCCCGGTGGGCAGGGAGACAATGATATCTGGGTCACGCGCCGGATCGATAAAACCTGGAAACGCTGGTCGAGGCCACAGAATCTGGGCCCGACTGTCAACACCGATGGCTACGATGCCTACTATTCCATTTCGGCCCTCGGTGACTTGGCGTTTTTGACAACGTTTAAAAACACGCAGGGTGGTAAAGGCGGGGATATTGTGCAGATCAAGCTCATTGACGACTCCCCCAAACCGGATTCAACCACACTGGCGCAAAACCCGGCGCAGGCAGGTGGTGGCAACAGGAACCCCGCCGACGAGCTGTCGCGGCCGGGGGCAGTGGCCATGCTGTCGGGGAAGGTCATCGATCAGAAAACGGGCAAGCCCATCGCGGCCCGAATTACCTACCAAACCTTGCCTGACGGAGCTGAAGCAGGCGAGACCACATCGGACCCTGTTACGGGCGAATACAAGATTATTCTGCCTTTCGGTCAGAAGTACACGATGCGGGCCATTGCGCCCGATTTCATTGCCGAGGGCGAAAACGTAGACCTGACCGCTGGGCCCGCCGATAAGAAAAAAGGGCTCCAGGAGATAAAAGGGCAGGAGTTAAAGCTGATTCCGATCGAGGTGGGTAGTTCGGTTCGCCTGAACAACATTTTCTTCGATACAGGTAAATCGGTGCTTCGCGACGAGTCGGCCCCGGAACTGGATCGGATGGTGGTGGTGATGAACGAGAACCCCAAACTGGTTGTCGAACTAGGCGGCCATACCGACAACACGGGCTCGAACGAGATCAACGCCAAACTCTCGCAGGATCGCGCCGACGCCGTACGCGAGTACCTCATCGGCAAAGGCATTGAGCCCGACCGCATTGCCAGCAAAGGCTACGGCGAATCGAAGCCCGTTGCGCACCAATGACACGGATGCCGGTCGCCAGCAGAACCGCCGTGTTGAGTTCGTGATCACGAAAAAGTAGGGGTGGCCGGTCACGCTAAATCATTTTCGATCAATAACCGTTCGATTTCATGATCTGAGATCGTCGCCTGATCGGCTTTGTCGAAAATGGAAAGGAGAGTGACGGACTCCTGTAAGGCTACGACGCAGGTTATAACACGAGCACCGCCTCGCTTGCCACGTCCTTTACTTTTGATTGCTAACCGAATTTTGTAGCAATTACGACCTAAAGGCGTTCCTTGGCTTGGGTTTTCGGCGAGGTCCGCAATCAGTTGCGCAATGTCTTGAGCTAGCGAACGGTATTTCTTGACAAGTCGCTTGGCTTCTGTTTCGAAATTATAGGAAGTAACAACTTTACTCATAGAAGTCCCTCACGCTCAAGGTCTGCCAGAAAATCGGCAGCGGGCCGCGTTTTTAGCGTGCCTTTCTGTAAAGCGATATAGTCTTCTTTGAGTTGGTTGAGTAGTTGTTCTTTCGTTGGAGCGTCGTCCTGAATCAAGTTAGCCAAGTGCTCCCGCTCTTTTGCCGGGAATTGCTCCCGAATCAACTGCGCTAGCTGGCTAAGGCTGACGTCGGTTGACGGTACATGAAGGGTAGCTTCCATAGAGACACACTTGGTTTTAACGAAGATAAAGAAAGTAGTTAGGTACTAAAAAAACAGGCGAACGGCCGATCTGGTTTCAGGTGCTGTACAGCTTAAAATTAACCAAATACCGTTCAAGTCGCGTATCATTCGCCTAATTTGCGGGCATGTGGCAAATCTGGATTGACACCGGCGGCACCTTTACCGATGGCCTGGCCCGCGACCCAAACGGCGCTCTTCACCGAACTAAAGTACTCAGCAGTAGTTGCCTGCGCGGCCAACTCGTCGACGGGCGGGTGGTGGCTCCCTGGCTAACCGCTCCTATCTTCGACGGCTACACCCTACGCGTTGTCGATACCAACGAAACATACCTGATTCAATCGTTGACGGTTGATGGGCAACTGACAGTAGCGAGTAACGGTTTGGCTGGCAGTTACACCATGTCTCCAGCTGATGTCGGACCTACCAGTCACACCGTTGAACTCTTTACGGGTGAAGAAGCGCCGGTACTGGCCACCCGCCTGCTGACGCAAACGCCGCTGAACCAGCCCTTTCCTGAGCTGGAAATGCGCCTGGGGACGACTCGTGGCACCAATGCGCTGCTCGAACGGAAGGGTGGTCGGGTAGCCTTGCTCGTGACGGAAGGCTTCCGCGATCTGCTGGTCATCGGCACCCAGCAACGGCCCGACCTGTTTCAACTGGCTATACCTCCCGCCGAGGTTCTGTATGATACCGTGCTGGAAGTGCCCGAGCGCATGGCCGCCGACGGACAGGTGTTGATGCCGCTTTCCGACGAACTAATTCAGACGCTGATTGACCAGTTGCAAGCCAGTGAAGCCGATGCGGTAGCAATTTCGTTGCTGAACGCGTATCAAAACCCCACACACGAACAGCAACTGGCCGAAGCATTAACCCACGCCGGGTTTCCAGTCGTAACCACATCGACAAGCCTGTCGACCGCGCCGGGCTATGTATCACGCACGCAGACCGCCGTTGTCAACGCCTATCTGATGCCCGTACTGGTCACCTACCTGAACAATGTCCAGGCGCAACTGGGCGGCCCGAACCGCCGAAACGTGCGGGTAATGACCAGTGCAGGCGGACTGGTACGGGCGGATCTGTTTCAGCCGAAAGATAGCCTGCTGAGCGGCCCGGCGGGTGGGGTAGTGGGGGCGGCAGCCGTTGCACAAAACGAGGCGGTGCTAACCCTTGATATGGGGGGCACCAGCACCGACGTGGCCCGCCTGGAGAAAGGCCAGCCCGATTATCGGTTTTCGACACCCATCGGTCCCTTCGACCTGCAACTGCCTTCGCTGGCTATTGAAACAGTGGCGGCGGGTGGTGGCTCTATCTGCTGGTTCGATGCCCTGACCGGACAGTTACGCGTGGGGCCCAGGAGCGCCGGGGCCAATCCCGGACCGGCCTGCTATGGCGTTGGCGGGTCCGGTCAGCCGCTGCTGTTGACGATTACCGACGTGAATTTATTACTGGGCAAATTGTCGCCCCGGCAGTTCGGCATTCCCGTTTTCGCCGAGAAAGCCCAGCAAGCCCTGGATGTGATTGTGCAGCAAGTAGCGAACGCGACAGCTCAGCCTGCTGATCCGCTCGAATTGCTGCACGGATTCGAACGCATCGCCAACGAAATCATGGCTGGAGCCATTCGTAAAATATCGGTCGCACGTGGTTTCGATCCTGTCGATTACAGTCTGCTGGTATTTGGCGGGGCCGGGGGACTGCACGGTTGCGCCATCGCTCGTTTACTCGGCATGAACCGGCTTATTCTCCCATTCGATGGTGGCCTGCTCAGCGCCTATGGCATCGGGCAGGCGCAAATTGAACGGCGCGCCAGCCGATCGGTATTACAGCCGCTGTCTGCCGTTCTTGCCGTACTTCCAGACTGGATTGAGCGGCTTACTGAACAGGCAACCGTCGAACTCCGGCAGGATATAGGTGCTGAAGGCGCTCCCCTTACCACATCCGCCACCTTGTTTCTGCGACTACAGGGCCAGGAAACCGCAATTGGCATTCCAGTGGATAGAAACGCCCTGAATAATCTGGAACAGGAATTTCGTCGGCGCTATCAGCTCCTTTACGGTCACCTTCCCGCTGGAAGGGCTATTGACGTTGAAAGCCTTCGCGTAACAGTGAGTACGGTAGCCTGTCAGGTGACAACGACCACTGAGCCAGCTTTGATAACGACGGCCCAACCAGCCTTCGAAGCTGACCAACACCCAGCCTTCGACTGGACAAATCTTAAGCCGGGTGATACCTTCACCGGTCCAGCTTTACTGCTCAACACCACGTCTTCGGCGTTCATTGACTCTGGTTGGGAAGTGACGGTACAAGGCGACATGACGGTCATGGCAGTCCCGCGTTCGGGCGGGGCCGTGGCGGTTCCGCGTTCAGGCGGGGTCATCCAACTTGAACTCTTTACCCAGCGCTTTCGGGCCATTGCGGAGGAAATGGGTGCTCAGCTACAGCGAACGGCATTTTCTGTTAATGTGAAGGAGCGCCTCGATTTCTCCTGTGCCCTGCTCAACGCCAACGCCCGGTTGGTGGTGAATGCCCCGCACATTCCGGTGCATCTGGGCAGCCTCGGCGTTTGTGCCCGCCTGACGCTGGCAAAGCTGGAGAAAAACGGTACCCCCCTTCGCCCCGGCGATGTAGCGGTGACCAATCACCCCAAATACGGCGGCTCGCACTTGCCCGACGTTACCCTGCTACAAGGCGTGTTTACTGCTAAAAGCCAGGATGTCGACCCTCGACTCATTGGGTACGTGATCAACCGGGCACACCATGCTGAAATTGGTGGTAAAACGCCCGGTTCCATGCCGCCCGACGCCACGTCTCTCGTGGAAGAAGGCGTTGTGCTGGAACCGCAGTTTCTGGTTTGTGATGGGCAGTTTTTATGGGATACTGGTGCTGACGGACGACCCGAAACAGGATTGGCTCACCAATTCTCACAGGCGATGTACCCAACGCGCGCATTAGCCGAAAACCGGGCTGATCTGGAAGCGGCCATCGCCTCGCTGCGGGCGGGTGAAACAGCCCTGCACCAGCTAGTGAGCGCGCATGGATTGGATGCCGTGCATTACTACATGGATCGGCTACAGCAGTCGGCTACGGAAGCTATTCGTGGCGTATTGACTCAATATGAAGGGCAGGCGTTCGCCGCTACCGAAACCCTCGACGATGGGCATCCGATACAGGTTCGTCTATCCGTGCAAAATCAATCGCTGACCATCGATTTACGGGGAACGGGCGCGGTGCATCCCCATAACCTTAACGCCAACCTATCGATACTTAATTCGGCCGTGCTCTATGTGTTGCGCCTTTGGGTAGGTCAGCAGATCGACGCGACGAACATTCCCCTCAACGAGGGCCTGATGGCTCCGGTGCGCTTCATTCTGCCCGAATCGTCGCTGCTGAATCCGGTTTTCCCGGACGAGGCAGCGCATTGCCCGGCGGTGGTGGGCGGTAACACCGAAGTGAGTCAGCGGCTGGTCGATACGCTGTTGAAGGCGTTGGGACTGGCGGCCTGTAGTCAGGGAACGATGAATAATTTTCTGTTTGGAAGCGACACCGTGGGGTACTACGAAACCATCGGTGGTGGCGCAGGTGCAACGCGTGGACAGGCGGGCAGGTCGGGTGTGCATCAGCACATGACGAATACCAAACTCACCGACCCCGAAACGCTGGAACGCCGCTACCCTGTACGACTCTGGCGGTTCAGCCTGCGGCCCGATTCGGGCGGGGCGGGGCAATGGCGGGGCGGTGACGGACTCATCCGCGAACTGGAATTTCTGGATCCGATGCAGGCTACCCTCGTCAGTCAGCACCGGGTGGTGGCTCCCTACGGTCTCGACGGTGGACAACCCGGTAGGGTGGGGCAACAAACGTTGATTTTTTCGGATGGACAGGAGGAAGCGCTGCCTGGACTCTTTACCCGGCAGATGCACCCCGGCGAACGCATCCGCCTGGAAACACCTGGTGGGGGCGGGGTGGGGGATGCCGACTACTCAAAACCTCATTACGAATGAAAAATACATTCCTGTTTCTCCTGACCTTTCTCTCGTTTTCTGCTTTCGCCCAAAAAAAGGCGAACGAGCAGGATTGGCTATCTCTGTTTAACGGTAAAGACCTCAGTAACTGGGATATAAAAATCACCGGCTACCCGCTGGGCGAAAACTACGGCAACACCTTCCGCGTCGAGGACGACATGATTCGCATTGCGTATGACCAGTACAAGACGTTCGACGGAAAGTTCGGCCACATGTATTACAAACAACCTTTCTCGCATTATATCCTGCGGTTCGAGTACCGGTTTACGGGTAACCAAACGCCCGGCGGCGCAACCTGGAACGTGCGAAATAGCGGGATCATGTTCCATTCGCAGTCAGCAGCCAGTGTTAGCCTGAAGCAGGATTTTCCCGTTTCGCTGGAAGTGCAAACGCTGGGTGGCCTGAGCAACGGTAAACCGCGCCCAACAGCCAATCTGTGTTCACCGGGTACGTTGGTGATGCAAAAGGGGCAAATCAACCCCCTCCACTGTATCGAGTCGACCTCGAAGACCTACGACGGTGATCAATGGGTGGCCGTAGAGGTGCTGGTGCTGGGCGATTCGCTCATCGAACACCGCATGGAGGGGAAGACCGTGCTGGCCTACGAGCACCCGGTTACCGACGCCGTGTTTATCAGCAAGACCAACGACTACGAGCAGGCGGGTGTCGCCGACGCCGCATACTGGCGGGCCAGGGCTGGTATGCCGCTGAAAGAAGGGTATATTGCCCTACAAGCCGAGAGCCACCCCATCGACTTTCGCAACCTGAAGGTGCTAAACCTCAAAGGCTGCATGAACAGAAAGGCTAAAAACTACAAATCGTACTACGTCGAGTCTGACCCGGCATCGTGTGTGTTCAAATGAGTCTATGCCCAAATCGCTATCTATTCGTGCCGGTATAGGCAGCCTGCTGTTCTGGTCGGTCATCTCTGCGGCGTTTATCGGGCCCGGCACGGTGACTACCTGCGCCATGGCTGGGTCACAGTTTGGGCTCAGCCTGCTTTGGGCGCTGACTTTCTCAACCCTTGCCACCATTTTACTGCAGGAGGCCTCCGCTCGTATCACCATTGCGTCGGGATTGAGTCTGGGCGAGCTGCTCACCCGCGTCTATGGCGCCCGCGTCAGGTGGCTCATGGTCAGTTTGTTTGGTGCTGTGGCCCTGGGCTGCGCCGCCTATCAGGCAGGCAATATTCTGGGCGCTGTAGCGGGCCTGTCGATGTTACTGCCCGGTATATCGACTCCCCTGCTTACCGGGCTGGTCGGACTGGGTTGCGTTGCCTTACTGGCGCAAGGCTCTACGTGGCTGATCGCCAATTTGTTAGGATTAATTGTTTTTGGCATGGGCATAGCGTTTGCTTACGTGGCTGCCAGCACATCGCCGAATGCGGCTGCATTGGCCACCGCGTTGGTCGTGCCAACCCTGCCTGCGGGCTCACTGGTGCTGGTTATCGGGCTGATTGGCACCACCATTGTGCCGTATAACCTGTTTCTGGGCTCAGGCCTCAGTCAGGGCGGTGACGATCCCGAACAGGCATTGCTCGATATGCGCTGGGGAATTGGCCTGGCGGTGCTGATTGGCGGACTTATTTCAATGGCTATACTGGTGTCGGGAACACTGGTGGCCGGTACATTCTCGTTTCAAACCGTTGCCCAAACGCTTGCTGCCCGGCTGGGTAGCTGGGCGGGTGCGTTGTTTGCCTTTGGGCTATTTGCTGCCGGCTTTACCTCTGCGCTGACGGCTCCGCTGGCTGCGGCCGTCACCGCCAAAAGTTTACTGGGCTGGCCGGAGGGGTCAACTGCATACCGCGCCGTATGGCTTGTGGTCATGGCCATCGGGCTAACCTTTGGACTACTTGGCGTAAAACCTGTCCCCGTTATCATCGTAGCACAGGCGGCCAATGGGCTGTTACTACCCGTTGTAACTGTGTTTCTGCTCATCGCCGTAAACAACAAAACCCTGTTGCCTGCTCCGCTACCGCAACCGACCGTGGCAGAATCTGGCCATGAGCCTTGTTGTGATCGTAACGGCGTTTCTGGGTCTACGGAATGTCTGGCTGGCGCTGACTGTCTAGTCCATTATTTAGGAATCAGCGTGAAGACGTTAACTGTGTTTCTCTTTTTAGGTTTTTTTGGCTGTGGGAACCAACTGCGCGGTGTCATTGCAGTCGATTCCCACAGCCAACAGTGTGTTTTATGCTATTGGCAAGCCATTTGAATCCAAATGCGTCTTCAGTAATCGCTACGTAAGATAAGGTTGGGTGTGTTGGCTTATCTCGTTGGTGGGCCGCTAATACGCTCGTCAAGTGGCCATATCATGTGGTTCGTCGCCCTCAGTGTTGGCATTTACCGATGCCTCGCCAACCGGGTGATAATGTGTCTTCACTGCCACCCTGCATCATAGCCCATTATCGAGGCCAGTACTGCACCGATTTCGGCGGCTGGTGATAGGTGTAGGGCAGATAAAGAGCGAATAGCACATGCCATTAGTCTAGCGCGGCCCTGATAGATGAGCTTGCCGCCGCCCGCTCAGGTACTTTGTGTACCGTTGGCCTGCGCCAAGCCGGGAGGTAGGCCACACTGCGCCCGGGCGAGCAATGCCAAACAAGCCAGCATGCACCAAGTCGGTACGTAGACATGGGGGTGGACAGACAGGCTGTTACACACCTCAAAGTAGGGAAAAAACAAGTATGTGTTTAGTTTGGCGGTCAGGGGAATACGGTTTTCGCTACCCACCCGGTGTTCGACCCGGCGGCTCCTGTCGCTTTCACGTAATAGAGGCTCCCCAGTGTACCGTTGAGTTGCGCGTAGATGTCGCCCACATTGCCCGTTATCGCCCCTTCAGGCGACCCATTGCCAGAACTGAATTGGCCCGGAGCAAGCCCCACTGCCTGCTCATAGAGGCTGTTCGTGACAGGTACATACGTCTGTCCGTTGGCATCGTAAAAGTCCCAGTCGATGGTTTCGCGGGTGGCGGCTCCTACTTTATCGACGGCGAAATGCAGGTGATCGCCGTTAGTATCGCCTGAATTGCCCGACAGCGCGAGCAGATCGCCCGCCTTGACCCGCTGCCCGACCGTCACGTTGATGGATGATCCCGTTAAATGGTCGTAGATGCCATACGAAAGATCGTCGTGGCGAACCCTGACGATATTGCCCGTAGCGGCAGTGCCCCGCGTACCAATGGGTTGGTTGGGATGAACCCGTACCACATCGACTACCAGGCCGTTCATTGCGGCCAATACCTTCGTGCCACGCGGCACGCCAAAATCGACAGCAAACTGTTGCGCCCCCGTGTGGGAGGCGGCCCCGCCCCGTCCCTGTACACACGGTATCTTTACCCCCGGCGCAAATGGTAGTTGGTAGTGCAGGTCCGATTTAGTATTGGTGATGCGTATTCCGACTGAGAGCGGCATACCACCCGGCAGGAAATCAGTGACGGCACGCCCGGCATTCACCGTTCCTTCATAGAGCTGCGTGGTGGATTTGGGATTGAGCGGAACGATGGACCCAAACTGTAGGCTGCTGGCCGTCAGGGTCAATGATGACTCGTCTTTAGCGTGGATGGGCCCAATTTCGGCAAAATCGTTCGAGTCGTTGACTAATTCAACCACAAAGGTGCGGTCGTTTAGGGTGAGTTTGTACCGCAGCTTATTTTCATAGCCTTCATGGTCTTTCAGGTGCGGCAGGTTCAGAGTGTGGAGTTCGGTTTGTCCACCAATGCCCGGCTGATCCGGCTTTTTTACGTCGACTTTCGTTCCGTCGGGTTTCGTTACGCTGGCCTCAACGCCGTGTTGGGCTGCCGCCTCAATGATGGCTTTGGCTTCGCTTGCCCCGCTTTCAGCGTATTTTTTGGCGAGGTTCTCTTTCGCCGTTTTGGCTTGTTCGGGGGTCAATACACCTGCTTTTTCGAGATCGCCAATCACCTGCATACCCTCCTTAAACTGTGCATTACTGGGGTCTTGCGGCTTTTCGGGTTCGGTGGTGGTAGCTCCCCCACCCATGTAGGCATTCAGGGCTTTTTCTTTCAGGTTGGCTTTTTGCTCCGCCGACAGCGTTTTGTCGCTATCGATGGCGTTCATGGTGCGGTCGAGGCGACGTTCCATCGTTTTTTGCACGTCGAGTTTAGCGGCTTCCTGGGCAATCGACTTGGCTGCTTCCATCGAACTCTGGAAGGTCTGCATGGCGTTTTGCTGGTTGCCCGTCAGGCCCGTGATGTCTTTGAAAAGGCCAGCCTGCCCCAACACGCCGAGGGCGGCACTCAGGCCGCTGGGGTCGGGGGCGTTGGGCGCGTTCTGAATGCTCACCAACGAGGCTGGCAACGTCTGCGCCTGTAGGTTGCCGGGGTCGGCGCGGCGGCTGTCGGTACTGACCGGGTTGATAGCCGTGGGGCTGTCGGGAATGGGCGACTCTTCCCACCGCCAAAACCGGCTGTCGTCGATTTTTTCGCACGAATTGCACTTGCCCATTACGGCTTCGGCAAACACCCCCCGCGTGGGTACGCTCACGCTGATGGGGTCGGCGGTGGCGGTCATATAGAAGTCGGTCAGCGACTCTTTCATGCCAAAATCGGGGTTCAGGTTCAGGCCGGGCGCAACGGGAAATACCAGGCTGTTGCCCACGATGGCGATCAGCTCATTCTGCACCAGCGACGCAAGGCTGCGACCTTCACCCTTGCCGTTGAGGAAGATACCATCGAGGAGCATAAACCGCCGTTGCTCCGACATACCGGTCCAGAGTTGCCGGTGGTAGTATTCGAGGTTGTCGTTGAGGTGGGCAATCAGCTTGTTAACCACCACGAGGTCTTCTTTGCGGGGATTTTTCAGTTCGTCGTCGGTGGGGCCGGTGTAGAGCGTAGCCCCGTCGGTGGCCGAGAGGTCATCGTTGAGCCGCTGATACCGGAACAGAAAATCACTATGGTGGCGCGTTCGGTAACGCATCGACCCCGACAGCAGCGTGGCAAATGAACCATCGCTGAGGATGTCTTTAGCCGCATCGATGCCGACGCGGAGGAAATGGAAACGGTCTCGGGGTAGGCCCGTTGGCCCAACTATTTGGAGCGAGACCGTCAACAGGCCGTTACGGTTATATCGCGAAGCCACCGAGGCGTCGAACGTGACTGCACCGATGCCTGCTGATGCTTCGTTTTGTACCGTAAACAATAGGGAATCAACAAACTGGCGGGCTATTTTTTCGCCAAGCATTCGGTGAAACACGCCGTCTTTGTCGGCTACGTTGGCGAGGTAGTCATTGTAGAATTCGGCAGGGTTACCTACCACGCTCCGCAGCTTGTCCCAGTTAGCTTCGATGATGCGCCCGACTTTCTTTTTGTGAAAAATGGCCGCCGAAATCCGCGACGGGGGGACGACGGGAGGCCGGTCGGTGTCGTCTACTTCCACAATCTCGTCGAGTGGGCGTTGGATCGAGAGCCGGAACTGCAGTTGCCCCGACGCGGTGATGATGGCCTCGGAGGCATACGTACCCGATGGGAAATTGCTATCCTGCCACTCATTGGCTACGCGGTCGCCCGCGTCGAAGCCGGTGCGGAGCCGCCGGTCGAACAGGCCCGCCGCCAGCGGTTCGCGCCAGCGGAGTAGCTTTTTCAGGTCGAACGTACTCATCAGCAATGGTACAAACAGGCACTCGCGGGCCTCGGCGAAGCGTTGGCGGATCTTAAAATGCCGCAGCACTTCATAATACTGAATCGTGAGCGCGTGGCAGTGGTTGTAGTTGGCAACGCTCTCTGCCGATACCTCGAACCGCTCGCCCTGGGCTACGGTCTGAATCACGGTCGAGCGCATACTCCGCACTGCATTGGCCGACTGAACGAGCCGGTCGCTGAGGCGTTGCTGATCGGAGGCCGACACCTGCCGGAAGCTGTCCTGCGAGGCCCGCGAACTCGACGTGCTGTAGCCGCCCGACACGCCAAACAGCACCCCGCCGATCACGCCTCCCACCGACCCCGACACGCCACCCGTAGAAGCCCGCGAACTGCCCCGCAGGTTTTCGGAGGTAGTGCCACGCGCAATTTCGAGGATGTCGCGGTCGCGGGTGAGCGAACTCGACAGGCTCTCTTCGACCTCGACGCTCTGCGTGTTGGCCGCCGACTCACGCCGTTCCCAGTCGAACACAACGATCTGTTTTTTCTGACCCGGAGCCAGCGGCAGGCTATAGAGCAGATCGCCCAGCGAATAGCCGTCGGCAATCCACTCCGACTTGAAGTGGAGCAAATGCCCGTGGGCTACCTCAACGGCCTGATAGATCGTCGGTTCGTCGTCCCAATCGACGGTATGATCGGCATCGAGTATGACCCGCCCCAGGGGCCGGGGTGGCCGGGGAGGGGCCACCAGGGCTACCTGAAAGGCATGGGCTTCGTTGCGGGCGAGCAGCTTACCTGATGTTGTCTTTGGTAATAGCCTTTTCGTCTTTCAGAAAATCGCTCAGGACGCTCTTCCGAATGCGGACGTTTTCGAGGGCTTTCTGGAAGTCGTTGGTCGTGGCGGCGGCGCGGCGGGGAATGACCGGCCCGGTGCGGATAGGCGACTCGCGGGAAATAAATGCCATGTCGCGCAGCGGTTCGACTAATTCAAAGACCGAAATAGGCAACCGACCCGAGCACATCGGCCAAGGTGATTTCGTCTTCGTCTTCGATCACGTACCCCTTGATAGCAGGCTCCGACGTGCGGACGAGGGTATAGAAGGAAAACTCTTCAAGCACCCGTTTCTGGTCAAATTTACTGACCTCGCAGCCACAGTCGCTCTCGGCGTCGGGAGTGGGTTGGGTGGCTTCGCGCAGGTCGGTTACGAGGATGACCCGGCGCGGAAATACCAGTACGGTCTCTTGTGTTTGGCCCCCGTCACCATTGTCGACGAGGCGTTTTTCTTCGTCGAGTTTGATTGGGATAGGGTTGAGCTTGAGGTCGAGGCCCACCTGCGCCGCTGCCTGTAGGTACGTACCCGGCGGATAATCCATCGAAAAGTAGCCCTGTGCTTCGGTGCGTACCGTCGTCAGCGGTTCCAGATCACCACTGGGTACGGTCTGTACCAAGATGATAAGTTGCACGTCTTCAACCTCTTTACCGCCCTTCCGGTCGAGCAGCCGCCCGTACACAAAGGCGGGTTTGGTAGCGTCGGTGGGCGGCTCAGGCTGCGCGTCAGGGTCGATCTCGGCGTTAAGCGGCACGGCCACGCGCTCGCGTTTGCCTGCAATGTCGGCTAACCGAAACTGATGCTGCGTCAGAATACCCCCTTCACGCCGTTGCAGCCGCAGCAGCACCTCGCGGGTGGTCACGCCCGTCGTTCCGAAATCGACCTCCACTACCTCGTCAGTGCCGGGTTTCAGCGTAATGTCGACCGTTTTAGAGGCCGCTTCGATGGTTTCTTTGGGCTTGATGAAGTACGACACCAGTAGCGTAATATCGACGGCAGACCGAGTTCCTTCAGGGCGGAAAACGAATGTTGATTTCATACAACTATAAGATTAAGTAGTTGAGTTTTGACTCCGCACAAGAACCCTGAACTGGTTTTTGGCGGATGTAGAAAACGAAACCTAGCCGTGAAATGCTTTCAAAATCAGCTAGTTGTAGATATAGTGTAGATAGATAATTTAGGCGGGCAGAGTATTGTTATTCAGACGAAAGAAGTTATGAAGATTACACTTATTTGTTTGGAATTCGATGCACAGACTTCCTTTTCAGCATATGATCACGAGTGCCAAGGGCAATAATTATATGGTAATAGGCTTAACTGTTGACTGTTAGCCAACCAGGCTCCAATGTACCACTTGTTGGCTCCGTTGTCGGCCTCAATTTATTAACCGTAACTGTATTGGTGTAGCCGGTCAACCAGTTTCCTATGCGCCCAGCTGCCTGGCGAAACTGGCCGCATCCCAATTGATGGTCAGGCTCTGGATCTGGTCGGCGTCATTGAAGCGGAAAATGAAAACATGGTCGGAGCCGAAGCGCAGGCCTTTACTGGGAATACCCATGAACTCTTTCGCCTGCGTGCCGCCGATGGTTACGTTGGCCGTTACGGTGTCGCCCTCAGCGGTGAGCTGGTCTACGGTATTGTTGATGTCGGGAAAGCAGTCGATGAGCGAATCCCAGACGGCTTTGCCGAATTCCCAGAACGTACCAAGCCCACCCTCGCCAAGCGGCAGAAAATGAACGGTAGCGTCGGGGTCGGCTAACCCAATCATACGGGCGGTATCAAGGTCATCGTAGGCGGTGAAGAAGGCGAGGCAGGCCCCTTTACGGGTCATGTCGGCAACTGATTCTTGCTGGATGCTTTTCATAGGGGTTGTTGGATTTATTTGGTCGTCAGGGCGGTCTGTGGATAATTGGGATGTTGCTTGATTTTACGAATCTGGCGGAGGTGCCGGTCTACATGGCCCCACTGAAAGATGTACACCTGATGCATATTCCGGGGGCTATCCGTGGCGGTTAGCTCGAACTGCGCCCTCATGTCGGCCTGGGTTGCCTTGACAAAGTCGATGGTCTGGTTGCGCAGCTTTGTGAAAAACAGGAGGTTATTTTTGCCTTCGATGAAACCCGTTGGCCGCGAAAAATCGGGTGATTTATGCGGGGCTGGTTCCATAATCCACTCGGCATAGTAGCTATCGGGTTTGCTGGTGGCGTTCAGTTCGGGCTGGGGCTTACTCCGGCTTCCCATGCCAATCTCCCGCGCCCAGATGATTTCCCATAGGGCGAGGTGCTCCACCACTTCGCCAATACTCCAACGGTCGGGCGACTCGTGAAAAGCCCACTGAGCCGGGGTCAGGCTTTCCGTTTCGCGAATAACCTCGTCGCGGGTACGTTGCAGATTGTTAAGCGTATACTGACGATCGGCTTCGGTCCAGAGTTTGGGTGGGGGCGTTGTTTGTGCCAGCACAGGGCTGCTGATGAGCAGAAAAAAGAGAAGGTATTTCATGGCTGTGGCCTAGTTGATTTGATGCTCAAAACTAGACCAGTTGTTTCCCGCAGAATTGTACGTTTGCGACATTCTCAGAGGTACTGGCTCAACTCAACGTTATCTGTCAAATAGAGTGTAGGCCTTTTGCCTGTAACCTGTTTGAACTCCCGAATAAAGTGCGACTGGTCATAATACCCGGCCCTGAAGACGAAATCCTGCCAGTCGCTCACCTGCCAGCGTTGCGACGCCAACTGGGCGCATAGATGACCGACGCGCCGGATACGGGCGTAATACTTCGGACTGACACCCACTTTTTGCAGAAATTGCCGCTCAAACTGCCGCCGACAAACGTAGAGATCGTCCATCAACTCGCTGACGGTCAGAACCCCATACTTATCAACGATCAGGTTGGCGGCGAAATCGGTACGGTCGAACCGGTTACCCCGGCTCAGGAGCTGCCGGTTTACAAACTGTTCGAGCAGGGCCACGCGAGCGGCGGTGCTCCGGCTCTCGGCCAGTTGCTCGTGCAGGTACGTTATCGATGAGCCCAGTACGTCGGTCAGGGCAATGCGCTCGTCGGTGAACTCATACATCGGCAGACCAAACAAGGTGCTTAGGCCCGCAGGCCGGAACACAATGCCCACCATGCCAATCCGGCCCGATAGCTCCAGCTCATATTGCCGGGTGGCTTGTCCCGTCAGAAAAGCCGTTGGGGCCGTTCTTGTGTGTTTTTCAGTCCGAACGGCATACGGGTCGCCATAGGTAAACACCATAGAGGCAAAGCCGCTCGGAGGCGATTCGATACGGAGCGGGGAAGTCAATAAATCGACTTTCTCCCAAACGAAGTAGCATTCGATAAACGGGGTCAGGTGCAGAGCCGGTTTGATCTTTTGATAGCGCATAAGCCTGGAAGTGAGCAGACGAAGCTACAGTACTTATGGCTAGTCGGTGCAACGTAAGGAGTCGTTCTTAGGTAACGGTAGTAAAAAGGCCGGGGACCAATTTAGACCAGCGCATTGGCTAATAAAACAGCCCTCGATTCGTTTAAAGAAGGTACTGACGAATGACCCCACCAAAACGTTATTATCTTGGGCGGGTTAATCTGTTTTGCTCTGTTCGATTTATGAGATTCTATATGCGGGTTCCGCTGCTGTTCCTGAGTGTAGCCATTGGGCTGGGCGGCTGTAATTCGGCCATGCAGGCCTACAAAAAAGGCGTTCGCCATTTCGACGCCGGGGAATACAATCTGGCCCTGGGCCAGTTCTCAAAAGCATCGGGTAATGTCGATGCCGGGCGGCTCAATTATTACACCGCCGAATCATACCGCCTCTCCAACCGGATCGATCAGGCGGCTCCATTTTACCAGAAAGCACTTGATGGTGGGCTGGGGACGTTGACTGCGGCTACGACCACAACGGCCGATGCGGCAAAGCCTGCTTTTTCTGACCCTAATCTGACCGACCTTCGCCTCAACTACGCCTATGCGCTGAAGGCGGCTGGTGAATATGCGGGTGCCCAGGCGCAGTTGCAACAATACATCGATGCCCGGCCAAAAAGCAAGGTGGGGCTGGCCAAAGCACAGCGGGAAATCGAAACACTTCGGGCCATCAGCGCCATTACCGGAAAGCAAGCCGATTTCCGGGTGACAAATCTGACCGCCATCAACTCACCCGGTACTGAATATGCGCCGGTGCTGCGGGGTGATGAACTGATTTTTACGGCTTCGAGGAAAGACATTGTCTACAAAAACAATGGTCTGGCTATGACGGGCCTCTACAGGGCAAAACTGGGTCAGAAGCCCGACGAAACCGGTGCAGGAAGTGCTGGCCCCCAGCTTTTTAGCGGTAACGTATTCCAGGGCGACGTAAACGAAGGCACCCCTGCTTTCTCGAAAGATGGGAAAATGATGGTGTTTGCCAGGGGCAATAACGGCAAGCGGAAAGGCGGTGCCGATGTGGACCTGTACCTGAGTCGGCAAGACCAGGGCGGCAACTGGAATACGCCCTTCCGACTCCCCATCTCCGACTCCCTGGCGTGGGACGGCTCTCCGGCCTTCTCGGCGGATGGGAAGACGCTCTATTTCGCCTCGAACCGGGCGGGCAGCGTTGGCGGAATAGACCTCTACCGGGCTAACATGGACGCGTCGGGTCGGTTTAGCCGTCCGGTGAATATGGGCCGTGATATCAACACGCCGGGCGACGAGCTATTTCCCTTTGTCGCGGCCGACGGTAAGCTGTACTTCTCATCAGACGGGCATCCGGGCCTGGGTAAGCTCGATGTATTCGTCGCCACGCGGTCGGGCGGCGTTATCCGGATCGAAAACATGGGGCAGCCCATCAACTCGCCCGCTGATGATTTTGGGTTGACATTCCCTGAGCCCAACAAAGGCTATATGGCCAGTAACCGCCCCGGTGGTAAAGGTGATGATGATATTTATCTGGTAGAAAGTAGCTCCGTGCCGCCCGGCGACACAACAACGCTTACCCAAAACGAGACGCCTAAAACAGGGGGTTCGTCTAAAGGAGGAGCACCCAAGGTGGTGCGTTATTTCCTGGCCGGAACGGTTAAGATCAACACGCCCCCCAATAGTCCACTCGATTCGGCCCGGGTGCGGATCGTCGATGACAGCAACGAGGCTACCGTAGCGGAAGTGACCACTGGTCAGCCGGGCACATTCGGGAAGTTCCCCATTCAGGAAGGCAAAACGTACAGTGTCATTGCTGAACGGCCCGGCTACCTGACCCGCCGCGAACCGTTCACCATGCAGGGGCGAAGCATTCCGGAGGTATTCCTGACCAAGCCCGAAACCGATACGACGTTCAACGTGGTCCTGCTGCTGGACAAAGTTGAGCTGAACAAATCGTTTGTCCTCGAAAATATTTACTATGACCTCGACAAGTACAACATCCGTTCAGATGCCGCCGAGGAACTGGATAAACTGGTGACGATTCTGAAGGATAACCCGACCTTGAAAATCGAGTTAAGCTCCCATACCGACGTACGGGCCCCCGACGCGTATAACCTGCGCCTGTCGCAGAACCGGGCCAGGGCCGCCGTCGAGTACATTATCTCCAAAGGCATTGACGCCGACCGGCTGACGGCCAAAGGGTACGGCGAAACCCAGTTGATTGTGAAGAACGCCCGCACAGAAGAAGAACACCAGCGTAACCGCCGTACTGAGTTCAAGGTACTGGCCCTGTAACGCAGCTGGTTTATACGCACAAAAGGGACTGATCGTGCTATCGATCAGTCCCTTTTGTGCGTATAAACCAGCTGTTCTTGAAGCGCAAAACAGTTGGATACCTGACCTTGGTTGTTTATTCTACTGACTGAGCCCGGAGGCAACGGTAATTTTTACACCCTTATTGGCTTTATTTGACGGTTAAAGAGAAATACAGTTCACCAATAGGCCTTAACGCGTAGCTTGCAAACACTTCGCGGATGACGTAGGTTGTATCACCAATCAATTTTGTAGGGTTTATGATGAATGATCGTTTACGGCAGGTACTGGTAGTAGTAGTGACTATTACACTGATCGTGATGAATAGTCTCTCGAACCTTCGTGTGTTTGGTGCGCAAACCAACGGCGACGTATCGAACAAGTACAACACGCTGATAACCCCCGCCGGGTACGCCTTTTCTATTTGGGGGGTCATCTTCCTGGGCTTGCTCGGCTTTGCTATTTATCAGGCGTTACCCGCGCAGGAACATAATCCGCGCTTCCGAACGGCGGGCCCGTGGTATATCATCAACGCGTTGGCCAATGCCGCCTGGAGCCCGATCTTTAATCAGGAGTGGATCGGCGGCGCGCTGGTTATAATCCTGATCATGTTCGTCAGCCTGTTTATGGTCATGGAATCGCTGCGAATCAATCCCCGTACCGATATGGCCATGATGCGACCCGTGAAAGCGGCCGAAACCTGGCTGGCAAGGGTCCCTTTTTCTATCTACTTCGGCTGGCTTACGGTGGCCACAATCCTGAATATCACGCTCTGGTTCCGCGCGCACAGCTTCGATCTGTCGGGCGTCTCAGAACCGGTATGGGCTATTGGCGTGCTGATACTGGGCCTGATCGTAGGCGCGGTGCTCTACAACCGCTACCGAAGTGCGGCTTTCATTCTGGTCTTCACCTGGGCTTATGCCGCAATCGCGATTAAACAGGCCGCCACACCAACCGTGCAACTCTTCGCCGGTGCCGGTGCTATCATTGCTATCCTGCTGGCCATCTATGGCTTCATTGCCCCCAAACGCAGACAGGTAACTATTTGATAGTTAAGAGTGTAGAGTTAAGAGTTGCATGCGGGCTAGCCCGGCAGAGCCCGAACTCTTAACTCTACACTCCCCTAAGCGTTCACCAATTTCATCATCATAGCCGGGTAGCGCTCACCAGCGGCAGAGCCTTTGGGGGAGATGGCTTCTATCTGGGCAAGGTCGTCGGGGGTGAGCGATACGTCGAGCGCACCGAGGTTTTCCTGTAGGTACGTCCGGCGTTTGGTGCCCACAATAGGCAGCAGCTCATCGCCCTGCGCCAGAATCCAGGCCAGGGCCAGTTGCGAGGCCGTCACGCCCTTTTGGGCCGCCAAGGCCTCAATCTGCTTCACAACGTCGAGGTTCTTCTGGAAATTGTCGCCCTGAAAACGAGGAGAGTGTCGGCGATAATCGTCAGCGTCCAGGTTGTCGAAATGCTTAATCTGCCCCGTTAAAAAACCCCGCCCCAGCGGGCTATACGCCACCAGTGTGATGCCCAGTTCGCGCACGGCGGGCAATACTTCGTCTTCAATATCACGGCTCCAGAGCGAATATTCCGACTGGACGGCGGCAATGGGGTGCACCGCATTGGCCCGACGAATGGTATCTGCCCCGGCTTCTGAGAGGCCCAGAAACCGAATCTTGCCTTCTTCAACCAGCCGACTCATGGCCCCCACGGTCTCTTCAATTGGCGTATTCGGGTCTACGCGGTGCTGGTAATACAGGTCGATCTGGTCAATGCCGAGGCGTTTCAGGCTTCCTTCGCACGATTGCCGCACGTAATCGGGCTTGCCATTGATGCTCCGTTTGGTTGGGTCGTTGGGGTCGCGGACAATACCGAATTTAGTGGCGATAAAGACGTCGTTGCGGCGGTTCTGAATAGCGCGGCCCACCAACTCTTCATTCGTATAAGGGCCGTACATATCGGCCGTATCCAGAAAATTCAGCCCGGCGTCGAGGGCAGCGTGGATCGTGGCTATCGATTCGTTGTCGTCACGCTGACCGTAGAAATCGGTCATACCCATACAGCCCAGGCCAAGTGCCGATACTGCCTGACCTGTGTTCCCAAGCGTTTTAGTTTTCATAGACTTATTTTGTCGATAAGGCAGTGCGCCTACAGGCGCATCATGCGGTTGTGGGTGGGTAACTTTTCGCCGGGGTGAAATGTTACCGTGTGCCTAAAGTTCTGCCCTTCTTTCCACTGAATAGCCAGGGTATAGGCACCACGACCGTCCGTCGCATTGGCGTGGCGTATCTTTGGCTCATGGCAGAACTAATACCTATAGCCCATGTTTACCTGCTGCTTGGGGCCAACCTGGGCGACAAACAGCCCATGTTTATCCGTGCGAGAGAGTCTATTGCTGACCAAATTGGGCCAATCGTCAGGCAGTCGGCCGAGTACGAGACGGCAGCCTGGGGCATTACCGATCAGCCTACGTACCTGAATCAGGTACTGGTTGTGCAAACTCGCCTGGCTCCCGCTGCTGTGCTGACCCACACCCAGGCTATCGAGCGTAATCTGGGCCGGGTCAGGGCTGAAAAATGGGGCTCCCGCGTGATCGATATTGACCTGCTTTTCTACGACGACCTGATTATCAATACGCCCACGCTGACGGTGCCCCACCCGCTGCTCCACGAACGTCGGTTTACGCTGGTACCACTGGCCGAGGTGGCCCCCAATCTGGTTCACCCGGTGCTGAAACAGCCCATCCATACCTTGCTGGCCAACTGCCCGGATGAGGGTGAGGTAATTAAATTCTCCTAACAACCGGGCTTAACTGCGTTGAAGTCACTAATTTTGTGGTCGTTCAGTTGCCAAATTTTCAATAAACCGACATCAGTATGGCTATTGCCGTAGACAGTCCCGCCACTATGCTGGCCGACCGGATCAATGCTCTTGAAGAATCATCTACGCTGGCCATGACCAAGATGGCCCGCGAATTAGCTGCGCAGGGCCATAAGGTGATCAGCCTGAGCGTGGGTGAACCCGATTTTAAAACACCCGCCCATATTTGCGAAGCGGCTAAGAAAGCAATCGATGATGGGTTTCACGGCTACAGCCCCGTAGCTGGTTATCCCGACCTGCGCAAAGCCATTGCCGACAAGTTCAACCGCGATAATAACCTGCGCTGGAAACCTGAAAACGTAGTGGTTTCCACCGGGGCCAAACACTCACTGGCCAACGTGCTGCAGGTGCTGGTGAACCCTGGTGATGAGGTCATTATTTTCTCGCCCTATTGGGTTAGCTACTCCGAAATGGTAAAGCTGGCCGAAGGGGTATCGGTTGTGCTCGATGGCGCGTTTGACAATGACTTCAAAGTAACGCCCGAGCAGTTTGAAGCCGCCATTACCGACCGCACCAAAGTGGTCATGTACGCGTCGCCGAATAACCCAACCGGCTCGGTTTATACCGAAGCCGAACTACGGGCCATTGGCGAGGTGGTAGCCCGGCACCCAAACGTGTATGTATTGGCCGACGAAATTTACGAATACATCAATTTCACGCCCGAAGGTCATTTCAGCATTGGCTCGATGCCCGAAATTGCTGACCGCGTCATCACCGTCAATGGCGTGGCGAAAGGCTATGCCATGACCGGCTGGCGGATTGGGTATATTGGCGCGGCCAAATGGATTGCCGAAGGCGTAGAGAAACTACAGGGACAGGTAACATCGGGAACGAACTCCATTGCCCAGAAGGCTACGGTTGCCGCCCTGAACGGCTCGCTCGACGCCAGCCGCGAAATGGCCAAAGCCTATCACCGTCGCCGTGACCTGGTGGTGGGTTTGCTGAAAGCCATTCCCGGCTTTAAGGTCAATACGCCGGAGGGGGCATTTTATGCCTTCCCCGATGTGAGCGCCTACTACGGCAAGTCAGACGGGGCTACGGCCATCAACGACTCCGATGATTTTGCAAACTGGTTGCTCAATACCTGTCACGTAGCCACGGTAGCCGGGTCTGGTTTTGGCGCGCCCAACTGCATCCGTATCTCTACCGCCGCCGCCGACGAAGCCCTGGTCGAAGCTGTAGGGCGCATTCGCGACGCCGTAGCGAGGCTGGTTTAGAGAGTGACTGAGTGAAAGCGGCACGCCGCCCGGATCGAAAGGTTACTTGTGCGAGGTCAAAGACGCCTGCATAAGTAACCTTTCGATCCGGGCGGCGTGCCGCTTTCACTCAGTCACTCTCTAAACCAGCTCCCGTACGTCCAGCAGATCAACCGGGAGGGTGATTTTGGCTAGTAATCGCTCTTCGAGCAGGTCAGCCCACTCATTCAGGTACGCTACTACATCGTCGCGGCGGTTGTGCTTCAGAAAACGCTGCTCGATGGGAAAACGGAGGAGTACCTCGCGGTCGTCCAGTTTTTCCAGATGTTTCAGGTCTTCGAGTGCAAGGCCAGCCTGAAGCATCTGATTAATGATGACATCGAATGGCAACTGGCTGGTATCGCAGTAATCAGCTACCTGCTCATTCCAGTCGCCGTAGCGCTGCATGGCGTACTGGTGAATCTGGTCTTTGGTCATCCGGGTGAGTTCCTGAGCCAGGTTGCCGCAGTTGCAACTGCCCATGTGGCCCCATTGGTAAGGAGCGCCCTCTGCTACTTTACGGGCCGTGCGGCGCAGGGCGTCGATCAGTTCGGGGGTTGGTCGTGCCATAATACTTGTGACGTTTACGTTTATTGGGAAAGCCGATTAACTCGTCAGACAGAAGTACCGAAGCTACACATGTTGCCACCAATTCGATGTCGGCAGGACGAAAAATGTGTGCTAACAACTGTTCGCATTGACAACGACCCGTTCAGCCGATTTGTTCGATGAGTGAACGATGACTGATCGTACATTTGACAGTTCATTCTACCTATCCATTGTGCCTGTATTTACGTTGCAACGAAGCCTGCACTGGCTGGCTGCTCTTCTACTGCTTGTCTTAATGCCCGGATGGTTATCTGCTCAGCCAGTATCACCCCTGTCTACGCCCTTATCCCGGTTGTATTCAGTTGCCCAGCTGCGCAGTGACTTCCGACTCATGCGTCGGGCTATGGAGGAAGCGCATCCCGGCCTGTATCGGTATCATTCACGCGACAGTATAGCGAGTTGGTTCAACGCCGCCGAAGCACTCCTGACCCATCCCATGACCGAACTTCAGTTTCGGCGGGCTGTTGAGCCCGTTGTCGATCGCATCGGCTGTGGGCATACTGATCTGTACGGATCAAAAGAGTTGGCGAAATACCGGAAGAAGCACCCGTTCAGGCCGTTTCCCGTCGATGTTTTTGTGCTGGATGATAAGCTTTACGTGCGTCAGAACCGGAGCACGGATACGACTGTTCGGCGGGGCTCAGAAATTCTGGCGGTCAACGGTCGCCCAACCGCTGTTTTGCTGAAGCAGTTCTATCAGTACATCTCCTCCGACGGCTATAATCAGACCTTCAAGCCCTATGTGCTGAATACGGGCCTCTTCAACACCTACTACACACTGGCGTTTGGCATCGATTCAACCGCGCAGCGGCTAACAATGCGCGATTCTACCGGTGCGGTGCGTACGTACACCTTTCGCACGCGACCCGATATTATCAGGCTCAGGGCCGATTCGGTTGAAAAGCGGATTATTCCGGCGTCGAAACCACGTAAGCCCAAGCCACGGGCAACGGAGCAAAAAGAAGACGAGCAGCGAACGCTTACCTTCCCGGACCGTGACTCATCGGTGGCGGTGCTTAAAGTCAGTTCATTCACCGGGGGCGGGCAGCGTTCGTTCTTCCGGCAAAGCTTCCGGGCCATCGCCAATCGAAAAACGATAGCGAATCTGGTGGTGGATGTGCGGGGAAATCTGGGAGGCAGCTCCGGAAGCGCCTCGAAATTGGTGTCTTATCTAATCGACAAGCCGTTTCAGGCGTATACGCAGGTAGACGCCAATGTTCGTCAGGTGTCGTTCAACAGGCACCTGGGCTGGAAGTTCTGGCGATTCTGGATTCGCAACTTTTTTACCTACCACACGCCAGAAGGTACGTTTCGTCGGCGGGGAGTGACCAGACAGATAAAGCCAACCACTAAAAACGGCTTTCGCGGCCATGTGTATGTATTGACCAACGGAGGTACTTTTTCGGCCGCATCCATCTGCACCTCTCTGCTGAAACACAACGCCGCCGACCGGGTCACGGTGGTTGGCCGTGAAACAGGCGGCGGCGAGTATGGCTGTAATGCCTTTACATCTCCGTATATGACGTTACCCGAAACGGGCGTTCAACTCCGGTTGCCGCTTTACAAAATTGTGCTGGCTATTCCCGGAACCGACCGCGGGCGGGGCGTCATGCCCGACGTACCCGTTGCGTACACGGTCTCGGCAATACTATCGGCGCAGGACCTGGACATTGAGAAAGTGTACGAACTGGTCAGTGGGCGACGGTAACGCCGGATTTATGCATTAGACAACTGCCCGGCCACGTTCTGTAGCGCCGCGCCCAATGCTTCAAGGCGGGTAGCCATGTCGCCTTCAGGACCAACTTTTACGCCCATTTCGTGGGTGTGCGTCGCCAGGTCGAGTAAAATCTGTTGCATTTCACCGGGGTTAGGGGTACCGCTTTCCAGCTGTGTCTTTAACTGCTGAAGCAGATCAACTACCTCCGTTGTATTCTCTGATTCGCTCAGCGTGCTGATCCACCGGTCAATAACTCCCTTTCCACTCTGCGGCGTTAGGTCGGTTACCTCGGTCGTCAGCGTTGTCATGGTGCTGTCGAGTAAATCGGTAGCTTCTTCGTGGCTATCCATGTCGTTTTAAACAGATAAACGCCTCCTCACCGCTACCAGAGCGGTGAGGAGGCGTTTGGTTATACAGTCGTTGAGAGTTGACCGGCAAAATTGCGAAGCGACGTGCTCAGTGTGTTTAGCCGTGAGGGCAGATCGCCACCCGCCGATTGGCCAATCGTTTCTGTCTGGTCGGCCAGCGTCAGCAGCAGGTCGTGCAGCTTCTGATTGCTGGGCGCGCCAGTCTGTAATTCCGATTGCAATTCCTGCAAGGGCTGAATTAGCTTGCTGGCATTGTGATCAGATTTTAGGGACGAGAACCAGTCGGTGATCAATGAAAGGCCTTCCTGTGGGGAAGCCGCCTGTCCCTGATCAAATGCTTCGATGGTAGCGTCGATTAAAGTAGAAGCCGATGAACCGCTTGATTGTGAATGTTGATTTGCCATTTTTAGAATAGTTAGTTTGATGTCCTGTTTTTATTGTCCTCTGTCTTCTGTCCTCCATCCTCTGTTGCGCTGCTAAGGGACGTAATGCTGAATTAGCAGCGCAACAGAAGACTGAAGACAGAGGACATTTTTATTGTTTGCCGTATCCTGAATCGTAGGGACCGCCATCCTGCTGGGCAGCTCCGCTGGCACCGAGGTTATCGTCGTCGGCATTGGCGGAAGAAGCCCCAACGCTGGGCGCTACCGTAGCATCGGCGCTGCCATTGCCCGGCTGTTTCCCGGCCAATCGCTGACTAAAGCCTTTTAACGCATCGGCCAGTTCAAGCAGCGACATCTGCTCGCCACCCTCAACAGAGCGGGCCATGTTTCTGGTTTGTTCCGCCAGTTCTTCCAGCGTCGTTTGAATCTGCCCGGCATTGAGCGCATTATCCTGCAACTCCATGCGTAACTCACTCAGCGTATGCGCGATCGGGTTGGTCGATTCGTCGCCCGAATGCAGGGCACTTATCCAGTTTTCGACCAGCGAAATGCCGTCGACGGGCGAAACCGCTTCGGTACCGCCGTTGAATGTGTTCACGGTCTCATTGATGAGGGCCGTTGCAAATTGTGATGATTCTGCCATGGGATAGGAGAGTCAGAGGGTGTGCTGGGTCCAGACTCAGAACTTAGCACTTAATTCGACTCTAGTTAGATACTTGTTGATTGATGTTTTCCAGCGCAGAAACCAGCCGCTGTAGTTCGGTTTGCTGTGGGCTGGCTTCAGACGACTCCATTACGCTTTGCGTGATGTCGATGAGGTCTTCCAGATACGCCTGAATGACGGATGGTTCTGGCGTACTGCCGTCTTTCTGGCTTTGGTCAAGCTCGGCTTTCAGATCTTCCAGCACGTCGGCGATCTCGTCGGTCTCGTCGTCGCCATTTTCATCGAGCAGGTCAATCCATTTATCAATAATTTCCAGTCCGCTAATGGCAGTTGTGCTCTGGATGCCGCCATCGAGCGCAGAGATTGTCTGTTCGATGAGTGCGGTTGTTTCGGGGTTTTGTGATGTAAGGGCCATTTTTTTGAGTTGGTACTTGTGTGGTAACAGGTAGCAGAACCGCCGGGTATAAGTTGTGCTCAGGCGATCGGTACCCACGGCCACTGTCTACTGCTAGTTAGTTAAGCTCTCTGGCAAAGTCTTTCAGGGATTCACCCAGGTCTTTCAGCGGCAACTGGTAGGCGTCACTAGCTTTTTTGGCTGCTTTGGCGGTTTCCTCGCCCAGCTTCCTGACTAATTGAGCAATCTTCTTCTTATCGAGTCTCTGTTCGGTCAACTGATCGTGCAGGTGCTGTAATTTATCGGCAATCCCACTGGTCGATTCGTCTTTCCTGACAACCGCGAGCCACTCATTAATCAGCGAAATGCCATCCCTCGGCTTTGCACTATCAATTCCATTGTCGAGTGTTACGATAGTTGATGTAATCAGACTCCTGGCTTTACTGGTAGCCATCTTTTTAATGGGTTGAGTGAGAAAACGAATCCTGCGCCGACTGCAAGAGCCACGGGGATAAAACCCGACTTATTCTGTATTGTTCATAGAAAAAATAACACGCTATTGATTGGCTTACCGGTCTTCTACGAGTGGCCGATCTCGTCGGTGCTACCGATCAGGCTTTGCAAGGCGTCGGCCAGCCGACGCAGTGCGTCGGGGTTCGGGGTTGTTTCCAGCCGGGAAAAAGCCTGGGTGTATTCGGCTAGTTCCATCAGCAATACGCGGATCTGAACCGGCTCTGCTTTGTTGAGCAACGCCTTCTGAAGGCTGCTGAGTGCCTCGCGAACGTTGGCTAGTCCGTCGTAATGCGATAGCTCGTTCAGCCAGTCATCAACCAATGCCGGACCGGACTCGGTTGTGTGTTCGCCGTTGGTCAGGGCCTGAATGGTTGTATCGAGCAACGTAGCGGTTGATTCGGGGGTATTCATAGGCAGTTTTCAGTAAACGGTTATCAGTTGGCAGCAGTGAGATGCCGATGTAAGTAGTCAACCGATAAAGTCGACGGGTGGCTAAAAAATCGTACGTTCGGCCTTTTGATTCATACCTGGCTTTCCCCATCAATAATACACGGCTAACCGATCACTGACATGAACCCGCAACTCGAACGCCTGTACCAACTGGCCCAAAAGCCCGAACGCCGCATCATTGGTTTAATGTCAGGCACGTCGCTCGATGGCCTCGACGTGGCCCTTTGCCGGATGTCGGGCAGTGGCCCGCAAACCCGCGTGGTGGTGGAGCAGTTTACGACCGTGCCCTATGACGAACGCTTCAAAGACGGTATTCGGGCTGTTTTTGCGCAGAAACAGGTCGACTTTGAACTGCTGACGCTGCTAAACGAGCAGATTGGCCGACAGCATGGCCGGTGGGTAGCCGACTGCCTGCGCGACTGGAACGTACCGGCCGACACGGTTGATCTGGTGGCCAGTCACGGACAGACGGTGTACCATGCCCCCGCGAAGCAGCATCAGCGGCCGGGCTATCCGAATGCCACCTTACAGATCGGCGATGGGGACCATATTGCCGCCGAAACGGGCATTATCACCCTCAGCGACTTCCGGCAACGCCATATTGCGCATGGGGGCGAGGGCGCTCCGCTGGCTGTTTATGGCGATTACTTTGTGTTTTCACAGGCGGGAGAGAATCGTATCCTGCTCAACATGGGCGGTATTGCCAATTTCACCTACCTGCCCGGTTCGCTCGACGCCAGCGTTGTCTTCACCACCGATACTGGCCCCGGCAACACGCTTTTAGATGCCTACGCCCGCCTGTTCACGGGTAAACCCTACGATGAAAACGGTCAGCTTGCCGCCAAAGGCCGGGTTAGCGACGATTTGCTCCACGCGCTCCTCGATCATTCGTTTTTCGCCCAGCCTTTCCCGAAAACGACGGGGCCGGAGGTGTTCAACACGGGCTATGTCCGCGAGGCGCAGCAACGAAGCCAAACCGGTTGCCTGTCGGCCGAAGACCTGATGGCCACCCTGACGCGGTTCAGCGCCGAAAGTATCGCCCGCGCCATCGACCAGGCGTTGGCCAACCTGCCAGCCGAAGATAGAGTGGTGCGCGTGTACATGAGCGGAGGCGGGGCGCATAACCCTGTCTTGACCCGGACGATAGAAGCCTTGCTTCCCGGTTGTACCTTTGCCAAAACCGATGAACTGGGTATCGCCGGTGATGCTAAAGAAGCTGTACTGTTTGCCGTTCTGGCCAACGAGGCCGTAGCTGGCACGGGTACGTCGTTCGGCAACCGACAAGGCGTACCCAGTGTATCGATGGGGAAGATTAGCTTTTGTAGGTGAAACTAGTCCTCCGTCATCTGTCTTGTTTTTATTGTCCTCTGTCTTCTGTCCTCCGTCTTCTGTTGCGCTGCTAATTCAGCATTACGTCCCTTAGCAGCGCAACAGAAGACGGAGGACAGAAGACAGAGGACAATAAACGGAGGACAATAAAAACAGGACTTAAAAATATGGTTGACGTAACTGTAATTGGCGGGGGAATTGTTGGCCTGGCTACCGCCCTGCAAATCAAGCAGCAGCGGCCGGGGCTGTCGGTAGTGGTGCTCGAAAAAGAAAACCGGGTTGCTGCCCATCAGACCGGTCATAATTCGGGCGTAATTCACTCCGGCCTGTATTACAAGCCGGGAAGTCTGAAAGCAACCAATTGCATTGAAGGATACCGGTTGCTGCTCGATTTCTGCGATCGGGAAGGCGTTCCGTACGACCTCTGCGGTAAAATTGTGGTGGCCACGAAACAGGAAGAAGTGGGGCAATTGAATACCCTGTTTCAGCGCGGGCAGCAAAACGGTCTTGGTGGCCTGCGGCGCATTTCGCTGGCTGAAATGCGGGAGATCGAACCGCATGTGAACGGGGTAGAAGGCATCTTTGTGCCGCAAACCGGCATCATCGACTACACGCAGGTCTGCGAAGCCTACGCCCGCAAATTCCGTGAGCTGGGCGGCGAACTGCACCTGGGCGAACGGGTAGAGCAGCTTACGCCGGGAACGTCGCTGAGCGTGGTGGTGACCAACAAGAGCACCTACGAAACCAAGCTGGTGGTAAATTGTGCGGGCCTGTATTCCGACAAAATTGCCCAACTAACGCAACGCGAGCCAATTGGGCTGCAAATTGTGCCATTCCGGGGCGAGTATTTTAAGATCAGGCCGGAGAAGCATTACCTGGTCAAAAACCTGATCTATCCCGTTCCCGATCCGAATTTCCCGTTCCTGGGTGTACACTTCACCCGCATGATTCACGGCGGCGTAGAGGCGGGCCCCAACGCGGTACTGGCCTTCAAGCGCGAAGGATACAAAAAGTCGGACGTAAACCTGAGGGAGTTTTATGAAACGTTGGCCTGGCCGGGTTTCCAGAAGGTAGCCATGAAATACTGGCAAATGGGTCTCGGCGAAATGTACCGGTCATTCTCGAAATCGGCGTTTACCAAAGCCCTGCAGGAATTGATCCCTGACATTCAGGAAGACGATCTGATCGAAGGCGGCGCGGGCGTGCGTGCTCAGGCCTGCGACCGTACCGGCGGCCTCCTCGACGACTTCTCGATCATCGAAACCGATCGGGCCGTCAACGTATGCAACGCCCCGTCTCCCGCCGCTACCTCGTCGCTCTCTATTGGCAAGACGGTGTCGCAGAAAGTGCTGGCCAGGTTTTGATGGATTTAACCGGTATCGATAGCTTTACTTTTGGCGTAGTCCCCGCCCTAAAGGGAGCCTGCTGGCGCATTCTTGCTCCGCGTTGGCGTACTCTCGCGCCAGCAAGCTCCCTTTAGGGCGGGGGCTACGCCAAAAGTAAAGCTATCGATACCGGCTAATTTCTACCGTTCCAGCTTGAACCCAGCATCAACCGTGGGTCGGGTGGCGGCGTTGGCCACCTGCCAGGCGGTGACGTACATCCAGCGCGTCATGTTCGCCAGTTTAGCGTAGTCGATGCGGGCGGGTTCGTCGCGGGGGGTGTGGTAGTCGGGGTGGAGCAGGGTCGTGAAGCAGATAGCCGGTACGTTGGCGCGGGCGTAGGGCAGGTGATCCGAGCGGAAATACCAGCCTTCGGGGTGGTCGGGGCGATCCCAAAGCGTATCGAGTTTGAATTTGGCTGTTGCCTGATTCGCCGCCATCGCCTGATTGACCAGATCGAGTGAGTTCCGGTGCGGTACCTGCGAACCAAGCAGCGCAGCGCTGTCTGGGGCGTTCCGGCCCATCATTTCGCCATTCAATACCGCCGCGATCGACGACTTCGGCACCGTGGGATGCTCTACAAAATACCGTGATCCTAACAGGCCGCGTTCTTCGGCACCGTGGAAAACAATCAGTAACGAGCGCTTCCCCGGTTTCTGGGCAAAGGCCCGCCCAATGGCCAGGGCAGCGGCACAACCGGTCGCATTATCGTCGGCCCCATTGTAGATAGAGTCGCCCGCTACCGCCCGCCGAATGCCGTCATGATCTTGGTGGGTGCTGATGAGCACGTATTCCTCCTTGAGCCTGGCGTCGGTTCCCGGCAGTTTCGCCACAATGTTTACCGACGGGTAGCTGAAGCTTTCAACGTTCACTACGTTGGTAAACTGCTGATTGGGCTGCTGCACCAGCGGCAATTTGCTGGCGGGTAACCAAAGCAGGGGTGCCTGCGCAAACACGCGGGTATTGGGGCCACCGGGTAAATCGTAGCGGCCCATTTCCATGGCGCTGCTCCACCAGTTGTAGATGGCATCGGCCCGGCTGTCAGAGACAAACAGTGTGGCCACGGCACCCGCCTTCACAAACTCGGCAGCCCGGCGATTCATGGTCGTCAGCATATACCGACGAAAACTGAGGTCTCCCGGAGGCGTGCCAGAAAACAGGATAGCAACGGCCTTTCCTTTCACGTCGACTTTAGCCATCTCTTCGGGCGTACCCGTGCCAACATACACCAGCGGTGCGTCGACCGAAGCAATGGCCGGGGCCAGCGCAATTACATCGGGCCCGTAGGTGAGTGCTTTGCCGCCTACCACAAACCGGCTGGTTTCACTAACGCGGGTGCGCTGAATATGGAAGAACTGAAAGTAGGTGCCATCGTCGCCCGCAGGTTGGGCGCCCATCGCCCGCAGTTGCTCGGCGATCCAGGCCGATGCCTTCAGTTCGTTGAGCGACCCGGCTACCCGACCCTGAAAATGATCGTCGGCCAGTTTGTACAAATCGCGTTTCAGGTCGGCCTCTTTAATAGACGCCCGGTTGTCGGGAGACGGTTTCTGGGCAACAGCGGCTGTGGAGAAAAGGGCCAGCAGCAAGCCCGTCCGGCTGATGAAGCGGGTAAGGTTGATCACAGAGAATAGTTGGTTAGATACTAGGCTAAAGTAACACCTTTCCGTACATTGTCATAGCGGTTCAGTCGATGTTTTGCAAGGCAACTCAGTTTCCACGGGCCTTCCTCTGATTGTCAACAATGAATCTGATTATGGCCTACTTCCGCACTCACCGCTGGCCTCTGCTGGTGCTGGGTACGTTGCTGGGTCTGTTGCTAGTGGATCGGCTGTTTCCCCCGCCAACCCGCGTAGCCTACTCCACGCTGGTGACCGCCGCCGATGGGACCACGCTCCACGCCTTTCTGAATCGCGATGATAAGTGGCGGATGTACGCCACTCTCGACGAGATCACGCCCCGCCTGCGGCAGGCCATTCTCCAGAAAGAAGACCGCTGGTTCTACTGGCATCCCGGCCTGAACCCCGTGGCGATGGTGCGCGCGGCGGGTCGTAATCTGCTCTCAGGCCAACGTATGTCCGGCGCATCGACCATCACCATGCAGGTGGTTCGCCTGCTGGAACCGCGCCCACGAACGTACCGGAGCAAGCTGATCGAAGTGGTGCGGGCCGTGCAGCTAGAGGTACACCTGAGTAAAGATGAGATTCTGCAATTGTACCTGAACCTGATTCCCTACGGCGGTAATGTAGAGGGGATCAAATCGGCCTCGCTGATTTTCTTCGGAAAGTCTCCGCAGTTGCTTAGTCTGGCCGAAATCACCACGCTGGCTATTATTCCGAATCGGCCGTCGAGTTTGCGGCTGGGCGAAAACAACCAGGCCATTGTCGTTGCCCGAAATGCCTGGCTGCGGCGGTTTGCCAACGCAGGTACATTTGCCGAAAAGGCCGTGCAGGATGCCCTTACCGAACCGCTGGACGCCCACCGTCGGCCCGCCCCCAACCAGGCACCGCACCTCAGCCTCCGCCTGCGCACCGAACAGCCCGACGCCCCCATTATCAGCAGCACGGTACAGCCCGGCGTGCAGCTGGCTACCGAACGGCTGGTTCGTCAGTACGTAGACCGGGTCAGCGCGCAGAATATACACAACGCCGCTGTGCTGGTTATCAACAACCAGACCGGGGCCGTAGAAGCGTATGTCGGCTCGGCGAATTTTGACAACGCGGCTGATGGCGGTCAGGTCGATGGGGTACGGGCGGTACGGTCGCCGGGGAGTGCGCTGAAGCCCTTGCTCTACGCCCTGGCCTTTGATCGGGGACTGATTACGCCCAAAGCCAAACTGAACGACGTACCGACGAATTTCGGTGCCGGTTCGGGCAGTTACGAACCAGACAATTACGATCGGCATTTCAATGGCCCCGTCACGGCCGAATTCGCCCTGGCCAATTCGCTGAATATTCCCGCCGTTAAACTCCTGCGCGAGGTATCGACGCCCGGTTTTGTGCATCTGTTACGGCAGGCCGGGTTTCGCACGGTGCAGAGGAAAGCCGAGCGATTTGGGTTTATCAATGATTCTGGGTGGCTGCGGGGTCACGCTGGAGGAATTGACACAGGCCTACACCGCTTTTGCGAATAGCGGCGAAATGAAGGCGGCTAAATTTGTTGCTGATGCGCCGGTAAAGACGCAAAACCTTACGCCTCTACCGCACCAGACGGCATTTTTTAGTAAGGTTCCGGGGGTAACCGCCCTGTTTTCGCCCGAAGCGGCTTTTCTGGTCTCGAACACACTAACGCAGATTACACGGCCTGATCTGCCTACTAATTTCGATAACAGTTACCGGCTGCCCCGTATTGCCTGGAAAACAGGCACATCCTACGGACGGCGCGATGCCTGGAGCATTGGCTATAACCGGCACTACACCGTGGGCGTGTGGGTAGGTAACTTTTCGGGCGTTGGGGTGCCCGATCTGAGTGGGGCCAATACCGCCACGCCGCTGCTCTTTCAGGTCTTCAACGCCATCGACTATAATACGCCAACCGGCTGGTTCAAACCGCCAACCGGCGGGAGGCTGGCGTCGCGGCAGGTGTGTCCCGAAAGCGGCGACGTTCCCGAGGCAACCTGCACCGGCCGGGCCGTAGACTACTACATCATGGGCGTATCGCGGGCAAGCCGGTGCCAGCATCAGACCATGATCTGGACGAATGCCACGGGTACGCTATCGTATTGCGCGCATTGCCGACCAGCAGGCAACGATGGAACACGCCAGGCAGTGGCTCGCCTATACCCCAATCTGGCACCGGAGGTGGTGGCCTGGTACGCCGCCAGCCACCGGCCCTATGCTGGCCATTCCCCCGCATAACCCCGCCTGCGAACGCGTATTCAGCACTGGGGTGGCACCACTGATCACCAGCCTGAATGAAAACAGCGAATATTTTATCAATGCCAAACAACCGGCTGATCTGGCGCTGACCTGTCAGGCAACTAACGATGTGCAGGTAGTGTACTGGTACCTCAACGACAAGCTATTCCGATCGGGCCGACCCACCGAAACGCTCTTTTTCAGTCCAGCTCCGGGGCTGCTTACCGTAGCCTGCGCCGATGACAAAGGGCGTGTAAGTCGAGTACGCGTGCTGATTAAGCGGGAATAGACTAGGGTAGTAGGAGGGAGGCTCATTAACCAGCCCTCATCCGATGGGACCAACAAAATTCAGTGGTTGAATTTGCTAGTAAGCAAATAGCGCGAATTATGCCAATAATAGTCAAAAAGTACAACTTTTTTATATGGTTTGTAGTTGCCTATATGGTGGGTTGTCTTATACCCGCACGGATTGGTAGCCCATTTGGGCCTTTGCCCTACCTCTCTGGAAACCAATCCTGGCGCATGCGCGCGGGTTCTCTCACTTAATACCAATCATGAATGGAGACATTTAGCAAAAAAGAAAAAGAAAAAGCAAGACAGAAAAAGAGAAAGGATAAAGAAGAAAAGCGGGAGGAGCGCAAATCCACGGCTCAGAAAGGCCTTGGCCTTGACGAGATGATGGCCTACGTCGATGAGAATGGCAACATTACCTCGACGCCCCCCGACCCTAATAAGAAAAGACGGGTAATTGACCAGGCCGACATCCAGATTGGCGTGTCGAAGCAGGAAGATGCCGCCCCTGAAGATGTAGTCAGGAAAGGCGTTGTTACCTTCTTTAATTCCTCGAAAGGCTACGGCTTTATTCGGGATCAGCAGAGCCAGGAAAGCATATTTGTGCACATGAACGGCCTCATCGATGCAATTACCGAACAGGATAAAGTGACCTTCGAAATCACGAAGACCCCTAAGGGGCCGAATGCCGTGGAGGTTAAAAAGCAAGTAGCTTAGGGTATTTCACTCGATTTGCCCGGCAGACCGCCTGCGCCCGGTTTACAAGATTCGCGCAAAAACCACGTTGACTAATCATACAGGGTGACGGCACGGTCACCCATATTCATTTTTATCATACGAATCATGAGCAAGCCAGTCTATACATCCATTCCGCCTACTACCGACAACGTTTACTGGATGCTCAAATTCTCGGACGGGAAAACGAGCATCTACGTACCACGGGATAAAGAGCTTGATCGTCAGTTGAAGATCAAATTTCAGGCAGAAGTGGCCGCCCGTACGTCGATTAAGCGGAAGCGGAACAGCTCAGCTTCATAACTAACACATACGTTACTTATGCGGGGTGTCTACAGGCAATCAATAGCCTGTAGACACCTTGTGTTGTTTAGAGGGAGTAGTGGCTCCTTTACTGGCATGGGTCTCTTCTTCGCTAAGCTTATCCTCGGCATCCCGAATAGCCTCTTCTACCGAGTGGGTTTTGCGCAGGTCACTGGCATTGCGAGTCAGCTCGGCCATGGTGTGGTAGTGTTCGCAGAGAACCTGTAATTCCTGCTCCGACAGCTCTTCTACCGACACGAGCCTGTTGCTCGCCCCTCTGGTAGCGGCAATGAGTTCGTTGAGCTTCAGCTGTACCGCCAGCGATTCTTTATTCTGGGCTTTCTGAATAATGAACACCATCAGAAAAGTGATGATGGTAGTGCCCGTGTTTATAACCAACTGCCAGGTCTCTGAGTAGCCAAATAAAGGCCCGGTGGTCGCCCAGATAAGTAACAGTTGCCAACGCCAGCAGAAATGCCGTAGAACTACCCGTAGCGCGGGTAATGGCCAAAGAAAAGCCGTCGAACCGACGAGATAAACGATCCGATAAGGACTCTCTTCCCACTTGATCTTCCATGAGGCCGTATAGTTTGATGGTATCGATTACTAAAACAAGAAAAACTCGCCTAACTGATTAAGCAGGCGCATTAAATTCTACTCAAAGGGAACCCAGACCCTAAAGGTTACCCAATGGCTTCCTTAAGCCGTTTTAATTCTGCCTTCATTTGCCTTTAATGTAGGGACAATACCTTCGTTGTTACGAATTATACTTAGCTGTTTATGCAACGAAGCACTATCCTGTATTGCCGTATATCCCTGCTTGTCCTCGGTATACTTGGTAGTCTGATCACCGATTTATACGCTCAGAAGGACAATAACAACAACTACCTTGATTCCTCGCAGGCCTGGAGCTTACACTACCAATTTACCACCATTGCGCAGGCGCATACCGGTTTTCGGGGGGCTGGCTACGCTGGTCATAACACGCTCAGCGACCTTCCGGATACGGCCCTATCAGTTACTACTACGCTGTTTGTTGGTCGGAAGCTATGGAAAGGAGCCGCTATCTATCTGAACCCCGAGATTGCCGGTGGCGTAGGCATAGGGCGGCGTGACCCGGCCGATCCGTACAATGAAGATTCATATAGTCCGGCGGTTGGCATTGCTGGTTTCCCTAACGGGGAAAGCTTTCGAATTGGCAGCCCCAAGCCAGCGGTGTATATAGCTCGATTCTATGTCGAACAGGTATTCGCGCTTGGTGGTGCTCAGCCAGAAGATATTCAGTCGGAAGCAAACCATGTGAAACAGCGTCGTCCTGATTCGCGAATAGTGATCACCGCTGGAAAATTCTCTCTGGCTGATATTTTCGATAACAATAGGTACTCGCACGATCCCCGGACACAATTTTTCAACTGGTCGCTGATGAGTTACGGTGCCTGGGATTACCCTGCCAATACACGGGGTTATACCTGGGGGCTGACCCTGGAATATGTACGACCGGCCTACGAGATGCGCATTGCCTATAACCTGATGCCACGCGCCGCCAATGGCAACGTGCTCGATTGGAACATCAGTCAATCGGGTGGCCTAACGGTTGAAATCGAAAGTCGGTACCGGCTACTGGCCCAGCCCGGTACAGTACGGCTGCTCGCCTTTCGCAATGCATCTAAAGCCCCCACCTATCAGGATGCCACTCAGCGCCTGCTTACCGGCGACCTGAACCCAGTCAGGCCCTTTATTCTGTATGGGGAGCGGTATGGTGGGGTAAAATGCGGCTTCGGCCTGAGTCTTGAACAGCCAATTGCGCGGAATAGTGGTCTGTTCGCCCGCGCCAGCTGGAATGATGGGAAGACGGCTACCTGGGCCTTCACCGAAATTGATCGGAGTGTTTCGGTCGGGGCATTTATTGCCGGTAGCCGATGGGGCCGGCCCGAAGATGCCGTTGGTCTGGCTGGTGTGATCAACGGCTTGTCGCCCGATCATGCCGCCTTTTTAAATGCGGGCGGAATAGGGTTCATGGTGGGCGATGGCAGACTGCCAAATTACAAAACGGAACAGATTCTGGAAGCCTTCTACAAAACCCGGCTTACCCGAACGCTCTTCCTCACGGCCGACTACCAACTGATCGCTCATCCCGGATACAATGGTGATCGTGGCCTGGTGAATGTGTTTGCGCTACGCACCCATGTTGAGTTTTAAGGTAAGCTGAAGGAATAAAAAAATGCCCGGCCATCGCTGGCTGGGCATCCTGGTAAAAGATTGCTTCCGAAAATTACACCGCCTCAGACGTGATTTTAGAACCCAGGTACTCGCGGTTCAGGCGGGCGATGTGATCGAGCGAAATAGCTTTGGGGCACTCTACCGAGCAGGCTCCTGTGAATGAGCAGGCGCCAAACCCTTCAGCATCCATTTGGGCTACCATTCGCTCGGCCCGAAGGCTGGCTTCGGCCTTGCCCTGTGGCAGTACTGCCAGGTGAGACACTTTTGCCGCTACAAACAACATAGCCGATGCGTTTTTGCAGGCGGCTACGCAGGCCCCACACCCAATGCACTGGGCGGCATCCATGGCTTCATCGGCAATGGGGCGGGGAATCGGCGTTTCGTTGGCGTCGCGGGCCGAACCGGTATTGACCGATACATACCCACCTGCCTGCACGATCCGGTCGAAGGCCGACCGGTCGACCATCAGGTCTTTAATAACCGGGAAAGCCCGCGCCCGCCACGGTTCCACCACAATCGTGTCGCCATCACTGAACGAACGCATATGCAACTGGCAGGTGGTAGCCCCTGTTTGTGGCCCGTGCGCCCGACCATCGATATACATCGAACACATACCGCAGATACCCTCACGGCAGTCGTGATCGAAGGCAATGATTTCTTCGCCCTTCATGGTCAGCTCGCCGTTCAACACGTCGATCATTTCCAGAAATGACATATCAGGAGAGACATTATCAAGTTGATAGTCAACGAGCTTGCCCTTGGCGCTTCCGTTGCGTTGTCTCCAGACTTTGAGATTAACTTTCATTTTTGAAAGAGTTTCACGTTTCAAGCTTGAAACGTGGGACTTGACACTTATTTGTAGCTACGTTGGGTGAGTTTAACGTTTTCGAACTCTAGCTGCTCTTTGTGCAATACCTCAGGCTTGTTATCACCTTTATATTCCCAGGCGGACACGTAGGTGAACTCGGCGTCGTTACGCAGGGCTTCCCCATCTGGTGTCTGATGCTCTTCGCGGAAGTGACCGCCGCATGATTCCTCACGGGCAAGCGCATCATCGACCATCAGTTCGCCCAGCTCAATGAAGTCGGCTACACGGCCGGCATGTTCCAGCGACTGGTTCATTTCTTCGTTTTCGCCCATCACCCGCACATGCTGCCAGAAGTCAGTTTTCAGCTCGTGAATCATCTTCTTGGCCTTGGTTAGCCCTTCGGCACTGCGCGACATGCCGCAGTATTCCCACATAATGTGGCCGAGCGCTTTGTGATACGCATCGACAGGCTTGTCGCCTTTGATGGTCAGGAACCGGTCGATCATCTGCTTCACGTTCTGTTCGGCTTCCTTAAAGGCCGGATTGTCGACGGGTATTTTGTCGGCAGGGCCAATGGTGGCCAGGTAGTCACCCAGCGTATACGGAATCACGAAATAACCATCGGCCAGCCCCTGCATCAGCGCCGAAGCACCCAGGCGGTTCGCGCCGTGGTCAGAGAAGTTAGCTTCGCCCAGCGCATACAAACCGGGAATCGTGGTCATCAGGTTATAATCGACCCACAAGCCGCCCATGGTATAGTGAACAGCCGGGTAAATCATCATCGGCGTTTCATACGGGTTCTCGTCGACGATTTTCTCGTACATCTCGAACAGGTTGCCGTATTTGGCCTCAATGGTTTTTTTGCCATCGCGTTTGATCGCATCGGCAAAGTCGAGGTAAACCGCCAGACCCGTCGATGCCACGCCACGCCCTTCGTCGCACATGTTCTTGGCGTTACGCGAGGCTACGTCGCGGGGCACCAGGTTACCGAAAGCAGGATAGCGACGCTCCAGGAAGTAGTCGCGGTCTTCGTCTTTCAGGTCGGTTGCTTTCAACTGCCCTTTCCGAATTTTCTCAGCGTCTTCTTTAGTTTTGGGTACCCAGACGCGTCCGTCATTCCGCAGCGATTCCGACATCAGCGTCAGCTTCGACTGGTAGTCACCTTTAACGGGAATACAGGTTGGGTGAATCTGCGTGAAGCAGGGATTGCCAAACAACGCGCCTTTTTTATGGGCCCGCCAGGCCGCCGTCACGTTTGAGTTCATGGCGTTGGTCGACAGGTAGAACACGTTGCCGTAGCCGCCCGTACACAACAGCACCGCATGGGCTGAGTGCGACTCGATCTTACCCGTTATCAGGTTACGGGTAACGATTCCTCGCGTCTTGCCGCCCTGAACAACCACATCCAGCATTTCGGTGCGGGTGTACATCTTCACTTTACCATTGGCGATCTGCCGACTCAGGGCCGAGTAAGCGCCCAGCAGCAGCTGCTGGCCGGTTTGGCCCCGTGCGTAAAAAGTACGGGATACCTGCGCACCACCGAACGACCGGTTTGCCAGCAGGCCACCGTATTCGCGGGCAAAGGGAACCCCCTGAGCCACACACTGGTCGATGATGTTGACGCTTACTTCGGCCAGCCGATACACGTTGCCCTCGCGCGACCGATAATCGCCCCCCTTGATGGTATCGTAGAACAACCGAAAGACCGAGTCTCCGTCGTTCTGGTAGTTTTTGGCGGCATTGATACCGCCCTGCGCCGCAATGCTGTGCGCCCGGCGGGGGCTATCCTGGAAGCAGAACGCTTTCACATTGTAGCCCAACTCGGCGAGCGAAGCCGCAGCAGAAGCGCCGGCCAAGCCCTGTACCGACAACGATTACGTCGTATTTACGTTTGTTGGCAGGGTTTACCAGCTTAAGACTAAACTTATGCCGTGACCATTTTTCTGCTAATGGCCCTTCGGGGACTTTTGACTCTAAGTTCATAGACAATCGTTGTTAGGAAAGCTACTTATCCGATTAAACCTACGTGTTTGAGGAACATGTATACCGGCATGGCTGCAAACAAAGCCGGAATGAGAATGGCAAAAACGTAAACCCCCAGAAATTCAAGAAGAGGGGTGTATTTCTTGTGACGGAGACCAATCGTCTGAAAGCCACTTTTGAAGCCGTGAACAAGATGGTAACCAAGGGCAGCCATTGAAATAACGTAGATGGCAACATACCACCACTGCGAAAACGCAGCCACCACGGTTTTGTACAAATCTTTATATTGCTTGCCATCGTACTCGGCCATTGGTACGCTGCCAAAGTGCATTTCGTACCAGAACGTCCGCATATGAAGAACAATAAATACAAGCAGAATTGTGCCCAGAATACCCATATTCCGCGACGACCACGGACTATTGGCTTCGGGCCGGGAATAGGCGTATTGTACTGGCCGGGATGCCTGGTTGTGGCGCGTTAGAATGAGCGCCATCAGCGCATGCACGATAATCGACGTATAGAGCAGGTAAGAAACGGTCATGATCACCGGATTGTGGGTCATGAAGTAACTGTACTCATTGAAGGCCCGGCCTTCGTCACCTTTAAATAGCTGAAGATTGCCCGCAACGTGAACAATCAGAAACGTACACAGAAACAGGCCCGTCAGCGACATAATCACTTTCCGGCCGAGCGAACTGGCTAACGTTTGGGTTACCCAAGACATAGATTGATTGGCAGAGATAAACTGTTGAAAAACACCGAAACAAGTCTTTCATTTTGGCTAAAGTGTAGCCTCTGATAGACCGCGTAAAAGTACTGCCCGATGGATACGCAAACAAGGTAGGCCCCTGTTTTTTGACGTCGGCAAGCCCGCATAGCGTATGACCGCTAACCGCGTGTTGAGTTAGTTTGTTCTGGCAGCCGAACCCGGATTTGTAGATCGCAGCCTGCGTACCGGCAGGGCAGCCCAAAACCTTACATAACCGATACCCGTTTGCGACTCTATAAGATGAGTAAGCGGCTGTCGGACTTGTGAATACGGGGACAAATAGCTATATTTACTCTACTATTTCAGTAAACAAACTATACAATGAATGCCGGTCACCGAAGCGGTGCAAACCGGCTTTTTTGCGCTTATGGCACGTACCAAATATCATCCTGCACAGCTTCAGATTGATTTTCTGGCCAACTTCCGCCAGATGCTCGTCAGCCTTGGCAATGCCGACAATCTACCACAGAACGAAGCCCTCTTCGTTCGCATGACCGACCAGTGGGAAAGTCGGCAGGTGTTGCCCGCCGATCTGCTGTTTCAGAAAAGTCCCGTTGAAGCGGTGGTCTATCGCTTGCAGAAAGAAGACCAAGCAGCCGGAACGGAGCGTTTGCGGTTTCCGGCTGATCTGATCGCCGGTGAACTGCGCGGCACCCCAGGCCTGACTGGCTTCTCGGCCATGTTCCGGGAGCAGGGCTGGATTATTCTGCCCGCCGAATTATCGGGCATGTACAAAAACCTGTTCCTAACCGTTCTGGCCGCCTCGGTGGGTCTGGCCCATCTGTATCCCAATCGCCGCGAGCTGTTGGCCGAAGCGGAACGGGTAGCGCTGGCGTCGCTGTTGCCTGAGGCCGAGATGAAGAAGTTCTTCGGCATCAAGCTCTCCCGCTTCCCCGACTCGTTCCGAAGCGAGGTAGCCAACTACTTCAACCTCCCCTTCGACTACGTGTTGAAGCGGGCCCAACACATGGGTGCTGTTACGGCCGAGGCGGTTGAAGAAGCGGCCAATCCGCGCGCTGTCCGCCCGGCAACGCTCCGCAAACCGGCGAGTTCACGCGCCGCGTAGAGCCGCCTGAAGCGTATGTAATCCGTAGTTTAGACCGTAGGTGTAAAAAGGGCAACCCGTTGTGGTTGCCCTTTTTACGTTTGCCCAGTCCTGATTCGACGATGAGCTATGGTACTAATCGCAGACAGATTTTACCTGAGGAAAGAATCTTCTAAAAACTCAGGAAACTGCAAACTATTCAGAAGTTTCCTGAGTTCCGAACTGGATGAATGTACTTGCAAACGGAACAATTAAAGACAAAATTCTTTCAGAGTCTGAAAAGTTACTCTGGAAATACGGTGTGCGCACGATCACGATGGATGACATTGCCCGTCGTCTGGGAATCTCGAAAAAGACAATTTACCAACACTTTAGCGATAAGGAAGACATTGTTTATCAGGTGTTCAACTACCACATCACCAACGAGATGTGCGAGGTTGATAAGCTGATGGAGGTAGCCGAAAACCCGGTCGAAGAAATGCTGCTGGTATCAGACATGATGCGCCACCACGCCGATGCGGTGAATCCCAGTCTGCTGGTCGATGTGCAGCGCTACTACCCAAAGGCATGGGCGGCTTTTCTGGAACATAAAGAGAATCGGATCATAAAAGACATCAAAGCCAGTCTGCAACGCGGTGTCGATCAGGGGCTTTATAGAACAGACATTGATGTGGAAACCATGGCGCGGCTCCGGGTTGAATTGATTCAGCTTGGGTTCGATGAGCGGGTATTCCCACACACAGCAAACGTAATGACTTTACAGGAGCAACTGTTGCACCACTTTGTGCGCGGTATTTTAACCGATGCTGGTTTCGTGGCTTATAACCAGAGTGTTGACAAGTTTAAAAAGACTACAATCTGAATCTTCCATGACCATGAGTAATACGCTACACAAGCAAACCCTACGACGATCTATGCCGACCTTATGGCTGGCGATGGGCTGGCTGTTCGTATCAACACCGGGTACGCTACAGGCGCAGGTACCAGCGGGCGGTACGCCAACGGGCTCGGTACCGACCCAGCCGTCTGTGGGGCAACAGCCAACCGGGGCCGCTGCCAGCGGTCAGCAACCGGGGGCTCAGCAGCCTGCCGCAACCGGTTCGATCTCGCCGAATGGCCAGGCAACTGTACCCTCGCAGCCGGGCACTACGCCAGCGGGTACCACCCAATCGGGCCTACAGACTGGCCCCGTTAATTTGCAGCCCGGCTCAGTATCCACCTTCAATTCTGGCCTGGCTCCGGCACCAACGGGGCTTAAGCCGTCGAACCAGCCTGGTAACGGGCAGGCTTTTTCGTTGCAGGAAGCCATTGACTTCGCCGTTCGCCAGAACATTACCGTGCGCAACAGCCAACTCGATGCCGTGAGTGCAGAAGCCCGGATTCAGGAAGTAAAAGCATCGGCGTTACCCCAGGTGACTATGAATGGTTCGTTTACCGATAACCTCATTATTCAGCGTGCATTCTTACCGGCCGTATTTTTCGACCGAAATGCTTCGCCCGATGCGCCCGCCGTACCTGTACAGTTTGGGGTAAACTATGCTGGAAACGCTACGGCCAGTGTAAACCAGTTGCTGTATAGCGCGAGTCTGAACGTCGGCCTGCGCGCTGCGGCTACCTACCGCGAACTGGCCCAGCGCACTACGCAGGCCACCAAAGTAACGGTAGCCGAGCAGGTAGCAAAAGCTTATTATGGCGTGCTGGTTGCCCGCGAACGGTCGAAACTGCTGGACTTAAATATTGGTCGGCTCGACACCTTGCTGCGTGATACGCGGGCGTTGAACCAACAGGGTTTTGTGGAGCGGCTCGATGTGCAGCGGCTCGAAGTGCAGGCCAACAACTTACGGGCCGAGCGCCAGAACGTCGACAACCTCATTCAGCTTAGCTATGCGCTGCTGAAATTCCAGATGGGCCTGAGCGTGAACGATGAGGTCACCCTGACCGAGCAGTTGCAGGACCGTAATCTGGTCGAGCTGGAATCGCTGATTGCGCCTGATCCAACGTTCCAGTACCAGAGCCGGATCGAGTACTCGACTCTGCAAACGCAGCTTAGACTTGCCGAACTGGACATTGAAGGGTCGAAGAAAGGCTACTACCCAACCCTGTCGGCGTTTGTCAACTACGGCTACAACAACGGGAAGAACAAGATAAGCGATATGGTGACCACCCCCTGGCTGAACTTCTCGACGGCTGGCTTGAGCCTTCAGATTCCGATTTTCGACGGCTTCCTGAAGAAGTACCAGATTGCTCAGAAGCGGATCACCCTCCAGAAAGCGCAGAACAGCGGTGAGTTGCTCAAAAACTCGATCGACCTGCAAATCCGGCAGTCGAGCATTGTGCTGACCAACGGATTTCAGACGCTGCAAACCCAGCAGCGTAACCGGGAGCTGGCCCAGGAAATTGTTCGCGTCACCCGAATCAAATACAAGGAAGGCGTCGGCTCGAACATCGAAGTACTCAACGCTGAGACCTCCTTCCGCGAAGCCCAAACCAATTATTTTGCCTCTCTCTACGATTTCTTGATTGCCAAAGTGGATCAGGACAAAGCACTGGGCCGACTATATACAGGACAATAAAAAGAAGTCTTTGGCGTAGCCCCCCGCCCTAAAGGGAGCCCGCTGGCGCATTCTTATTGCTCACGCGAATCTGATTTTGCGCCAGCGGGCTCCCTTTAGGGCGGGGGGCTACGCCGAGAACACAAAAAAATGAAACAGACATACATATTTATTGCGCTGCTGGGTACATTGCTGGTAGCCTGCGGGGAGAAAAAAAGCGACCTGCAAACGAAGAAGGAGGAACTGGCTAAGCTGAAAGGCGAACAGGCCGACCTCAGTACGAAGATCAAAGGCCTGGAAAGTGAACTGACCAAGCTTGATCCGGTGAAGCGCGAAGAAGCAAAAGTGAAGGCCGTGGCGGTGTCGCCGGTAGCGGCGAGTACGTTCCGGCATTTTGTGGAACTACAGGGTACCGTGGATGCCAAGAACAACGTACAGGTAACGCCAAAAGGGGCGGGTGGTGTAATCACGGCCATGTATGTGTCGGAGGGTTCGGCTGTTCGGCAGGGACAGGCAATTGCCAAACTCGACGATCAGATTGTGCGGGAGTCGCTGGCGGAGGTGCAAACCCAGTTGGCGCTTGCCACTACTGTTTTCGAAAAGCAAAGCAACCTCTGGAAACAGCAGATCGGTACTGAATTGCAGTATCTACAGGCCAAAAGCAACAAGGAGTCACTGGAGCGGCGGATTTCTACAGTGAAGGCGCAGATGGGCCAATCAACGGTGACAGCGCCTATTTCTGGCGTTGTTGATCAGGTTACCGGTAAAGTGGGGCAGGTAGCCTCGCCGGGAATGGGCATTGTGCGGGTGGTCAATCTGTCGAAACTAAAGGTGGTTGCCAAAGTGGCCGATACCTACGCCGGCACCGTGAAACGCGGTGATGCCGTGCAGATCAACTTCCCGGATATCAATAAGCAGATAAACGCGACAATCACGTTCGTATCGACATCGGTTGATCCACTAAGCCGGACGTTCACGATCGAAGTCCCGCTGCCATCGGATAATTCCCTGAAACCGAACATGCTGGCTCAGGTTAAAATCAATGACTTCTCTAAGGCAAGCGCCATCGTAATCAATCAGAACCTGATTCAGAATACGGAGAACGGTCAGCTGGTGTACATTGCTGAAAACGCAGGTAATAAGAAGGTGGCGCGGGCCAAAAAGGTAACGGTAGGCCAGAGTTATGGTGGCCAGATCGAAATTACGCAGGGCCTCAGCGCCGGTGATCAACTCATCACGCAGGGCTACCAGGAAGTGACAGACGGACAAACAATCAGTTATTAAGTCTTCCGTCCTCAGTCTTCTGTTGCGCTGCATTTGAGCAAGTATTGTGATGTAGCAGCGCAACAGAAGACTGAAGACAGAAGACAGAAGACTTTTTATATGAAATTCACAGACTATAAAACCCTCGGCTTTACGAACTGGTGTGTCGAGAACCGGACGGCGATTTACATCTTTACCTTCCTGATTACATTCGGTGGGTTGTTCGTCTACAATAACCTGCCGAAAGAGCAATTCCCGGATATTAAGATTCCGACGATCATTGTGCAGACGGTGTATTTTGGTACGGCACCCGCCGATATTGAGAACACGATTAACAAGCCAATTGAAAAGCAGCTAAAAGCGGTTACGGGCGTGAAGCGGGTGAAGTCAAATTCACTACAGGACTTCTCGCTCATCACGGTCGAATTCAACCCCGACGCAAACGTGGCCGAAGCCCTGCAACGGGTACGCGACGCCATCGATAAGGCCCGCCGCGATTTACCGCAGAAGCTCGATAGCGGCCCAACGGCGCAGGATGTGAACTTTTCGGAGTTTCCGATCATGAACATCAACCTTGCCGGTAACTTCTCGCTGAACCAACTGAAGGATTACGCCGAAGACATGCAGGACGCCATTGAGGCCATGCCTGAAATCAGCCGCGTTGATATTGTGGGTGCGTTGAAACGGGAGATCCAGATCAACGTAGACCTGCCCCGTATGCAGTCTACGGGCCTGACGTATTTTGATATTCAGAGCGCCGTTCAGGGCGAAAACATCAACGTATCGGGTGGTGATCTCGACGTTGACGGTATACGCCGGACCCTGCGTGTGAAAGGCGAGTTTACAAACGTCGATCAGATCCGTAACCTACAGATTCGCACGGGAACAGGGGCCACCGTGCGCCTTGGCGACGTGGCCGACGTGCAGGACAGCTTTGAAGAGCAGCAGGATTTTGCCCGTTTAGACAACAAAACCGTGGTGACCCTCAACGTCATCAAACGGGCAGGGGCCAACCTGCTGTCGGCGTCGGAGAAAATTGAAAAGACCATTGAGGAATACAAAGCCGACCGCTTCCCGCAGGGCCTCGACATTAAAGTCACCGCCGACCAGTCGGAGCGGACGAAAGAGAACGTCAATGACCTGGTGAATACGGTAGTACTGGGTTTCATCTTCGTGGTACTGGTGCTGATGTTCTTCATGGGCGTACGCGATGCCATCTTCGTTGGTCTGTCGGTGCCCTTGTCGGCGCTGGTGGCCTTCGTGCTGATGCCCGTGCTGGGCCCTATCGTCGGGACGGCCTTTACGCTGAACACCATCGTGCTGTTTGCCTTCCTGCTGGGCCTTGGTCTGGTGGTCGATGACGCCATTGTGGTGATCGAAAACACGCACCGGCTTTTCAACGAGAATAAAAACTGGACTATTCAGCAGGCGGTGAAAGCGGCGGCGGGTGAGGTGTTCATTCCGGTATTCTCCGGCACGCTGACAACCATCGCCCCCTTCTTCCCGCTGCTGTTCTGGCCGGGTATTGTGGGTGAGTTCATGAAATTCCTGCCGCTGACCCTCATTCTGACCCTCTTTGCCTCGTTGTTTGTGGCCTACGTGATTAACCCCGTCTTTGCGGTGTCGTTCATGAACCGCCACGACGACGATCACCATGAAGACAGGCAGGGGTTCGGCGAAATAAAACGGCCGCTGATCATTATCGGTGTGCTGGCCGTGATTGGCTACCTGGTAGACCGGGGCATTGGTAACCTATTTGTAGTAGGGGCGATACTGTATGCGTTTAACCACTACATCTTAACGCCGAAACTCATTGTACCCTTCCAGGAGAGTTTACTGCCACGATTGAAAAGCGGCTACCGGAAGCTGATCTCGTTCCTGTTGCAGGGCTACCGGCCCGTCTTCGCCGTGCTGGCGGCCTTTGCCCTGCTGATCGTGACATTCCTGTTGCTGGGTGTTTTCCCGCCCAAGGTGATCTTCTTCCCCAGTGGTGAGCCCGACTACATCTACGTCTATAACGAGCTGCCGCAGGGCACCGATGCCCGCGTAACAGACTCGGTAACGAAGGTCATTGAGAAGCGGGTATATAAGGTGCTTGAAGACAATAAAGCCATGTATGGTGTGAACTCAGTCATATCGAACGTAGGTAAGAACGCGGGTGACCCGCAGAACCCGGACCGTAATGCCACCCCGCAGAAATCGAAGGTAACAATCGCCTTCAAGGGTAATGAAGAGCGGCAGGGTATTTCGACCGACACCCTGCTGAGCAAGGTGCGCATAGCCATGCAGGGAATTCCCGGTGCCAATATTTCGGTACAGCGCGAAAGCACCGGTCCGCCGACGGGTAAGCCTATCTCCGTTGAAATTGCCGGTGACGACTTCGTGATGCTGCAAAAATTAGAGGATCAGGTGCGTAAGCGCATTCAGCAGGCGGGTATAGAAGGCATTGAGAAACTGAAATCGGATCTGGTGACCAACAAGCCCGAGATCGTGCTGAACATTAACCGCGAAAAAGCGGAACGGGAGGGTATCTCGTCGCAGCAGGTGGCGTTCAGTGTTCGGACGGCCCTGTTCGGGACGGAGGTGTCTAAATTCCGCGATGCAAAAGACGAGTACCCGATCATGGTTCGGCTGCGGAAAGACAATCGTAGCCAAATCGAGCGCCTGCTGAGCCAGAACATCGTGTACCGCGATATGAACTCGGGTGGTGCGCTGCGGCAGGTTCCCCTCTCGTCGGTCGTCGATATTCAGTACTCGACTACCTTTAGCCAGATCAACCGCAAAAATCAGAGCCGCCTCGTTACCCTGAGTTCCGACGTAGTGGCGGGATACAATGCGAACCAGATTGTGGGGCAGATTCAGCAGATCGTAAACGACCTCGACGTACCCAATGGCTACACCATCAGAATGGGTGGTGAGCAGGAAGACCAGAAAGAGTCGATGAACTTCCTGATCTCGGCCTTTGGTATCGCCATTCTGCTGATCTACCTCATTCTGGCCACACAGTTCAACTCGGTCGTGAAGCCGCTTATCATCTTCACCACCATCCTGCTGTCGCTGATTGGGGTGTTCCTGGGCTTCATGATAACGGGTAAATCGTTCTCGGTGATCATGTCGGGTGTGGGCATCATTGCTCTGGCTGGTATTGTGGTGAAGAACGGGATTCTGCTCATCGAGTTCATCGAAGAACTTCGTGGACGTGGTATCCCAACGCGGGAGGCAATCATCGATGCGGGCGGTATTCGTCTGACTCCGGTATTACTAACGGCCTCAGCGGCGGTACTTGGCCTAATTCCCCTCGCTTTCGGCATCACGGTTGACTTTGTTGGCCTTTTCCGCGAATTCGATCCGCACATCGTTATTGGTGGTGACTCGTCGGTATTCTGGAATATCCTGGCCTGGACCATTATCTACGGCCTGACCTTCTCGACGGTATTGACCCTCGTCATTGTTCCCTGTCTCTACTGGATCAATGAGCGTGTCCGCGACAAGTGGTTCCGTAAAGGCGATGTGGTTACGGAGCCGGTTCCTCAGGAAGAACCTGCCGAAGTGTAAAGAGTAAAGCATACAGTTGACAGGAAGAAAAAGGGGCTCACCGCATAGTGAGCCCTTTTTCGTTGTGAATAGCGTTAGCCGTCTTCCCCGCTTACTGCTCTCCTGCTGCCAATGCCTGCCTATTCCGGTCTACCCCACGAAAATACGTCAGCAACTAGCGGCTTTTCTGTAGCTTTGATTGTACAATTCTGACAACAAACTGCATGGAGCCTTTATTTGCCACTGACCATATCCGCGAGTTGATTCCGCGCATTCGTGAGTTTATCCAGCATGAGATCATTCCACTCGAAACGGCAGAACACCTGACCGGCAATTTCTCGAAAGTTGCCAAAATTCTGGACCAGAAGCGTGAGTTGGTCAAGAAAGCCGGGTTGTGGGGGCTACAGCATAGCGTTGAGGAAGGGGGGCTGGGGCTGTCGCTCTGCGAGTTTGGGCAGGTGAGCGAAGTGCTGGCGTACAGTCCGTTTGGGCATTACACTTTCAATTGCCAGGCTCCTGATATTGGCAACATGGAGCTGATGCACAAATACGCGCCTGAGCATCTGAAACAGCAGTACCTGGAGCCATTGAAGGAAGGCCATATCCGCTCGTGCTTCTCCATGACTGAACCGGAATTTGCCGGATCGAACCCCACGCAACTGGGTACGCTGGCCGTAAAAGAGGGTGATGAGTGGGTTATCAATGGTCATAAATGGTTTACCTCCTCGGCCGATGGGGCTGCCTTTGCCGTTGTCATGGCCGTGACCAATCCCGCCGCGGCACCGCACCGCCGGGCCAGTATGATTCTGGTGCCGACCGATACGCCGGGGTTTGAACTGGTGCGCAACATCAGCATCATGGGCGACGCCTCCGACCATTGGGGCAGCCACGCTGAAGTGCGGTACACCAACTGCCGCGTGCCCGCTGCCAACCTGATTGGGGGCGAAGGCATGGGCTTTACGCTGGCGCAGGAACGCCTGGGGCCGGGTCGTATTCACCATTGCATGCGCTGGATCGGCATTGCCGAACGGTCGTTCGATCTGATGTGCCGCCGCGCCGCCACCCGCGAAATGGAGCCAGGCGTGATGCTGGGCGAAAAGCAGTTTATTCAGGGCTTCATCGCCGAAAGCCGGGCTGAGATCGACGCCTCGCGCCTGATGGTACTCCGTACGGCCCGCAACATCGACGAGCAGGGAGCCGCCGCCGTTCGCAACGAGATTTCGACCATCAAGTTCTACGTGGCCAACATGATGCTGCGTGTCGTTGACCGGGCCATCCAGACCTTTGGCGCGGCAGGTATTACCGACGATGTGTTGCTGGCGTGGTATTACCGCCACGAACGCGGCGCCCGCATTTACGACGGTGCCGACGAAGTACATAAAACCGCCCTCGCCCGCAGTATCCTGAAAGGCTACGGCCTGGATACCCGGAAAAACAAGCCTGCCGATTTAGCCGCAACGCGGGCGTAACAGTACTGGCTCAACAAAAAAGCGACCGTAAATCAGGTCGCTTTTTTGTTGAAACCTGACAAGCGGTACATTTGATTCTTGCAAATTCACCACACGCATGAAGCCGATTTCGCTATTCGATTTTATCAGGCCACAGTTGGGCTTATACCCGAAGGCATCAACAAAGAGACGGGCATTTCAACGTATTCGAGATTAGTGAAGTGCGGGCGCGGCTCAGGCAAAAATCCGGTACGGGTATGGTCTACAATCGGCGGGCCTATTACAAAATCAGCCTCAACAAGGTGCTCAAAGAAAACACCGGCAAAACCACCACCGATCTCATTAGTCACCGCCTTATGCAGGAAGCCAAGATTCTGCTGAAACAAACCAACTGGACCGTTTCTGAAATTGCGTACGGACTGGGCTTCGATGAGGTGGCGCACTTCTCCAACTTCTTTAAAAAGCAGACGGCAGTAGCTCCGCTGGCCTTCCGGGGCTAAACAGGCTGATTTGAATTTTGCAAGTAGTCGATTGATCGTTGCAACCAGCCCGCCAACGTACCCGGCTACCTTTGGTGTCTAAAACACAGACAAACAATGACCCACACGCACATCGCCCTTGTTACCGGAGGAAGCCGGGGACTGGGTAAAGACATGGCCCTTAGCCTGGCTCAGAAAGGCCTTGACCTCATCATTACCTACCGCAGCCAGCAGGAAGAAGCTGACGCCGTGGTGAAAACCGTTGAAGCCACCGGGCGAAGAGCCGTTGCCCTGCCGCTTGATCTGAGCACCCTCAGCGGCTTTGATGCCTTTGTACAGGCGGTAGCCGACGCGCTTCAAAACTGGCAGGTAACCGGCTTCGATTTCCTGGTCAACAACGCAGGGATGGGTGGTACTATTCCGTTTGACCAGGCGACGGAAGAACAGTTCGATGAGTTTCTGAATGTGCATTACAAAGGCGTTTACTTTCTGACGCAGAAGCTGTTGCCCCACCTCAATGACGGCGGCGGAATCGTCAACATCAGCAGCGGCACCACGCGCTTTGTCAATCCGGGCTACTCGATCTACGCGTCGATGAAAGGGGCGATGGAAGTGCTGACCAAATACTGGGCGAAAGAACTGGGCCCAAAAGGCATCCGCAGCAACATTGTGGCACCGGGGCCTGTTGAAACAGACTTCAATAACGCTGCTATCCGCAGCAATCCACAACTGAAAGAACGGCTGGCCGCCATGTCGCCCCTGAATCGTGTAGGCCGCGCCGACGATATTGGTGGGGTAGTGGCGTTTCTTTGTACCGACGAAGCCCGCTGGATCAACGGACAGCGTATCGAGGTATCGGGCGGAATTAACGTGTAAGGGTAGTAGGTTTGTCAACTAGGTGTATATCGGCCTGCGATTGGTTATTCGTCGGCACAAACCTCACGAACCTCGCAACAGACTACATCAACCGCAAAGACGCTGCGTATGACGCTTAAACAAGATACCGCTCAACCCGTTCGAACAGGTGAGGAACTGAACCTACCGGCGCTGGAACCGTACCTGAACCTGGGGCCCGTCTCCGGCGTCAGTCAATTTCCGGGGGGCTACTCGAACCTGACGTACCTGCTCACGATTGGCGACAGGGAATATGTCCTTCGTCGGCCGCCGGTTGGCGCCAAGGCCATTAAGGGTGGCCATGACATGGGCCGTGAGTTTCGGGTGCTGTCGTTGCTGCGCGAAGCTGAGTATGGTAAAATTCCGGCACCCATAGCCTACTGCGAAGATGAAGCTGTGCTGGGTTGTCCCTTCTACGTCATGGAGCGGGTGCCGGGCATCATTCTGCGGGCACAGTCGGCACCGAAACTAGGCCTGTCGGCAGAAACGATGCAAGGCTTGTCAACGGCCCTCGTCGATACGCTGGTCGAGCTACACGCGTTGCCCGTTCAGCCGCATCTGATTCAGTTGGGCAAGCCCGATGGATATGTGCAGCGGCAGGTAGAAGGGTGGCACAAGCGCTACCTCGCCGCCCAAACCGACGACGTACCGGCCATGACTGAACTAGCTCGCTACCTGACCGACAACCTGCCGCCACAAAACCCCGATGTGACGCTATTGCACAATGATTTCAAGTATGACAATGTGGTGTTCAGTAACGATTTGACTCAGATTCGGGCTATACTGGACTGGGAAATGTGTACCGTTGGTGATCCGCTGATGGATGTGGGTACGTCGCTGTCGTATTGGTCTGAGGCTGGCGACGATCCCTTCCGTAAGTCGTTCAACCTGACGTGGCTGCCCGGTAACCTGACGCGCCGTGAATTTGCCGACCGCTACGCTGAACAGTCGGGGCGTGACTTATCGAACATCCTGTATTACTACGTATTTGGTCTGTTTAAAAACGCCGTAGTTATCCAGCAGATTTACGGTCGTTACCAGCAGGGTCTGACCAAAGACGAACGCTTTGCTGGCTTGCTGGCCGGTGTACAGGCGTTATCTACCATTGGCGCAAAAGCAGTGGAAACGGGACGGCTGTAAAGTGGCGGAGGCCCGCCCGGCGATGACGAACTGATCAGCGTTGGTGCGGGGCCTACATTACGTTTAGCTGGTTTTCGATCAGCAGAATAAACAGGTGAATTACCTTGATGTGGACCTCCTGAATACGGTCAGCGTATCCGAAATGCGGCACCCGGACTTCAACATCGGCGGTATTGGCAAGCTTACCGCCATCTTTGCCCGTAAGTAACACAACCTTCATGCCTTTCTGACGGGCCGCCTCTACCGCCCGTATGATATTGGCCGAATTACCACTGGTACTGATCCCCATCAGGACATCGCCCGTATTGCCGAGACCTTCGATAAACCGCGAGAAGATGAAGTCATAGCCGTAGTCATTGCCGACACACGAGATGTGACTTGTATCGGATATGGCAATGGCGGCTAGTGACCGTCGATCATTGCGATACCGACCGGATAGCTCCTCGGCAAAATGCATGGCATCGCAGTGAGAGCCTCCATTACCGCATGAGATGATTTTTTGGCCATTCTGCAACGCATCGGCCATTAAGTGGGCGGCGTCGGCAATGGCCTGTACATTGGCCGGGTCGGCCATAAACGCGTCTAGAACCGACCGGGCTTCGGTCAGCTCACTATAGATAATGTCGTTCATGATAAAAGAGCACCTTAAAACACCCAGCTTCGGTAGGGTGCGTTCCAGCGGATCGCAAAATTGGCTACTGTCGTATTATAAATATCAGGGATGTACTGACTATTCTGCATGCGGCTCAGGAAACGGCCCTCCAGGAAGAAATTGTGCTTCAGCATGTAGCTCAGGCGCAGGTCGGCGTAGGTTATAATTGTTTTACGCCCCTGCCCGATGAAATTATCATTGTCGCGCAGGCGGTCTTCGTAATTCTTTAGCGGGTTGCCGCCATAGTTCCGGCCCGGCGGGTCGGTTCCTTTCATCATCACACTAAAGGTACCGTTGACGGTCAATCGGCTGCGCTGGAAGCGGAGCATGCCAAGGCCCTCCATGAAGTTGCCGCCCAGCGGGTGGGCCAGTGGCTGGTTGTAATGCGTGTAGTTGGTTTGTCCCGATTTATGGCCGTACGTATAGGGCCTGGCCATGTTGAATTCACCCTGTAGATCAAGATTTGGAATGCCCAGCACATCGATGTACTTGGCACCCACCTGCGCCGCAAACTTGTTGGTCCACGACCCATTTGCCGCCCGCAGTTCTTTAATCAAAAACTCGTCGAGCATCAATTGGCCGTAGAGAAGAAAATGCCCGCCCGCATTTACTTTGGCATCTACGCCGACGAAGGCGTTGTCGCCGCTGCCCCGCGCTGACTCGACGTACCGGTAAAAGATCACCGGATTCAGGTAGTTGATATCAAACTTATCGCGGCTGTAGACTTCTGACTCAAACAGGCCAATATTCACCCGTTTACTTATATTGATGCTCAGGTGGTGCATGGCCGTAAACTTCTGGGGAAAGAAGTTAGTCCCATCCAGCACGATGTCGCCGTTTTGTAATTCAGTGAACAGATTGGTGTAGAGGAATCGTTTGCCAAACCTGGTTTGAAGTTTCAGGAAAAGGGACGACGCTGTGTTGTCTGACAGCAGGAGCGAACGGATGCCGTTTCCAAAGAAATTACGGTCATGGCCAAACTGAAGGTTAATGATTTTCAGGGCGTTGAAGGTAATATAGCCCCGCGCCTCAATAAAGTCTGCCGATTTGTTGAAAAGCTTGACCACGCCCTGCCCCGGGGCAAAACCACCCCCAAAGTTCAGCTGGTATAACTGGCCGTAATCCTGAATGTATTTTGGGTAGTAAATCTGGTTGTCGGTAAGAAAGGTGTAAAACCCAAGGCGGCGGCCAACACTACCCCGCACTTCAATACCCCGCGTATTGGTTATCAGCGCCGATGTAGCTGATTGATCGCGTCCATACCCCACGTTCAACACGGGGCTGATGTGCAGATCGAAGTCGTCGGTTTTGATGCCGTAGAAATCGCTCTTCTTGCGGTAAAAGTAGCGGAGAAACATGTGGTCGCTATTCCCCGGCTCTTCATACCGCAAAATAACCGGCTGCGTGGCTGAAGAATCGGAAGAGCGGCCAAACGCGACCGATACCTGCGGAAACTGAGCCCGGACAGGCTGGGGGGGAGCCCACTCCCAGCTATCGTTGCGCAGGTAATTGATATTGAACTGATCGGTAGCTGAAAGGCGAACCCCATCCGGGTCGTTCTCCAGGGTGTCGATCAGCTGCATGACGGCCTGCCGGTTATACGGTTTTACTGAACTGTGGAAGCTATCGGCCCACCGGCCCTGCCGTATCTCGTACCGGTCGATCAGGTGGTACTGATCCTGGTTGAGGGGAATGTATGGACTTTGAGCCCGCAGGAGAAAAGAAATCAGTAAGCAAAACGGAAGTAAAAGACAGCGCATAGAGGACTCAGCAAAGGGCGGGGAGTGCAAATCAGGAGCACTACGGCGAAAAATAGCCGATTGAGTTGGCATTCCGTGATTCAGGCAACTAAATTACGCGGAAACTTACCCACAACCTGTACGCCTGTATGTTTGTATTTTCTCAACGCCCGTCTATTGCCAACCAATACCTGGCCGAACTGCGCGACGCCAGAGCCCAAACGGATCGACTGCGTTTTCGGCGAAATCTGGAGCGGCTTGGTGAGCTGATGGCTTATGAAATCTCGCGGACGCTGGCCTATCAGAACGGTAAAGTGCAAACACCGCTGGCTATGGCCCCGGTGCAAACGCTGTTGCAACAACCCGTACTGGCTACCATTCTACGGGCGGGGCTACCCTTTCATCAGGGATTTCTGAACGTATTCGATCAGGCCGATAATGCCTTTGCCGGTGCCTATCGGCGAGTTGCCCGCCCGAGTGATAACGATCATGAGTTCGACATCGAGATGGAGTACGTGAGTGGCCCTGACCTGAGCGGCCGTACGCTTATTCTGATTGACCCTATGCTGGCCACTGGTCGCTCGCTGGAGAAGGTATACCATACCATGCTGCGATTCGGCGTACCAGCTCAAACCCATATTGCCGCGGCGATTGCCAGCCCGGAAGGAGTGAGCCATCTTCAGGACCAGTTACCGCAATGCAGGTTGTGGCTGGGCGCGGTCGATAGCCACCTCAATGACCATTACTACATCGTGCCCGGCCTCGGCGATGCGGGCGATCTGGCCTTCGGCGAAAAGATTTGAGTAAGGGGGATTCGTTACTGGGTAAAGGGGCAATTCGTTTACCGGTACAAAATCAGAGGGGGTGTTTTGCCAGACAATTGTTGTCTGGCAAAACACCCCCTCTGATGTAAAAAGGCAGGACTGATTAGCGCATCAGTTCGTCGAACGTTATGCCTATGTAGTACATAGACCCAACGATAGCACTACCGTATGCCTGGACATAAGGAGTACCGAAGAGATTGGTGCCGCCTACTTTCACAATCGACTTCAGGCTGGTCAGTTTATAGCTAACCTGTGCATCGAGGTTATTGATCGCGGGCACTGTGGTATTCGAGAATAGAGGTACGCTTGCTTCCGAGGGCTGTACAAAACTCGACTGCCACAGGAACGCGTCCTGATGCCGCAGGTTGGCACTGAAACCGATCTTAGAGGCGTTGGTGGGGCGCTTGGCAAACGTCACATTGTAGCGGTACTTCGGCGTGTTAAAGCCCGCATACTGCACCTCATTCGATGCCGTGAAATTGTCGAGGTTGTTATTGGCGATGTTGCCGCTGATCGAATAGCCTTTTTCTAAGGCGTAGTTTAAGCCGATGGCCCAGCCCGAAGCGGTGATCTGCTCGCTACTGTTCGCTGGCAGCGAGAAAACCCGGCGGGTGCTGCCACCAAACACGCCGCTTTTGGGGTCGAGCAGGCCGGGTGCAAGGGATTCCTTAGGCTGTATCAACACCGTGCTGCCAATAAAGTCGGTGTAAATGCTGTAGTAATAGTAAGCATCGACGTACAGCTTTTTCCCGAAAAGCCCTCGATATCCAATTTCATAATTGGCCACGCGCTCAGGCTTAAACGCTTTCTGCTGGTAGGGTACCAACTTATCGTAATTAGTAAGTACGGCGGCGCCCTGTATGGCCGCTGGGGCATTAGCCGTTACTGCTTTCGCTATCTCGCCCGGCAACGCGGCTGCTACACCGGCCGCAATGGCTGCTGCGGCATTGGCGGCCGGTATTTGCCCGGCAGTAACAGCCGCCTGTACCTGGGCAGTCACAGCGGCTGTTACTGCCGCCTGCACTTGTGGCCTTACCTGAGCGGTCAGGTTAGTGATAACCAGTTGCTGAAAGGCAGGGTCTGCCGCCTGTTTGGTAATGTCGGCGCCAACGGCCTGAACATTGCCCAGGGTGTACGAATTAGACAGGTTGTAACGCGTATAGAACTCAGGCAGGCCGCCAATCAGGCGGGCGTTGGGCGTCTGTAGGTCGATGTACTGGTTCTGCGTGGTCGGAATCCGGAAGCCCGTCTGGTACGACAACCGAATGTTGTGATCACCGAACGTAGTAACCGCCGAGACCCGGGGGGTAAACTGCCCTTCGAAATTCTGGTTCTTGTCGTACCGCAGCGATCCGGTAAGCTTCAGGTGGTTGTTCAGCAGGTCTTTACCCACCTGCGCAAAAGCACCATATTCGTTGATATTGATCCGGCCATTGCGGCCCTCGGCCTGATCGGCAAACAGCGTACCTTCCGACCCAAGCTGGTATTGCCGGTAATTGGCACCCACCAGTACGTCGGCCACCTTAATGATATCTTTGAAATTGTAAAAGCCCTCTACATGATACAAGTTTGATTTATCGAGAAAACCACCGCCGCCCTGCGAGATGGGCTTGTTCCGGTAGGTCTCGTACAGGGTATTGTACGCCTCTGTGCCGGGAATCGGGCGGCCCTGATCGGCTACGCCCCTGGCCGTCACCAACGCCTGCTCTGCCGATTGGCCTGCGCCGCGTGCCTGCGCAAATGCCCCGGCAAACTGATTAAACCAGGTGGTGCTGGGTTTCCAGGCCTCGTTCATGTAGATACTGGCCAGGCCCGCCGCGTAAGAGTTTCCCGACCGTTCCTGCGTGGTATAGGCGCGCAATGAGTAGTTGCTTCCGCGTAGTTCCAGCTTCGCCTGGGTGATGTTAAAATCGCGAAGTGAGTACCGGGTAGAGCCTGTGTAGACGGTGGTTCCCGCACCGTAGTTCACCTGACCGATCAGCTCGGCCTTTTCTGTGATCCGGTAGTGTACCGCCCCGTTGAACTTCAAACTCTTGGTGTTGTAGTCGACCAGATCCACTTCCTTGTAACCCGTCCGGCTCACGTTGCCCAACCCAACTGCCGCCAGGTTGGCCTGGGCTTCATCACCATATACGTTGACCCCGTCATAGTTGGGGGCTACGCCCAAACCACGAGCCGGATCATTGGTGCCCACCTGAGCGCCGTTGATGTTCAGGTTGTCGTAGTTATTGGCCTGCCAGTCGTTGGCGCGTATGTAGGCCAGGTTCAGCTTGAAGGCGAGCTTGTTGTTGAACGCTTTGGCGTACCGGATCGAGCCATCGTAAAAGCCAGTGGTGGCTGTTGTGCGGTTGCTGGCGTTCATGACGCCGGTCTTCACATTGGCGCTCAGCCCCTGATACAGGAACGGGCTTTTGCTGGTCATCAGCACCAGACCGTTGATGGCGTTGGGGCCGTACAGGGCTGAAGCGGCACCGGGCAGAATTTCAACGCTTTCAACGTCTAACTCGGGCATCCCCACGATGTTGTCGACGGGGAAGTTGAGACCGGGAGCCGAGTTGTCCATTCCGTCGATCATCTGTACGGTTCGGGGGTTACCGGTAGCACCAAAACCGCGCAGGTTGATCGATTTGAACAGGAGGCCCTGGGTGGCCATATCTACCCCTTTTAAATTGGCCAAACCATCATAGAAGTTGGCCGCCGGTGTTTCACGGATAGCCCGAATGTCCATTTTTTCGACGGCAACCGGTGATTTCATCACGCTTTCTTCTACCCGGGAAGCGGCCACCACAATCTCCTGCCCCTGCAACGCCTGCTCGACAAGCCGCACTTTAATGGAAGAGCTGTTGCCCGTCACGGTAGTTTCCTGCGGGCTGAAACCAACCGACGAAACGACGAGTGCAAATGGGAGTGGCGTGTTGGTGGTTAGAGAGAAGTTCCCCTTCGAGTCGGTGGTAGTTCCCGCCACTCTGCCTTTTACTTTTAAGCTGGCCCCAGGAATGGGCAACCCGATGTCATCGGTAACTTGACCCGATAAGGTGGTTTGCGCCCAGGCTGTTGCTGAGAATAGCAGCATAAACAGGCAGGAAACGAAAACGGATTGGTGTATGCGTTTCATCATAAAAGTTGTGCTAATAATCTTGGTGGTCGTTTATGGGTCGAAAATACAGATAGTATGGTCTGTGTACAATTTTATATGGGAATCATTACGTGTTTTGTGAGAAAAAATGAGGCAATCGCTTAGTAAGCAACCAGTTACATGTAATGAAAAAAGTTTGTTTCTCCGTCTGTAAGTCAGCAGGTTAAGTTGTTTGGTATACGAATGGCGTGCTTTGGTATACAGTAAAAATGTGATCTTTTCGTTATTGGTTGCTACGGTCAAGGGCACAGGCTAAGAATTCGGGGCTACCGTGCTGCTTTCCCTTACCTTTGCCTTACTGATCGAGTTTACTATGAATCACACATATGTTGTAATAATGGCGGGTGGTATTGGCACCCGCTTCTGGCCGTTTAGCCGTAGCAGCTATCCCAAGCAATTTCACGATGTACTTGGCACAGGCCGTACCTTGCTTCAGCAAACGGCTGATCGCTTCGACGGTATATGCCCATCCGAGAATATATACATTGTAACCAGCGACAAGTACAAAGACCTCTGTCAGCAACAACTGCCCCAACTAACCGACGACCAGATTCTCTGCGAGCCGGTAGCGCGCAACACCGCGCCCTGCATCGCCTACGCCTGTTACAAAATTGCGCAGCGAGACCCGCAGGCGAATATTGTCGTGGCGCCGGCCGATCATATTATTCTTAGAGAAGAAGCCTTCCGCGATACAATCCGTACCGCGCTGGCTACTACCGAGGCAAGCAATGTACTGGTTACGCTGGGCATTCAGCCGAGTCGGCCCGACACCGGGTACGGCTATATTCAATATCTTCCTGAAACGGAAGGGAGCGTAAAGAAAGTGAAAACGTTTACCGAAAAGCCCCATCTGGAACTGGCTCAGCAGTTTGTCGAGAGCGGCGAGTTTGTCTGGAACGCCGGTATTTTCGTCTGGAACGCACAGGCTATCCGTAAAGCGTTCGAGGCGTTTCTGCCCGAAACTGCCGAGATATTCGCCGAGGGCGATGACCTGTATTACACCGACCGCGAAACGGCCTTCATCCATAAAGCCTACTCACTCTGCAAAAGCATCTCCATTGACAACGGAGTGATGGAAAAAGCCCATAACGTGTATGTTGTTCTCAGCGATTTTGGCTGGTCGGACCTGGGTACCTGGAAGTCACTGTACGAAGTATCGGACAAGAGCGACAACCTGAACGTGATAGATGGGCATATTTTGCTCTATAACACGAAGAACTGCATCATTAAAACGCCCAAAGACCGACTGGTCGTCGTTAACGGGTTGGACGGCTACATTGTGGCCGAGTACGACAACGTACTAATGATCTGTCGCAAAGACGAAGAGCAGAAAGTAAAGGAGTTCGTTGCCGACGCGAAAGAGCGGGGCAATGAGTTTGTGTAAGCCTGTACGATTTTTGTCATCCCGACGATAGGAGGGATGACAAAAGCAATCAAAAACTTATAGTACACTGTCCCTGGGTGAGCCCATGCATCAGATTGTCTGGTTTGTCGCTATGCGGTGCAGTGGCGAATCAGAAAAAGGCGTTATAGACTGCTTCCGACGGACTGTTCAAAAGCAAGAAAGGCGTCCTCCTTCATCACCCTGGAAATCTTGGTCTGGCCACCAGGCTTTTTTCTCTGTTAGGGCAATAGCTACCCCAACCAAGTAGCCACCCGTACTGATTCTTTACTAACCCTTCTTTGTCGATAAAATGAAACTAGCTGTTTTACTACTCATGAGTAGCCTGCTCTGGCTGCACCCGGCCCTGGCCCAGAAGAAAGAACCGATCACTGTTGCTTCATACAATCTCCGCTACAACAATCCTGGCGATGGGGTAAACGCCTGGCCCAACCGCAAGGAAATGGTAAAGGCACTGGTCCGGTACCACGATTTCGATCTGTTCGGGGTGCAGGAAGCCCTACGGGGGCAGTTGATTGATCTGGCCGAGATGAACGAATTCGCCTTTCTGGGCAAAGGCCGCGACGACGGCAAAGAAGCAGGTGAGCACTCGGCCATCTTCTACAAAAAAGACCGGTTCGATGTACTCAACTCCGGCGATTTCTGGCTCAGCCAAACACCCGACAAACCCGGCAAAGGCTGGGACGCTACCTGCTGTAACCGGATCTGCTCCTGGGCAAAGTTCAAGGATAAAACCACCAAAAAGACGTTCTACTTCTTCAGCGTCCACTTCGACCATCAGGGCGTTGAAGCCCGCCGCGAATCGGGCAAACTGATGGTGAGAAAATGAAGGAGATTGCCGGAAACGACCTGACGATCTGTGTCGGCGATTTGAACTCAACCCCCGACACCGAGCAGGTAAAAACCATTCAGACCCTCCTGAACGACTCGTATCAGGTAACCGCCATGCCGCCCTATGGCCCGGTAGGTACGTTCAACGGCTTCAAGTTCGACGCGCCACTAAAGAACCGGATCGACTACGTATTCGTGAGCAAGCCCATCACCGTCCTCTCCTACGCCGTTCTAACCGACGCCCTGGACCAACGCTACCCCTCCGATCATCAACCCGTTGTTGTGAAGCTGGCATTGAAGTGATAAAATACGACTAAAAAAATGAGGTATAAAAGAGCCCATCCTAGATGCGCTCGTCAGACAAAGGCGGTCTGTAGATGAAACCTGATATATTAATTATGCGAGGTAGAAGGCCGGTCCCGTTTAGCCAGTTGCTTGCTAACTTCCTGCTTAAACTGCGCTAATTGAGTTCGTATAGCCGCCGTTTTAATTAACAGGCTATCTGCTTCAGTATGGCCTTTCTTGAGTAGGGCTTCGGCTTGTTGAACAATTTCCTCTATATTCATCGGCTCACGAAGCGGTTTATACCGAACACTCCGCGGGTTGGCCGATTCTTCTACGGCCTCGGCGGTAACGGCCCCCACATGCAGCGCCCGCTTCAACACATAATCGAAGGGTATGTTAAAGTAATTGGCTACTTCGCTTTGGAAAGACTGGGGGAAGCGTGACAGTTTGATACCGAAGAACATCCTAATGTCTGACTCAGGTAGTAGCGACGCCAGAGCTACACGCTCAGCTTCTGCCAACAGTTGGCTACGATCCGGATACAGATGAGCCAGGCCTACCGAAGCAGCCAGAATGTTTAAGAACAGGTTTTTGTACATCCCCGACAGCTCGGCGGGTAAGATAATCCAGCCCTGCTCCCGAAATATAGCCGAGAAACCAGTAAGGCCTGGAGTGCCCCGCAGTTCACCAGCGATCAGATCAGACGGAAACCGTAGACGCTCCATTCCGGATGCACGGTCTTCTTTCTGGAGCCGATAGACCACCGCTTCAACGGGGCTTTTCTGAAACAGCAGATCAGCAGGCAGTGCCTGACGGCTTTCCCACTGATCAGTCATGCGCACGAAAAGGGCTTCGTTCTGGATCAGATTGTCGGCATTTCCTAAGCTGATTAGCATCTGGCGGGAATTGGCCAGAAAATCAGTCTGATTACTCGTCGTCATTGGCAGGTCTGTTTAATAGCTCAATCATAAATCGACAATGAGCAACGTCTATATCATAACCGTCAATCTCTTCGGCTAGTATTTTCTGCTTACTCTTAAGTTGATTCAAAAGGACCTTCACCCTATCTAACGCTGGGTTATTGTATTCGTTCAATTCAAGCGCTAGTCGAATTGTCTTACGAGCTTCATAAAGCGACATCTCAACAGAGAGCAAATCGCCTACAGCTTGTAACTGAACGTTTTCAATATAATTTAACCAATTTTCATAATACGCCTTGTCCTTATCCACCAATAGTTATCAAATTTTAGCTCTGTAAATCCAAAAATTGCCGATTACTAGCCGATCATTTACTAACGCTCCCGACCATGTCATACATAGCCGGGAGCGTTAAGTGCCTGTTATTCAACCTATAGGTCAAGATCCGCACATTTCGCAATCGTCTTTATTGTCGATTGAGCAGATCATGGCGGCGTAGGCCTGCTCGGCTTCGCTGACCTGCTGGGGATTTTGAGCAGCATGCTCTTTAGCGTACCCAACGTAGTCGAGCGGCTTTTCGACGGGGGCGGTTTCGGCAATGGCGGGTTCGAGTTGCGGCTCGGCTTGCGGCTGCACCACGGTGAACTTCACGGCATCGGTGGCGGCCTTCGTACGCAGGTAGTACATACCTGTTTTCAGGCCGGCACGCCAGGCGTAGAAGTGCATCGAGGTCAGTTTACCGAAGTTGGCATCCTGAATGTGGATGTTCAGCGACTGCGACTGACAGATGTACGCACCCCGGTCGGCCGCCATGTCGATGATGTGCTTCTGCTTGATCTCCCAAACCGTTTTGTAGAGGTCTTTCAGATGCTGTGGAATATTCGGAATATCCTGCACCGAGCCGTTGGCGATGATCAGGTTGTTCTTCATGTTCTCGTTCCACAGCCCCAGTTTCACCAGATCACGCAGCAGGTGCTTGTTCACCACCACAAATTCGCCCGATAGGACACGGCGGGTGTAGATATTGCTGGTATATGGCTCGAAACACTCATTGTTGCCCAGAATCTGGCTCGTCGAGGCCGTTGGCATGGGTGCCAGCAGCAGCGAGTTACGTACCCCATGCTCCATGACTTCGGCGCGTAGGGCGTTCCAGTCCCAGCGGCCTGACTTTGGCGTCACGCCCCACATATCGAACTGGAACTGACCCTGCGAGATGGGCGAACCTTTCCAGGTTTCGTAGGGACCATGCTCCTTGGCCAGTTCCAGCGAGGCGGTCATCGCCCCGTAATAGATCGTCTCGAAAATATCTTCATTCAACCGGCGGGCATCGTCCGACTCGAACGGCATACGCAGCATGATGAAGGCATCGGCCAGGCCCTGTACCCCCAAACCGATAGGCCGGTGCCGCATATTCGAGCGGCGGGCTTCTTCAACGGGGTAGTAGTTCAGGTCAATGATCTTGTTCAGGTTGCGCGTAGCGGTGCGCGTTACCTCATAGAGTTTCTGATGGTCGAACCGGAGCACGCCGTCTTGCCCTTTTGTCAGGAATTTGGGTAGGGCTATACTGGCCAGGTTACACACCGCCACTTCATCGGGCGAGGTGTACTCCATGATCTCGGTGCAGAGGTTACTCGACTTGATGGTGCCCAGATTCTTCTGGTTCGACTTCCGGTTGGCCGCATCCTTATACAGCATATAAGGCGTGCCGGTTTCGGTCTGGCTTTCCAGTACCTCGAACCACAGATCCTGCGCTTTTACCGTACGGCGGGCGCGGCCTTCCCGCTCATAGCGGGTGTACAGCGCCTCGAATTCCTCGCCATAGGCATCGCTCAGGCCGGGGCACTCGTGCGGGCAGAACAGCGACCAACTGTCGTTGTCTTCTACGCGCTTCATAAACAGGTCGGGCGTCCAGAGGGCATAGAACAGGTCGCGGGCGCGGTTCTCTTCTTTGCCGTGGTTCTTCTTCAGTTGCAGGAAATCGAAAATATCGGCATGCCAGGGCTCCAGATAAACCGCAAATGAGCCTTTGCGCTTGCCACCACCCTGATCGACGTACCGGGCAGTGTCGTTGAATACGCGCAGCATCGGCACAATCCCGTTGGAGGTACCGTTGGTGCCTTTGATATACGTACCGGTCGCCCGCACGTTGTGGATGCTCAGGCCGATACCACCCGCCGACTGCGAGATTTTAGCCGTTTGCTTCAGTGTATCGTAGATGCCCTCGATGCTGTCGTCTTTCATCGTTAGCAGGAAGCAGCTACTCATCTGCGGCTTGGGCGTACCGGCGTTGAACAGCGTGGGCGTGGCGTGGGTAAACCACTTTTCGCTCAGCAGGTTATAGGTTTCAATGGCCGCGTCGATGTCGTCCATGTGAATACCTACGGCCACCCGCATCAGCATGTGCTGCGGCCGTTCGGCAATGCGCCCGTCGATTTTGAGCAGGTACGATTTTTCGAGCGTTTTATAGCCGAAATAGTCGTACCCGTAATCGCGGTCGTAAATCACCGTTGAGTCGAGGATGCCGGCATTCTCGCGAACAATATCATAGACCTCTTTCGAAATCAGCGACGCATTATCGCCCGTTTTGGGGTCAATGTATGTATACAGCCGCTTGATTGTCCCCGAAAAAGACTTGTTCGTCTCTTTGTGGAGGTTCGAAATGGCAATCCGCGCCGCCAGAATGGCGTAATCGGGGTGCCGGGTGGTCAGCGACGCGGCTGTTTCGGCGGCCAGGTTATCGAGTTCGGTGGTTTTAACGCCGTCGTACAGGCCGTTGACCACCTTCATGGCCACTTCAACGGGTTGTACGTAGGCTGGGTCGAGCCCGTAGCACAACTTCTCGATGCGGGCGGTGATTTTGTCGAATTTGACCGACTCCCGGTGGCCATCTCGCTTGATTACATACATGGTGCTTATTGGGGGTTAGAATGCGCTTTAACGTAAGTTTTTGAGTAACACTGGTCAAGAAAGGGTAGGAGGGCCCTTCCCATAGTTGGCTAACTCATATATACTACAATGTGTTGACTAGTAGATGAATACAGGTACATACGGTGGTCAAAACGATTGTTAAGTCTCTGTTAAAGGTAACCGAAAAGCAGTTGACTAATTCGCCATCTCAATAAGTCCTTTGAAAAGTGAAACTTGACCAGACAGTCAGAAAATCCATTGTTGACTGACCATAAACGACTTACAGTGCACTAGGGAATGGTGGGCCTAAAAAAGGTACTACTAAGAAAAATGATATGACTTATGGATATTAAAATGCACCGGTCATATCGAGTTAGTAGTCAAAACAGCGGAAGGCCCTGAAGGCTAGAATCAAAATAGGGGATTTGCGCCCGGAAATGCCAGTGTTCAGGGGCTTAAAAGGCGCTTATTATTAGGCTATGGTTAATTATGGACTGCTTTACCAGAAAGTGTTGTGTGTCAGCGAAAAAGCCCGTATTTTTGCAGTCCTTTTCGGACGGAAACCGAATTTTGGCAGATAATCAGATAGATACAATGAGAAAGGGCATTCACCCGGAGTACCGCGATGTGGTATTCCACGACCTGTCGAGCGACTACAAATTTGTAACCCGCTCAACGGTTCAGACAAAAGACACGATGGAGTACGAAGGTCAAACGTACCCCCTGGTAAAGATCGAAGTAAGCTCACAGTCGCACCCGTTCTACACCGGTAAGAACGTGCTGCTCGACACGGCTGGCCGTATTGACAAATTCCGTAAGAAATACGGCAACAAGTAAACAACAGGCTTTGCCCAGGTTCATAAAGCCCCGATTCGTCGTAACGAATCGGGGCTTTTTTGTTAGTATCGTATCAAAACCGTTCTTTACGGTTCTATGGCATCACGATTAACAGGATTAACCAAAACGTTTGGGTGGCTGGATGGCCTCCGCATGTACACCCAGATCAAAACCAGGCAGACCACAACCCTGTCGTCGGGGCGCTACGGTACCACCTTCCACCTGCGCCCCGACACGTCTGATTTATACACGTTCGACCAGGTTTTTATTCAGGATCAGTATCAGCTTACATACCCGTTCGAACCCAGGACTATACTTGATGCGGGGGCGAATATTGGTCTCTCAGCCGTATACTTCTCGCATCGGTTTCCTGACGCCCAGATCGTGGCCGTTGAGCCAGACAAGGCCAATTTTGCTGTTCTTAAACAGAACTGCGCCGATTACCCGCATATTCACGCCCACTGCGCTGGCGTTTGGTCAGCCGACAGCTACCTGAAAATCAGTAATACCGAGGCAACCAACAACTCGTTTCAGGTCGTGGAAACAACACCAGATGACGCCGATGCCCTGCCAGCTATCTGCATCCCGACGATCATGAAGCAGCAAGGCTGGCCGGTTATCGATCTGCTCAAAATTGACATTGAAGGGTCAGAAAAAGAGATTTTCTCGACCAACTATGAAGCCTGGCTCCCCCATGTGCGTATGTTGCTGGTAGAGGTACACGATACCATGCAGATGGGTAGTTCGGCGGCGGTTTTCAGAGCCACAAGCCAATACAATTTCAGTTTCAATATGAAGCACGAGAACCTGATTTTCATCAACCAGGACCTCGTGTAGAGTCATAGATAGAGGACCATGCAGGTTAGGGGTAATGTGAGTTACTGGTAGGCTGCTCATCAACCCAACAAAAAATGCCCAGCCATTCACAACCGAGCATTTTTAGGGTATCTGTATAAACGTGCCTACTTATTCAGGAATGCCTGTAAGGAGGCAATCTTCGATTCGGCATCGGCGGCTTTCTGGCGTTCCCGCTCGACTACATCGGCTTTGGCATTGGCGACAAACCGCTCGTTCGACAGCTTCTTCATCACTGAATCGCGGAAGCCGATCAGGTAATCCAGTTCCTGCCGGGCTTTCTCGGTTTCCTGCTCCTCATCGAGTTGATCGGCCAGATCGATATAGAACTCGTCGCCTTTGATCAGGAACGAAGTGGCGTTCTCCGGTTTTTCTGATACGTAGCTAATGGCAGGTACGTTAGCCATTTTCTGGATTAGCCCTTCCAGCGGCCCGAACCGGTCTGGAGTGCCGCGGTCCGACGGGTCGGTGCGTATCGACAGGGGCAGTTCTACCTTCGGCGCAATCTGCCTGGCGTTGCGAATGTTACGAATGCTGGTAATGATCTCAAAAAGCTGGTCGAAATCAGCCAACACAGTGGTGTCGATCTGCCGGGCCTTGGGGAAAGATGCTGTACACAGGCTTTCACCCGCTTTCCGCTCCCGAATATCCTGCCAGATCTCTTCGGTAATGAACGGCATAAACGGGTGCGTCAGCGCCATCAACCGCTCGAAGAAATTGATCGTCACCCGGTATGTTTCCTCATCGATAAGGCCGCTATAGTTACCGTCGGCGTCTTTTTCCGTGTATTCCGTCGGCTTGATGAGTTCGAGGTACTGCGAGCAGAAATCGTCCCAGATCAGCTTATAAATACTCTGTAAGGCGTCTGAGATGCGAAACTTGCTGAAATGATCTTCGATCTCGAGTAACGTCTGACTTAGTTTGGACTTAAACCAGCTGATTGCCAGCGGGCTTGCAGGTGAAGCTGTGGGTGAAACGGTCCACCCCTTTACCAGCCGGAACGCATTCCAGATCTTGTTGCAGAAGTTACGGCCCTGTTCGCAAAGTTTTTCGTCGAAAAGCAGGTCGTTGCCCGCAGCGGCGCTGAACAGCATACCGGTACGCACCCCGTCGGCCCCGTACTTTTCGATCAGTTCGAGGGGGTCGGGTGAGTTGCCGAGTTGCTTCGACATTTTCCGGCCTTGCTTGTCGCGGACCATGCCCGTGAAATACACGTTCTTAAACGGGCGTTGTCCCCGGTATTCAAAACCCGCCATCGCCATCCGGGCTACCCAGAAGAAAATGATGTCGAAGCCCGTAACGAGGTCATTCGTTGGGTAATAGTAACTGATCTCAGCATTGTCGGGATAGCGGATACCGTCGAATACCGAGATGGGCCACAACCAGGCCGAGAACCACGTATCCAGCACGTCATCGTCCTGCGTGAGGTCGGCTTCGGTCATGGCGAAGAGCAATTTTTCATGCTGCACCTTATGCAGGGCTTCGCGCTTGTTTTTCGCCACAATCACGGTGCCATCCTGCATGTAAAAGGCCGGAATACGCTGCCCCCACCATAATTGGCGGCTGATGCACCAGTCGTGTGGATTTTCCATCCAGGACCGGTACATGTTCTTGTACTTGGGCGGTACCAGGGCGATGTCATCGCTCATGACCGCGTTCAACGCCGGCTTCGCGATGTCCTGCATTTTCAGAAACCACTGCAACGATAGCCTGGGCTCGATCACGGCATTGGTCCGTTCCGAGAACCCGACATTCGATTTGTACTCCTCTACCTTTTCCAGGTTGCCGGCGTCTTCCAGCAGTTTGATAATAGCCTTCCGGGCGGCAAACCGGTCCATACCAACCAGAATCTGCGCCTTCTCATTCAGCGTGCCGTCGTCGTTAAGCAGATCAATCACGGGCAGGTTGTGCCTGATACCCAGCTCGTAATCGTTGGGGTCGTGGGCGGGCGTCACTTTCAGGCAACCCGTACCGAAGTCGATCGTAACATACTCGTCGGTAATGATCGGTATCTCGCGACCAATCAGGGGGATGCGGGCTTTTTTGCCGTGTAAGTGCAGGTAGCGTTCGTCGTTCGGATTCACGGCGATGGCTACGTCGGCCATGATCGTTTCGGGCCGCACAGTAGCGACAACCAGGAAATCCTGAGTACCAGACTCAGCACCAACGACTTCGTACTTGATATAGCACAGCTTCTGCTGCACTTCCTTAGTGATTACTTCCTCGTCCGACACGGCGGTTTTACCCTGCGGATCCCAGTTCACCATGCGAACGCCCCGGTAGATCTGCCCTTTGTTATACAGGTCAACAAACACCTCGATGACTGATTCGTACAGGGCGGGGTCCATCGTGAAGCGGGTACGGTCCCAATCGCATGAAGCACCCAGCTTGCGAAGTTGTTGCAGAATGATGCCGCCGTACTTTTCTTTCCATTCCCAGGCGTAGGCCAGAAACTCGTCGCGGCTAAGGTCTTTTTTATCAATACCGCGTTCGCGCAGCATGGTCACCACTTTGTTCTCTGTGGCAATGCTGGCGTGGTCGGTACCGGGTACCCAGCAGGCATTTTTCCCCTCCATTCGGGCCTTGCGAATCAGCACGTCCTGAATGGTATTGTTAAGCATATGCCCCATGTGGAGCATGCCCGTCACGTTGGGCGGCGGAATCACGATGGTATACGGCTCGCGCTCATCGGGGGTAGAGGTAAACAAGTTATTGTCAAGCCAATACTGATACCATTTAGCTTCAATATCGGTGGGTGAATACGTTTTTGCAATCATGCCGTCTGAGAGGGCCGGGCCCGCGTTAAGGCCGCAAAAATACGAATAATTAGCTTGTCTCTCGGCGTAGCCCCCCGCCGGGATGCCGGACCACCTAAAGGGTGCCTGCTGACGCGCTAGCAGCTTCGCGCAAGCAATCATCATGCGCCAGTAGGCACCCTTTAGGTGGTCCGGCATCCCGGCGGGGGGCTACGCCGAGAGATAAATAAAGCCGACACGTTGGAACGCATCGGCTTTGGCAGTCGTATCTGGATTTACCAGATACGGACTATTTATTTCTTTTCGGCCATAGCGGCATCCTGCTTCGTAAACTCGCCGTTGGCTTTGATCTCTACGTCTTCGCTAACAACAGCACCACCAGACGATCCTACGCCAAAGTCAGTCCGTTTGATAACGCCGGTGATTTTGAAAGCTGCTTTTTCCTGCTTGCCATTCCGGCCTTCCATTACTACAGGGCCCGTCAAGACGGCATCGAGGGTAACGGGTTTAGTAACACCGTGCATCGTCAGGTCGCCCATTAGTTTGTATTTCTTGCCCTCTACTTTTTTGAACGACGTGCTTTTGAACGTCAGGTTTGGAAATTTGGCGGCATCGAAGAAATCAGGGCTTTTCAGGTGACCGTCGCGGCGCTCGTTCTCCGTGTTGACCGAGTTGACGTCGGCGGTTAACTCCATAACGGCATCTGACAGGTCAGGCTTGGTCGATGTCAGTTTGACGTCGAACGCTTTGAAGTTGCCGTCAACTTCCGACAGCAGCAGGTGCGTAACGGTGAAGCCAACTCGTGAGTGGGCTTTATCGACATTCCAGGATGTTTGAGCATAAGCAGCCGACAGAGTCATCAGCGCAGCTACGGGGATAAGTAGAAGTTTCATGTGTTTTCGGGATAAATACAGTTACAAAGGACGGGCTACTTTCGCACAGAAAAAAACAAGTGTCGATACATAAGTTTTTTGTGCCGACGTACACGCTTATCAACCCACTAAAGGGGGCTGGCACACAGACCTGCCGAAGGCCGCAACCGAGCCGGGTTACTCAGCCAGCAGTTTATCAATCAGGCTGTTGAACTCACCGACGTACTGATCGTAGTAGACACCCGTACCTGGTCCGGCAAAGCCAGTGTGGATATGACGTACCATGCCTTTTTTGTCGACGAAGATCGTGGTAGGAAACGCCACTATGCCGTTTAAAGCGGGCAACGCCTTAGAGGCCTCCTTCTTATCATTGGTTCCCGCCAGCAACAGGGGATACTGGATTTGGAACCGCTCGCTCATGCGCTTTAATTTGGGGCCATACTCGACCAGATCGGCGGTTTTCTCAAAGGCTAAACCGGCTACTTCTACACCACGGGCTTTGTTTTTTGCGTACCAGGGGGCAAGAAACTTAGTTTCGTCCATGCAATTCGGGCACCACGATCCCATGATCTGCACTACCGTAACCTTCCCTTTAAACTGCGGATCGGTCAGCGACACGGTTTTACCCGTTGCGTCTGGGAAAGCGAAGGAGAAACGCTGGCCGGGTTTTACGTAGGTCAGCGTAGCCGGGTCGGGCAGCGAGGCGTTGGGGTCGAGGCGGGCCGTCCAGGTTTCGCGGTACGTTGGCCCCGAATGGAAAACGCCCGTCAGCGTCTGCCCAGTACTCTTTTTGGCGTCTCCACGCCGGGCTTTAAATAAAAACGCGTGGCTGCCATCAAAGCAGGACAGTAACAGGCTATCGCCGAAGACATTGCCCGCCAGATAGCGATAATCACCGGTGGGGGTCAGAAACGTACCCGTCACTTCATTGCCTTTCTGCTTAAATACGCCCACCGCAACGGTTGTATCGCCCGGTGCGGCCTCACTGCCGTCGGTCCGGAACAACGCCTGCCATTTACCCGACAAGTCGGCCGAAGGAGAAGCACCGTCGGGGGCGAACCGGTAGGTCTGCCCAAATTGCGCGCTAAACGGTACTACCTGATAGTCGTCTTTCACCCGCCGTTTGCGCCACACGCCCGTTAGCTTGTCACCCGATATGTTGGCTACCAGTTCAGACTCGAAGAGGGCCATGGGGATACGGAGCGTATCGCCTTCTACTGTGGCTTCGTCCATGGGCAGGCGTTCGGCTCCGTTCAGGGCGAAGACGGTGTATTTACCAGCCTGTGCGGCGGGTTTTATCTCAAGGCCGAAGGGGAGCTCACCACCGCTGGTTTGCAGCGTTGCCCGCCACAGGCCGGGTTTAACCGTTGTTTCTGACTGGCACCCTACTAGCACTGATAGAAGAAATAAACTGGTAACGGTGTAATAAAGTCGGTTTTTCATGCGCGAATCGCCCGTATGGTTTGCTCTGCTTTACAACATGGGCAACAGTAATAGGCGGCGTTCCCGTTCACGCAATAAAAACGATAGTCTGGTAAACCTTACCTTGCCATTCAGAGTCCTGTGCTTACAACTCATGGCTATAGTGTCGGTCAACAAAACAGATATACCTAATGAAAGCCGCCTTTGCGCTTCTGCTCCTATCGCTGCTTACGGGTTGCGTTTCCTTCAAAAGCAACATCGACCGGGCGGCTGCGCCTGCGTTTACCCGCCTGCTGGTAGTGTCTAAGCTGCCCGATATGGGGCCTAACTACCTGAACATGTTTCTCAACACGTTTCCAACCAATTACGAAGTATGCATTGCCGATGCCGGACCACTCTCATTTGGTAATCCTGACTCGCTGATTCGCAAACAGGCTACTGCCTGCCGTAGTGAGGTAATACTGACCCTCAATCCGTACCGCAACTTCACCACAGGGTCGGGCGAATACATTGCCTCGGCCAACGAAGTACTGCTCGAACTGACGGACGCCAACACGCAGAAATCGTTCTGGAAGGCCATCGCCCAGTCGGGTGGCAACCGTGTTCCTACGGCCGACCAGATCGTGAAACGGCTGCGTAATGATGGCATCATCGCCGGTAAGCTTCCCTACGGCAAACCAATGGCTACCCGAAACAGTGAGTAGCCTTTTCAACTCTCGTACCGCCTGAGCCGAAGCGAACAGCCTGAAATGACCGTGAAATCTAACCTTGTCCTGATGCCGGGGCTGGTTGGGTGAGCGGGTTTTGTTAAGTTTGTTGTGAGGCTTTTCCCAACGGGCCGACCTAACTGCCACGCCCTATGACCACCGAATACCATAATCCCGTTATGCTGGCCGAATGCATCGACGGGCTCGCCCTGAAACCGGGGGGTACCTACGTCGATGTAACCTTTGGCGGCGGCGGACACAGCCGGGCTATTCTCGACGCACTACCAGCCGACGAGAAAGGAAAAGCCGGGCGGTTGCTGGTGTTCGATCAGGACCCCGACGCCCGCGCCAATGCCGCCGCCATCAACGACCCCCGGCTCACCTTCATCGCCGCCAACTTTCGCAACCTGAAACGCTACCTGCGCCTCTACGGTGTGCGGCAGGTAGACGGCATTCTGGCCGACCTCGGCATCTCATCGCACCAGATCGACACGCCCGAACGCGGCTTTTCTACCCGCTTCGAGGCCGACCTAGACATGCGCATGAATCAGCAGGGTGACCTGACAGCCCGACAGGTTGTGAACTCATACCCGGAGGCCGACCTTCACCGCATTCTGGGTATGTATGGCGAATTGACTAATGCCCGCACCGCCGCCGCCGCCCTGGTTTCGGCCCGCGCCAATCAGTCGATCCAAACCATCACCGACCTGAAAGACGCGCTAAAGCGCTGCGCGCCAAGGGGTAAGGAAAATAAGTATTTCGCGCAGGTGTTTCAGGCCCTTCGCATCGAGGTCAACGACGAGTTGAAAGTGCTGGAAGAGTTTCTGGACCAAACGCCCGATGTGCTGGCCCCCGGCGGTCGGCTGGTGGTGATGAGTTATCATTCGCTGGAAGATCGGCTGGTGAAGAACTACATCAACAAAGGCAAATTTTCGGGCGACGTAGAGAAGGATCTGTATGGCAACGAGATTAAGCCCCTGCAATCGGTTACCCGCAAGCCCATCGAGGCCAGTGCCGGGGAGGTGGCTGGCAACCCACGGGCCAGAAGCGCGAAACTTAGAATAGCGGAGAAAAAATAAGTCTTCTGTCTTCAGTCCTCAGTCTTCTGTTGCTCCGCTAATCTTCGATGTGTTCCGACAGCAGCGCAACAGAAGACAGAAGCTGAAAACAGAAGACACAAAAAAGAAGACTCCTTCAAAATGGCACTCAATACATTCAAGCATCAGCCGCCGGTGAAACCGACCCGGCGTAAACGGAAGCCAAACCGCCTGGCCATCTGGATCAATCAGGTGATGGGGTTCGATAAACTGTTCGGCTCCGACAATGCCTGGCCCATCCGGAACATCAACCGCATTATCTGGGTGACTTTCCTGCTGGTCGTGTACATTGGCCTGAACCACAACGCCGAACGGCTGGTGCGCCGGATACACCGCACCCGTACCGATGTCGACGAACTGCGGGCTCAGGCGACCACCCTTGAAGCAGATCTGGCCCGAAGCAGCAAACAGTCGGAACTCAGCAAACGGGTTTTAGCCGATAGTCTTCTGGATAGTCAAAACCCACCAACGAAAGTAGTTGTCAGTGAATGATTAAAGAGTTTCAAGGTCTAAAGTTGCTCCGCCATTCAGTATCTTGCAGGTAACCGAAGCAACTTTAGCAGCGCTTAACTTGAAACTTGGACTTCAGACACTAAAACTCACTTCCCCATGAATATCAAAGAAGAATTCCTCAGCAGGTCGCGGCACGCCTTCTATTTCCTGGTGTTGTTGGGCGTGGCTATCACCGCCCGGCTGGTCTACATGCAGTATTTCGCCACCTTCAAGGGTAAGTACTGGCATGACCGTATTGAAGGGGTTCAGATCCGGCAGGACACGATCCGGGCGAAGCGCGGCGACATTTTCGCCCGCGATGGTAGCTTACTGGCTACCTCATTACCCACCTACGAAGTTGGTATTGATCCACGCGTAGCCAAAGACGCCTACTTCAACAGCAAAGTCGACTCGCTGGGCGTGCTGTTATCGGGGCTATTCCGCGACAAATCGGCACGGGAGTACACGGGTTTGATCGTGGCGGCCCGGCGAAGTAACCGGAAATACTTACTGCTCAACCGCCGCCGTATCTCGTTTCAGCAGCGGCAACAAATGCTGACATGGCCCTTTTTCCGAACAACCAAAAAACTATCGGCGCGGGGCGGTGGGTTGCGGGCCTATTATGAACGCTACCACCCATACGGCCAGATGGCCCTGCGAACGGTGGGCGATCTGAACCCCAAAGACAGGCGGGGGCAAATGGGCCTTGAAGCGTCATTTCAACCCGTTTTAGCCGGAAAAAATGCCGTTGGCCTGGTGGAGATACTGGCCGGCGGGGTGAAAAAGCCCCTGGATGATGGGCCCGACATGAAGCCTGAGCCTGGCCTTGATCTGCACACCACCCTCGACGTAAACTTTCAGGACATTGCCGAAACAGCCCTGAAGAATGCGCTGGTTAAGTACAACGCCGATAAGGGCTGCGTGCTTGTGATGGAAGTGCAGACCGGCGAAATCAGGGCAATGGCTAACCTGACAAAACAGGGTAACCGGTACGTCGAAAACTTTAACCACGCCCTGGCTGGCCGCACCGACCCAGGCAGCACCTTCAAGCTGGCTACAATGATGGCGTTGCTGGAAGAAAAAGCGATTTATCCCACCAAAATGATTCATACCGGCGATCGGGCGCTTCGGTATCATGGTCTCCTTGTGTCCGACTCGAAGGGTGGGGCTTCGGGCAGTATTACGGCGCAGCAGGTGTTCGAGAAATCATCCAATGTTGGCATTCACCTGATGATGCAGAGCTACTTCTACGCCCGGCCCGATTTATACTGCCAATACCTGCGCAAGTTCCACCTGAACCAGCCAACGGGGATTCACATGAAAGGCGAAGCGCCACCGGTAATGCGCAATCCCGACATGAAAGGCTGGAGCAAAACCTCGCTCACATTCATGTCGTACGGCTACGAGATGCAGCTTACCCCTCTACAAATGTTGACGTTCTACAACGCCGTTGCTAACGATGGCAACTGGGTACGTCCCATGCTGGTGAAGCGGGTAAAGCTGGCCGGTGAAGTGGTCGAAGAAACGCAGCCTTACGTAGCCCCCAACCCGATTGCAAAACCCGAAACCATTAAAATGGTGAGGAACATGCTCGAAGGCGTTGTAAGTCATGGCACGGCCCGTAATATCCAGAACCCGAACTATCTAATTGCCGGCAAGACCGGCACGGCGCAGAAGATCTACAACGGCCAATACCAGCAAGGCCGGTACTACACGTCCTTTATCGGCTATTTCCCCGCCGATAAGCCCAAATACAGTGTACTCACGATGGTTGACAATCCGCATGGCCAATACGCAGGGCTGCTTTACGCAGGCAGCGTATCAGCCCCCGTGTTTAAAGAGGTGGCCGATCGCATCTACGCCTACGACATCGACATTCACGCACCCATGCGCCTGAAGAAGCGGAACAAAAATCAGCCTCAGGAGGCCAGGCTCGCCAGCGCTGGCTACGCCAATGATCTGCATACCATTGGCACCGAACTCAACCTCGACAGCCAGCCCGCCGCCGAAGGCTGGGTGCGTCGGGAAGGAAACGCCTGGCAGAGCCTGCCCGCCCGGAAAGACCGTATTCCTGATGTGCGCGGTTTGTCGTTGCGCGACGCCCTGCCCCTGCTCGAAAACCGGGGCTTGCGGGTTGTTGCCCAGGGACGCGGCAAAGTGGTCGGTCAATCGCTCGAACCGGGCCAGGCCCTAACCAGCAACCGCCAGATTGCCCTGACCCTACAGGGAGGCGAGTAACCGGTTTTGGATCCCTTAACGAACTGCCCAAGCTGTCTGTCCGCCCCCGTTGGGCTTAGTCTCCAGACTATGTCCGGGCGATTGCCGGTCTCGGACCGGCGTACTTCAATAACCAGCTTAGCGTATACACCTATTTCTAGTCAACAGGTCAGATTACCGTTGCACGCCGGTCCGAGACCGGCAATCGCCCGGACATAGTCTGGAGACTAGGCCCAACGGGGAAAGATGACGAACTGCTCAGGCTGTCTAGATACCTCCTTAAACTTGGCGCGGCTGAAACTCACCCCTGCTAATGGGTGTTGATCTTAAGAATAGGCCTGCTGATTCTGAGCAGCCTTTTTTGACCACGTGAACGTGACGCAGGAACAACAAACGACCCATACAGACGAGCAGCCATTGACCCAGTCAGACCGCTCAGCGCTTACCGACGTACAATTGACCGGCTATGAGCAAATCGACGTGCTCGGTGCCCGTGAACATAACCTCAAGAACATCGACGTTTCCATTCCCCGAAACAAGCTGGTTGTCGTAACGGGCATCAGCGGGTCGGGCAAGTCGTCGCTGGCGTTTGATACCATCTACGCCGAGGGCCAGCGGCGGTACATGGAAAGCTTTTCGGCCTACGCCCGCTCTTTCCTGGGCGATATGGAACGGCCCGACGTTGACAAGATCAACGGCCTGAGCCCGGTTATTTCCATCGAGCAGAAAACAACCTCGAAAAACCCCCGGTCAACGGTCGGCACCACTACCGAAATCTTCGACTTCCTGCGGCTACTTTACGCCCGTGCCGGTGAAGCCTATTCGTACATGACAGGGCGGAAAATGATCCGCCAATCGCAGGACCAGATCGTCGATACGCTGCTGGATCAGTATGCGGGCAAGAAAACGACGCTGCTTGCTCCGGTTGTACGGGGCCGGAAAGGGCACTACCGCGAACTCTTCGTGCAGATTGCTAAACTCGGCTATACCAAAGTGAGGGTCGACGGGGTAGTGCAGGACATTGTGCCCAAAATGCAGGTCGACCGGTATAAAGTGCATGATATTGAAATCGTGATCGACCGGCTGGTACCGAGCCGCGATGACCGGTTCCGATTGAGCCAGTCGGTAGAGGTAGCGTTGAAGCAGGGGAAAGGCGCTATTCAGGTGCTCGATTATCAGGACAAGCTGCACTTTTTCTCGCAGAACCTGATGGACCCTGAGTCGGGAATCAGCTACGATGAGCCGTCGCCCAACTCGTTTTCGTTCAACTCACCGTATGGCTGGTGCCCTACCTGCCAGGGGCTTGGCGTGGTGGAAGAGATCACCGAAGAGTCGGTTATTCCCGATAAATCGCTGAGCATAAGTCGGGGAGCCATTGCGCCATTGGGCGAGTACCGCGAACTATGGTTTTTCAAAGAGGTAGAGGTCATCCTGAAAAAATACAAGATGAACCTGACTACCCCAGTTCATAAGTACCCGCCTGAACTGTTGCACGTGTTGCTGCACGGCACGGAAGAAGAAGCGGCGGTTCCGTCGAAAAAACATCCGGGCGAAGACTATTACAATTTCAAATTCGAGGGCATTGTCAACTTCCTGAAACGGCAGCAGGAGACCGGTTCCGAAAAGATTCAGGAATGGCTGCGCGATTTCCTGGTGATCAATACCTGCCCGGAATGCAATGGTGCCCGCCTGAAACGGGACTCGCAGTACTTCCGTATCGCCGACCGGAACATTGCCGAACTGGCCAACATGGATATCGCCGAACTGGCCGACTGGTTTGTTAATCTGGAAGACCGGATGACTGATCGCCAGAACACGATTGGCAAAGAGGTGCTGAAGGAGATTCGTAAGCGCATCGGCTTCCTGGTCGACATTGGCCTGGATTATCTGACGCTGAACCGGTCGCTGAAAACGCTGTCGGGCGGGGAAGCGCAACGCATCCGGTTGGCTACCCAGATCGGCACGCAGCTTGTTGGCGTGCTGTACATTATGGATGAACCGAGCATTGGCCTTCATCAACGCGACAATGTGAAGCTGATCGAATCGTTGAAAAACCTGCGTGATCTGGGTAATACCGTGCTTGTTGTTGAACACGACAAAGACATGATGCTCGAATCGGACTATATCCTCGACATTGGACCCGGCGCGGGGCGGCATGGTGGGCAGGTCGTAAGCTACGGCACACCTACCGAATTCATTCAGAAGGGCGGCACCACCGCCGATTACCTCAGCGGCCGCACCGGCATACACGTACCTGAAGAGCGCCGGAAAGGCAGCGGCAAATTCCTGATCATCAAAGGAGCCACGGGTAATAACCTGAAAAACGCGACGCTGAAACTGCCTCTGGGCCGAATGATCAGCATTACGGGCGTGTCGGGCAGCGGGAAATCGTCGCTGATTCACGATACGCTGTTCCCGGTTCTGAACCGGCATTTCTACAAATCGAAGCGGGAGCCGATGCCGCACAAAAGCGTGGAAGGGCTGGAGTTCCTTGACAAAGTCATTGAGGTCGATCAGTCGCCGATTGGCCGTACTCCGCGTTCAAATCCGGCTACCTACACCGGCATGTTCTCGGAAATACGCACCCTGTTTGCCGAACTGGCCGAGGCCAAAATCCGGGGGTATAAACCGGGGCGTTTCTCGTTCAACGTGAAAGGCGGCCGTTGCGAAGACTGCGAAGGGGCGGGCATGAAGAAGATCGAAATGGAATTCCTGCCCGATGTACACGTACCCTGCGAAACCTGCAAAGGCAAGCGCTTCAACCGCGAAACGCTGGAGGTACGCTTCAAAGGAAAGTCCATCGCCGACGTGCTCGACATGACCGTTGAGCAGGCGCTTGAGTTCTTCCACAGCCAGCCGAAAATTCTGCGCAAAGTGCAGACGCTGAGCGATGTGGGCCTGGGCTACATTACCCTCGGCCAACACGCAACCACCCTGTCGGGCGGCGAGGCACAGCGGGTGAAGCTGGCCGAAGAATTATCGAAGAAGGATACGGGCAAGACGATGTACATCCTCGATGAGCCTACCACCGGCCTGCACTTCCAGGACATATCCCTGTTGCTCGGCGTGCTGCAAAAACTAGTCGACAAAGGCAATACCGTGCTGGTGATCGAACACAACCTCGACGTAATTAAAGTCTCGGACCATATCATCGACCTGGGCCCGGAAGGCGGCAACAAAGGCGGCGAAATCATGGCTGAAGGAACGCCCGAAAAAGTCGCTAAAACCAAAGGCAGCTACACCGGTAAGTTCCTGGCCATGGAACTGGCGGGGTAGCAGATAAAAATCAACTTTTTTTAAAGATTACCTAGTGCCAGTTGCTCCCAAGTAACTGGCACATTTCTTTTGCCAGCTTATACACTTTGGTCTGCATAGGCTCGGGAAGATAACTATCAGGCATTGAGTCTGCCTGCTGTGCAAACCCTATTGCTTTTTCAATCTCTGGACAATAGGACTTCGTATCAAAGCCACCCAGTGCTGTTTGTGGAAGCATACCTTTCAGATCACGGCAACTGAAACTTCCTGCTTCAAGTGGCCCTGCGTGACAGTGAAGCCATACCTCAAAACACGGATTACTAATAGCGATATGCCAGTTATCCCGCTGTTCACACTCGGCAATCAATTCATGAAGCTGATCACGCCAACGGTCTATATCACAGACAAACCAAATCTGATCGCCGACGCTTGCGGAGTAGTCACCTGCTTGTTCGGCCTTTTCGAGGCGGGAGGTGAAATGTTTGGGGGCTGATGCACCTGCTTCACGCTCAATAAGTTGTATCTGTACTCTCTGATTAATGGCGTTGAAATGTTTAAAATACTTGTCTTCCCGTTCACCTTCAGCCACAATCACGAACAAGCGGGCATCACGATGTGGCCCACCTTTTTTGTAGGCCCGGTTAAGCTTCGGCATATTGATCCCAGTTGAGGTCGGCCAAATTACCTAAGAATGGAATGGCACCGAACCGTCCATTCAAGTACCCCTTACGAATATCTAAATCAAGCCGAATATCGAAATCGCTCAACGGATATAACCTAGTGGCTCCTTCATGCTTTTCCGCGAACCATATTTCGTCGCGACGGAAAATAGACTGATCTAATAAATTGGATTCATGAGTAGTAAAAATGAGCTGACCTTTGGTATCAGGGTCATTAGCAAACTTTTGTACAAGCTTTTTCAGTAATGCAGGATGAATACTCTGGTCTATCTCGTCAATTATGACTGTAATGTCAGCATGAATAGATAAATAAAAAGCTGAAGTAAAATCTAATAATCGATTAGTACCGTCTGATTCTTCATACAAAGTAAAGTCTATTAAATCATTTTGCTCATTAGTATGCCTTAAAGTTAGCTGTTTTACAACCGGAATGTCATTTTCAAGAACTGCTACAGCACTCTCTTGAGACCCCCAGTTATTCCTACGATTCAATGAAACGAACTCTTTGCCTTCTTTCAAACTTTGTGATACATTATTCATGAGCGTTTTATCGTCATCCCCCAAAAATTCATTTAAAGTTGAACTTGTTATAAATAATTCACTGATTCCAGTCTGAAAAGATCTTATTAATTCATTTGCGAATGCCTTGTAAGAAGGGCTGCTATGAAGTTGCGCTACTATCGCCTGCGGCTTCGTAAGGGGAAAGACAAGCACTAAGTCATCAAGAAACCACTCATATACTTGCTTCAATTCAGCAAAGCCTTTTTTTAAGTCTGCCAAATTCTTAAGTAATAGGGAATTTTCTTTCAAAAACTCATTTTGATAAAAGTCTAATCTAAATTTATCTTCTTCTAAAATCAAATATTTAGGATTTAATTCTATTTTTAATTTCCCTTTTTCTTGTCTACGGTGTAATAATAGCACGTCATCCTGCATCCCTAAACCTGACTCGTACAACCATTCTTCACATATAATGCGTTTATGAACTGATAAACCATATATATAAGGTCGACCTTCCTTAATGAATTCTACTTCAATAGTACTAGGCGCATCTTGATTCTTTGATAATAGCTTAAATCTGTCAAAGTCATCTAACGCAGTTCCTCCCCCCTGCAACACTACTTTTTGAAGAATTGCTACAGCCTTCACCAGATTCGATTTACCCGCTCCATTAGCTCCATAGATAGCAGCTGTTTTAAGTAGATCAACCCCATTATGCGAGTAGACATGTTCTTTATGAGACCGTTGGTCAGAAGAGGCAAGCATATTAAACTCTGTCTCTTCATTGAAGGACTTAAAGTTTGTAATTGAGACTCGAATAAGCATTAGCCTGTCAGATTTCTTAGTCATGAAAGAGAATATATCTCTTGTTTTACTCAGAAAAGTGATCTTAGTAGTAAAAAACGCACTTGTAGGATCACATTAAGAGAGTTTGTCTCTTAACATAAACACTATCTCATAAGTTTACCGCGATGAAGTTACTACGAAGCCTAATTCTCCACTCAACCAGCCTGATTCACGTTTGCCCAGCCCCGGAACCGCCCGCCCGAAAGCAATTGCAACCAGCCCTGATTGATTGTAGTTTAGTATATTCAGACAGGTTCGTACACACATGACTATACTCAGACAAGGCACGCTGCTCCGGCGCGTGAAAGACATAACCCTGGGCACCACACTCACCCTGGCCCTGCTCAATGGGTCAGTAATGCTGCAAAGCTGCGGCAACAGCCGGTCCGACGAGGCGGGGGGCAGCTACGGCGATGGCCCAGCCGAAGAGACCGTTACCTTCAAAAAAGGCGTCCGGTCGGTGATTAAGGAAACGGCTCCCGGTGAGTTCAAAATCATCGATGAGGTGGAGGCTGATCCAAGTCAGTCGGGCGCGATTGTGCAGTACAAAGACGGCCATTCAGACACGCTGAGCGTAGAAGCCGCCCGCAAACTGGTGCAGAGCGACCCATCGACGAGGGAGTATTTCAACAACCCGTCGGCCTACGGTCAACACCATTCCAATGGCCTTGCCAATGCGCTGCTGTGGGGTGGTATGGGGTATATGCTAGGCCGCAGCATGGCTCCCCGCTACAACGAGCAACGCTATAGTTCGGGCTTCTACACGAACCCGAACACATACAATCGGTCACAGCAACTTGGCCGTACGATCACCTCATCGCGGGTAGTAACGAGTCGCCCGTCGGGTGGTCGTAGCGGATTTTTCAGCCGTGGTAGCGGAGGAAGAGGGTTTTCTGGCTAATCGCCCCGGCTAAAAGCTGACAAGCCAAGCTATACTGGTTCAACACAGAGGCGGTCCGCCGCTGCGGCACAGAGAACACAGAGTTATAGTTACTTTATCTCTCTGTGCCTCTGTGTTGAACTTCCGTTGATTAACGACCAAAACCAACCCACTTTTTCTAGACTTACTACATGGTTTCTCTTAAATCTCTTTCCCAGTCGCCCGACGCACAGCTGCGCCAGCTTGGCTGGGACTGGATGCTGGGTACCGATACTCTGCCTTATCTGACTGACGAGGTCGTTCAACTCAATGTGCAGGAAGCGATGGGCTACGCCGAAGCGGCCAACCGCCTGTTCGAGATGCTGGTCGAGGCTGGTCAGCATGTGATTGACCAGGATCGGTTTGCCGAACTCGGTATACCGGCCAATCTGGTGGATATGATCCGCCATTCGTGGGACGATGACCGGAATATACTGCTCTATGGCCGCTTCGATCTGGCGGGTGGCGTTGATGGTGACCCGGTTAAACTGATTGAATTCAACGCCGACACGGCGACCTGCCTGCCCGAAACGGCGGTGGTTCAGTACGCCCATCTGAAAGCGAACAACCTGGACGAAAGCCAGCAGGTAAATGCCGTTTTCGAGGCGCTGGTAGCCCAGTTTGAGGCGATCAAGGCGCAAAACGATGATCTGACACCGACAATCTTACTGTCGGCGATGCGCGACACGCCCGAAGACGACGCCAACGTGGCGTTGCTGGGTGAAGCGGCTCGCGAGGCTGGTTTTGAGGTCGCCTTTGCCTACATTGATGAGGTCGAATTCTCGGCGACCGAGGGGATCTACCGATTTGAAAACGGCGTCTTTACCCGCTTCGATTTCTGGTTCAAGCTCATTCCGTGGGAATACATCGGCCAGGATGAACCCGAACTGGCCGACATGCTGACGCAACTGGTCCGGCAGCGGAAAGTGGTGGTGCTGAATCCGGCGTATGCGCTGTTGTTTCAGTCGAAATACATGCTGAAGATTCTCTGGGAGCTGTTCCCCTACCATCCGCTATTACTCAAAACGGGCACACAGCCTCTTCCGGGCAAGGCATCGGTCGAGAAAGTGCTGTTCGGGCGCGAAGGAGCCAATATTCGCATTTTAGACGCTGCCGGGCAGGCAACTCAAACGGTCGATGGCGACTACGGCGACCAACCTACTATTTACCAGGAGTACGTCGATTTTCCGCAGGATAAGGCCGATAACCGTTATCAGGCGGGCGTATTCTTTGCGGGCGAGGCCTGTGGCCTCGGATTCCGGCGCGGCGGTGCGGTCATTGACAACACAGCCCAGTTTGTGGGCCATATTGTCGAATAACCCCTTTTTTTCGGTAATCAGAATGCAACGGGTACCTACTCGTTTGGCATCTTTCAGGGGCAGGTTGGCTGTAGAGATACCCTTGCTTTAATTTGCCGAACGAAACACACAACGTATGAAACAACGATTGACGGCCCTGCTGATGCTGGTTTCGGTAATGGCGGCGGGACAGGGGCGGCTGGGTATTCAGCGGTATGGCTACATCGTGCTACCCGTTAAATCACTGACGGCTAGTATTTCCTTTTATAACAACGTACTTGGTTTGAAGCCCGTAGCGGTACCCGGCCGAATAGCCAGTTCGCAGGCCTGGTTCGAGATCGGGGGCGGGCAGCAGATTCGGCTGGTTGAAGGCCGGGCAGATGTGGCTCGTCCTTCGGGTACTACCCTGGCACTGGTGGTTAGTTCACTGAAGCAGGCCGAGCAACAGCTCCGTCAACGCGGCGCACTTGTATCGAGGCAAAGTATGTCGACCGGTCGGGATAGTATGTCTGTGTCAGACCCCGATGGCTACGTATTCGAATTCAACGAAGGAAAGGCTGAAGGTCCGGGATTTCTCCAGTCTGCCGCCAAATCGATCTGGCGATCGATGACCGATGTTGAGTGATTTTTTACCGCTACAACCGGGTTACATCCCAGGTAATGGCTACGTAATACAGCCCACCGATGGTTGGCCCGGCGGCGTACTGGATGTACCGGTTATTGAACACATTGGCTGCCCCCGTTTTGATCGATACGGCCGGACGTGGTAGGCGAACGGTAGCCTGTACATCCACAGTCTGGTAGGCAGGCACGATGCCATTCGCCAGCGGGCTTTGCCAGAGGAAACTGTCCTGCCACCGCCACACAACGTTGAAGCCCAGCGATGCACCAGCCGCTGATTTAACCAATTCACGGTTACCAACGCTGATGTTCGTTACGTACTTCGGCGTGTTGAAGCCAGTCACAAATACGTCGGGATTGTCGTTACCGGCAATGTTGTTGTAGTTCATATTGCCCGATAGTACGTATTTCTGGTAGAAGTTATAGGTTAGCCCCAGCGAGGCACCGTAGCTTTTATAGGTATTGCTCGAATTGGTGTACACCCGGTACCGTACCTGCTTGGCGCGGGTCAGCATATCGAGTACGGCCGCGTCGGTACCCACCAGACCGCTTGTTGGTACGGCTACTTCGACCTGCCCCAGAAACTTCTCATAGCTATTGTAATACGCATCGGCATCAACCGCGATCTTGTTGTCGGCCAGAACGCTTTTGTACCCTACTTCAAACGAGTTGATGTGTTCGGGTTGTTCGGTGGGCAGGTTGGCAACGGCCAGCAGATTCCGGTTCTTCAGGGCGGCATCTGTACGCGAAAGGCCAGACGCTACGCCTGCATTGACCCCCGACGTGAAGTTGTTGAGCGAAGCCAGCGTGTATGAATTCTCCAGATACCCCAGGCCTTCGTTTACCCGCGCCAGACCACCTACCCGCCGAACCCCGGCGTTGTTGACATACGACAGCGCCTCGAACAAAGACGGGAAGCGGTATCCATTCTGGTAGGTAAACCGGAAATTGTGGTGCTCGGCCGCTGTATAGACCAGGGCCAACCGTGGGTTCACTTTGGGCGTAAACTCGGGGTTATTATCTACCCGAACCGAGGCTGAGGCCTTCAGCCGGTCGGCAAAGAAAGTTTTGGTCGCCGATATAAAGCCGCCGTATTTCGTGTAAATCTGATTCTGGCCGCCCGGTGTTGTCCGCTGGTCGAGAGGTTTCGAGAAATCGACGAAATTGTTGCCATCCGGCACCACTTCATAGCGGCGATAATCGGCACCAACCAGCACATCGGCAAATTTAACGTAGCGCCGCAGGTTCCACTGAAGATCAGCATGGTAGGTGTTGCTTCGTTGCAACAAGGCAGCCCCACCCGTAACGGGTGCGCCGGGTACGTTCACGCCAATGTCCCAGTTGTTGATACCAACAATGGTGTTTTTCAGTTGGTCAAACGCCGCGGTCCCCGGCTCAACCCGTCCCTGATCGGCTACTGTGCGGGCAAGACCCATAGCGGTTGCCAGGTCGACGCCAGTATTCACCTGGGCTTGCAGCTCTTTCTGAAATTTACCGGCCCACACACTGTTCGACCCGTTGTTGAGATCGAGGTTATACGCCAGCGGGTTGAGGTTGTACGAATTGCCGGTGTCTTCGATGAGCATATACCCCCGGGCCGTGAAATCGACGCCGCGCAGTTCGAGTTTATGGTTCTGCACCGTCACGCCCGATAATTGAATTTTGTTGCCCCGCTGGAAAATGCCATCCATCAGACCATACCGGTACCCATACGACAATTCCACCCGGTCGTTGAGCTTGTAATACAGTCCGCCGTCGAACTTCAGGTTCCGAACCCTGGGGTTAATGAGGTCCTTCTCGTAATAGCCCGTCCGGCTCACGTTGAATGTCTCTGTGTTGCCTTTGTACTGAATAGCGATAGCCGAACGTGAGCTGCCATCATCGCCGTACCGGTTCCAGAGGTCGGCGGCGGGGTTGTTCGCGCCCGACAGTTCCGCAAAACGAGGGTTAGCCGAGGTCAGGTTCTGGGGATTCTGATCCGTCTGGGTATTCGCCAGCCAGTCGGTGCCCTGTAAATAGCTGAAGTTCAGCTTAAACGCGAACCGGTTATTGAACGCCTTGGCAATCCGAATGGCCGACTCGGTAAGCACAGACGGGTCACGATCGATGCCATCGATATGGTTGACGCCGGTTTTTTGGTACAGGCTGATGCCCTGATACTGAAAGGGGCTTTTGGTTTGCAGGTTCGCCAGCCCATTAATGGCATTGAGCCCGTAAAGGGCCGACGCCGCGCCGGGCGTAATCTCAATGCTTTCGATGTCCAGCTCCGTGGGCCCAATGGCGTTGCCCAGCGGAACACCCAGCGTGGCGGCCTGCATATCAACCCCGTCGACCAGCTGCATGAAGCGGAAGTTGTTCGGCGTGTTGAAACCCCGCGTGTTGGGCACCTTGAACGTCAGGCTGGAGGTGGTCATCTGTACGCCCTTTACATTTTCCAGTGCATCGTAAAAACTGGGGGCCGGGCTATCTTTCAGCACCCGCAGGTTCAGCTTCTCGATGGCCACCGGCGACTTCAGGATGTCTTCCTCAATCCGCGATGCCGTTACCACCACTTCTTTACCCAAAATAGCCTGTGTGCTCAGCGAGACACTGACTTTATCGCCCGGACGTTCCAGGGTTACTTCTTTGGGCGCATAACCAATCACCCGAAAAACCAGGGTAAACGGGAATTTCACCTTCGTCTTGAGCGTAAACTCGCCCTTATCATTCGTGACTGTGCCAGCCAGGGTGCCTTTGATCAGAACCCCTGCCCCCGGCAGGGGCTCATGCGTTTCGTTATCATCGACTCGCCCTGACAAAACCACTAGTTCGTCTTGGGCGAAGGTGGTTTGGGGAAGCGTAAGCAGGGCAAAAACGATTAGAATGGTTGCGAATAGTAAACTGTTTCTCATGTGATTTTTGAGGTTTTCAACCTGTAAATGAGTAGTCCCTATTCCAGATAGACTATTAGTACTTATAATCTATTGGTTTAATAGAGTTTACAAATAAAGGACGGGCCCAAGCACCATTCCAAACCGAACCATGAGATATTGGCGGAAAGCTGTATTATTCTTGGCTCTGCTAAACAGATTCTTGTTTAAAGTCTATTCAAGTGAATTTTCATACGTATCCACTCGGTAAAATAGGCTTACAATTCTGGCTATGAGTCCGCCAAAACACGTTATCACTTACGGGTGTGACCTGTAGATTTAGAATGAAATCGGCTTTATTACCTACCTGGTGGATAACGGCCGGAAAATGCCAGTTCCACAGAGTCCCCTAATTACTGCCTACTCATGCCCACCACCTTCAAGGCTGTTCTGCTGAAATACGGCCAGAATGGCGAAAAAACCGGCTGGACCTTCATCGAAATTCCCGCTGCTATTGCCGATACACTCAAACCCGGCCAACGCACCTCGTATCGGGTAAAGGGGTTGCTCGACCAGTATCCAATCCGGCAGGTTGCCCTGATCCCAATTGGCGACGGTACGTTTGTCATTCCCATCAACGTTACTATGCGCCGGGCTATAGGTAAGGAGGAGGGTTCCACAGTGCAGGTCGAGCTGGATGTAGACGACGAGCCGTTTATCCAATCGGCTGATCTACTGTCCTGTCTGGCCGACGACCCTACTGCCCAGGCCTTTTTCGATTCGCTCGCGCCGGGGCATCAGCGGTATTACACCAAGTGGATTGAAAGCGCGAAAACCGCCGAGACGAAAGCCAAACGCATTGCGCAGGCCATCACGGGCTTTACCATGGGCATGGGCTACGGCGAGATGATGCGGTATTATAAGAATAAGAATCACTAGAAAATAGCAACGTACATACCCTGCGAAGCCTCACAATTTCCCAGTTAACGCATCCCTTTTCTACGGCAATTTGTTACATCGTTACTCTATACTGTTTTGCCCCTACCCTATGATTTCTTTGCGTAACTGGCTGTTGCTACTGACGGTCGTGCTTGGCTTGTCGATGCCCGCGTTGGGTCAGTCGAAAAAAGCGACCAAACCTGCCGTATCCCGCTTTAACCCCGCCGCGCCGATCCCGTTCGACCGGGCGGTGAAAGTGGGTAAACTCCCCAACGGACTGACCTACTACATCCGTAAAAACAACGAACCCGCCAACCGCGCCGAACTACGGCTCGTTGTCCGGGCCGGGTCGGTGCTGGAGGATGATGCGCAGCAGGGCCTGGCTCACTTCATGGAGCACATGGCGTTTAACGGCACCCAAAATTTCCCCAAAAACGAGCTGGTCAATTTCCTGCAATCGTCGGGCATTCGGTTTGGGGCCGATCTGAACGCCTACACCGGCTTCGATGAAACGGTGTATGAACTGCCCGTGCCGACCGATTCGGCGCGGGTGTTCGAGCGGGCCATGCAGATTCTGGAAGACTGGGCGCATAACGTCAGCCTCGACAGCACCGAGATCAATAAAGAGCGGGGCGTTGTGCTGGAAGAATGGCGGCTGGGTCGGGGGGCGCAGCAACGCATGCGCGACAAGTATTTTCCGTATATCCTCAACAATTCGCGCTACGCCAATCGCCTGCCCATCGGGAAAGACAGCATCATCCGCTCGTTTCGGCCCGAAGTACTGCAGGCCTTTTACAAAACCTGGTACCGCCCCGATCTGATGGCCGTTATCGCTGTGGGTGATTTCGACGTGAGTCAGGTTGAAGCCATGATCCGGCAGAAATTCGGACGTATTCCCAAGGCCACCAACCGCAACGGCGCACCGCCCGTGCCAAGGCCCACGTACCTGATCGACGCCCATAAAGACACGAAAGTGGTGATTGTGACGGATAACGAACAGCCCAACACCACCATCCAGATCATCTATAAACGGCCCGAACTGAAAGACCGCACTCTCGGCGACCTGCGGGCCGACATTACCCGCGAGCTGTTCAACGCCATGCTGGGTAACCGTATTCAGGAGTTAACCCAACAAGCCGACCCGCCGTTTTTGTACGGTGCCAGCAACTACGGCTCGTTTTTGGGCAACTTAGACGCTTTTACGGCCTACGCGGTAGCCAAAGAAGGTAATATTCAACGGTCGATTCAGGCCCTATTGAATGAGACCTCGCGCGTGCGGCAGTTTGGCTTTACGCCCACCGAGATGGCCCGTGCCAAAACGGAGTTGCTACGGGGTGCCGAGCAGGCCTACCTCGAACGCAACAAGACGCGCTCGGCCAATTATGTAGGGCAATACGTCGGTAATTTCACCGATCAGGAACCGGTCATCAGCATCGATTATTATTATGATTTCGTAAAGAAAAACCTGGGCGGCATCTCCATAGCGGAGATCAACGGACTGGTCGATCAGTTTATCCGCACCGAAAACCGGGCTGTAGTAATCATGGCACCCGAATCCGACAAGGCTAAATTGCCCTCTATCGAGCAGGTGATCGGCTACATCGATGCCGCCGGCAAAGACCTGACGGCCTACGACGATAAAGTGCTTGACAAGCCTCTGCTGCCCAAGCCACCTACGCCGGGTCCGGTGGTCAATGAGAGTAAGATCGATAAGATTGGCGTGACCGAGCTGCGGCTGAAAAACGGGGTACGGGTTGTGCTAAAGCCGACTGCATTCAGGAACGATCAGATTGTTTTTACGGGCAACAGCCTTGGTGGTACATCGCGTTACGAACTGCCTGACTACCAGACGGCTCGTTTTGCCTCTACGCTGGCAGCATTGGGTGGTACGGGCGAGTTTAGCCAGGTTCAACTGGGGAAATTTCTGGCTGGTAAAGCCCTGAACGTGTCGCCCTACGTATCGGAGTTGGGCGAGGGAATCAGTGGTAGCACCACCCCTAAAGACCTGGAAACGGCCCTTCAGCTGGTCAACAGCTACTTCACCCAACCCCGCCGTGACCCCGATGTGGTGGCGGGTTTCCTCTCGAATCAGAGGAGCTCACTTGCCAATCAGTTGGCCACGCCCACGCCACAGCGCGTATTTCAGGATACAATTAGCGTCACGCTGGGCAATAACAACCCCCGTCGTCGGCCCCTCACGCCTGCCGACCTTGACCGCGTGAACCTCGACCGGGCCATTCAGATTTATAAAGAACGGTTCGCCGATGCCAGCAACTTCACTTTCGTCTTCGTTGGCAATTTCGACGTGGCCAAAATCCGGCCCCTGCTGGAAACGTACCTGGGCAGCCTGCCCGCTACCGGTAGTAAAGAAACCTTCCGCGACCTGGGTATTCGGGCTCCGCAGGGGCAATTGAGCAAAACCGTTCGTCGGGGCGTCGATCCCAAGGCATCGGTGCAGCTGGTTTACACCGGCAATTTTGACTGGACGCCCGAAAACGCCTTACAGGTAGATGCCCTGTCTGAGGTGCTGGAAATCAAGCTTCTTGAGCAGTTGCGCGAGGCAGAAAGTGGGGTCTATGGCGTATCGGCAAGCGGCATTTATGGCCGGTATCCGGTGCCGCGCTACACGTTCCGCATCAACTTCGGCTGCGCACCCGAAAATGTGGAAAAGTTGATCGGCCTGGTAAACAAAGAAATCACGAAGCTACAAGGCAGTGGCGCCGATCCAGCCGATATTGCCAAGTTCAAGGCGGAGACGCAACGCGAGCAGGAGTTGCAGCGAAAAGATAACAGTTTCTGGCTCAGCTATTTATCGAACCAGTATTACAACGGCGATGATCCGCTGGAAATTCTTCGCGAACCCGAACTGATAAAGCAGGTAACGGTAGAAAGCACCAAAGCCGCCGCCAACCGCTACCTGGGCAGCAACCTAATCCGGTTTGTGCTCCTGCCAGCGAAGTAATAAGCAGTTGCTCACATGGATAGGTAGGCATCAATGTCTGCCTATCCTCTTTTCCTTTTTAGGCCAATTTTCATGTCTAATGCTCGCAGGTTGTCTGTATTCCCCAGAGCAAGCCATGTAAAGGCTTGGGCATTTCCAAGGTCAAATTCGCCGTTTTTCTGGTCAATAATCCAAAGCTCATTCTTATCAGCTATTACTACAATAGTAGCCTGTAATCGGAGAGCATAAGACCTAACTTGGTCAAAGGCATCTCTCAACTCTTTTTGATTTTTGATATGATACTTTGCTTCCAACAGCCAATCCGCTTTTTCCTTACCTCTCGTGATGGTAGCGTTAAACGCATAGTCGGGATAATTTCGCTCACCCCGCCCCATAGGTACAGCCATTTGGCGAACCCAGTCTTTTGATGTATAGCCGATTTTTTCGAGTAATGGCTCAACTAAAAATACTTCTACCTGCCTTTCATCGCTGATTGTTTCACTACTTTTTAGTTGAAAAGATGTAAGTTTGGGAAGCATATTCAAGTCTTGACCTTTTGTCTTTAACATAGCCATCAACTCTTCATATTCCTGATAACTAATTGGATCACCACTAATACCCTGTAGATTTCTCTTAACTGTCGAGTTAGCAGACCAAAGCTTATTTGTTTTTAATTCACTGTGTGATATTGGTTTAACCATTACACAAGCTGACAAGTAGACGCACCCATAATGATAAAAGAATGGGTCGCCAAAACCATCCCGTTGGGCAATCCAAATATTCTGTTTCTATCTCTTCATGATACAATTTGAATGTTATTCCCTCATCTAGTATCATTTCAAATATAGCAATAGCTTCATTATCAGACCTTAGTTCATACCAATTCTCGTCTAATAGTGATAATATATAAATTGGCACATCTTCTAAATTAGCAACTATCTCATCTTCATCAGAATAGTTATATCTTCTGAGCTGAGGTTCATAATATTTTTTCAAAAGCTTACTAAGATGGCCATAATAATCATTTGAGCCGACCTCATCATTTTTACTATCTAGAACATCATCAAAAATGGAAATGGCTTCTTTACCTCTATTTGTTTCTTTGTAATCGCTCCAGGCTGCTTGGAAATTCATAATTAACTGTAGTGGATAGCGCAGTGTAGTTTATAAAAATGAGGCATATGCCCTATCAGCTCACTCAAACACTAATTCCAGGGGTAATTCAACAGGTAGGTTTGCATCTTTTACCACATCGTTTCCCATAAAAAAATGATATTCTGTGGGGGATGAATAGGCGGCGATGGCTTTCATATCGGGAATAACAATCCAGCAGGACATGACACCAAAGGCGAAGTAACGTCCCGCCTTTTCAATCATCTGTGATAGCGACTGGCTTGGCGAAATAATCTCGATGGCGACCAAAGGGGCATCAGTCCGGCTGGCTGTATCATGCTGGTAATCTAACTGAAAATAGGGGTATATAGCTACGTCAGGAACGGAGTCTTTAGGCTGGGTAGCTAATGTGATCTCGGTCAATACGCGGTACTGCCTGCGGTAGCGCGTTCGAAGTTCAGCCGCAATGTTCGTTTGAATAGCAGCATGCACAGTGGTGGGCATGGGTTTCCCTCGTTCGAGTTCGTAGTCTGATGGCTGTTCAATGAGGGCCCCCATAGCGTTTGCGATTTCTCAAATATAACCAAAAAGGCCCATTCCCTTGTCAGAACCGCCCGTACCTCCGGTAGGCGGATACGCACCTTTCATACAATAGTTCTGGCGCTGGTTGGCTGTTTACTCGTAATTTGGTCTCATTGCTAACCTACTACACTTCCTGCAATGGATAGATTCTACCGATTATCCAGGCCCTTGCTGACGCAGAGCCTGTTTTGGTTTCTGTGCCTTTCGTTGGCCAGCCTTAGCGCCGTAGCTCAATCACCTACCCGCTACACAATCAAAGGTCGTGTCATTGACGACAATGGCCAGCCGCTGCCCGGCGCTACCCTGCTGATTGCCAATACAACGATCGGCACGTCGTCTGACGCCGACGGGAACTACACTCTGGGGGCAACCGTAAAACCCGGTCCCGCTACCCTGGTGATTTCGGCTATTGGCTACGAGACCGTTCGGCAGGCCATCACGTTTGGCGCTACCGAACAAATCTCGCTCAATGTGACGGTGAAGGCCGCGCCGACGAATCTCGACGAGGTGGTGGTTACCGGCTCAACGTTGTCGGCCCCCAAGCGGGAGCTTGGCAACGCGATCAGCACCGTGCGGGCGCAGGATCTGGCTCAGTCGGGATCAGGCAACCTCATCAACTCACTACAGGGCAAGGTTCCCGGTGCGCAGATCACGCAGAACTCCGGCGATCCGGCGGGCGGTATCACCATCCGTCTTCGGGGTATCAAGTCGCTGGCGGGGTCGTCCGATCCGCTGTACATCGTCGATGGCGTCATTGTCAGTAATGCCAGCACCAACGTGTCGCAAATTGCGCTGGCCAATGATGTAGGCAACTCCAATGTGGGGCAAAACCGTCTGTCTGATATCAACCCCGACGATATTGCCACGCTGAACGTGATCAACGGTGCCGCCGCTGCGGCCCAATACGGATCACGGGCGGCCAACGGCGTGGTCATTATCACCACCAAACGCGGCCAGAGCGGCCGACCACAGGTAACGTTCTCGACCTCCTACAACGTAAACGAGCTGCGCAAGGGCGTACCAGTCAACACCTATGGCAAGCAGTTTGGCTTTGCGGCCCTGCGGCTCTACCCCATCGGTGGCATTTCGGCCGCACAAATTGCGGCAAACCCCGGCACCACTACCACTGGCATTTTTCGCGACGGAACAACTACGCAACTGGCAACGAACCTGGTCGATGTGACGCGCTACAATTACTTCGACCAGATTTTTCGAACGGGCGTCGGCACCGACAATAACCTATCGGTCAACGGTGGTAACGATAACACGCAGTACTACGTGTCGCTGGGCTATTTACAGAATCAGGGCATCATCAAAGGCACCGACTTCACGCGCTACAGCCTGCGGGCCCGCGTGGATCAGCGGCTGACCAACTGGGCAAAAGTAACGGTCGGCCTCAGCTACGCCAATAGCCTGTCGAATGAAAAGGCAAATGGTAACGTGTTCTACAGCCCAATCAACGCCGTGAACATCACCAATAATATCTACGACATTACCAGGCGCGATGCGGCCGGGAACCTGTTGGCCGTTGAACCTACCCGCGTCAACCCACTGTCGACCATCGAAGACATGAAATTTTCGCAGTCGGTGAGCCGTACCATTGGTAGTGTCCAGCTAAACCTGACCCCATTCAAAGGCTTCGCCGTCGATTACATTGCGGGGGTCGATTCCTATTCGCAGTTTGGAAAGAATTATATCCGACCTTACCCATATAATGCGGTTGCTCAACTGCCCGCCGCCCGGTATCCGCAGGGCTTCGCCGCCAACGCCACCAACCAGGTGCTCCAGTTTAACAATGACCTGAACGTGTCGTACCAGACGTTGTTCGGCGAAGACGTTAAACTGAATGCTGTTGCCGGGTACAGTTACCAGTACTTCCAGTCAGACTACACCACCCTGAGCGGGCAAAATCTGTCGCCGTTTATTGAAACGGTAAGCGGCACCAGCAATACCACCTACGGCCTGGGTTATGGCCTGGACCGGTATGCGCTGAGCGGCCTGTTTGGACAGGCTACGATTGGGTATAAGAACCTGGCTTTTGTGACGGGTGCCATTCGCCGCGACCAGTCGAGCAAGTTTTCGCCCAGCCAGACCAATCAGTATTACCCCAAAGTGAGCGGCTCGCTGATTCTGTCTGATCTGGATGTGTGGAAGAGCGCGGGCATTGGCAAAACAATCAACAGCCTGAAGCTGCGGGCCAGTTATGGCGAAGCCGGTAACCTGTCGGGCATTGGTTCCTACGCCCGTTTCTACCAGTTTAACCCGGTTGGTTTTCTGGGGAAAAACACCATTACGCCCGGCACACAGCTGGCTAACCCCGAGGTACAGCCCGAACGCATGGCCGAACTGGAAGGCGGCGTTGATGTTGGCCTGCTGGGCGGCAAAATCAACCTTGGTTTCACGGCGTATCAACAAAAAATCAGTAACCTGATCGTCAACCGGACGCTAGCTCCGTCGACGGGTGGCACCAGCATCGTGAACAACGTAGGGGCCATGCAGAATACGGGCTTCGAAATTTCACTGGATGCCAACCCGGTTAAAACGAACGATTTCAGCTGGGATTTCACGGTGATCTACAACCAGAACCGCAACAAAGTGACCGACCTCGGTGGCCTGACGGTGATCGACGTAGGTGCTGAAGTGGTGTCGGGTGCGCCCGTACGTCTGTTGCTGAACCAGCCGGTGGGTGTGCTCTTCGGAACGGCGTTTGCCCGCAACCCGGATGGTTCACTGGTGCTGACCTCGTCGGGATTCCCGCAGTCTGAACGCGCTACCACCGCCAATACCGGCACCATCGAGTTTACACCGGCTCGTACGTCAGACGGAAAAGTCGACGTGACCAAGCCACTGGCTAACGTGATTATTGGCAACCCGAACCCAAAGTGGACCGGCTCGTTCAGCACGAATTTCACCTACAGAAAGCTGAATCTGCACGTGCTGCTCGACGCTGTTCAGGGACTCGACGTGTTCAACGCCGACAAACGTACCCGGCAGGGCGTTGGCCTGGGCGACTATGCCGAGCGCGAACTACGTGGCGAACTGCCCCGTGGCTACATCTTCGGCATCTACAACACCCAGGAATTTCGCGTCGATCCGGGTTCCTACACCAAGCTACGCGAGGTATCGCTGAGCTACGCATTACCCACATTCACCAAAGCCATCAGGAGCCTGAACATCGCCCTGATTGGCCGCAACCTGTACTCCTGGGATAAGTACACGGGATTCGACCCGGAAACCAACGCCGGTGGCAACAACGACCTGATCCGCGGCGTCGACTTCGGCAACGTACCCATCCCACGTACCTACCAACTCAAACTGACCGCATCGTTCTAAAAACCCCTCACCCCCAGCCCGGACGCGGACCGCCCTCTCCTGAAAACCAGGAGAGGGGAGCTACTCTACAGCAGCTTCGCTAAATAGCGGAGCTACGCCAATGCGGCTCCCCTCTCCGTTTTCAGAAGGGCGGTCCCGAGTCCGGGCTGGGGGTGAGGTCAAACCTCCTTCAAACATGAAAAGATACCTCATTCTTTCGATCACCCTGGCGCTGGTGCTGTCGCAAACAGCCTGCCAGCAGGAATACCTCAACCCCAGCTCGATCAGCCAGTCACAGGCAGTTAGCTCGGCCGATGGGTTAATTACCCTGGCCAATGGGCTGCAATACCGCTATACAACCGGCGGCGCGCTGAGCGTACTGTACAACACCACTGCCGGGGCCGGACTGACCACCCGCGAGCTGAGCGTACTGAACGTCGGTAATATTGAAGAGGCCAACCTGGCTACCGGGGGCGGTAATGTCAATAATGGCAATGCGGTGGTGCGTAACCTCTGGACCCAATCGCAACTGGTACGGGCCAATGCCGAACTGATTCTGGCCAATACGGCCGTGGTCGACAATGATCCGGGTACGAAGAGCGGCCTCGTAGGCTACGCGTCGATCTTCCGGGCGTTGGCCCTGGGTACGCTGGCTCAGTTTTTCGAGCAGGCACCCATCAGTTCGGGTACCAATGCTGCTTTCGTGCCACGGGCGCAGGTCTTGCAGGAAGCCATCCGAACGCTGGAAGCTGCCGCAACCCAGGTGGCCACCACACCGGTTTCGGCTAACTTCACCAGTAAGATTGTGCCGGGTATCGACCTCGCGAATACCATTCAGGCGCTAATTGCCCGGTATGCGCTGTTTGCCGGTGATTACGACAAAGCCATTGCGGCCGCCGCCAAAGTCGACCTGACCAAACGGTCGGCGTTTAACTTTGACGACAACACCCGTAATCCGCTGTTCGAGGCCACGTTTGGTAATCTGAACAACTACCAGCCCACCAACGCGAACCTCGGTCTGACGGGTACTTTAGCGCCCGACCCCGCCGACAAACGCCTGGCGTTTCTGACCAAAGCCAGCAGCAATCCGGCGGTGTCGCCTGTGGTGGCATCGGCTTATTATACCGCCAACAACGCGGCGGTCCCGGTTTATCTGCCGGGCGAGATGATCCTGATTCAGGCCGAAGCGTACGCCCGGAAAAATGACCTGACCAACGCTGTTACGCAATTGAACCGGGTGCGGACCAAAACCACCGATGTGTTCGGCCTAGGGGCCAGCCTGCCCGCCTATTCGGGCCCAACCACGGCCGAGGCGATTCTGCTCGATATTTACAGGAACCGCCTTGTTGAGCTGGCCTTCCAGGGCTTCCGCCTCGAAGACAGCCGCCGTTTCAACCGCCCAGGGCCGGGCACGCCTGATGCCGAACGAAACCGGAATTTCTTCCCCTACCCCCGCACCGAGCGCGACAACAATACCAGCACACCGGCCGATCCAGCGCTATAATCCTCTGTCTTCACTTTACTGTCCGTCTTCTGTCTTCTGTTGCGTTGCCAAGGCACGTAATGCTGAATTAGCAACGCAACAGAGGACGGAAGACAGAGGACAGAAAACAGAGGACTGAAAACAGATTTACGCCGTACCTTGCAGGCCGCAAAAAGCAGTCTGTTATGATCATTGCCCTCGGCACCGACCACGCCGGTTTTCGGTACAAAGAACTCGTAAAAGCCTACCTGACCCAGGCAGGCCACACCGTCATCGACAAAGGCACGTACTCGCCCGAATCCGTCGATTACCCTGATTTTATTCGTCCCGCGGCCCAGGCGGTGCTCGATGGCGAAGCCGAGCGGGCCATTGTGTTTGGTGGCTCCGGCAACGGGGAGGCCATGACCGCCAACCGCCTGAAAGGGATTCGCTGTGGCCTCTGCTGGAATGAAGAATCTGTCCGTCTCACCCGCCAGCACAATAACGCCAACGTACTGTCGCTCGGCGAACGCATGATGCCCGAAGACCTCGCCCTGCGCATCGTTGATATTTTCCTCGACACCCCGTTCGAAGGCGGAAGGCACCAGGCCAGGATTGATAAACTGGACATCTAAAAAGTCCTCAATTTACTGTCTTCAGTTTATTGTCCTCTGTCTTCCGTCCTCTGTTGCGTTGCTTATGGAACAACTGGTGGATTAGCAGCGCAACAGAGGACGGAAGACAGAGGACAATAAACTGAAGACAGTAAACTAAAGACAGGAAACCGTGAACTCTTTTTTCTCCCCCCGCGACCTGCGTTTTCACCTGTATGAAGTCATTCAGGCCGAAAAACTGACTCAATTGCCTCACTTCGCCGACCACGACCGCACGTCGTTCGATATGGTGCTGGAAGCGGCCGGGCAAATCAGTGAAACGCTGTTACGACCGCTCCTGACGGTCATGGATCGGGAGGAACCGCAACTGGTGGAGGGCAAGATTCGGGTGCATCCGCAGATGGGGGCGATCATCAAACGCTTTGGCGACGATGGCTGGATCAACGCGCCCTTTACGTACGAGGAAGGTGGCCAACAACTCCCGACAACCATCATGAATGCGGCGTCGTTTATTTTCGGGGCCGCCAATTACTCGTCGAGCGTGTTTCCCTTCCTGACTACCGGCGCGGCCAATTTACTGCGTTCGTTCGGCTCGAAAGAACTGGTCGATCGCTTCACGCCGATGATGTACGCCGGTCGCTGGCAGGGCACCATGGCGTTGACCGAACCCGACGCCGGCTCATCGCTCTCCGACATTAGCACCTCGGCTGAACCCACCGACGTGCCGGGCGAGTACCGCATTCGGGGCCAGAAAATCTATATATCGGCGGGCGACCACGATGCCTGCGAAAACGTAGTGCATCTGATGCTGGCCAAAATCAAAGGCGGTCCGGCCGGGGCAAAAGGTATTTCGCTGTTTGCCGTGCCGCAAAAACGCCTCGCCGCACTGGCGAACCAGTCAGGAAAGTTGGTTGATAACGACGTGCACACGGCGGGAGTGTACCACAAAATGGGCTACAAAGGCGCGCCGATTGCTCACCTCATGGTTGGCTCAGGCGACGGGGCCGTGGGTTACCTCGTGGGCGAACCTCATCAGGGGCTCCGCTACATGTTTCAGATGATGAACGAGGCTCGCGTAGGGGTGGGCATGAACGCCGTTTCGATCGGTACCGCTGCCTATTACGCCTCGCTCAACTACGCCCGCGAACGCCCACAGGGTCGCCCCATAGCCGACAAAGTATCGGGCCACGCTGGTCCGCCTCGCCCGCAGGTGCCCATCATCCAACATGCGGATGTACGCCGGATGCTGCTGTTCCAGAAATCGGTGCTGGAAGGGTCGCTGGGGTTATTGCTGCAGTGTAGCTACTACGCCGATCTGGCCCACGCGGGCGAAGGCGAAGAAGCCCAACAGGCGGCGCTACTGCTCGACCTATTGACGCCCATTGCTAAATCGTACCCATCAGAAATGGGATGCCTCACCACCAGCGCGGCCGTGCAGATTCTGGGCGGCGCAGGCTACACCACCGATTTTCCGGTGGAACAGTTTTACCGCGAGGCGCGCATTCACCCCATTCACGAAGGCACAACGGGCATCCACGGCCTCGATCTGCTAGGCCGTAAAGTGACCCAGCATGGCGGAAAAGGGGTTCAACTGCTGGTGGCCGACATGCAAAAAGCCATGGCCGAGGCTGGCGCGTACCCAGAGCTAACGCAGCTGACGGCACAGTTGGGCGAATGCCATCAATCGCCTCAACAAGGTAACCATGCACCTGCTTGGCCTAGCCGCAGAGCCAAGCGTCTTTCTGGCCGACGCTACACTCTATCTCGAATTTTTCGGCATCGTTACTCTCGCCTGGCAATGGCTCCGGCAGGCTACCGTCGCCCAGGCCGCACTTGCCATTGCCCAGGGCGACGATGAGGCCTTTTACCAGGGCAAACTCATGGCCGCCCGCTATTTCTACGAGTACGAACTGGTTAAAACCCTATCCCTGGCCCAACGCCTGCAGTCAACCGACCACGTCACGCTGGACATGCAAAGCGATTGGTTTTGAGGTAAAAACTGAACCGTCTACTACCACCTGCCTTTCAGATTATCCAGGTATTTCTGGCTGGAGCCTGTGTTCAACAGCAGTACGTGTTCGTCGTGGTGAATCCAGCCTTCACGCACCAGTTGTTTGGTTGCGGCCCAAATCGCTCCGCCTTCGGGCGCGGCAAAAATGCCTTCATGCCTCGACAGCTCGCTTACCCCTTCGATCATCTCTTCTTCTGAAATGGCCAGAGCGGTGCCACCCGATTCGCGCAGCACATCGAGCATCAGCGGCTCACCAATGGGCCGGGGCACGGCCAGTCCGTTGGCCAGCGTAGGTCTCCCCACATACTGCTTCGCGTTGAGCTGCTTACCCAGAAACGTATCGACAACGGGGCAACACTGCTCGGCCTGCACCGCCACCATGCGCGGAAGCCGTTGATCCTGAGCCAGCCAGCCTAACCGTTTCAACTCGTGAAAGGCCTTCCAGATGCCGATCAGCCCGGTGCCGCCTCCGGTGGGGTACATGATTACGTCCGGAAGTTGCCAGTTCAACTGTTCGGCTATTTCATAGCCCATCGTCTTCTTGCCTTCGAGGCGGTACGGCTCCTTTAGCGTCGATACGTCGAAGTAGTCTCCATGCTGATTCAGTTCCTGTACTTTAGCGCCACAGTGGTTTATCAGGCCATCAACCAGAATCAGTCGGGCGTTGTAAGCAAGGCACTCTTCCTTAAACGCATCTGGGGTATGCCGGGGCATCACCACTACCGCTTCCAGGCCAGCGCGGGCGCAGTAGGCAGCCATGGCCACGCCCGCATTCCCGGCCGTGGGGATGATACAAGCCTGCTCACCGTTCTCTTTCGCCTTCGAGATGGCCATGCTCAACCCACGAGCCTTGAAGGAACCCGTGGGGTTCAATCCTTCATCTTTCAGGCTTAGCCGGTTCAGGCCGCACTGATTCGCCAGTCGGTCGACCGGTAAGATCGGCGTCATTCCTTCGCCTAACGTTACCCGGTTTCCGGCATGTACTACAGGCAGTAGCTCTTCATAGCGCCACATCGAGTGCGGGCGGGTCAGTAGGGCCGCTTTAGTGATCGTACTTTCATCCAATGTATACCGACACAACAACGGTGCCTGGCAACAGCCGGAAAGAGTCTGCCGAATAAAAGGTGAATGCATTTTTCCGCAGTGGGAACAGTGCAGATCGGTTAGCAGTGAAGTGGTCGTGGTGGTTTGCATCGTTGAATAAATCGGCCGAGAAATGGCTGTTCCTACCGGTTATCATGGTAGTCTAGGGGGCCGCTTTTTGATAAAACACCAAATCACTTCATTTGGCCTGTATGGCTGGTTTATCTTTATCGGCGTTGGCAGGAGAAGTATGAAAACGCGGCCATAAGCGGGCTAGTCAACCCTTGCCCAACCACGAGCTTCGGGGCACGAGGGCATACCTCTACTCATTTCTTCACGTGGCTACCAGCTACTCAGCGAAGAGCGGCGCCGGGGCGGTCTTGTGGGCGCTCCAGGTACCGTTTCAACTCGGAGGTGGTGCGAATGCCCAACGATTGCGCCTGAGCCTCCCGCATCATCAGCGCATAGGTGTTGTTGAACCCCAATGGCCTGAGCCAGCTTAAGCCATACTTCTGGTTAAACGCAGTATTGATATACTGGTAGAGGGCTTCCGGATCGGTTTTCAGCGACTCAATTAACGCGGGCGTCGGTTTCAGCAAGACCAGCAAGCCAGCCCCCGTGTACTCGGGGTAGAGATCGAGGGAGCCAGCCATAAGGGCGTCGAAGCAGAGTTTGGTGCCGCCTAATCCGGTTCGGGTAACGACCTCCAGGGGTAGGCGGTTTTCTACCAACTGCCGCACCAGCTCGACCAGAATGTACTGCTCGGTGAAAATCATGGCCCCAACCTCGATCTTCCCCGACCGTTGGCTTACGCCCGGCTTATGGAGTAGCCCGCTCCGCTCCAGAAACTGCCGGGCCACCTGTTTCGGCGACTCATGCAGGCAATCGACCCGGTAGTTCAACTCGGTCATGGACGAATCGGACAGGCTACCCGACAGTAACTCAAGCGTTGGCTGCAGGTCGGGGTACTTTTTCAGGGTTGCCTGCCGGACCAGAAACGACGCTTCGTAGGGTGGAAACGCGTGTTTATCGTCTACCAGTGTCCGCAGTTGAAAGGTCTTGATCCGTCCGTCGGTGGAGTAGCCGCTGATAATGTCGAATAGGTTACGGTGAATAGACTCGTACATCAGGTTAGGGTCGATCAGCCGGGACGATATGTGAATGTTATACGCCGCCTGCAACGCCGGATACCCATCAGAGCGACCATAGAACTCGTGGGCGAAACCCGCATTCAGCTTTGTCTGTCCGCTTTTCGGCAACCAGTAGAAAGCCGATAAGCAGGGGGCCAGCAGCAGAAAGACAACCATTGTCCGGTAGCGCGCCAGTTTGCGCAGATGCTGTAACCGACCCAGACCGGCATCGAACAGGATGGCCAGCAAGGCCGACGGGATAGTGCCCGCCAGAATCATGTTGGTATCGTTCAGGGCAATGCCACTGAAGATAAATTCGCCCAGTCCGCCAGCGGCCAGGTACGCGGCCAGCGTGGCTACCCCCACGTTGATAACGGTGGCCGTGCGGATGCCCGCAAAAATGACGGGCAACGCTAATGGAAATTCCAGCCGGGTCAGTATCTGCCAGGGGGTCAGGCCCATACCCCGCGCTGCTTCTTTCAGCGTTGGGCTCACCTCCCGAATGCCCACGTACGTGTTTTGCACAATGGGCAGCAGCGCATACAGGAACAGGGCGACAATGGCCGGTCCGGGGCCAATACCCAGCAGGGGAATCATAAAACCCAGCAGGGCCAGGCTTGGAATCGTTTGCAGCACGCCCACCGCCCCTAACGTGGCCGACACCAGCCGGGGCCGGAAACTGATCAGGATACCCAATGGCAGGCCAATCACCAGGGCGATGCACAATGACAGGAACGTTAGCCCAATGTGGGTCATGGTTTGTTCCAGCAGCTTATACCGCTGGTCGATGATGAACGCGAAAAATTCCTGCATAGGTATGTGGATTAAACCCAGCGGCGGTCCGCCGCTGGGTTTAATTTTAGCCCGATTGTTTTTCCAGAAGCTGGCTCAGGGCTGGCCAGACTGTGGTTAAATGCACCGTTACAAACTGTTGATCTAGCTCGAATACAATCGATTTTGACCCCGACAGATGCCCCAGCGCGTCAGACAGCCGGGTTAGGGCCGGTAAGAGCAGGGCCTCCGTCGACTGGGTAGCTGCGCTTGGCAAATAGGGCGACAGATCGTGGAGTGAAAAAGTGTGCAGTTGAAGGGGCAGCCATTGATCGGCAAAAAACTGGCGAACAAAGGCATTGGCTGGTCTGAGCAGCAGCTCCTGAGGGGTGCCAATTTGCTGCATCTTTCCCCCATCCATCAGCCCAATGCGGTCGCCCAGCTCAAAGGCTTCCTGAACGTCGTGGGTCACCATCACAATGGTTTTTTGCCGCAACTCGTCCAGCTGCCTGAACTCCCGGCGAATATGGCTTCGCGTTACTGGATCGAGGGCACCCAGCGGTTCGTCCATCAGTAGAATCGACGGCTGCGCAGCCAGAGCACGGGCCAGGCCAACGCGTTGCCGCTGCCCGCCGCTCAATTGGCTGGGGTATACCGTCAGGCAGGATTCGGGCAGGCGAAGCATGGTCATCAGCTCACGAACGCGCGCCTGTATTCGCGGCTCGTCCCAGTTGAGTACCTGGGGGATCAGGGCAATATTCTGGGCAATGGTATAGTGTGGAAACAGGCCCGTCTCCTGAATCACGTACCCGATCTCCCGGCGCAGGTCGTGACTGCTTCGCTGGCGGGTATCAACTCCGTCGATCGTTATGGTGCCGCTGGTTGGCTCAATGAGCCGATTGATCATCTTCAGCGTGGTGGTTTTGCCCGACCCGCTGGTTCCCAGCAAGATCAGGGTTTCGCCCGCTCTGACATCGAATGACACGTCGTCGACGGCCTTGTGATCGCTGTATTGTTTAGTCAGATTACGAACAGCAATCATACGATGGCTTATCTGGAGATGCAGGCATTTTTACTCAGTAATGGATCGAACAACGCGGCAGGGGTTGCCCGCCGCAAATACATTGGCTGGTATGTCGCGCGTTACCACGCTGCCAGCCCCAATTGTGGTGTTGTCGCCAATGGTTACTCCGGGGCAAACAATGACATTGCCGGCCAACCAGACGTTATCACCAATAGTAATCGGTTTGGCAATGTCAGCCCCTTTGCTGATCCGGTGACTGGCCAGTAACGGATGAGACGCCGCGTATAGGCTCACATTAGGCCCAATCAGGGCATTGTTGCCAATTCGTATGGGCGCGTAATCGAGAATGGTACAGTTGAAGTTGATGAATACATTATCACCAAGGTAGATATAAGTCCCATAATCACAATAAAAGGGCGGCTGAATATCAAGGTCTTTCCCGGCAGAACCCAGCAGCTCGCCCAGTATCTCGTTCCTGATCAGTTTGTCGGAGTTCAGGGTCTGATTGTACCGCGTGAATAATTCTCTGCCTCTGGCCCGCATGGCAAGGAGGTCAGGGTGATAGGACCAATACCACTCGCCTGCCAGCATCTTTTCTAATTCAGTCATTCTTGAATTTTGGTAAACACGATCCGATTAGTGGCCGGTCGTTTCAGACAGTAAATTCATTACCAGCACGCCGGCAATGATTAACGCCATGCCGATAACAGCGGGTAGATCGGGCACCTGCCTGAACACAAACGTACCGACCAGCGCAACCAGAACAATGCCTATGCCAGACCAACTGGCATACACTACGCCAACCGGCATGGAGCGTAACGTCAGGCTCAAAAAATAGAACGCTACCCCATACCCAACCAGCGTAATCAGGCTGGGCACCCACCTGGTAAACTGGTCGGATGCATTTAGTGCACTCGTAGCAATTACCTCGGCAATGATCGCTGTCAACAAATACACATATTTCATCAGGCAAGTACCCCTACAAGTTAAATCCGTTGTGTACCTAAAGTAAGTTGGCCACTACCTATACCCCGTATTGCCACATCTGCCTGAGTCAAAGGCAAAGGCGGCTGACGCTGACTGGGTAATGCCTGATGTCAGCCAGTCAGCGTAGCAACTTTATCCGAAAGATGCTGTCTTCATCGCCACGGAACCGATCGCTATCGCGTACAGAAAGCTAGTTGTTATTGGCTACCGCACGAAATAGCACAGGTTGATAGTTGCTTATAAGTAGAATGCCCGGCTTTGATGAAGCTGGGTATTTTTGTTGCTAGCCATCGACGCCTGATGGCCCTGGGCGAGTACAATAAACAGGTGGGCGAAGCGCACCAAAAGGCCTCCTGAACATGTATTGCCAAAACCGGGTTTCCTGTAGCTGGTTAAATGTACTGTGCAAACGGCCAGCAAGGCTAAGAGCCCCGCCACGCGCCAAACGCGTTTATAACCCGTCGTTAGTTCTGCTTAACGGGCTGGCCTATGGATATGGAACGATCAGTGATTGGGCAGGCCAGCTTCGAGGTCCTTGACGGTTTCCCACGAAAAAGGAAGCCACTCCCCCGTAACCTCACTAAATACTTCGGTGGCCGCCTGGCAGGCAAACAGCTTATAGTCGAACTTGGGGTAGTTGCCTACCAGATAGCCGGGATAGTAGTAATTTTTTTGCTGGCGTAGTGCGTACTGTATCTTCAGCAGCATGAGGTACTTGCCAAGGCTGTGTTTGCGATAGTCGGGGTCGTAGAAATTCATGATACCGGCAATGCTTCGGTCCCCATTATCGAAAATACCGGCGGCAACTAATCGGCCTCCGTCGCGCACTTCAATCACATACGTATCAAATATGGTTTGCGTGCTTCCTTCGAGCAGGCAGGACTCAACCGAATAAGGCGCGTCGAAATCCAGGCTATACCAGTAGAGGTCATACAGTGCTTCCAGCTCATCGGTAATTTCCAATGGTTTCACCGTTACAGAAAACGGCTCGTTAAGGCGAAACAGCCGCTTCTGCTTCGGGCCAAACAGAACATCGGCCAGCGAAATCCGCAGCCAGTGAACCGGATACCGCACCTCGGCAAAATGCACGTACCGGCAGGTGAAAATCTGCTGCTGCATCCTGAAATACCCTCGGCTCAGGATTAAATCCAGCCTCCTTCTATCGATCATTACACTAAGATAGCCGCTGTACAGTGCGTTTCCAGGCAGTATACTCCCTAAAATAGGAAACGGCCGGGTAAACGACATACAGCTATGAATAACCCTCAAGAGCTTCGGAACGGAAGGTTGTCCACTTTTTGAGCGTACTCACCACGGGCTATCTGCCTTTCGATATTCTCCTTCGCCCCATCGGTCTGCTCGATTCATTGGGCATTTCTGGCTTCTTCCCCAGTGTGCTGGGCATTCTGGTTATTATGATGCAGCGGCTTTCACAACGGGCAAAGGACCATGGCTCGATTGCCCGTTAGCCGATTCACTGCGTAACTCGCCATGCTCAACCGCCTGCTGAATCTGCACACTGATCGGTGTGTACTCCACTTCGCATGGATACCCAAAGAGGCAGTTGGCCTTAATCTGCTTGGCTACATTGGCCGGTACCATCGCCTCCCAGCCATCTTCACCCGCCTGAATCATCTCCAGTACGTGATCGGTTGAAATATGCAGGTTCTTCTCGTTATAGTCGGTGATGTCTTCGATCTTGTCGTTGCGTTTCAGGTACTGAAACAACGGCTCAAGATGCGGCGGTAGCTGAAACTGGCTGCATGTGTAAATCTGCCCATTTCGGAAAGTAGGATACACAAACAGCTTCACCTTCCGGCTAAAGAGTGTAGCAAACGACTCAAGAATACCACCCGGCAGGAAATCGTAATGGTCTTCCTCGAAGATGTATTCCAGGTTCGGAATGCCCATAATGAGGCCAATCTTTAACCGGGTTAAGCGCGCCAGGTAGGCAATCAGCCGATAGTACTCGTGGTAATTCGAGATCATTACCGTTTGCCCCAGACTGCACAGAATGTCTACCCGGTCCAGAAAGTCCTTTTCGTCGATTCCCTGTTCATTGGCTTTCAGGTTATGCAGGGTCAGCTCGGAGATCATCATAACCCGTTCTTTATCCACGTCGGGTTCTTGCAGAAACTGCTTCAACCCGTTATCGATCATATCGAGCTGTACGTTGGTTACGGGCCGAAGCCGTCCGCGCATGACCACCACATTTTTCTTGTACAGCGCCTCTTTCGGTTGCAGCACCTGCCCATCCGGGCCAAACAGGGCCGCATCGGTGAACCCGTTTTTCACCAGGTACAAGCTCATCAACCGGTTGTCGACCTGGGCAAAATCAGGGCCGCTGCACCGGATGGTGTCGATCTGGATACGCTCCGGCGACAGATCATCCATCAGGGAGACCACCATCGTTTCCGGCGATTTCGCGTAATAGAAGCAGGCATAAATCAGGTTCACGCCAATGACTCCCAGCGTCTGCTGCTGCAACAGATTCTCGTTATCGAGCAGCCGCACGTGAATAACTACATCATTCGGTGGCCCCAGCGGATCGCACTGAAAGCGGCAACCCAGCCAGCCGTGGCCTTCGTTGGTCTTCTGGTAGTTTAGGGCAACAACGGTATTGGCAAAGGCAAAAAAGGTCGTGTCGATACCGCGTTTTTCCGACAGCCGTTTTTCAAGCAGGCTATACTCTTTATTCAGCATTTTCATCAGCCGCGACTCAACCACATACCGGCCACTGGCTTCGGTACCGTAAATAGCATCGCTGAAAGTCATGTCATAGGCCGACATCGTTTTAGCGACTGTGCCCGACGAGCCACCCGCTTTGAAAAAGATCGCTGCCGTTTCCTGCCCCGCTCCGATCTCGGCAAATGAGCCGTAGATCCGCCGGTCGAGGTTCAGTCGTAACGCTTTCTGTTTGGTGCCTATATTTTTTTCGTACATCGTGTTGATCGAAGTGGTACAACCAAAATTACACCATTTACCAGAAGAACAATAAACCGGCAAAATGGGTTGACTCCGCCTTATTGACGTCCTGAAAAAAGGAAGGGCGTATAGGTTGCTTCTGAAGGCTTGCCTTAAGCAGTGGCCTGTGTTGTTAGACAAGGGCCAGAGTGGGCTCCTAAAAACGGCTCAGTATACGCTCAACGCCCGGCACATAACCCGAGCCGAACAGGTTGACATGCACCAGCAACGGGTATAGGTTGTAGATAGGTACGCGTTCGGCAAAGCCCGGTGCCACCGGAAACAGGTCATTGTACGCCTCATAAAAACGGGCATCGAAGCCGCCAAACAGATACGTAAAAGCTAGCTCAGCCTCGCGAAGGCCGTAATATACCGCCGGGTCGACAACCGCTGGCTCACCTGCTTCAGTGATGAGCACATTACCCGTCCAAAGGTCGCCGTGGAGCAGCGCTGGCCGGTCGGCCGGAAGCAGTTCAGGCAGCGCATCGCGCAGGCGAAAGAGAGCGTCGTACTGCGTTTTAGCCAGTAAGCCGTTGTAGAGGGCCTGACCCGCCTGCGGCAGCAGCCGGTGCTCGAAGAAAAAATCAGCGCCACTGACCGTCAGTGTATTCCGTTGCGCCAAGGTGCCGATGAAATTGTCATGGTCCAGCCCAAAATGAGGCTGGGTATGGGCGTGCAACTCGGCCAGCTGACGCCCCAGCTTTGTCCAGTAAACCACCGGCGCACCCGGCAAGCCAGTGGTTGTCGGGTCGAGGTATTCCAGAATCAGATAAGCCAGATCGCCCTGTCGGCCATAACCAATTTCGGTAGGTACCCGAATGGCGTTTGCTTCGCGTAGCAGGGCCAGCCCCTTTGCTTCCATCGCAAACAGAGCGTCGCCGTCGGGCATCAGTTCATCAATACGCTGCCGACCCGTTCCGCTCAGGTTGGCCTGATTCCACTTAATAAAGAACGCCCCCCGCGAGGTGACCACCCGCGCTGCCGTGTTGATATCACCGCCACTCAGCAGCTGCGTATCGAGCACGTCCACCGGTTCGCCCAGGTGCTGAAACAAAATAGTTTCAAAGAATTCGGCCTGCTCGTTACCCCAAAATTGCATGTTCTCTTCCGTACCGGTACCCCTACCTAACATGGTAAGCAGCCGGTCAGTTTAGGCCGCTGGCGCGCCGTTATTCCACCGTTACTGACTTAGCCAGGTTGCGGGGCTGGTCAACGTTGCGGCCGCGCATAACGGCTATGTCGTAGGCCAACAGCTGCATTGGAATGACCGAGATCAGTGGCAACAAAATATCGTGCACTTTCGGAATCTCGATGACAAAGTCGACCATCGTTGGCAGGTGTGTATCGCCCTCCGTGGTCACGGCGATGACACGACCTTTGCGGGCTTTTACTTCCTGAATGTTCGAGACTACCTTTTCGTACGAACTGTCCTGGGTAGCGGTCACAACCACCGGCATGTCTTCGTCGATGAGGGCAATAGGGCCGTGCTTCATTTCAGCGGCCGGATACCCTTCGGCATGGATGTAGCTGATCTCTTTCAACTTAAGCGCCCCTTCCAGCGCAACCGGGAAGTTTAAGCCCCGGCCCAGGTAGATAAAATTACGGGCGTAGGTAAAGATGTAGGCAATTTCCCGGATCTTTTCTGCGCTTTGCAATACCCGTTCCACTTTGGCCGGAATAGCTTCCAGTTCAGCCAGTAATTGCCGGAACAGGGTATCCGAAATCGTTCCTTTCCGTTGAGCGGCGGCCAGTGCCATTAGCGTCAACACGGTCACCTGAGCCGTAAAGGCCTTGGTACTGGCGACACCAATTTCCGGGCCGGCGTGGGTGTAGGCACCCGCATGGGTAGCCCGGGCAATGGATGAACCAACCACGTTGCAGACGCCAAAAATGGTAGCCCCTTTCGACTTGGCCAGCTCAATGGCAGCCAGGGTATCAGCCGTTTCGCCCGACTGCGAGATAGCAATGACAATGTCGCCTTCTTTTATGATTGGGTTGCGGTACCGGAATTCAGAGGCGTACTCGACTTCGACGGGGATCCGGGCCAATTCTTCAAAAATATACTCGGCCACCAGACCCGCGTGCCATGACGTACCACAACCCACAATGATGATCCGCTCTGACTTGGCCAGTTTGTCCAGGTAGTCGCGCAGGCCCCCGAGTTGCAGCGTTCCTTCATCGGCGTTGACCCGGCCCCGCATTGAATCGGCAATTGAGCGGGGCTGCTCGAAGATCTCTTTTAGCATGAAATGCTCAAAGCCACCTTTCTCAATAGCTTCGAGTTCCATTTCAATCTTCTGCACATAAGGGATCGTCTTGGTGTTGTCGAGGGTAACAATGCTCAGAATACCATCTTTTACCATCGCAATCTCATACTCGTTCAGGTAGACAACATCCTTCGTGTACTCGATAATGGGCGATGCATCGGAGGCGAAGAAAAATTCGCCATCGCCTATGCCAATAACCAGTGGGCTGCCTTTGCGGGCGGCCACAAGCTGGGTGGGGTCGGCGGCATTCATCACCACAATGGCGTAGGCGCCAACTACTTCCTGCAAGGCAGCGCGTACGGCATCTTCCAGCGTTCCGCCGGCATTCTCCCAGATGTCTTCGATAAACTGCCCCAGCACCTCCGTATCGGTCTGGCTGGCAAAGATGTGGCCCTTCCGAACCAGAGTCTCTTTGATGGTCGCGTAGTTCTCGATTATCCCGTTGTGAATGATCGCCAGCTTCTTGTGGAAGGAATAATGCGGGTGGGCATTTACATCGTTGGGTTCACCGTGGGTAGCCCAGCGCGTATGCCCCATCCCGATGTTGGCATGCAGGTCTTTCCCACTGATCTCCTGTTCCAGGGCGGCCACTTTCCCTTTTTTCTTGTAAACTTTTAGTCCGGATCCCGTCGGATCATTACCGTTTAGCAGGGCTACCCCCGCGCTATCGTAGCCCCGATACTCGAGCCGTTTGAGACCTTTAATGACGAGGGGGCAGGCTTCCCGATGGCCCACATAGGCGACAATACCACACATAACAATGACGAGTTAACAGTAATCAGTAGGTAAATGTACTTGTGCTGGTGTAAGGTACGAGCCAGCATGTTACTTTTCTATACAAAGCTGGGTAGTCCTTAAAAGCAAAAAACCCTGCCTTGCAGGGCAGGGTTTTTTGCACTAGTTCGATTTCGTGTAGAACAAAGTCAGTTTTACACTGGCTTTGCCTTCCAGAACCATTCGCCAAACCCGATCACTCAGTACAGCCTGCGTTTGATCGATGAGCCCGCCCTGCTGGTTCTGGGCAAATAACTGGCTACTGCTGGGTGTTAATATGGCCAACCCAGCGTTAGGGCTGATTCCCGACGCAACCGACTGCAAGTAGCCCGCCAGCTGAAACGTGTAGCTGTTGGTGCGCGGGTCTCGAATGGCTATCTGGGCGTTGGTGAAATTGGTTGGCTGGCGGTTGAGGGGGCCAAGTGTTTGCACGGTAAACAGGATCGCCGCCACACCCGTCGAGGTGGTTGACCGTGTCAGGCGGTTCTGTGCGTCAACTTCGGCCAGGGCCAGAAACGGGGGCAGTGGCCTCTTTGTGTCTTCGGTTGGGGTTGGTGTAATAACCAGATCAGCGCGGTTAATGGCAATCCGACCCGTTTTCAGCAGATCCGACAGGCTCGGAAACTGCAATTTGGTGGTCACTCCGGTACCTGGCTGCACATACGTACGGCCGGTTGTTGTGGCGGGCTGGCTCTGGCCGGGTCGTAAACTGGCAATAGCCGTTCCGCCCCGATTGGCCGTAAGCTGGTTGAATCGTTTGCCAACGAACCCAACCTCATAGGCCTGGGGGAATTTCTCGCCATTTACGTGAAAATACGTGATAATGGCGGCCTCGGTTGGCGTTAAGCCCAGTATAGCCGCCGGAGAGCTACCACTTGAGGTCAGCACAAAATCGCGGGGAACCTGCCGACGAAACCCAAGCGGGTCAACCAGCAAGCCGGTCTTCGTTGAAAAGAGCAACGCATCGGTGTTGGCCAGCCCCATAATTTCGCGGCCAATGCTGTTGTCAATTTTGAGCGGGCTGATATACCCCGCCGTGTCGACTACCGATGGCCTTGGCTTGACAGTACGCCGGGCAACAACCTGGCCAATGGCCGGACCGGGGCTGCTGATGTCATAATTGACAGACCGGAGACTGTCTGTTAGCCGAGACAGCACAATTTCCTGGGAAACAGTTGTATCGCCGTACCAGATGCCATTGAGGGGAAACCGCACTTTTGTCGAATCGACGATAATGCGGCTGGCGGCAGTCACGGTGGTGGTGCCGGAGTCGGTAACGATCAGGCTACGGGTAGGCCGTAGCTGAAGATAAGTCCTGCCCTCTATCTGCCCGAAAATCGGGTCGGAATACCGCCCCACCAACGCCGTGCTTTGGTCATTGCTCCGCACCGAATCAAATTGAATGGTGGTACGGGCAATGGTCAGTGTATCGGTATACAGCACACCCACCGGAGTGGTGGGTGCAAGGCCAATCTCCTTGGGTTCTTCGCAGGCAATTGCCGTTAGCAATACAGCGGCAACGAAAGCCAGTTTAACTGGCCAGTTGTGTATAGATGTTGAAATAACGCTCGCTAACGTTTGTTTCCGCCTCGTCGAGGTCAAGTTTGTGTTCGGCAATTTCATTCAGAATAGTATTCAGACTATCGTGTTCGGTTTTCCCTGCGTTAACAACGGCGTCAGCGTAGGCGCAACCGATTTTTATAAATCCGGTAAAATCGCCGGTTTCCAGATGGCTCAGCATCGCATCATCAATGTCCATCATCTTGGCTTTTTCGACCAGGTCGCTGGGGTTGAAACGATGTTCAAACGAGTTATTGTACACGGTAAAGACCGATTTTGTGTCTTTAAACATCGGATCGTTCTTGTACGTGGTTTTCAGATACAGCGGAATCAGCGCCGTCATCCAGTCGTTGCAATGAACGATATCGGGCGACCAGCCTAGTTTTTTCACGGTTTCCAGCACGCCTTTGCAGAAGAAGATAGCCCGCTCGTCGTTGTCGTCGTAAAAGCGGTCTTCCTTATCGTGAAATACATACTTCCGGTGGAAATAGTCTTCGTTATCGATAAAGTACACTTGTAACTTGGCCGTCGGAATGGAAGCAACTTTGATAATCAGCGGCTTTTCTTCATCACCAACCGAGATGTTGATGCCCGACAACCGGACCACTTCGTGAAGCCGATTTTTGCGTTCGTTGATGAGCCCAAACCGGGGAACCAGAATTCGGATCTCCATACCTCGTTCCTGCATATCCTGCGGTAACTTTCGCACGAAATCGGCCACGTCGGAGGTTTTGAGGAAGGGCGTAATTTCACTGGCTACGTACAAAATGCGAAGTTTGCTCATAAATGCAAGAGAGAATTATTTTGGACGGCTTCACCTTAAAAACCTGCAAAATTAAGCAAAAAAACCCCATATTTCAATACATTCCGTCGCAAAAAATTGCAATTCGCACCCTCCTCAACCGTCCCATAAATCAGGCTTTTTATGCACCATGTCAGCACCGTTTACGCACTCCGTCAATACCTCACCACCGTTCGCCAGCAGGGGCAGACAATCGGCTTCGTGCCCACCATGGGCGCGCTGCACACGGGTCATCTTACACTCGTTGAACGGGCAAAATCGGAATGCGACCTGGTTGTCTGCAGCATCTTTGTCAACCCCACCCAATTCAACAATGCCGACGACCTTGCCCGTTACCCCCGTACGCTGGATGAAGACTCAACAGCACTCGAAAGGGTTGGAACAGACATCATCTTTTCGCCATCGGTGGCCGAAATGTATCCTCAGTCAGCCAGCCTAACGCTGAATTTCGGCAACCTCGAAACGGTCATGGAGGGCGCTTCCCGCCCCGGCCATTTCAACGGCGTTGGCCTTGTTGTCAGCAAGTTGTTTCATATAGTGCAGCCAGACCGGGCCTACTTTGGTCAGAAAGACCTGCAACAGGTGGCGGTCATACGCCAACTGGTCCGTGACCTGAGCTTTCCCCTTGAACTGATTCGCTGCGACACCGTTCGCGAAGCGGATGGCCTGGCCATGTCGTCCCGAAACCGACTACTGTCGGCAGAGGAGCGAGCCCAGGCACCCCTTCTTTTCCAGGCGCTCACACTAGCCAAAAACAGGCTGCTGGATGGAGGTACGCCGCAACAGGCCCAGGCAACTGTGCGCGATTATATTGCCCATGAGCCTGCCTTTACGCTGGATTATATCGAAGTGGTGAACGCCGACACGCTGCAACCGGTAGCTGAGGTGCAGGCTCCCGGCCAAACGGCTCTGTGCCTCGCCGCCCAACTGGGTAAGGTGCGGCTGATCGATAACGTGGTATTCTAGTCAATGCACTCACGCCGGGTGTCGATGATAGCCTGTATTTTCCAGACGCCACCCAGCCGGACCAGCGTAAAGGCATTGGCTCCGCAGTGCAGACGCTTGTCTTTAAAGAAAAATTTGTAGGGAACGAACGCTACCGCCAGATCACCGTCGACATGGATCTGATACGGATCGATGACCTCGTTGAGGTCGCCCGGCTTGGCTTTCCCAATCGACGTGGCGAACCCATCGATCGGCTCGTTCCTGACGCTCACCTGGCCATTTTTAGTAACGACCGTTTGTAGGGTGGCCGTGGGCGTAAAGGAATTCTTCACAGCGGTGGCATCCGCCTTTTTCATGCCTTCAAACAGATCATCGACGGCCTGCATAATGCCCCGCTCATCGTCGGGCGACGCCTCCATGGTTTGGGCAAAACTGCCGAACGGAAGGCAGAGAAAAAGAAACAGTAAGATTTTCATAGTATCAGAACGCCGATTGGGCGGATTAAGCAGTTTGCTCTCGACTTAGCGTTTAACGACCAAATCTCCACAAATCTGCTCAATCCGCCCAATCGGCGTTCAATTAAAGTATCTTAAATATACTGGTTAACAATCATTTCGTACCATTCCTGCTTGCCACTGACCTGTTTTGGCTCACCGTTGGTCATGGCGTATTGGCGCAGGTCTTCGAGCGTCAGTTTACCGGCTTCAAAGTCGGCACCGGCTCCACTGTCGTAGCTGGCGTAGCGCTCGGCGCGGAGTTGTTTATACTTCGATTTATCGAGAATAGCTTCGGCAGCAATGGCGGCGCGGGCGAAGGTATCCATACCGCCGATATGCGCAATGAAAATATCGTCCAGATCGGTCGAGTTCCGGCGCGTTTTGGCGTCGAAGTTCACACCGCCCGACTTGATACCACCCGCTTCCAGAATAACCAGCATGGCCTCGGTCAGCTCATACACGTCGACGGGAAACTGGTCGGTATCCCAGCCATTCTGGTAGTCGCCCCGGTTCGCATCGATACTACCCAGCATGTTATTGTCGGCGGCTATCTGTAGTTCATGCGCGAAGGTGTGATTGGCCAGTGTGGCGTGGTTTGTCTCGAGGTTTAGTTCGAAATCATCCTGCAACCCAAAGCGATTCAGGAAACCGACCACCGTAGCGGCGTCGAAATCATACTGGTGCTTGGTGGGTTCCATTGGCTTTGGCTCAATGTAGAAGGCTCCCTGGAAGCCCTGTTTACGCGCATAATCGCGGCTGAGCTGTAAAAAACGGCCCAGATGCTCCTGCTCGCGCTTCATGTTCGTGTTCAGCAGCGACATGTAGCCTTCGCGGCCACCCCAGAACGTATAGCCCCGTCCGCCCAGTTCGATCGTAGCATCGATGGCGTTCTTCACCTGCCAGGCACCGTGCGTCAGCACATGGAAGTCTGGGTTGGTGCTGGCTCCATTCATGTACCGCTCGTGCGAGAAGAGGTTGGCCGTTCCCCAGAGCAGTTTCACGCCACTGGCTTCCTGCTTCTGCTTCAGGTAATCGACAACCTTCCGAAAATTGGCTTCAAACTCATGATTCGACGTTCCTTCGGGCGACACATCGACATCATGGAAGCAATAATATTCCATGCCTATCTTGGTGATAAATTCGAAGGCGGCATCGGCTTTGTTGAAGGCCGCGCCCAACGGATCATTGGCGGCGGTGGCATCCCAGGGGAAATGCTTTACCCCCGGTCCGAACGGATCGGTCCCGGTGCCACAGAAGGTGTGCCAGTAGGCGACAGCAAACCGGAACAGGTCTTTCATGGGCGTACCCATAATGGTGCGGTTTGCGTCGTAGAATTTAAATGCCAGCGGATTATCGGATTCGCGACCTTCGTAAGCAATGGGCGAAGAGACAAACGGAAAAAACGGCTTGTCGCCGAGCGTCATGTTGATTTGAGCCATATAAAATGTGAAATAGGGGTGGCGTAAAGTTGCCTTTATCTTAAACGCTGTTCTACTTAAAATCTCTCTTTTATATAGTTGCAATATGCTGTACTATTATGACCTGTTTTTTGCTGGCAGGGCATAAATGATGACAGTATTATATATATCGATCCAGCCATGGTCACTGATTCCTTCCTGATGGTGCGGCAACAAATTGAGCGCTTCACGCCCCTTACAGAGGCAGAGTGGCTCATGCTTGTGCCGCACTTACGCATTGAAACGCTTGACAAGCACCAGCTTTTCGCCGAAGAAGGAAAGGTTGCGCAAGAGGTAGCGGTGGTGCTGGAAGGCTCGTTGAGGCAGTATTATACGAATGACGGGGAGGAGAAGACTACGTATTTCTATTTTGAGGGACATTTCATCAGTTCGTATTTTAGTTGCATTAGCCAGACTCCGTCGCGACTAACGATCGAGGCACTGAGCAACGCCAGGTACGTTGCTTTCCCGTACTCCGCGCTGCTTGACCTCTTTGCCCGCAGCCTCACCTGGCAGAAATTCGGTCGACTAATCGCCGAATATATTGCACTAGGCCTGGAAGACAGAATGGTAGGCCTGCTAACACAAAGCCCGGAAGCGCGTTACCTGACACTTCTGGAAAGCAACAAGAAGAAAATACTGGACCGGATTCCGCAGCATTACGTAGCCAATTACCTGGGTATTACACCCGTTAGCCTGAGCCGAATCCGCAATCGGATTATGCGCCGCCATGACGTTTAATAGTGTGTCAATTCCCTATCTTAGCCGATCTATTCCTATACATCTTCATCACCATGATGCACCTCTCCTTTTTGCGCGTTGCCATCGCCTCCACTTTGCTGGTTACGGCACTAGCCTGTAATCGAAATTCGTCGCCCAACGAGGCAAGTACGTACAATCAATCGCCGGAAACGGGGGTTCGTACGGGTGGCGTGCGGATGATTCCGGTAAAAACACCGTCGGGTACGTTCAACGTCTGGACAAAGCGCGTCGGCAACAATCCGCGCATGAAGGTACTGTTACTGCATGGGGGCCCCGGTGGTAACCATGTGCTGTTTGAACCCTTCGAGAGCTACTTTCCGGCCGAAGACATCGAATTCTACTACTACGATCAGCTGGGATCACTCAACAGCGACCACCCGGCCGACAGCACCCTCTGGACGACACCGCGCTTTGTGGAGGAAGTGGAACAGGTACGTCAGGCGCTGGGGCTGAACAAGGCCAATTTTTATCTGCTTGGCCACAGCTGGGGCGGCATTCTGGCCACCGACTACGCGCTAAAATACCAGCAGAACCTGAAAGGGCTAATCATCAGCAACATGATGAGCAGCTGCCCTGAATATGGGAAATATGCCGAGGAGGTACTTGGTAAGCAGATGGCCCCCAACGTGCTGGCCGAAATCAAGGCCATTGAAGCCCGGAAAGACTTTCAGAACCCGCGCTACATGGAACTGCTCATGCCTAATTTCTACGCCGAGCACGTTTGCCGGTTGAAGCCCTGGCCCAACGCTTTCGATCGGGCGTTTCCACCCATAAACAGCACGGTCTACACGCTCATGCAGGGCCCGTCTGAATTCGGCATTTCCGGGCGCCTGGCCAACTGGGATCGCCGTGCCGATCTGAAAAACATCAACGTACCTACGCTGACCATTGGTGGCCTGCACGATACCATGGACCCGAAACACATGCAGTGGATGGCGACCCAACTCCCCAAAGGCACCAGCCTCATTTGCCCCGACGGTAGCCATTGCAGCATGTGGGACGATCAACCGCATTATTTCCCTGGCCTGATTAAATTCATCAAAGGGGTAGATGCCGGCCAGGAGAAAGTGGTTTTGTAGCAGCGCTACTTCAGGCCAATCACCATGGCCCGGCCCGGTAAGGTGCGGTAGTTGATAACACGGCCCTTGCGGAGGTCTGCTTCGCGCTGCCAGTCCTGAATTTCAGCAACCGAATAATTGCCGGCGGTGCTGGTAAGGCCATAAAACAAGTCGGTGGAGGAGCCAACGAGTTCGGGCGCAGCGCCAGTGGCGGGGCGGATAAACTCATTGACGATGTAGATACCACCGGGTTTCAGCGCACGGGCCACCTGACGTGCTACATCGCGGTTCTGATCAGGCGTGAAGTGATGCGCCAGGCTCGACATCAGGACAATCTCATACTGGGCTTCGCCGAAATCGTCCGTCAGCGCGTTGCCGGGCTGGTGCTTTACCCGGTCGCCCATACCGAGGCGGGCCAGCAGGGGCGCGGCCTGCTCAATGGCAGCGGGCAAATCAATGATTGTGGATGAGAGCCCTGCGTAGCGTTTGCACAGCGCTACGGAGTGTTGCCCATGCGAGCCACCAATGTCGAGCATGCGCGTGGGCTGGCCCGCTTTTACGGCTTTAGGAATGGGGGCACGTCGCCCAAACTCTTTGGCTTCACTGCCCGATGCCGCCACCATTGCCTGCTGGTAATAATTCCACTGCTCAGCGTCGAGGTGATCGTGGTAGTGAATGCCTTCGCCGGTTTTCAGGTAATTGCCTAGCTTATCGAGCCAGGGCCAGACAACCCGATTATTGAACAGCAGCATGCCATAAACGGACTCCGGCTCGTGCTTCAGCGTCCATTTGCGGGCCATGCGGGTGAGCGTAAACACCTCATCGCGGTAGGTAAAGTAGCCCAGCGCGGTGAGCAATCCCAGGAGTTCACGGGTAGCTTTTCCGTTCAGCGCGCAGGCCTGAGCCACTGCTTCGGCCGTACCATGCCCGTCAGCCACCGCATCGAAAACGCCTTTATCAGCAGCTTCGAGCACGGCCTTGCTAATCACGGGCATGATCTGGGCGTGCAGTAGCGGCACCGGCACCATATTGGCCCGCAGGGCAATCCATTCCAGTGGATTTTCGGCAGCGATCGTTAGTTGCATGAGGGTAGTTTCAGGTTTTATTAGCAAGGCTCCCTTTAGGGCGGGGGGCTACGCTAATAAAACCTGAAACTAGTTTTCTACGCTTTCAGCCGGTCTTTGAGGTAGCTCAGCGCGCGTTTGTAGGCGTCGGCAGAGGCTGTTTTGTCATACACCGGATTGCTTGGATTGGCAAAACCATGTTCGGCTTCATAACGTACCACTTCAATTTTCTCGCCTGCTTTCTGCATGTTTTCTTCAAACGTGTTCACCACCTGCGGGTTAATCGCCTTGTCTTTGTTGCCAAACAGGCCCAGCACGTCGGTATCCAGCGTCTTCAGTTTCTCAATATCCTGCTCAGGGAAACCGTAATACATCACGCAGCCTTTGGCTTGTTTACCTTCCAGCATGGCTGATTGCAGCGACAGGCTACCGCCGAAGCACCAGCCCACGCTGGCAATCTCCGCTTTGGGGCCGGCATAGGCAATGGCCCCTTTCATGATGGATGCCAGCCGGGCTTTGTCAGCCCCCTGCATCAACTTACCCGCTTCGGCCGGTGCGGTGGCTACTTTGCCATCGTACATATCAACGGCCAGCACGTTCACATTTTTCAGGTCGTTGTAAAACGTCTCGGCCTGCATTTTGATGTTGTCGTTCAAACCCCACCATTCCTGGTAGACCAGCAGCCACTTGTTCGATGGCTTTTTCGATTTGAGCATAAACCCATTCGCCGTTTTACCATCGGGCGTGCTGAATGTCATCATTTCACCCGCTTTCGACTCATAGGTGAAGGGGATTGGGCTAGCGTGTAACGCCAGAAAGGCGGGGTCGCTGGCAAGCTGCTGCATACCAGCAACACCGCAAAGAGGAATAGTCGGAGCCGTTGCGGGCTTATTAGGAACCGACCAGAACGTCAGCAACGAAAGGATGGTAACGAAAATGGTTTTCATAGAAGATGCTTGATCTTAAACTGTTTTAAGCGTGAAAATGGTGATTTCGGGCAAAATACCCACGCGGCCGGGGTAGCCGATATATCCATAACCCCGGTTGACATATAAAGTTTGAGATGACCCACTGGTAGCTGTTTCGCGATATAAACCCGCCCATTGTCGGTAGAAATACTTGACTGGACTCCATTTATAATCGCCGAACTCAACGCCAAACTGCGCCCCGTGGGTGTGTCCACTAAACGTGACGTCGATGTCTGAGTACTGCGGGCGGATCTCGGCATCCCAGTGGGTGGGATCGTGCGACAGCAGGAGTTTAACCGGGTAATCGGCGGTGCCCTGATACGCTTTAGCCAGGTTGCCGGCCTTCAGGGCAGCGGGTCCGAAACCGAGGTTCTGCACCCCAATGATGGCCAGTTTATCACCGCCCTGGGTCAGTATGTGGTTTTGGTCCATGAGGGGGTTCCAGCCCATCAGTTTGTGCGCTTTTACCACATTCAATACATTCTGGCGCTGGGCTTCCACACTCGGCCATTTTACATAGGCCCCGTAATCGTGGTTGCCCAGGGTCGAGAAAACGCCCAATGGTGCCTTCACCTTGTTGAAGATGTCGATGTAGTCGTTCACCTCGTCGGCCCGGCTGTTGACCAGATCACCGGTGAAGAAAACCAGGTCGGGCTTTTCACGCAGTAACATATCGACGCCCCCTTTTACCGCCGTTTTGTTGAAGAAACTACCCGAATGAATATCCGACAGTTGGGCGATGGTGATCCCGTCGAAGTTGCGGGGCAGATTTTTCAGCGGCAGGGTGATCCGGCGGATGCGGTAGTCATGCGCCCCGGTAATAATACCGTAGCTGAACGCGACCAGCGGAATGGTACCGGCAACCAGGGCTGTTTTCACCAGAAAGTCGGAGCGCGAAATGGTGTTATCAGCCACGGGTGCCGTTGAATCGGCGGGCACATCGGGGGTTGTGTGGTCGAACTGCGAGGCGACCCAGCGGACGAAGCGCACGATGTCATCGATGAAGAGAAAGATGACCGTAATGAACTTCGAGAAGTAGGCGATAAACACACCAATGGTGAGCATGGTGCGGGTAACCCGGCCTATCGAATCGGCAGGGATTAATTGCAGGGCGATGTAGATGCCCAGTGAAATCGCCGTAAAACCCCAATAACTCCAGGCCACTGCGCGCTGGGTAGCCTCTGATGAATTACGGGTAAGTACCCTAAATGCCTGATAGACATACACATCGATCAGCAGGAAAATGGCAATCAGCAATAAGCTCGAAAAGTTACGGAACATGAAAATGGCGGCCTGACAATATGGAATTTTTACTAGCTAAACTCAAGTTGCGCAATACAGGCCTTACCAGCTTTTAGGGTATTTGCGGAGGTTCTGATTTCTGACACTCTACAACACTCGCACCGGGCTGACGAGACTATTGCAATCTACTGGTTACGGAACGACTGCTTCGGCGCTGTCGGTCACCATACCGATCTCCAGTGCCAACTCAATAAGGCCCAGATTGCCACTACCGCACTCATTGAGATGGTCCAGGTTTGCCAGACGGTTTAAGTGCTTGACTTAAACCGTCTGGCAAACCTGGACCATCTCAGGTGACTTCTTGCCCGTGCGCTTAGTGCGCTGCGTCGGCTTTGAGCTTCTCTTTAAACACCTTTCTGAATTTATCGAGCTTGGGGGCGATCACAAAGGCGCAGTACCCTTGCTCGGGGTTCTGGGCGAAGTAGTTCTGGTGGTACGCCTCGGCTTCGTAGAAGGTAGTGGCGGGGCTGATCTCGGTCACGATCGGCTTGCCATACGCCCCTGCCTTGTCGAGTTCGGCTTTAGCCGTTTCGGCCAGCCGCTTCTGCTCGTCGTTGTGGTAGAAGATCACCGACCGGTACTGCGTGCCAACGTCGGCACCCTGCCGGTTCAGGCTGGTTGGGTCGTGGCTGCGGAAGAACGCTTCGAGCAGTTCGGCATAGGTTACCTTGCTGGGGTCGTAGGTTACCTCAACGCACTCGGCATGGCCGGTCGTGCCCTCGCAAACCTGCTTATAGGTCGGGCTCTTTACCTGACCGCCTTCGTAGCCCGATACCGCCGCCTGTACGCCGTCGAGCGCTTCAAACATGGCTTCGGTACACCAGAAACAACCCGTACCAAACGTCGCTTTTTCGAATTGAGTGGCTGTTTGGCCATTGGTGGCCGTGTGTTGTAGTGTCATTTGTTGTTGTTTTACAGATGTAGTCGACTGAGCAACCGCACCAGGTGTTGCTCCAAAGCCGAAGGCCGAGAGGCAGACAGCAAACTGCTCCAGTGCCCAAGTTGGGAATCGATTCGAGTAATAACCATTTAGGGTGGTTTACGGTTAGATAGCCTACTAATAGAACAGGAGTAAATACGTATAAGTTTACCCCTGCGATTAGCTTAAACTGGTTCACCTTCTCCCGATTCCGCCCTTGAAACCCTTCCATATCGACGCGTTCCGCTACGACGGTTCCGATAAGTTTTCTGCTAAAAAAGCGGATACGAAAATTGACGACTGGTATGATAATGACATCGATTATGCCGCCCGGCTTCGCGAGCAGGCTGCCGAGATAGATGAGTTGCAAAACCGTATGTATGCCCATAACCGGTATGGTGTGTTAACCATTTTTCAGGCGATGGATGCGGCGGGTAAAGATGGCACCATTCAGCATGTGTTTACGGGGACTAACCCCATGGGGCTTCGGGTTTATTCGTTTAAACGACCCACCGAGCAGGAACTCGACCATGACTGGCTCTGGCGTACCTACGTCAATCTGCCCGAACGCGGTACCATCGGTATCTTCAACCGATCGTACTACGAGGAGGTGCTGGTGGTAAAAGTACATCCGGAGATTCTTACCCAAAGCCAGCGCATACCCGCCGACCTGACCAAAGACCTCGACAAAGTTTGGAAGCACCGCTACCAGTCGATTGTCGATATGGAGAAGCACCTGGCCCGCAACGGTTTCCTGACGATCAAGTTCTACCTGAACGTGTCGAAGAAAGAGCAGGCCGAGCGCCTGATCGCCCGCATTGAAGAACCGGAGAAAAACTGGAAGTTTGAGGAGCAGGATATTGACGAACGGGAGTTCTGGGACAAGTACCAGGCCGCGTTTGAAGATGCCATCAACGAAACCGCGACCAAAAATGCACCCTGGTACGTAATTCCCGCCGACGATAAAAAGAACATGCGTCTGATTGTGGGTCGTGTGCTGATCGAGGAGCTTAAAAAGCTGGACATCGGCGAGGTCAAGCCTGATGAAGATCGGTTCAATGAACTCCAAAAACTCATTCCGAAGCTCAGCGAATAGGAAATTGCAGTTAATGGCATATTGACGACTCAACAAAGGGCATGAAAAAACTAAAGTCAAGCGCGTTCCGCTTCACTGGCAGGAAGCCGTATTCTGCCCGCGCCACCCCAACGCTTATCGACCCGTTCTACACGGATGAACAGGACCGCGTTGACCAACTCGATAAGCTAAGCGATCGAATGGATCAGGCGCAGAACCAGATGCATGCCCATGAGAAATACGGTCTGGTTGTGCTGTTTCAGGCGATGGACGCGGGCGGAAAGGATAGCAGTATCCGGCGTGTATTCAAGGGGGTAAATCCGTCGCGGTTTCAGATCGCGTCGTTTAAGAAACCGGGCAAAGAAGAGCTGGCGCACGATTTTATGTGGCGGTTCTGGCAGAAATTACCCGAACGGGGAACAATCGGTATTTTCAACCGTACCTACTACGAGGAGGTACTGGCCCTGAAAGTTCATCCCGAACGGCTTGAGGAGAGCAACCTACCCGACGAGTTTATTGGTAACCTGCCTAAACTCTGGAAAGAGCGGTACGCCGACATGGCTACTTTTGAGGATTACCTGCACCGCAATGGCTTTCGGGTGGTGAAGTTCTACCTGCACGTGTCGAAAAAAGAGCAGGGAAAGCGGCTCATTGCCCGGCTAGAGGACGACGAAAAGCAGTGGAAACTAAGCGACAGCGATTTGAAAGAACGGGAGGCATGGGATGCCTACATGCAGGCCTATGAAGAGGCGATCAATGCCACCGCCACTAAAAATGCACCCTGGTACGTGATTCCCAGCGATGACCGCGACAACCAGCAGCTAATCATCGCCCACATCATGACGGAGTTGCTGGAATCGCTACCCGTCACCTTTCCCGAAAAAGATGCTAAAGAAACCCGGCGGTTGATCCGGGAGATTGAAAAACAGGATGCGTGAGGAGTTAATAGTTAAGAATTAAGAGTTGGCTAAGGCACCAGTACGCTTGCGTCAGCCAACTCTTACTTCTTAACTATTAATTCCTTCACAACGTACCCCGCCTTGCGAAGAAGGGTTAGCAGGCCGTTGGGGCCGGGCAGGTGGCCGACGCCCACCGCAATGAAGGTCGATCGTTCGGCCATAATAGGCCGCAACTGGGTTATCCAGCGCAGGTTCCGCTCGTCGATTAAAGCGTAGAGGTCGGCTGGGCTGTCACTTTCGCGCTGAAACAACGCCCACATGCCATCGAGGTCCGCCCTCAGGTACAGATCCGTCAGGCTGGTACCCTGCGGTTTAACCACGTTTTTCTGCTTCACTATCCGGACCAGTTGCTCAGCCTGCTGTTCAACGGGTTGGCGGTCATACAATAATTTCAGTTGTTCGTCCAGCGTTTCAAGGCCTTTCAGCGGTTTTTGGGCGGCCTTCGCCTGCTTTACGAAATACAGGTCGATTGGCTGGCCCGAAAATTTGGTGAGCGCATCGGATTGCTGACGGGCGTAAGCCACGCTCAGCGCCGTTGCGATGATGATGGGCTTTATCTGGTTGTAAAACGAGAGCTCCTGCCCGGTTACCGCGTTGAACTCGTCGGCCACCAGTTTGTAGTCTGTTGCGTCGATCAGCCGAATCAGGTTGTTATCGGCCATGGTAGCGTACTGCCTCACCTTCCCTGCTTCTGTTGAATCGAACAGCATTTCGACCACAACGCCTTCCGCTTTCTCGAAATGAAGCCGCGTCAGCGAATCCTGTTTCAGGTAACTATCGCGCAGGATGTGATAGGTGCCAAACAGGTACGAAGGTTTACTTAGCCCGTTGCCCGACACTTCCCAAAGCAGCGCCTGTCCCGTGGCCGTCAGGCAGGCGAACAGAAAGAGAAGGATGGTGCAGAGCCTAGCCATATGAAGCTTCTTTGTTTTATACCGCAGATTAAACCGTTTAGCCTCGGTATTCGTGGTTTTGTCTAATTCTCTATCTACGGTTGCCCCTCTTACTTTACTTTCGATACTCTACTAACAAATCGCGTATACCCACCGTTAAATATATGATTCACCGGACACAACCAAAACAGGAATGAAATTTATTTATCTACTTTGCTTGACGCTGATTATCAGTAGCTTGTCATTTAGCTCGCAAGCGCAGGATAAGCTCACCGTCAATGGCTATGTCAAAGACGCATCGGACGGTGAGGGGCTGATCGGCGTGTCGGTCTACAGTAAAGAAAGCGGCACGGGGGCCGTAACCAATAACTACGGATTCTACGCCGTTACGCTGCCCAAAGGAACCTACACGTTTGTGATCTCTTACGTGGGCTACGAGAAGCAAACCCGCACCGTTACGCTGGCTGACCAGAACGTTCGGCTCGACCTTGAACTGAAGGAGGAAGGGCGCGACCTCAACGAACTCGTTGTGTCGACCCGGCGCGATGACGACAATGTGAAGAACATTGAGATGAGCGTAAACAAGGTCGATATCAAGACAATTCAGCGCATTCCGGCGCTGCTGGGCGAGGTCGATGTGGTCCGTAGTATTCAACTTCTGCCGGGCGTATCGACGGTGGGCGAAGGAGCCACCGGTTTCAATGTTCGTGGCGGTGGCATTGACCAGAACCTGGTGCTGATGGATGAAGCGCCGGTCTACAACTCCTCGCACTTATTCGGGTTTTTCTCGGTCTTCAATCCCGACGCCGTGAAAGATGTAAAGCTGATCAAGGGTGGGATTCCAGCCCTGTATGGTGGGCGGATCGCCTCGATTCTGGACGTGCGCCTGAAGGAAGGGAACTCGAAAAAACCGGAGATCAACGGTGGCATAGGCTTGATATTCAGTCGCCTGTCGTACGAACGTCCGCTCTTCAAGGGAAAGGGATCGTTTATCGTCGCTGGTCGGCGGTCGTATGCTGACGTTCTGGCACAGCCGTTTCTGACCGGTAATCTGAAAGGGTCGCAGTTCTACTTTTATGACCTTACGGCAAAAGGCAACGTACACCTCAACGAGAAAAACACCCTGTTCCTGTCGGGCTACTTCGGGCGCGACGTCTTCGGGGCCGACTTTGGGTTCAACTGGGGAAATGCTACTACCTCGCTGCGCTGGAATAAAGTGTTCAACGACAAACTGTTCCTGAACACGACGGCCTTCTACAGCAATTACGATTATTCGCTGGATTCTGACCTTCGGCGCAAACCCGAAAACACGGGTGACTATTTCCGCACCAATGCCAGGATCGTTAACTACAGCATCAAGCCCGATTTCACACTGTTCTGGAATAAGAATACGATCACCTTCGGCGGACAGGCCTTGCTGTACGATTTCCAGCCGGGTACCGCTACCGCAGCCAGCGCGGGTGTCGTGCGCTCGTTTGGACTAAAAAGTAAATACGCCCTCGAAAGCTCGCTGTATGTCGGTAATGAGCAGCAGGCTACCTCACGCCTACAGCTTCAATACGGACTTCGGTACTCTTTTTACCAATACCTGGGTCCTGGCGAAGCGTACACCTTCGGGCAGTCGCCAGCGCCGGGTGTTCGTAGCCGACCAGTAGCGGAAACGCGAACGTATAAGGCTGGTGAAACCATTCAGACCTACGGTAATCTGGAGCCTCGCTTCGCGTTGAAGTATGACCTTACCGCTGGCAGTTCGATAAAGTTGAGCTATAACCGGCTGGCGCAGTATGTCCATCTGCTCTCGAATACCACTGCGTCGACCCCACTCGACGTCTGGACACCGTCGACCAATAACGTAGCGCCGCAACTGGCCGATCAGGTGGCGGCGGGGTACTTCCGCAACTTCGGTGGCTCAGACGGTAATCAGTTCGAAGCGTCGGTAGAGTTGTACTACAAGTCGTTGCAAAACCAGATCGACTACATCAACCGGGCTAATCTGGTGCTGAATCAATACCTGGAAGGTGACCTGCTGTCGGGCAAGGGCCGGGCCTACGGAGCCGAGTTTTACCTGCGCAAAACAAAAGGGCAATTCAATGGCTGGGTTAGCTACACGCTGGCCAAAACCGAGCGGCTGGTGCAGGGAATCAACGAAAACAACTGGTATCCGACCCGGTTCGATAAACGCCACACACTGAACGCCGTGGTGCTCTACGATCCGATACGCACGAAGCGATGGAGTTTTTCGGCCACGTTTGTGCTGGCAAGCGGAACGCCCGCTACGTTTTTTAGCAACCGGTTCACCTTTCAGGACATTGCCATTGGTTCGAACCCCAACGACATACGAAATAACTACCGCATTCAGCCCTATCACCGGCTCGACCTGGCCGCAACCTTGCAGGGTCGTCGGCGGCCGGGCAAGCGTAAAGAAGACAACTGGGTGTTCTCCGTCTACAATGCCTATGCCCGCAAGAATCCCTTTTCGGAATATTACCGGGCCAACCCCGAGAACGTCATCCAGACCCAGGCGATTCGCTACTCAGTCTTTGCAACGATCATCCCATCGGTTACATACAACTTCAAGTTTTGAGCCGTTACCGTAACTGGCCCCTCTCCAATGAAACCACCCTTAGTTCTATATAGTCTGGTTGTACTCGGCTCAGCCATTGCGCTGAGCAGCTGTGAAACCGTGATCGACGCCAGCATTGCCTCGGCCCCGGTGCAGCTGGCGGTCGATGCGTGGCTGACCGATCAGCCCGGCGAACAACAGATTCGGTTGACGCAGACGACCAACTACTTTGATAATGCCACGCCTGCCCCCGCCCTCAGTGCCAGCGTAACGGTGGGCGATAACGCCGGTCGGCTATTTAAATTTACGGATCCTGACAATGATGGGGTCTATACCTGGAAACCCGCTAACGCCCGCGATACTACCCGCATAGGGGTTATTGGGCGTACTTACGGGCTGAACATTTACTATCAGGGCGACAACTACATCGCGTTTACCCAGATGCCCCGCATCCCGACGATCGACTCGCTGACGTTTACTAAAGAGAAGATTACGCCAATCTCTAAAGAGGAGGGGTATCGGGCGCAGTTTTACGCTACCGATCTGCCGGGATCTCAGGACTATTACTACATCCGTTTTTACCGAAATAGCAAACTACAGAATCGACCTCAGGATATAGGCCTGGCCTATAATGGCGCCTTTCGGGGTAGCGCCGACACCGATGGACTGATGTTTATTCGCCCCATTCGCCGGTCTATCAATCCCGAAAAGTTGTATGCCCTGAACGACACCGTTCGCGTTGAGCTTCGAACGCTCACGGTAGACGGGTATCTGTTCTGGGAGTTGATACGGGCGCAATTACAGAATACGGGCCTGTTTGCCACGCCGCCCGCCAACGTACCCAGCAACATCAGAAATCAGAAAACCGGTGGTCAGGCAGCAGTAGGGTATTTCCTGGTCTCGCCTGTGCGCACACGTACTACTGTTGTATCGGCCGAAAACTTACGAAGCAACGGGTCTTGACAGGCCGAACAACCGGCGGCCGATTACATAGACGGCCATAGCGGCAATAATAAACAGGCTGGCCGAAACCGTCAGCACAACACCCAGGAAGGCGAGGCACGTTAGAACGAAGAGCAGCAGGCTTTTCATAAAAATTGACTGAGGGTTAGAGTAAGACCGATTTATTCTAATCCCTCAGTTCAATTTTTATGCCAGTCAGGGCCGCAACAACGATTATTCGGTTCAGGCAATCTTCGATCTCAGGAAAGCAATAACGACATCCAGGCCTTTCTGGTAATGAATGTTGTTGGGAATAACAATGTCGGCCTCGGCGCGATAGGGCTTGATAAACTGCTTATACGTGGGTTTTACGTGGTTTTTCCAGCGATACATCACATCGTCTAAATCATAGCCACGTTCTTCGGCGTCTCGTTTAACCCGCCGTTCCAGCTTAATGCTGTTTTTAGCATCGATGAAAATTTTCAGATCCATCTGATCCGATAATTCACGAAAGTGAAAAACGAAGATGCCCTCTACCACGATGAGTGGGGCAGACGTGAAGGTCAGAATTTTCGGTACAACGTCTGGATTATTGAACGTGTACTCTTTCTGCCTGACTGTTTCGCCCCGCCGCAGTTGAGTAATATGCTCGGCGTACAGATGATGGTCGATCGTTTCGGGCATATCGAAGTTATGAATGCCCTGATCATCGACGGAGATTTCATCGAGGGTACGGTAATAATTGTCCTGCGAAATTAAGCAGACTTCATGCGGCTGAAAGGCATTCAGCAGACCCTTCAGAAACGACGTTTTTCCGGATGCGCTGCCGCCGGTGATGCCAACAATGTATGGTTGCACAGGTATTGATGAATAAGTAGGCGTACGGTTGGTAGGTCAGGCTACCTACTAAACAAAGGTACATCAGATGGTCAGTTCAATGGTAGCTTTCACGGGCCTGCCGTCAATAAGTTGGCCTGTTTTGTGACCCTGTGTGCTACTGATGCCTGAGTAGGCGTAACGACTTTTGCGCGTAAAATGCTTGCGTAAGCCAGGAGAAAAACGTTTCTTTACAGCGTTATTACGCAAACAGCGAAATTTCGCTAATTATGATAGTTGAGCAAATAACTGAACTGAACCGCTTCTCCCGCACACTAACGCAGGAAATCAGTAACCCGGCCGCCAAGGCTATGCTGTATGGCGTGGGTCTGACTACCGAGGATATGCAGAAGCCCCAGATTGGCATTGCCAGTACCGGCTACGAAGGCAACACCTGTAATATGCACCTCAACGGCCTGTCGGTCTACGTGAAGCAGGGCATCCAGGCAAGCGGGCTGGTTGGGCTGATCTTCAACACAATTGGTGTATCAGACGGCATGACCAACGGCAACGATGGCATGCGCTACTCGCTGCCGAGCCGTGACCTGATCGCCGACAGTATCGAATCGGTGGTAATGGCGCAGTGGTACGACGGCGTAGTAACCGTGGTGGGTTGCGACAAAAACATGCCCGGTGCTGTAATGGCGATGGCCCGCCTCGACCGGCCCGGCATTATGGTATACGGTGGCACCATTCGGTCGGGCCATTATAAAGGCCAAAAACTCGATATCGTTTCGGCGTTCGAGGCTCTGGGAAAAAAGTACGCGAACACCATTTCCGACGAAGATTACGAAGGCGTTATCCGCAACTCGATACCCGGCGCGGGTGCTTGTGGCGGCATGTATACGGCCAATACGATGGCCAGCAGCATTGAAGCCATGGGCTTGAGCCTGCCCTTCAGCAGCAGCTACCCGGCCACGCATGCAGGTAAGCAGGAGGAGTGCAAGAAGATCGGTGCCGCCATGCGCATCCTGCTCGAGCGCAACATTACACCCGCCGACATCATTACTCAGAAGTCGCTGGAAAACGCGCTGACGGTGGTGATGGCGCTGGGTGGGTCGACCAACGCGGTGCTCCACTACCTGGCCATCGCCCGCTCGGCTGGTCTTGAGCTGTCGCTCGATGATATTCAGGCCATCAGCGACCGGGTACCGTTTTTGGCCGATCTGAAGCCCAGCGGTAAGTACTATATGGAAGATATGCTGGCAATTGGTGGTGTACCGGCGGTGATGAAATACCTGTACCAAAACGGCATGCTCCACGGCGACTGCCTAACGGTAACGGGCAAAACCGTAGCCGAAAACCTCGCTGATATTCCTGAACTGAACTTTGAGACCCAGAGTATTGTCCGCCCCCTGAGCCATCCGATTAAGCCAACCGGTCATATTCAGATTCTGCGCGGCAATCTGGCCCCAGGGGGGTCAGTTGCCAAGATTACGGGTAAAGAAGGGCTGCGTTTCGAGGGCGTTGCCAAAGTATGCGAGCATGAAGGCGAGGTGATTGGCGCCCTACAGAGAGGCGAAATTCTGCCCGGTCAGGTTATCGTGATCCGGAATAGTGGCCCTAAAGGTGGGCCAGGTATGAGCGAAATGCTGAAACCAACCTCAGCCATCATGGGTGCGGGCCTTGGCGACAAAGTGGCCCTGATCACCGATGGCCGCTTCTCCGGCGGAACCCACGGCTTTGTGGTGGGGCACGTAACCCCCGAAGCCTTCGACGGTGGCCCGATTGCGTTTGTAAAAGACGGTGATCGCATTACTCTCGACGCTGTTGGCCGCGAACTGACCCTGCATGTTTCGGATGAAGAACTAGCCGACCGCCGTAGCCAGTGGACACCGCCGACCCCGCCGTTCACGAAGGGCGTGCTGGGCAAGTACATCCGGAGTGTGAAATCCGCCAGTGAAGGCTGCGTAACGGACGAGGCGTGAACGGGCTTAGAAAGTCGGTAAACGGAGTGCCGGTACGTCTAACTGCTGAACGATGGATGCACATAAAAATGGGACATCCTGAAATGGCGGATTACTATTTCGACATTCTACGGGTACTTGAAACGCCAGAAGTCGTCTATAGTGGGAATCGGGATGAGTTGTTTGCGGTCAGCGAATTGCCAGAGAGTACTGGAAAGAACCTAATCGTTGTTTACAAGGAGGTGAGTCAGGAAGACGGATTTGTTATCACGGCGTATCTCAGTAATAAAGTACAGGAACTTCAAAAGCGAACGATAGTATGGCAACGGCAGAATTGAGCGAATTAAAAGTGTTGGTTCCCTACCTAATGAAGCACAAAAATTTTTGGGCCAATTACGATGAAGAAGCTGACGTGCTTTACCTCCATTTTAAAAAACCAAATTACGCAGACGATTCCGAAATGACCGAAGATGGAATGATTGTTCGATATGAGCAGGGAGAAGTAATCGGTATAACCATTATGAATGCCAGCCAGAACTCCTGAGCGAGCAGGCTGTCAACTACCAATTAACGCTCCATGTACACAGACGACATCAATACGCTTCCCAAAGGCTTTTCTGCTATAGAAATTGCCAGTAAGTCTATTCGGTTCTCGATGCCTTCTGACCGACAAACGGGGGCGTTGTTAAAAACGCTGGTTGGGTCGAAGCCAAAGGCGCGGGTGTTGGAAATAGGCACGGGTACCGGGCTGGCTACAGCCTGGCTACTGGCCGGTATGGATGCTGATTCGTCGTTGATTTCGATTGACAATGACGCAACCTACCAGGCCGTTGCTGACAATATTCTGGGTGACGATGCCCGCCTGCAACTGCTTTGTGCCGACGCAGGTACGTGGCTGGAAGACGAAAAGCAAACCCAGCAGTTCGATTTCATTTTTGCCGATGCCTGGCCCGGTAAATACGCAAACCTCGATGCAGCGCTAGATACGTTGTCGGCCGGTGGTATGTACGTCATCGACGATATGCTGCCCCAACCCAACTGGCCAGAAGGGCATGGCGACAAAGTCGATCAACTCGTCGCCGACCTGGAAAGCCGCAATGATTTGCAGGTAGTCAGAATGGCCTGGTCGACCGGAATTCTGATTGCCACGAAGAAATAAGTGATAGAGTAACAACAAACTGAACAGAACAACAGTCATGCACCACCCTATGGAAACGGTCAGCGTCTTACCTGAACTAATAATCGAACCGGCTGTAGAGACACAAGTGTCTCTGGTGTCTGGTTCCGAGGCCCTGATGCGCTCGCTTGTAGCCGAGGAGGTCGATACAATTTTTGGTTATCCTGGCGGGGCCATCATGCCTGTGTATGATGCGCTCTACGATTTCCAGGACCAGATCAATCACATTCTGGTGCGCCATGAGCAGGGGGCAGGCCACGCAGCCCAGGGCTATGCCCGCATGCAGGGGCGCGCGGGCGTGTGCCTTGTTACGTCAGGCCCAGGCGCTACGAACCTCGTTACGGCCATTGCCGATGCGCTGATCGACTCTACGCCGCTTGTCTGTATTGTGGGGCAGGTGGGCAAAAAGCTGCTGGGTACCGATGCCTTCCAGGAAGCCGACGTGATGGGCGTCACCATGCCGATCACCAAGTGGAACTACCAGATCACCAGTGCCGACGAGGTGCCGGAGATCATGGCTAAGGCCTTCTACATTGCGCAGTCGGGGCGCCCCGGTCCGGTACTGATCGACATGACCAAGTCGGCGCAGCTGGAGTTGATGACGCAGCCGTTTGTCTACGAACGGTGTCAGAACATCATCAGCTATCGGCCGCGCCTGGTGCCTAAACTGGATCAGGTCGAGCTGGCGGCAAAGTTGATCAACGAAGCCAAACGCCCCTATATATTCGCCGGGCATGGCGTACAAATCGCCAAGGCCGAAGCCGAACTGCTGGCGTTGGCCGAAAAAACGGGCATACCCATCGCCACTACGCTCCTGGGGCAGTCAACCATTCCGACCAATCACCCGAATTATGTAGGTTGGCTAGGAATGCATGGTAACTATGGCCCCAACGTACTGACCGATAAGGCCGACGTGATCATTGCGATCGGTATGCGCTTCGACGACCGGGTTACGGGTGATGCCAGTAAATACATTCGGCAGGCCAAGGTGGTCCATATCGAAATTGACCCCGCTGAAATAGATAAGATTATCAAGGCACATGCCCCTGTGGTAGGTGATGCCAAGGAAGTACTGAAAGCACTATTGCCCCTGGTCAACGAGAATGACCACACTGTCTGGCGCAACGAGTTTCGGAAGTACGACACCATCGAGCACGACAGCATTACGGCACCTGAACTGTCGGGTGACACCGAGAAGATCAAGATGGCCGAGGTAATCGACCTGCTGTCGAAGAAAACCAATGGAGACGCCGTGCTGGTCACCGACGTTGGGCAGCACCAGATGATGGCATCGCGGTACTACCAGTTTCGCCGGAAGAACAGCCTCGTCACGTCGGGCGGAATGGGTACGATGGGCTTTGCCTTACCCGCTGCCTTTGGTGCGCAGGTGGCCGCGCCAGACCGGCAGGTGGTGGCCATTATCGGCGATGGCTGTTTCCAGATGACGTTGCAGGAGCTGGGCACGATTGTGCAGAATAAGCAGCCGGTAAAGGCCATCATTCTGAATAACAACTTCCTGGGTATGGTGCGGCAATGGCAGCAGCTATTCCATAGCCGTCGCTACTCCTTTGTTGAACTGCAAAATCCTGACTTTGTAACGATTGCGAAGGGGTTTGGTATGGCTGGGCATACGTGCAGTGAGCGCGAAACGCTTTCCGAATCGCTGGATCAGATGCTGGCCTATGAGGGGCCGTATTTGCTCGAAGTAATTGTCGAGAAAGAAGAAAACGTGTTTCCAATGGTACCAGCCGGAGCCAGCGTGTCACAAATACGATTAAAGTGAATCCTCATTTTTGTGTCCTCTGTCTTCAGTCCTCAGTCCTCTATTGCGCTGCTTGCTAACATGTACGTTGCCTGGCAGCGCAACAGAGGACTGAGGACAAAAGACATGAGGACACAAAACCGAGGATTCAGAAAACGTTCTATGGCTACTATACACCGAATTGAAGATTTAAACGCCTGGAAAAAGGCTAGAGAGTTGTCAATCGCGGTGTTTGAGGAAACAAAACTGAAGCCGTTTGCTGGTGATTACGATCTGGTTCGACAGATTCGGCGGGCTAGTGGATCGGCAATGGATAATATCGCCGAAGGGTTTGGCCGTGGTGGACGGGGTGAATTTTTGCAATTCTTAGGCATTGCAAAAGGCTCAGTAACTGAGGTTAAATCGCAACTATACCGTACCAAAGACTACGGGTATATGGCCGGGGAGCGTTTTGAGAAACTGTACGAGCAAGCAGATCAGACAGCAAAAATAATAAACGGTTTACTCACGTACATAAAGAACTCAGACATGAAAGGGCGTAGATATGCCAGTGAGCCAGAAATAACCTATGAACCTCTCTTACTCCAAACAGAAGACAGAGGACAGAAGACAGAGGACAGTTTTTTATGACCACCTACACCATTTGCATTTTCACGGGCAACACCATTGGGCTGCTGAACCGGATTACGATCATCTTCACCCGGCGACGAATCAACATCGAGAGCCTCACCGTGTCGGAGACTGAACGGAAAGGCGTATCGCGGTTCACCATCGTAATACAGCACGAATCGCGGGACGAGGTAGAGAAGATTGTGCGGCAGATCCGGAAAATCGTGGAGGTACTGGCCGTGTTTGGCTACCTCAACGATGAGATCGTATTTAACGAAATCGCCCTGTTCAAAATCTCGACGCCCCTGGGCAGTAAGCCACTTGATGTGGAAACCATCAACAAGCAGCACAAAGCCTGGGTGGTGTATTGGGGTCTCGATTATGTGGTGATTGAAAAGACGGGCAACGAAACCGAGATTTTTGCCTTTTTCGAGTACCTGCGCCAATACGAGATTCTGGAGTTTGTTCGCTCGGGTCGCGTTGCCGTTGGCAAAACCGAGAAAGGCCTGGTCGAATACCTGCCCGAAGCGGAATGGGCCTATTACCTGTAGGCCAAAGTGAGCGATGAGCAGATTTGAAAAGTTGTTGCTAAAGTTGCTGCGAGGTGCCTCAGATGCCAACTTCAGTTTTGACGAATTGCGTACCCTAATTCTTACTCTTGGATTTAGTGAACGAGTTAGTTCCAGTCATCACATCTATACCAAGGAGGGAATTGACGAGATTATCAATATTCAGCCTAAACAAGGGAAAGCAAAACCTTATCAGGTAAAGCAGATTCGCAACCTGGTGATCAAATACAAACTTGACGTTGACGACAATGACGCCTAAATACGAAATCATCATTTACTGGAGCGAGGAAGACGATTCCTTCATCGCCGACGTGCCTGAACTTCCGGGTTGTATGGCCGACGGTAGCACGTACCAGGAAGCACTGGCCAATGCTGAAGTGATTAGTCGGGAATGGATAGAAACGGCAGAATCCCTTGGCCGTGAGATTCCAAAACCGAAAGGGAGACTACGCTTCGCGTAGCTACTTACAAACGGTGATAACATCAAAACCACTACTAATTTTACAACCTAAATACAGTACCTAGCATGGCACAGATTAACTTCGGCGGAACGGTCGAAAACGTTGTTACCCGCGAAGAATTTCCGCTTGAGCAAGCCCTCGAGACCCTCAAAAATGAAACGATCGCCGTGATCGGCTACGGGGTGCAGGGCCCCGGCCAGTCACTCAATATGCGTGAAAATGGCTTCAACGTAATTGTCGGGCAGCGTAAAGGCAAAACTTACGACAAGGCCGTAGCGGATGGCTGGGTTCCCGGCGAAACGCTGTTTGAAATTGAAGAAGCCCTCGAAAAAGGAACAATTATCTGCTTCCTGCTGTCAGACGCCGCCCAGATCGAGTTGTGGCCAACGGTGAAAGCCGCCCTGAAACCCGGCAAATCGCTGTATTTCTCGCACGGTTTCGGCGTGACGTACAAAGAGAAAACGGGCATTATTCCTCCCTCCGATGTCGACGTGTTCCTGGTCGCTCCCAAAGGGTCAGGTACGTCGCTCCGTCGCCTGTTTGTGGAAGGGAAAGGCCTGAACTCAAGCTTTGCCATCTACCAGGATGCGAGCGGTAATGCCCGTAACAAGTGTATCGCCATGGGCATCGGTGTCGGATCGGGCTACCTGTTCGAAACCGATTTCTACAAAGAAGTAACGTCTGACCTGACCGGCGAGCGGGGTACGTTGATGGGCGCTATTCAGGGTATTTTCGCGGCTCAATACGAAGTACTCCGTGCCAACGGACACAGCCCCTCAGAAGCCTTCAATGAAACGGTTGAAGAACTGACGCAGTCGCTGATGCCGCTCGTGGCCGAAAACGGCATGGACTGGATGTACGCCAACTGTTCGACCACGGCTCAGCGCGGTGCCCTCGACTGGTGGAAACCTTTCCGGGACGCTACCAAGCCTGTTTTCGAGCAACTCTACAACTCGGTAAAAACGCAGGAGCAGGCCGAAATCAGCATCACCCGCAACTCACAGCCCGACTACCGCGAGAAACTCGAAGTAGAACTGGCCGAACTGCGCGAGTCAGAAATGTGGCAGGCTGGGGCCGCCGTACGTAACCTGCGTCCAGAGCGGAGTTAAATTTTAGCCACAGAGTACACAAAGGCAACACAGAGTTGCACAGAGAATTGCTAATTTGTAATTTCTCCGTGCAACTCTGTGTTGCCTTTGTGTACTCTGTGGCTAAAAAAAGATGCTCGACACTGAAAAAACCGTTCAACTTCCCGATTTAGATACTATTTACCTGGCGGCCGACCGGTTACGGGGGGTTGCGGCGCACACGCCGTTGCAGGAAAACCTGAACCTGTCGGAGCGGTATGGCGCCAACATTTTCCTGAAGCGGGAGGATTTGCAGGTTGTTCGTTCCTACAAAATTCGGGGGGCCTATAACAAGATGGCCTCGCTGCCGAAAGAAGCACTGGCCAAAGGGGTCGTTTGTGCCAGTGCGGGTAACCACGCCCAGGGCCTTGCCTACGCCTGCCGGAAGATGGGGGTGAAAGGCACCATTTTCATGCCTACCACCACGCCTAACCAGAAGGTGAAGCAGGTGAATCTCTTTGGTAAAGAGTACGTGGATGTCGTACTTATTGGTGATACCTACGATGACGCCTTCCACGCGGCCACTGAGTACGTGCAGACCCATGATAGCACCTTCGTTCACCCCTTCGACGATGTGCTGGTGATGGAAGGCCAGGGAACAGTTGGCCTCGAAATCTTCAAAGACTCTAATTTCAAAATCGATTACCTGCTCATGGCCATCGGCGGTGGGGGGCTGGCAGCGGGCGTGTCGACAGTTTTTAAACAGCTCAGTCCAAAAACAAAGCTCATTGGCGTGGAACCCGTTGGCTCTCCTTCCATGAAAGTGGCGATTGAAGAGGGGCACGTAGTTACGCTCGACAAGATTGACAAGTTTGTGGATGGGGCGGCCGTGAAGCGCGTGGGAGATATCACCTTCGAAATCTGCCGCCGTAACCTCGACCGGGTCGTGTTGGTGCCGGAGGGGAAGGTATGCACCACCATACTGGAGCTTTACAACGAAGAAGCCATCGTGGCTGAACCGGCGGGAGCCTTAACCATTGCGGCGCTGGACCTGCTGAAAGACGAAATTAAAGGCAAGAACGTGGTTTGCCTGGTTGGTGGCGGCAACAACGACATCACCCGTACGGAGGAGATCAAAGAGCGGTCGCTGTTGTACGAGGGGCTGAAACACTATTTCATTATCCGGTTTCCGCAACGCGCCGGTGCTTTCCGCGATTTCCTTGAGTTAGCCCTGGGCCCAACCGACGATATCACGCTATTTGATTATGCCAAGAAAACAAACCGGGAACGAGGCTCCGCACTGGTGGGTATCGAACTGAAGTACAAAGTTGATTTTGAGCCGCTCCTCGAACGCATGAAAGCCGCCAAAATCCAGTTCGAATACATTAACGATAAGCCTACCCTGTTCGAGTTTTTGATCTGATGAGCCATGATCACCGCCGTTCAAAATAAACAGCAAGCCTTCGAGCGCATCCAATCGCATCAGTCGGCGTTGAAGCAATTCGGCGCGGCCAGACTGGGCTTATTTGGCTCGTTTGTGCGTGGGGAACAGACCAATGAGAGTGACATTGACTTTGTCGTGGAGTTTCAGGAAGGCAAAAAAAAACTACGTACCTTCCTGGATATCGCCGACTATCTAGAGACATTAATGGGTCGGAAAACCGATGTGTTAACTTGGGAGGGAATGGCTGATTTCGTTCGTAAACATGTAGCAAATGAAGTTGAATACGTTTCCTTTACTGATTGATTTCCTGAAACATATTCAGAAGGAGTTGGCATTCATTCTGGAAGCTGTTGATAGTTTAGATGTGGATACGCTACTAGACGATCCCACTAAAAGTAGAGCAGTCATGCATAGTCTACTAATTGTTGGCGAAGCTTGTAAGAAAGTGCCTGATGATTTCCGGATCGACCATCCTGAATTTGATTGGCGGGGATTTGCCGGACTACGCGATCGACTGATTCATCATTATTGGGGCGTTGATCGAACGCTGTTTTGGGAGGCTGTTTCTATAGAGGTTCCTACTAACAAAGAGTGGATTGATGTAATTATTGAGCAGGAATCCGGCAAGTTATAGCATCTCATGCTGCGTGTTCCATCGTCTATACAGCCGCATCAGTTTCAGTCGCTGACTATTCAGCGGCCCGAATCGGCGGGGGCCGACGGGTCGCGATCCGACGGTTCGGAGATGACGTTTGTGGCCTATCGCAGCGACGTGTATCCCGAACGAAACGAGATTTTCTTTGAAGAGCATGCCGTAGTTGTGGTGCTTGAAGGAGAGAAGAAATTCAGTTCACCCACGCAGGAACTACACGTCAGGAAAGGTGATATTCTGTTCTTCCAGCGCGGCTGCTACTCCATGAACGAATCCATCGACGTGAATTACCGGAGCCTGGTGTTTTTCGTGAATGAGCGGCTACTAAAAGAATTCGTGAGCCAGCATCTTGGCCTTTTCCAACGTACCCAGGCAGGATTTGAACCCCTGCCCGAAGCGGCGATCCTGTCCTTTGCCTCATCAGGTACGTCGGTACCAGGTACGTTCGCTAACTTCATTCAGTCGCTGCTGCCTTATTTTGGGTCGCACACCCCGTACCTGAACGAGCTGCTCCGGCTCAAATTCCAGGAGTTACTCCTCCACCTCTTTGAACTCGATACGACGTGCCAGCTTCGTACCATTCTCTGGCATTTGTATCAGGGGCAAAAAACCGACCTCGATTACCTGATGAATACGTACCTGCTCAAACCCTTGTCGATGGGCGAACTAGCCCGAATTTCGGGGCGTAGTCTATCGGCTTTTAAACGCGACTTTGAGCTGCAGTTTCACACCTCACCCGGCCACTGGATTCGCCGCAAAAAGCTTGAACACGCTCATTTCATGCTAAGAAATACGGAGAAGAACGTATCGGAAGTAAGTATGGAAATAGGGTACGAGAGCGTATCGCATTTCATCAAAGCTTACAAGCAGCAATACGGTTTTACGCCAAAGCGGATGTTTTGAGCTAAAACCGCTATTTACTGGACTGACAGCGTGATGCCCGTATGCTAGTATCTGCTCATTTTTGTATCTATAAATCAGACAACAATGAGTACCCCTAACACACTATTTGATAAAGTATGGGATGCGCACGTCATCCGGCATATCGAAGATGGTCCCGACGTGTTCTTTATCGATCGCCATTTCATCCATGAAGTAACCAGCCCGGTAGCCTTTCTGGGTCTCGAAGGGCGGAATGCACCTGTACTGTTCTCAGAACGGACCTATGCCACCGCCGATCATAACACGCCCACGCTCAATCAGCACCTGCCGGTAGCCGATCCGCTGTCGGCCAATCAGCTGGACGCGCTGGAGCGAAACAGTGCCAAATACCACATTTCGCACTGGGGACTGGGCCATCAGAAAAACGGTATCGTCCACGTGGTAGGCCCCGAAAACGGCATTACCCTACCCGGTATGACCATCGTTTGCGGCGACTCCCATACCTCTACCCACGGGGCATTTGGGGCTATTGCGTTTGGCATCGGTACGTCGGAAGTGGAAATGGTGCTGGCGACGCAGTGCATTATGCAGCCCAAGCCGAAGAAAATGCGGATTTCGGTAAACGGCACGCTGGGAAAAGGGGTGGTGCCGAAAGACGTGGCCCTGTACATCATTTCGCAAATTTCGGCGAGTGGTGCCACTGGCTATTTCGTTGAGTATGCCGGCGACGTGTTCCGGAACATGAGCATGGAAGGCCGCATGACGGTCTGCAACATGAGCATCGAGATGGGGGCGCGCGGTGGTATGATCGCTCCTGATGAAACGACGCTAACGTACCTGAAAGGCCGCGATCTGGCTCCAAAAGGTGAAGCCTGGGATAAGCTGGTTCCTTACTGGGAGTCGCTAAAAACTGATGAGGGTGCTACGTTCGATTACGACCTGACCTTCAACGCAGCTGACATTGAGCCGCAGATCACCTACGGTACCAACCCCGGTATGGGCACGGGCGTAACGAAGCAAATTCCGCTGGGTGAAACCATGAAAGATGGTGGCGCAAGTTACCAGAAGTCATTGCAGTACATGGGTTTTGCCGAAAATGAATCCATGATTGGCAAGCCGATCGACTTCGTGTTTCTGGGAAGCTGCACCAATGGTCGTATCGAAGATTTTCGGGCGTTTGCGTCGATTGTAAAAGGGCGCAAAAAAGCGGATAATGTAACGGCGTGGCTGGTGCCCGGTTCACATATCGTGGAGGCGCAGATCAAGGAAGAAGGTATTCTGGATATCCTGACCGAGGCTGGTTTTGCCCTCCGTCAGCCGGGTTGCTCGGCCTGCCTGGCCATGAACGACGACAAGGTTCCCGCCGGTAAATACGCCGTGTCTACCTCGAACCGCAACTTCGAAGGCCGTCAGGGGCCCGGTGCCCGCACGCTGCTGGCCAGCCCGCTGGTAGCCGCCGCCGCCGCCGTCACGGGTGTAGTAACAGACCCTAGAAATATGTTGTAAAACGTCCTCTGTCTTCTGTTGAACTGCTAAGGCACGTAATGCTGAATTGGCAGCGCAACAGAAGACAGAAGACAGAAGACTTTTTAAATATGGCTTACGATAAATTTACTATTCTCCGTAGCAGTGCCGTTCCGATGCCGATCGAGAACGTGGATACGGACCAGATTATCCCCGCCCGTTTCCTGAAAGCCACCGAGCGCACAGGATTCGGCGACAACCTGTTCCGCGACTGGCGGTACAACAGCGACAATACCCCCAAAGCCGATTTCGTGCTGAACAACCCGACTTACTCAGGAAAAATTCTAGTCGGGGGCAAAAACTTCGGGAGCGGATCGAGCCGGGAGCACGCCGCCTGGGCCATTTACGATTACGGTTTTCGTTGCGTGGTGTCGAGCTTCTTCGCCGATATTTTTAAAGGCAACTCGCTGAACATCGGTATTCTGCCAGTGCAGGTCAGCCCCGAGTTTCTGGAGAAGATCTTCGCCGCTATCGACGCTGACCCAAACACTGAGCTGGAAGTGAACCTGCCCGCTCAGACCATCACGTTGCTGATTACCGGCGAAAGCGAGCACTTCGACATCAACAGCTATAAGAAGGACAACCTCACCAACGGGTACGACGACATTGATTACCTGTTGTCGATGAAGCCGGAAATTGAAGCATTTGCCGAAACAAGGCCGTTTTAAATAAGGGCTCACAGAGTTACACGACGCGGAACAGAGCTACACAGCAGATTCTTTAGGAGAGATAGTAAAACTCTGCGTAACTCTGTTCCGCGCCGTGTAACTCTGTGGCCCAACCCTTATGAAAACCCGCCGCTACATTGAAATTATGGACACGACACTCCGCGATGGTGAACAAACCAGCGGCGTGTCGTTTTCCGCGTCCGAAAAACTGGCCCTGGCGCAGTTGTTACTTACCGAAGTAAAGGTAGATCGTGTGGAAGTGGCCTCTGCGCGGGTATCCGAGGGCGAACTGGAAGCCGTCAAACAGATTACCCGTTGGGCTGCCGGTGCCGGGCTACTCGATAAAGTGGAGGTGCTCACGTTCGTCGACGGTCAAGCTTCGCTCGACTGGATGCAGGCATCCGGTGCCAGGGTGATGAACCTGCTTACCAAGGGATCGCTGAATCACCTGACCCACCAGCTGAAGAAGACCGCCGACGAGCATTTTGCTGATATTCAGCAGGTGATTTGTGACGCGCAACGCCTTGGTTTACAGACAAACGTTTATCTGGAAGACTGGAGCAACGGGATGCGCAACTCGCCCGAGTACGTACTTCAGTATCTGGATTTTCTCAAGACTCAGCCTATCCGCCGGGTATTGCTCCCCGACACGCTGGGCATACTGACTCCCCTTGAGAGTTACACATTTGTCAGCCAGTTGGTGACTCGTTACCCAAACCTGCACTTCGATTTCCACGCCCATAATGACTATGATCTGGGTGTGGCCAACGTGATGGAGGCTATTCGGGCAGGCGCACATGGCATCCACCTAACCGTAAATGGATTAGGCGAACGGGCGGGTAACGCGCCGATGGCCAGTGTCATTGCCGTACTGCATGATTTTATGCCCACCGTGCGGATGGGTGTTGTCGAGAAATCGCTCTACCAGGTCAGTAAGATTGTCGAGACGTTTTCGGGACTTCGCATTCCCGATAACAGGCCCGTTGTTGGCGACAATGTGTTTACCCAAACGGCGGGTATCCACGCCGATGGCGACAAGAAAAACAACCTGTACTTCAACGCCTTATTGCCCGAACGCTTTGGCCGGAAACGCAGCTATGCACTCGGTAAAATGTCGGGAAAGGCGAATATCGACAATAACCTGCGCGAACTGGGGATTCAATTGTCGGAAGAGGACCTGAAGAAAGTAACGCAGCGGGTAATCGAACTGGGTGACCAGAAAGAGATTGTAACGCGTGAAGACCTGCCTTATGTCATTTCTGATGTCCTGCATACAAGTACAGTACCTTCCCGGATTGAAGTGCTCAATTATGTCCTGACGCACTCGAAAGATCTGAAACCGTCGGCTACCCTTCGGGTACGGATCGATGAGGAACAATTTGAGGAAAACGCGCAGGGCGACGGGCAGTACGATGCGTTTATGAATGCGCTGAAGACCATCTACAGCCGTAAAAAAATGGTGCTGCCCATGCTGACCGACTACGCCGTCCGGATTCCGACCGGAGGCCGAACCGATGCCCTGTGTGAAACGATCATCACCTGGAAATCGACAACCAACGAGTTTAAAACCAGGGGCCTCGATTCTGACCAAACCGTGTCAGCCATCAAGGCAACCCAACGAATGCTGAATATTTTAGAATAATGGGCCACAGAGTTGCACGGAGATAACAAGAGCTACACAGAGATTTTTTTAAAAACCAGCTATAAAAAGCCTCTGTGTAGCTCTTGTTATCTCCGTGTAACTCTGTGGCCAAACCTTTTTTATGAAAAAACACATTCTCGTAGTCCCCGGCGATGGTATTGGGGCCGAAGTAACCACCGTTGGCAAACAGGTCTTGGAGGCTATTGCCCGGAAGTTCAACCATGATTTTTCGTACGACGAAGCCCTGATCGGTCACGTTGCCATCGAAGCTACCGGCTCACCATTACCTGCCGAAACCCTGACTAAAATGCGGGCTGCCGACGCCGTTCTGTTTGGCGCGGTAGGTCACCCCAAATACGATAACGACCCATCGGCCAAAGTACGGCCCGAGCAGGGGCTGTTGCAGATGCGGAAGGAATTGGGCCTGTATGCCAACCTGCGTCCCATCAAACTGTTCGATGAGTTGCTGGAGGCGTCGAGCATCAAGCCGGAAATCCTGCGTGGGGCCGATATCCTGTTCTTCCGCGAGTTGACCGGCGACGTGTATTTCGGCGAGAAAACGCGCTCGGAAGACCGCAATACGGCATCTGATCTGATGGTCTACCAACGGTACGAAGTAGAGCGTATTGCCGTGAAAGCCTATGAAGCCGCCCGCACTCGTCGGGGTAAGTTGTGCTCTGTTGATAAGGCAAATGTATTGGAAAGCAGCCGCTTATGGCGCGAGGTAGTGCAGGAAGTGGCCAAACGGTATCCAGATGTTGAAACCGAACACCAGTTTGTCGACTCAGCGGCGATGTTGCTCATCAAAGATCCCAAGCGGTTCGACGTTGTAGTAACAGGTAACCTTTTCGGTGATATCCTGACCGACGAGGCGTCTCAAATTGCCGGGTCAATGGGCATGCTGGCTTCTGCGTCCGTTGGCGACAGCACTGGTGTCTATGAGCCTATCCACGGCTCAGCGCATGACATCACTGGTAAAGGCCTTGCCAACCCACTGGCGTCAGTATTGTCAGTAGCCTTACTTTTGGATATTTCATTTGGCCTTAAAGCCGAAGCGGATGCGGTGATTGCTGCCGTAGACGCCGTATTGAAGGCTGGGTACCGTACCCGCGACATTGCCGATGCCAATACGCCCAACGATAAGTTGCTGGGTACGTTCCAGATGGGCGAACAGGTATTGGCGCATTTAGCGTAATAAATTTATGCGTAATCATTTGGTGATTACAGACGTTGCTCTATTTTTGTAGTGAAATAACGCAATCAGCGAAATTTCACTACAAAGTATGGCGACCCTTCTCCTTCTAATGAACCAGCTATTGCTGACTTGTTTTTGAGTCTGAAGGGGACGTATTGATAATGAAATCAAGCCCTTTCAGACGGAAGAGGGCTTTTTTTATGCGAACGAACACCGAAACGCAACCGAATACTGCTATGAGCAACCGGATTTTTATTTTCGATACGACGCTTCGCGATGGCGAACAAGTGCCTGGCTGTCAGCTAACTACCCATGAAAAGGTAAAGGTTGCCATTGAACTGGAGCGGCTGGGCGTAGACATAATCGAGGCTGGCTTCCCGGTGTCGAGCCCCGGCGATTTCCGGTCGGTCGTTGAAATAGCGAGGGCCGTGACCAACCCAACTGTTTGTGCGCTGTCGCGGGCTGTGGTTGGCGATATAGACGCTGCTGGTGAGGCGCTTAAGCACGCCAAACGGGGTCGTATTCATACGGGTATCGGTTCGTCGGATATTCACATTCGGAACAAATTCGGCAGCACCCGTGAGGCCATTCTGGAGCAGGCCGTAAAGGCCGTCAAACACGCCCGTAAGTACGTTGAAGACGTTGAGTTTTATGCTGAAGATGCCGGCCGGGCCGATCTGGACTTTCTGTGCCGCCTCACCGAAGCCGTCATTAACGCCGGGGCCACGGTCGTAAACATTCCTGATACCACCGGATACTGCCTGCCTACCGAGTACGGTGAGAAAATTAAGTACATCTACAACAACGTCCCCAACGTTGACAAGGCCACGATCTCGATTCACTGCCATAACGACCTGGGGCTGGCCACGGCCAATTCGCTGGCGGGTATCATGAACGGCGCGCGGCAGATTGAATGCACCATCAATGGCATTGGCGAGCGGGCGGGCAATACTTCGCTCGAAGAGGTGGTGATGGCCATGAAAGTGCATAAAGAGCTGGGTTTTGAAACAGGCATCGACACCACGCGCCTGTATCCGGTAAGCCAACTGGTATCGGGACTGATGCGAATGCCGGTGCAGGCCAACAAAGCCATAGTCGGTCGCAACGCCTTTGCGCATTCATCGGGCATTCACCAGGACGGCCACCTGAAGCATACCGAGAACTACGAGATCATGAACCCCCTCGATGTGGGGGTCGACAAATCGCTGATTATCCTGACCGCCCGCAGCGGCCGTCATGCGCTTCGCCACCGCCTCGAACTGCTGGGCTACCGCTACGACAAACCCACCCTCGACACCATCTACACCCGCTTCCTCGACATGGCCGACGTCCGCAAAGAGGTGAACGACAAAGATTTGATGGAGTTGGTGCGGTAAAACTGGCGTGAATGGCCAACTTCGTCCATGCTTACCAAAACGCTCCTTCAACACCTCGCCACCGAGAGTAGCTACGACCGGGGCGAAAGCTATTTCGAGAACGATTCTGTCCGAAAAATCAAACGCGATGGGAATACGTTTACGGCCAAAGTAGATGGGTCGCAACGGTATACAGTCTCACTGACACTGAACACGACCGGTCCTGAGTTCACCTGTTCGTGTCCCTACGGGCTAAGTGGGATCTGCAAGCACAGCGTGGCCCTGGGGCTGGCCGTTATCGAGGAGTTTGGCCCGAACCTCAACCCTGCGCCATCAGCCGATGCCGGTATTCACTGGTTTACGCCGACTGGTGAACCAGCCGATCAGCCGGGTAAGGAGGATCTCTGGCAACGGGTATCTGACGATGATAAGCTCCGGTTTGTGGCTCAACTGCTTGAGAAGCAGCCCGAATTAAGGGTGCAGCTGGCCCTGTTTGCGGGTGCGACAACCCCAATGCCTGTGGGCAAACCCGATACCTCCATCACCACCGATACGGTCAGTACGGAGGTATTTGAGTTATTATCTGATCTGCGTTTCGATGAAGATACGCTTGAGTTTGACCAGGACGACTGGTATTCGGAAGAATCGCCCGACCCCACGCCAATCATTGCCGAAGTTCTCCAGCCCTATGCCAATCAGGTAAGCCATGCCCTGCGCGAAGGGCGGCTCGCCGACAGCATGACCATCTACATGGGCGTGTATGAAGGTACCCAGGCGGCCACCGAACCCGACCACGATGAGTTTGATGCTATCGGCAATTATCCGGAAGAGACCTTGGGCGTTTGGCACGAATTACTGCAAACGACCTACAGCGAACTGGCTCTGCGCGTGTTCAGTGGTGATCAGCTCCGGCAGGCGCTCCAGCAACTAGCCGACCGTATACGCTTCTTTGACGACCTGGAAGAAGAGGAAGATCAGGATGATGAGGACTATGAAGAGCCAATTTATGCGTATAGGCTGAAGGCATTTGAACCGTTGCTGCTGGCTTTAGTGACGGATGAGCCCTCGGCGCAGGTGATGCAGGAAGCCATTGACCGGTACGGTTGGCAACAGATCGGTACTGAGTACGTGCAACTCCGGGCCGCTGACAAACGGCATGACGCTGTGGGCTGGATACGTATCGCTGACCGATTTGTTGAATCGGACCTGGACATTGGGTTGCAGTTACTTGACAGGTACCGGCTTGCGGGTAATTCAACGGCCATGCTGGCCCTGCTGCACCGGCTGTCGAAATCCTTCCCCGGCAAACTCGACGCGTTTATTCTGCAACACCTCGCTGCCCCAGACCCCACCCAGTCGCCGGAACGGCTCGGCCCCGATCAGCACCTCTATCTCGATGCACTGGCCAACCGGTGCCGTCAGCTTGGCCAACTGCCCGATTACCTCTTGCTTCGTACCTACCTCGGCCCCGACCAGCGGAAGGCATTTGCCAATGGGTTGGTCAGCCAATATGGGATGGGTGGTTCGGCCTTGTTCTACGCGCAGGTGTTGCATACCGAGAACCGCACCAGCGATTTGTGGGCCTGGGTTGAGAAAACAAATTGGGAATATACCCGAAATATGGGCGACGTGCTGGCGCTGACGGCCGAATCGCACCCCGATGAATGCCTGGCCCTGACCCGAAAAAAAGCATACCATTGGCTGGAAACCGGCAAACGTGACCGAGGGATGTACCACGTCATCGCTGATTGGGTAGCAGGTCTTAACCGCTTGCCAACGCTGCATACCCAGGCCATAACCCTCGCCGCTGGCCTTGTTTCCCACAACCCGCGCCTGAGCGCTCTCCGTAGCGAGTTGAAAATGAAGGGGCTAGTACGGTGAGACGTTCAATGGGTTACCAATCTTCATCGTCTTCATCTTCCTCCTCGCCATATTGGTGCGGTGCGTCGCCAACCTGCTCAATAATCGTGGCTTCGGTGGCCGTATCGTCGGGAAGGTGGCGGGTCAGGGTGAGGCTGAATGTCCATTTGTCGCCAAAATCGAAGATATACAAAAAACGCTGCCCCTCGTAAAGGTTCAGGCTGACCAGGGTGGTGATGTCTGCGGGGTAGCCATCGGCATAACCCTCCTCGAAGCGTGGGTCGTAATATTGTTCGCCGCTGTAGGGGTCACGCAGGTTAAAATAGAAGCCATACAGGTGGTCGTCGTCAAAGGCGAATGCCTGCTGAATCATCCCGTGCAATTCATCGAGCGTGTAGCTGACAGGCAGGGCTATGGTGCGCGATACCTTGAGGGTAGGCAGTTCGGCCCGAATCCAGAACGTACCTGTGGGCGGGTTGGCGTTGATCGGGTACAGGCTTACCAGCTCCGGCTCCTCGAAAAGCGTGCGAAACAGATCGGCAAACGTATTCACGTCTACGACCTCTTCGCTTTGTGCGTCTGACTCTACCGCTTCGCCGAAAAAGAAATAGAACGTAGCCTGTTTATTCCAGTCTGGGAAAGGCCGCTCCTGAAGCAGCCACGGCAGCAATTGCTTACCCCACTCGGTTAGCGAGGCTCCGTCAAGATCAAGCGAATATTTATCCCGCTTCGGTTTTTGAATCTCGGTAAGCTCATACCAGCCAAACCAGTACCCCGCCCGAATATAAGCGGTCGACGTACTGGAGGTGGGAATGGTTTGTTCCTGACCCCGACTTGCCCAGTCTTCCAACAGCTTTACCGACGTACCCACCGGAAATTGGAGGAGTTTCTCCAGCCCCGCCCGAAACCAGTTGGCTCCGTGCCCGCTACGCCCGTCGCCATCGAGCGCACCCCAGTCTACGTAGCACCAGGCCGTTTCGAGGAGGAACACGTACTTTTCTTCCTGGGTGAGGGTCAGGTACGTATCCAGTCGGTCGGCATTGGCTAGCAGCACAGGTATTTTGTCATAGACCACTACATACAACCGGCTGGCCGTAACTACCTGAAAGAAGAAGCCTAGTAACGGGTAATCGGCTACCCGGCTGCGGGGCGTTACATAATCGGGGGCTTTGTAGTTAACCCGCTCGTTGATGGCCCACAAATCTACCGCTTTCAGATCGCCGCCCGCCGTCAGCGGCAACCTGGGCTTACGATCCAGATAGCGCAGAAAGTGCTCAAAATCATCAACTAACAACGAATCAGTGGGAATAGATGGAATTTGCATGGTTTCATTAACTGTGGAATACAATCGCTTCTTCTAAAAACGATTATCTGTCTTTAATGGCTGATTAACGAGTAACTTGATCAAAAAATCCGCTCATCGGTACGAATTGCCGATGTGGGGTGTCAATCATCAGACCAGGTGATCTATAAAGGTTACGCCTTTGCCAAGATTCGCAACGCTGCCACAAACGCGTCTAACTCAGCCAACGAGGTGTACAGGTTGGGTGTAATCCGGACGCCCTGGACAGCAGCAGCCGGATTGTCGATAGCGACGGTCCAGATCGTATGCTTTTCCAATAAGGTTTTAGCCAAAACAGCCGGTGTCATCCCCGCTACACCAACGTTGGCAATAGCGCAGGCGCGTTCGGGTTGGGCGGGTGTATTCAGCCGGATATTCGGTAGGGTACGGACCTGTTTGGTCCAGTATTGCTGGAAATAACGTAGCCGGGCTTCTTTGGCGGCAATGCCTATCTTTTCGTGGAAATCAATGGCATCGGCAATGGCCAGGTCGGTATGAACGGGGTGCGTGCCGGTATGATTCAGTTTCCTGATGTCGTCATCGGCGTAGCCCAGGTCGGCGAAGAGGGGCCATAACTTTTTGATGGTAGCCTTCCTGACGTAGAGTAGCCCGGCCCCAATAGGTACGCTCAGCCACTTGTGCAGGCTACTGGCGTAATAATCGCAACCCAGGTCGGGGATGGAGAAATCGAGCTGAGCGAAGGCATGGGCCCCGTCTACCAGTACCTCCACACCGTGCCGATGGGCCATGGCCACGATCTTTTTTACGGGCAGAATCTGTCCCGTGATGTTGACTATATGGCAAACCATCAGCAGCCGGGTTTTGGGCGTAATGGCCCGTTCATACAGGCTGACAATTTCTTCATCCGACGATGGGTGTAACGGCACTGTTAACATCTTATTGATAATGCCGTAGCGCCGGGCCTGCAACTGAAACATATCGAGCATGGCCCCGTAGTCGTGGGTGGCCATGATGGCCTCGTCGCCGGGTTTCCAGTCCAGCCCCGCAATCACCGTGTCGATGGATTCGGTGGTGTTGCGGGTAATGATTAGCTCGTCGGGCGAACAACCAGCCAGTTTGGCCAGGCGATTGCGGGCGGCGGCTTTATCGTCGAACTGGCGGGTACGCATGTAATACGACCCCTGGCGGTTGACATTGCGCACGTGCTGAATAAACCCGTTCAGCACCGATTCGGGTTGGATGCAGTAGTAGCCGTTTTCGAGATTGATGTAATCGGCCTTGAGCTGGTAGGCTTGCCTGATGGTCGCCCAGAAGGCTTCGTCCTGCGCTAGCTCGGCGGCAGGTAGGTTGCGCACGCCGGCCAGCAGGTTGTCGAGGCCGACGGGCAGAAGCGGGGCACCGGCCATGGTTTTGATGAATTCCCGTTTTGTCATGGTGGTTAAGGCAGTGAATGACCAGCCTGTACCACCTCCACCGTCTCCGTTGAATAAGCCAGTGGCTTGTCGGCGAATAATACTTTCGTGGCGGCCCAGGTTGTTCTGAAAAGGTCAGACTGGCGGTAAGCCTCCAGGGCTTCGGGCGATTGCCAATGACTATACGTCATCCGGACATTCGGGTGGTCGAGGTCGCGGAGCAGTTCGAGGTGTTGGCAGCCGGGGAATACGCTGATTTTCGCCTTCGACGCCTCAAAAATGGATAGAAAGTCCGCCAGACGATCTTCATGAAATGTCATGCGTACAAAGCGAATAAGCATGGGAGTTGGAATCAAGCCAGTGAATCAGGAATTCGCATAAATTAGTTGCTTTTCCGCATCAATGTATGGCTTTATGAACTTTGATAACCCATTGGCACTCAGTAAATCAACTGGCTTTTTCAATAGGTCAGCCAGTTCGTCATGCATTTGAATGAACCCGAAGAAGTCGGCCCCATTTTCGTAATCAAGCTCAACCAAAATAGCAGCATCGCTGTCTTCCGACTGCTCACCCCGCACGTAGGAGCCAAACAAATAGGCTCGTTTTACGGGTTTAGTCCTGAAATAATCGACTAATGTCGGCACGAAGGGGATGGCCCCTATCGTAACGGTATACGTCTCTTTCATGGGGATAAGCTACCTATTTTCTGCTTTCTAAAAAAATAACAACGTAACCAATGCAATACAGAACATTTGGCCGTACAGGCTGGCAAGTGAGTGAAATTGGCTACGGCATGTGGGGCCTGGCCGGTTGGACAGGCTCTGATAAGGCCGAAGTTCTCCGTGCCCTTCAACGCTCGGTTGAACTGGGCTGCAACTTCTTCGATACCGCCTGGGGATATGCTGAGGGCGTCAGCGAACAGATTTTAGGCCAGTTATTGAAAAATAACGCCGACAAGAAGCTGTACGCAGCCACGAAGATTCCACCCAAAAACCGGAAATGGCCATCGAAACCGGAGTTCTCCATCGATGACGTTTTTCCGGCCGACTACATTGTCGAATACACCGAGAAGAGCCTGGCAAACCTGGGCGTTGAAACCATCGACCTGCTGCAGTTTCACGTTTGGGAAGACGCCTGGGCCGATCGCGATGAGTGGAAAGAAGCGATTCAGAAGTTAACTCAACAGGGCAAGGTGAGCGCCTGGGGGCTGTCGGTAAATCGCTGGGAGCCAGATAACTGTCTCGAAACGCTCCGTACCGGCCTAATCGATGGGGTACAGGTGATCTACAATATCTTCGACCAGAACCCGGAAGACAACCTCTTCCCGCTCTGCCGCGAGCTGAACATCGGGGTAATTGCCCGGGTGCCATTCGACGAAGGCACGCTGACCGGTACGTTCACCAGAGAAACGACCTTCCCCGCCAATGACTGGCGCTCAACGTATTTTGTGCCCGAGAACCTCAACAGCAGCGTTGACCATGCCGATTCACTGAAGCCGCTGGTTCCGCAGGGCATGACCATGCCGGAAATGGCCCTTCGCTTCATCCTGGCTAATCCCGATGTGGCGACGACCATCCCCGGTATGCGTCAGATTCGGAATGTGGAAGCCAACTGCGCGGCCAGCGACGGAAAGATTCTACCCGCCGAACTGCTGGACGAGCTAAAAGCCCACCGCTGGGATCGCACACCCACCGAGTGGAGCCAGTAGGACTTACGATGGACGATGGACGATTGACGAATTACGGTTTGCGCTGCTTGACTACCAAATGGGAGTGTAGCAGCGCAAACCGTAATTCGTCAATTGTCCATCGTAAATCAGCTAGTATTCCTGCGTAAGCGGGTGTACCATAAACTCATCGATGACCACGTGGGCGGGGCGGCTGACAATGAACAGCATCGATTCGGCCATGTCTTCGGTCTGTAGATAGTTTTTCGAGGTTTCGTGGCCGTGCCCTTTGGCGTGAAAATGCGAATCGACCAGGCCGGAGTAAATGCCCGTCACTTTGATGCCATGGGGGCGAACCTCTTTCCGAAGTGCGCCCATGAAGGCTTCCTGCGCGTATTTGCTGGCCGTGTAGAGCGACCCGCCCGCAAAGGTGCGCTTGGCTACGTCGGAGGCAACCACAACAATATGGCCGCTACCCTGCGCTTTTAAGGCGGGCAAAGCGGCTTTGGTCAGCAGGAACGTGCCTTTCACGTTGGTGGCCATAACCGAATCCCATTCCTCAACAGTGATCTCGTCGACGTTCTTAAAAACGCCATAGCCCGCGTTGTTGATCACCACGTCGATACTGCCAAAACGGTCAATCGCTGTGTGAACCACGTGCTGCATATCGGCTTCGCTGGCTACGTCGCCGGGCACACCCACGATTTTACCCTTGCCTTCGGCTTCGAGCGCGTTGAGTTCGTCGGCGTTACGGGCTGTGGCCACAATGGTTGCGCCATGCTGAGCTAAAAGCAGGGCTGTGGCCCGGCCAATGCCCCGCGATGCGCCGGAGATGATAATTGTTTTACCGTCGAGAGTCATGTGTGTATGGTTAAGGCGTCGGCACCCTATCTGGATCGGTACGCTTTTCTGCAAAGATGCGGCGTATCTTGCCGCGCCTCTTTAGTTCGACCCGAAAAATGATCTACCTCCTCGCCAGCATCCTGCTCTCGGTGATGTTGCTCCTCAATTTCCGCTTGTTTCCGCGTTACAACGTAAACACCGTTCAGGCCATCAGTCTCAACTACATTGTCTGTTTCCTGACTGGGTACATGCTATTACCTGCCGGCGTTACCTTCTCGCTTGACTTCAGCCAAACCTGGACGTGGGTAGCCCTGGGTATTGGCGTAGCCTTTGTGATTACGTTTCTACTGTCGGGGGCGTCTACCCAGCGGAATGGCATCACGGCTACCTCGCTGGCCAATAACCTGTCGCTGGTTATTCCGGTCTGCGTTAGCCTGTTCATTTTACGGAGCGGTGGCCGACCGTTCGATGCCTTGAATTACCTGGGGCTGGTGCTGGCCATTGTGGCTGTAGCGATGAGTACCTACCGGAAAAGTGATACCGACCAGCAAGGTGTAGTGCAAACGGCGGGTCGGGCGGCCTTGCTGCCCGTTGCGGTATTTCTGATGTATGGGTTTACCAACACCATGATCAATTACATGAACGTCCGGTACATTGCCAGCGGCGCATCGACGTCCGGCGCATCCACGCCGGGCGTCGATGCGCCGGGCCAACATCCGGTTGTGGTGACGCTGACAATGGTGGTTGGGGCTATTGCGGCCGGACTGGTCTTGCTTGTTTACCGGCTGGTGCGGAGTAACGAGCGGGTTGACGTACAGAATCTGATAGGTGCCGTTACGCTGGGGGTGCCTAATTTCCTGAGTTTCTACACCCTTGTGCTGGCCTTGTCGGCCTTTAGCGGAAACGGGGCGCTGGTGTATCCGCTGTATAACATTGGGGTTATTCTGGTGGCGGCGGGCGTAGCGGCACTTTTTTTCCGGGAAGCCCTACTTCCAATCAATAAAGCAGGTCTTGCCCTCGCTGTACTGGCCATAGGCCTCATCTCCTGGCAGGAGTTCGTCTGATTTTTACCTAATTACATATACTTTATTCTGATATTGGTAGAAATGCAGCAGAATAGATCGGAAAAATTGATGTTTACATGCTCATTTGTCTATGACGGGCATCGATAAATGGATTATAATTCATAAGTTGTGTGCGTTAACCATTTATCAACTAATCAAAATGAAAAGTAATTACAACGTTAGTCGGCGCATGCTAGCGTCACTGGTTTGTTGCGGTCTGCTATACAGTTGCCAGCCACAAGCTGATCTTCTTCCTACTCAAGCTGGCACTGGTCAGGCGCGTGTTGGCGCCAATGGCGACTATGTAGCTGGCGAAGTGCTCATCAAGTTCAAGAGCGGGACAGATAATGAGAAAGTGCTTAAAGCACTCGACAAAATGAAGGTTAGTAAGGCAGAAAAGATTCTGACGAAAATGATGGAGAAAGCGGGGGATAAGGACGGCCTTGTTCTGGCTACTACGTCGGTGGAGGTGATGGAGGCTGTAAGCCAATTGAAGGCAATGCCTGAGATTGAGTACGCCGAACCCAATTACATCTATACCACTGACGCGACCTCGAACGATCCGTACTTCACCAACGGGTCGCTATGGGGCATGTATGGCCCCAGCACATCGCCCGCCAACCAGTATGGCAGCCAGGCAGCAACGGCCTGGGCAGCTAACAAAACCGGATCTAGCAGTGTTATTGTCGGCATCATTGATGAAGGCTGGATGACTACGCATACCGACCTCTCAGCGAATAAATGGGTTAATCCGTTCGAGACCGCCGATGGAAAAGATAACGATGGTAACGGCTATATCGATGACATAAATGGCTGGGATTTTGCCGCCAACAATTCCTCGGTGTACGATGGCCCGTCGGACGATCACGGTACGCACGTAGCCGGTACTATTGGTGCTGTAGGCGGTAATGGGGCTGGTGTTGCCGGGGTTTGCTGGAATGTAAAAATGATTGGCCTGAAATTTTTAGGTGCCAATGGCGGTACCAGCGCCAATGCCATCAAAGCCATTGATTACCTGACCGATATGAAGAACCGGCACGGCCTCAACATTGTCGCTAGTAATAACTCATGGGGAGGCGGTGGTTTCTCGCAGGCCTTGCAGGATGCTATTGGCCGGGCCAATACCGCAAATATTCTGTTTGTCGCCGCAGCGGGTAACGGTGGTTCTGACGGGGTTGGCGACAACAACGATGCGGTGGCTAACTACCCGTCGAACTATCCGAACGCGAACATCATCGCTGTAGCCTCCATCACCTCAGCTGGGGCACGGTCAAGTTTCTCAAACTATGGCGCAACAAAGGTTGATATTGGCGCACCTGGCTCAGGAATCTGGTCGACCGTGCCAACCTCAAGTGGTACGTCTGGCTACGCGTCGTACAACGGTACGTCGATGGCAACACCTCATGTGACCGGAGCCGTTGCGTTGTATAGATCGACACACCCAACGGAAACAGCCGCTCAGATCAAGGCAGCTGTATTGGCGGCGGCTGTTGCAACTCCTTCGCTATCAGGACAATGCGTTACAGGCGGTCGGTTGAGCGTTGCCACGTTCTAAACGTCAGCTAATTCAACACAACGAGATGACCGGACTAGACAGCCCGGTCATCTTCGTTTTCAGGCGGTATCAATTATCTCATTGACGTGAGGCGGCGGTTACCCAGTCGAGGATACGGCTGGTTCTGGCACCGGTCTCGCCGGTGCTGGGGCTTGGAATACCCCCACGCAGGTCGTCGACGATCAGCTGAATCAGTGGTTGTTGTACGTGTTCGGGGAAGGGAACGGTGAGCTGTTCAGACCCCGTTGCCGTAGCTACGGTAATGACAAAGTTCTCGAAGAAGGAGAACGAGATTTTGCCTCCTGAGCCAATCAATTGCGTTTGTTCGAGGCGCTGTTCCTTATTCACGGTAAAGCACCAGCTTCCAGTTCCCAACACGCCGGACTCGAACTCAAATAGGGCCACGACGTTATCATCGGCGGGGTACAGTCCCGCCTGATTACGGGCAATGCCACTCGCTGATTTAATGGGGCCAAGCACAAACTCCAGAAAGTCGAACTGATGAGCCGCGAGGTCATGAAAAAGCCCGCCCCCTGAAATTGCCGGTGAAACCCGCCAGCCCGGTTGTTTACCAACTTCCCGGTCATCGGGTTGCCAGTTTAACTGAATGCAGACGGAGCGGATGTCGCCAATTGCATTCGTGTCGACCAGCTCTTTTACTTTCAGAAAATAGGGGAGTGCCCGGCGGTAAAAAGCAACAAAAAGCGGAACGCCCGTCTCCCGGCTGACCCGATTCATGGCGTCGCACTCAGCCGCAGTTAACGCCATTGGTTTTTCAACATACACCGGTTTACCAGCCCGCATAGCCCGAATGGCGTAGTCGGCATGGCTATCGGGCGGGGTAGCCACATAAATTGCATTTACTTCGGGATCAGTAATCAGGGCGTCGGCATCCGTGTACCAGGTTGGTATCCCGTGTCGCTGGGCATAGTCGGCCGCTTTGTGGGCATCCCGCCGCATTACGGCCATTACCGTTGAGTGAGCTACTTTTTTAAAAGCCGGGCCGCTTTTTACTTCGGTGACGTCGCCGCAACCAATAATGCCCCATTTCAAATAATCCATACGATTGCTACCAGCGCTAAGGTGAAAACTTGATGGTGAGAAACTACCTGCAAAAGCACATTAGCCCATAGTTTACCGTCCGTTAGCTTTTTCGTCACCAGGGAAGGACCTCAACTTGTGCGAATTCGCACATAGTGTGCTAATTCACACAGGCTATATGGTGCCCTGTTAAGGTAATACACTTGCTATCAGTGCATTACTGCGTGGCACGGCCTTGGCATAAAGACTAGGTAGAACGCTTATGCTTTATGGACCGCGCCTTAGCCCCCGACATCATTAGTAATTCGCGCCGCAAACCCTGGCTCGTTGGCCTGATTGCCCTTGCGCTGCTGGCTGGAACCGTGGCGATGATGCGAACCTGGCTGAAAACGTCGATCGAAGCCGCTCGTATCCGCACGGCAGTTGTGCAAACGGGACCGGTTGAAAATACGCTCAATGCCACGGGTGAGGTCATTCCGGCCTATGAGCAAACCATAACCAGCCCCATTCGGGCCAGTATCCGGCGGGTGCTGCTAACGCCCGGTGCCAGGGTACGTCCCGGTCAGCCGATTGTGGAGCTGGATAAATCGCTGACGCAGATTGAGTATGGCAAATTGCAGGATCAACTGGCACTGAAGCAAAACGGGATCGAGCAGCTTCGGATGAAACTGGATAAGAACCTGTACGATGCTGATGTGAACGACCAGATCAAGAGTCTAAATATCAATAAATTATCGGCTGAAGTAGAAAACGCCCGGCGATTGCTGAAAGTAGGCGGACAAACACCAGAAGACGTTACCCGTGCCGAAAACGCGCTGCGCATTGCCCAACTGGAAAAGAAGCAGCTGGAAAATGAACTGGACTACAATCGTCGGTCGATGGGTGCCAGTTTGCGGGAATCGCAGTTGCAGGCTCGTATCGAAGGCACCAACCTTAAGGTCTTGGCCCAAAAGCTTCGTCAGGCCGACATTCTGGCCGACCGGGCGGGGGTACTGACCTGGGTAAACGAAAACGTCGGCTCGGCGGTCAGCGAAGGGGAGATGCTGGCGAAAGTAGCTGATCTGGGCAGCTTCCGGGTCGAGGCATCCTGCGCTGATACCTACGCCGACCAACTGCGGGCCGGGCAACCCGTTATTGTCCGCATCAACGAAACGGACCTTCGGGGACTCATCACCCAGGTGAAACCATCCGTGCAGAATAACACCATCCGGTTCGCCGTCGGCCTGGACGACAATCACCACGCGTCGCTGCGACCCAATCAGAAAGTAGAGGTATTTGTGGTTACGAATCGTAGCCCCAAAACGGTTCGCGTGGCCAACGGGCCAGCCTTCAAAGGCAAACGCAGGCAGTATGTCTATGTACTACAGGCCGACAATGTAGCGCGTCGGCGGGAAGTCGAGATTGGGCTCACCAACTTCGATTGGGTCGAGATCAAAAGTGGTCTGCAACCCGGCGATCAGGTAATTCTGACCGACCTAAGCGAGTACGAGCATCTGGAACAACTCACCATTGACCCGAAGAAGCCATGAAAAAGGATATTGTTTTTCGGATTGTCACTTTCTGGCAACGCCTTGTTCGTGGAAGCTTTGCAAGCGCGAAAGCATTGCTGATGCTGGGCCCTTCGACTCCGCTCAGGGTGACAATCCCACTCAAGTTCGTCATCAACATACCTGTGCTTCCTGTCACCCTGAGCGGAGTCGAAGGGCCCAGCGTCAGCAACGTACCTGAAAAATCAATACGTGGATTGAGCGTCTGTAAACTAGTAGGCATCCTTATAACGAGCAGCTTATTCTTTACCAGCGTCCCCAGCACCGCCCAGCCGACCCATCGGACTGCACTTAAGCTGACACTGAACGATGTGGTGAATCTGGCTCGCGAACAATCCATTGCGGGTAAGCAGGCGGCTACTTTGCAAAAGACAAACTACTGGACATACCGCTCGTTTCTGGCTGATTTTCGCCCTCAGTTGAGCCTCAATGGGTCACTCCCCAGTTTTACGCGCTCCTTCATTCAGGTACAGCAACCCGACGGTACCGTTGCTTTTCAGCCGGTATCGCTCAACAACTCCCTGCTGAACCTGTCGCTGAGCCAGAATATTCCGCTCACGGGCGGGTCGATCTACATTCAGCACCAGTTACAGCGGTTCGACAATTTTTTGAATCAATCGACCCTCTACAATGGTATCCCGTTTGCCTTTGGCATCAGCCAGCCGCTATTTCGCTTCAACCCCATGAAGTGGGACCGGCAGATTGAGCCGCTGCGCTACGCGGAGAGCAACCAGCAGTATATTGAGGCGATGGAGCAGGTGGCCCTCGATGCAACCGGCCTGTATTTCGACCTGTTGGTGGCGCAGGTGAATCTGCAAATTGCCGAAACGAACCGCGCTAACAACGACACGCTCTATACCATAGCCAAACACAAGCTGGAACTGGGTAAACTGTCGCGCAACGATCTGCTGCAATTGCAACTCAGCGTATTAAACGCTCGTAAAGACCTGGCGTCGGCCCGGCAAAGCGCCGAAGTGGCGTCGCTGAAACTGCGGGCCTTCATTAACATACAGGTCAGTAGCAGCCAGATACGCGCCGTTGAACTGGCTATTCCCGATCAGGTACCAGCCTTTACCATTGACCTGCAGCAGGCCCTGGCCGAAGCGTTTGCCAACCGGTCAGATGCCATTGCCTTTCAGCGCAAACGACTTGAAGCCGACCGGGAGGTTGAAAAGGCCCGCAAGGAAAACGGCCTGAACGCCAGCTTAAACGCCGATTTTGGGCTAACAAACCGGGGTAATCGGCCAGGCGACGTCTACATTCACCCGCAGGATCGTCAATCGGTTGAGCTTCAGTTTATCGTGCCCATTATGACCTGGGGCCGGGCGCGGGCACGCACTGAAACGGCCCGCGCCAATCAGCAGCTGACGGTGCAAACGGTGGAGCAGGCGAAACGCACGTTCGAGCAGCAGATCTACACCCAGGTAACCCTGCTGGACATGCTTCGCCAGCAGGTGAAACTCACCGCCGAAGCCGACCAGATTGCCCAGACCCGCTACCAGATTGCGCAGGAACGGTTTCGGCTCAGCGACCTGACCGTGACCGACCTGGGCATTGCCACGCAGGATAAAGACCGCGCCCGGCGTGATGCCATCGTGGCCCTTCGCGACTACTGGCAGTCGTACTACACACTCCGCCTGTTGACCCTTTACGATTTTGACACGAACCAGAAAATCCGCTACGCCTTATGATTACGCTTAAAAACATCGAGAAAGTGTATCGCACCAGCACCATCGAAACACTGGCACTGACAAACATTAACCTGACTATTCAGGGGGGAGAGTTTATCTCCATTATGGGCCCGAGTGGCTGCGGTAAGTCTACGTTGCTGAACCTGATGGGCCTGTTAGACGCGCCCAGCAGCGGGCAGGTAGAGATTGGCGGACAGGCCGTGACGCAGTACCGGGATAAGGAACTGGCCCGGCTTCGCAATCAGAATATCGGTTTCATCTTCCAGAGCTTCCACCTCATCAACGACCTGTCGGTGCTCGACAATGTAGAGATCCCGCTGCTGTACCGGAAAGGCGATGCTACCGGGGCCTCGCGGCGGCAACTGGCGCAGGAAGCCCTGGAAAAGGTAGGGCTGAGCAACCGCATGAAGCACTTTCCCGGTCAGCTTTCGGGCGGGCAGAAGCAACGCGTAGCCATTGCCCGCGCCATTGTGGGGCGCCCGTCCATTATTCTGGCCGATGAACCGACGGGTAACCTCGATAGTGCCATGGGCAACGAAATTATGGCGATTCTTCAGCAGCTGAACGCCGAAGGCAGCACGATTGTGATGGTGACGCACGATGAGACAATGGCAAAAAAGACGCACCGGCTTATTCGCCTCTTCGACGGGGCCATGGTAGGAGACTCTATACTTCAACTCGCTTAAGGCTATGCTGCTCAACTACATAAAAATCGCCTGGAAGGTGTTGCTGCGGCATCCGTTCTATACCTTCATTACCCTCTTTGGCATCAGCCTTACGCTAACGGTGCTCATGGTGCTGACCTCGTTTCTCGACCATCTGTTTGGGAGTCACTACCCTGAAACAAGGCGCGATCGGTCGATCTATATTCAGATGATGACCCAGACCGATTCGTCGCGTACGTCACGGAATCAGGGGCCGATGAGCTTCCGGTTTCTGACCGAGCACGCTAAATCGCTCAAAACGCCGGAGCGGGTTACGATCTGTTCTATATTCAACACGTCGAATGCGTACGTGGGGTCTCAGAAAATTAACCTGTATACCAAATACACCGATGCTGATTTCTGGCAGGTAACCGATTTCTCTTTTCTGGATGGTAAGCCCTACAATGAGCAGAACATCAAGAATGGGGATTACGTAGCCGTAATTACCGATGATTTCAGGAGCCAGTATTTCGGTAGTGGAGAGGCGTCTGTGGTCGGGAAAAACATTGAGATCGAGAATATCAATTACCGGGTAATTGGTGTGGTAAAAGGCAGCCCCATTACACGGGTATTTACTTACGCCGACGTGTATTTTCCGTACACAGCCCCGAAAAGTAATTATCAGCGCACAGGGATGCGGGGCAATTATATTGCTATTGCCCTGGCGAAGGATAACCAGACTATGGTGGCTATCAACGAGGAGTTCCAGAGTAACATCAGGCGTATTCCGCTACCCGGTAATCAGGATGGGTTCAAGTATTCGGTGCTGATCGTTAAAAGTGAGCCATACCTGGAAAATTTACTGGGTACCATTTTAGACGGAAATTCCGGCATGAAGACTATTTTTTACGGCGTGATCGGTTTTATTATGCTGATGCTTATGGGCCTTCCCGCCATCAATTTGGTCAACATAAACATCAGCCGAATACTGGAAAGAGCCTCGGAGATCGGTATCCGTAAAGCGTTCGGCGCGCCGGTTCGTACTCTGCTATGGCAGTTTATCGTCGAAAATATCTTCATCACCTTTATCGGTGGAGCCATTGCGCTGGTGCTAACCCTGATCGTCATCAACCTGATCAACAACAGCGGCTGGATTGCCCATGCCGACCTGACGATCAATGTGACTGTATTCCTGGTCAGTGTGCTGGTTTGCCTGGTTTTCGGCCTGCTGTCGGGCGTGCTACCGGCCCTACGCATGTCGAAACTCAATATTGCTGAAGCCCTCAAGGCCTAAGGCCAGACGTTTATTAACCGATCAATCACCATGATACGTCATCTGTTTAAATTAATCTGGAATAAGAAGCGGGCTCACTCACTATTGATTGTTGAGATCTGGGCCTCGTTTATGGTGCTCTTCGGCCTGGCATCGCTGATCGTGCACAACGTCAGGAATTACAGCGAACCACTAGGCTTCTCATACGAAAATGTCTGGGCTATTGGCCTGAATAATAATCAGGATACAACGGCACTTGCCGAAAAAGTGCAGCAGGTTGTCCAGCGTTTGAAAACTTATCAGGAGGTGGAATCCGTCTCGCGCATGAGCAATAACTCACCTTTTTCGGCCAATTCAATGAATAATTCCATTGAATATGGCAAGAGAAAAGCCCTCACCGACTTTTATATGACCGATGAGCAGTTTGTTGCTACCCTCAACATGAAGGTGGTATCGGGTAAATGGTATACAAGCGCTGATAATGTGAGCAAATATCGGCCTATTGTCATCAATCAAAAGGCAAAAGAAGCCCTGTTTGACGATGAAGATCCACTTGGGAAAGTGGTTGGCAATAATGATAAAATCGACGGGTTGTCGGGTCAGTGGCGAATAGTGGGCGTTGTAGAAAACTTTAAAGCGAAAGGTGAATTCATGACCAATACGCCTGCCCTGTTTCATCTGATCGATAAAAACGATAAGTATAACAACAAGATCCTGATTCGGGTAAAACCCGGAACCGACGCCCTGTTCGAGGCTAAGCTGGTAAAGGCGATTACCGCCATGCTGACTGGCTGGAGCGTTGAAGTCGATCACCTCGTCGATTCGCGGAAAAATCAGCATAACATCACCCTGGTACCGGTTATTATTTTCCTGATCGTGTGCAGCTTCCTGCTCATCAACGTAGCCCTGGGCCTGTTTGGCGTATTGAACGTAAGCATCACCAAACGCCGTGGTGAAATAGGCCTGCGCCGGGCGTTAGGGGCTACCGAAGGCAGCATTTCACGGCAGTTTGTAGGCGAAATGTGGGTACTGGCTACTTTTGCTATCGTGCTCGGGCTGGTGTTGGCTGGTCAGTTTCCGTTGCTCAATGTCTTTGACCTCGATGCCCGGGTGTATCTTATGGCTATCCTTATCGCCGTTGTCATTGTGTACCTGCTCGTTACGCTCTGCGCCCTCTTCCCCAGCCGTCAGGCGACCACTATTCAACCTGCCGTGGCCCTGCATGAAGACTAATTTCCAACCCTATAAGGTTTTTAGAAACCTTATAGGGTTAGCTTGACCCATGCTGCTCATCATCGACGACGATATTGCTGTTCAGACCTCTCTTTCGCTCCTTTTCAGGAGAGAAGGCTATGCTGTGCGCGTTGCCGATGGGCCGTTTGAGGCGCGGGAAGCCCTGGAACAGGAAACGCCGGAAGCCATTCTGCTGGATATGAATTTCTCGGTCGAAACGTCGGGCGATGATGGAATACGGCTGCTTCGGTACATTCGGGAACGGTTACCCAACGTGCCTGTGCTGCTCATTACGGGCTGGGGCAGTATCGACTTGGCCGTGCAGGGTATGAAAGCCGGGGCTACTGATTTTATTACCAAGCCCTGGCAGAACGAACACCTGGTGCAGTCGGTGCGAACGGCCATTAGACTGGCCGGTGGAGAACAGGTGTCCGTTGGTCGGCGGCAACTGAACGAGCAATTCCAGTTCGATAACATCGTGGGGGAAGACCCTAAGTTGCTCGACGTGCTAACGACGGTCGGGCGAGTAGCCTCCACAGACGCGCCCGTGCTGATTACGGGCGAAAGCGGAACGGGGAAAGAACTCATCGCCGAAGCCATTCACCAGAACAGCCGCCGCAGACGCCAGCCATTTGTGAAGGTTAACCTCGGTGGCATCTCCAGCACTTTGTTCGAGAGCGAACTATTCGGCCATGTCCGCGGAGCCTTTACCGACGCCAAAGCTGACCGAATCGGCCGGTTTGAGCTGGCCAATCGCGGCACCATTTTCCTCGATGAGATCGGTGATCTTGATCCGGCTTCGCAGGTGAAGCTACTCCGGGTATTGCAGGACCGTACCTTCGATCCGCTAGGGAGCAGCAAACCCCGAACGGTGGATGTGCGGGTAATTTGCGCCACCAACCGCAATCTGGAAGAGATGGTGAGGCTGGGTACGTTCCGCGAAGATTTGTTCTACCGCATCAACCTCATCACGGTGCGCCTGCCCGCCCTCCGCGAACGCCCTGCTGACATTCCCCGGCTGGTGAAGTTCTTCACCGACAACCTGAAGGCGCTGTATGGCCGCCCCACCTTGCAAGTGAGTAAAGAGGCCCTGCACTGGTTAAGAGACCTCCCGTTACCCGGTAATATCCGCCAGTTGAAAAACGTGGTCGAGCGGGCCGTTCTCCTTGCCCCCGGTGATACGTTGACCGTTGACGATTTTGAAAAGCACCTTACCCGTCATGCCCAGACGGCGGGTAGCCAGCATGATCCGTCTTTGGCACTGCCACCGGTGGGAAGCATGACGCTCGATCAGGTTGAACGGCAGATGATTGAACGGGCCATGGCGTTTCACCACAACCGGGTCGGCAATGTAGCCAGGGCGCTGGGCATCACGCGCTTTGCCCTCTACCGGCGGCTGGAAAAGTACGGCATTGCGTATAATGCTGATGAATAGGCAATCAGTCCACTACACCCGCTTCCAGTCGATTTCAATACGGCGACCGGTGTCAGCAGCCCGTACAATGGCCTCGATGATACGGAGGTCTTTCACCCCTTCGGCCCCCGATGCAATGGGTTCGGTGTTATCCGTAATGTTGGCGGCAAATGCATCCATCTGCCTGATTTGCTGGAAAGGCGGGGTGGTCAGTTCGATCTTGCCTGTCGAAGAGTCACCTCGGGCACCGGTTGCGTTGAAAGCAGGTTGCAGCCCAAACCATTGATAGTCCGTTGTGGCGTACAGCCGGTCGACGTAGGACGTATAGGTGGTGGTTGAATTCGACAGTGCGCCTCCCGGAAACTCCATCTGGAAAAACATACCCTCGTAAATGTCTTTAAACACCGTTTTATCCCGAACAAAGCCCTGCGCCGTAACGGCAACCGGATCTTCGCCGATGGTGCGGGGCGCACCCTGAACGGCATAAACGCCCAGATCTATAATGGCCCCGCCACCACCCATTTGCTTGTTGAGCCGCCACGATTTGGGGTCGGCCATGGAAAAGCCAAGCGCCGTTTCCATCAACTTCACCGTACCTAGTTCCTTCGATTGCGCCAGGCGGCGGACCTCCAGATGATGCGGTTCAAAGTAGAGCCGATAGCCAACCGACAGCTTGACACCCGCCTGCCGACAGGCCTGAATCATTTGCTCGCACTCACGCACGTTGAGGCCCATCGGTTTTTCGCAGATGACGTGCTTGCCCGCTTTTGCCGCGCGAATAACGTACTCAGCGTGCATTGAATTGGGCAGCACAACATACACAATGTCAATGGCGGGGTTGTCGGCAATGCGGTCGAAGGTCTGGTAGTTATAGACATTCTCTTTCGGAATGGTATATTTCTGCATCCATTCCTGCGCTTTGGCTGGCGTTCCCGTCACAATGCCAGCCAACTGGCAACGCTCGGTCTGCTGAAGAGCCGGCGCTAGCTGAAGCGTACTATACGTACCCAGGCCTACCAGCGCGATTCCCAGCTTTCGGGGTTCGGAAAGCGCCACGAGGGGCGATGCTTCGGCGGCTAGCAGTGCGCTGGTTCCCAGCGCGGCCTGCGTTATAAAAAGGCGACGGTCCGTTGGTAAGAGTGGGGTTTAGTAGTCTTAAAACAAGTAGAAAAGCAGCGCTTTTGCCATCCCGACGACAGGAGCGGTTCGCCGTTGCGAGATCGTGGCGTTCCTGTTGAAGCAGACAGATTCTTTCATTAGAACGCCACGATCTCGCAACGGCGAACCGCTCCTGTCGTCGGGATGACAGAGAAACCTATCGGGACAGTTTTTTATCAGACAATATAGCGAAAGCGCGTATCCTTAATTGTATGAAATTTCAAACCCGTTACCTGCTTTACATGGGTGCTGTTCATGCCGTGCTAATCGGCCTGACGTTTCAATTGCTGAAGGAGAATAAACCGCTCTTTATTGCGTCGGAAGTGCTGATTGCGCTGTCGTTGTACATCGCCGCCCGTCTGTATCAGTCATTTCGGCAACCAGCCGCGTTTATCGCATCAGGCATCGAGGCCATTCGTGACAAAGATTTCACCATTAAGTTCGTAGAGACCGGTAACGAGGAAGTAGACGGACTGATTCAGGTCTATAACCTGATGATCGATCAGCTTCGGCAGGAACGTACCCGGCAGGCGGAGCAGCAGTTTTTTCTGAACAAACTGGTTGAAGCGGCTCCCATTGCGCTCCTCATTTTTGATTTCGACGAGCGCCTGTCGGCCGTCAATCCAAAAGCCCGTGCGTTGCTGAACCGACCCGACAATGCCCTGCTCGGTAAGTCGCTGTCGGCCATTGGCCATCCGTTATTGACCCGCCTGATCGATTTACCCCCCGATCAGCCGCAGACCGTCAAACTCACGGGCGTTGAAACCTACCGGGCCATGCGCGGCCAATTCATCGACCGGGGGTTTCCAAGGCAGTTTTTAGTTATTGAAGAGTTGACGGCCGAGATTATCGAAACAGAGAAGAAGGCGTATGGTAAGGTGATCCGGATGATGGCCCATGAGGTCAATAATTCGATTGGTGCTGTCAACTCCATTCTGCACATTGCCGAGCCCGACGTGACAGACCCCGATGTGCGGAAGGCCGTGCGCGTAGCCATCGAGCGGAATGATCGGCTGAACCAGTTCATGCGCCGTTTCGCCGATGTGGTGCGGCTACCGGTGCCCAACCCTGTACCTACAAATGTTCCCGACTTGCTGCACGATGTGATGAGTCTGATGCAGCCGCAGGCAAACGAGCGGGGTGTTTCACTAACACTAACACTGCCAGAGGTAGCCGGTGAATCGGTTAATCGATGTGTCCCAGATGGAGCAGGTACTCGTCAACGTAGTGAAGAATGCGCTGGAAGCCTGTCGGAAAGGGCAGTCAGTCGAGATTGTGCTGACTGAACACGAGCTGCTCATCCGCGATAATGGCCAGTCCATTTCTGATGAAACGGCCACGAACCTGTTTAATCCGTTCTTCAGTACAAAAACCACCGGCCAGGGCATCGGCCTGACGCTCACCCGCGAAATACTGCTCAATCATGGGTTTGCGTTCTCTCTCCGCACCGAACCCGATGGCTGGACGGTGTTTAGAGTGGGGTTCAGCTAAAAACAGTCAGCCATTCATCCTCCTTGCTGCGCATTACCGCCTGGTCGGCTTCGGTTTTGTCGCCGTATCCGCAGAGGTGCAACAGGCCGTGGGCCAGTACGCGGCGCATTTCCTGCTCGGGCGTTACACCAAGTTGGGCGGCATTGTCGGCTACACGTTCGACGCTGATGAAGATATCTCCCTCAATGGGGTCGTCGTCGAACTCGCGGTTATCGAACGTAATAATGTCAGTGTAATAGTCGTGTTCGAGGTGCTCGCGATTGACCTGTAATAAGTACTCGTCTGAGCAGAATACATAGTTTAGATCGCCCATGGCGTGACCCTCAGCCTTAGCCTGCGCCGTGAGCCATTTTTTCGCCGCCAGCTTCTGCGGCAGTTTATAGTCGATGTCTTCGTTGAAAAAGCGAACCAAAGGAATTACGATTTACGGATGTACGAAGTACGATTTGGCTCTGCTAGCCATCCTGTATGTTGAAGGCAGCGCCAAATCGTACTTCGTAAATCGTAAATCGTAACTCTAAAGTTTCACCCTCACCCCCGCCAGTACATTGCCGGCCCGCTTGTGGGTAGTAATAATTGTAGGAGTCGAGGCGGCCTTCGCTGAGGTAAGCGTACGTGTAGCCGTTCGATTCGTACAGTTCGTTGAACAGGTTGTTGACGAGCAGGGTGAACACAATTTCCTTCGCAAAGGTCGGCTTCAGGCTGTAGATAAACCTGAGATCGTTTACGAAATAAGCGTTCAGTTTCCGGTCGCTGCTGCTGGTGTTGTCCAGAAACTGCTGCCCTACATACTTTGATAAAAAGCCAATTTCCAACCCTTTAGCTGCTGTGAGCAATAGCTGTGAGCCAACAATCACGTTGGGTGAAAACGCGATGTCTGTCTGCGCAAACTGGCGGGCTTCCTGACCGGTATCGGTGTCAAAAAACTGCGTGTAGTTCCGAATCTTGTTTTGGCTAAATGTACCGTTCACATTCCAGCGCAAGAGCTTCGTCAGCAGCGTGGTGGCTTCAACCTCGACCCCGGCGCGGTAGCTGCTCGGTACGTTGATTCGGTTAAAGGCCCCCACATCGTTAATCGCGCCGTTGAGCACCAACTGGTTGCGGTAGTTCATGAAGTAGCCGTTCAGGCTGAGGGCTATGCGGTCGGTACGGGATTTTACGCCAGCCTCCAGATCGTGCAGTGTTTCGGGCAGCGGTCGGCTTCCCGGCGTCGATTGGGTGTAATCGTCGCGGTTGGGCTCTTTGTTGCCCACGCCAAACGATGCATAGGCAGTAGTCCGGTCGTTGACGGTGTAGGTTACCCCCGCCTTAGGGTTGAAAAACGTCAGCGAAGCCTGCTGCTGTACATTCTTCAACTGACTATTAAAGCCCCGGAACGAATAGTTGACCGAACGGACCTGCAAATCGAGATAGGCGTTCAGCTTGGGGGTGAACTGATAAAAAGCTTTACCATAGACGTTTACGTCCGTCTTTGTCGCGTCGTCTTCATAGTAGCGGTAGGGCGTTGTGGGTACGAACTGCCCTGAAATGACCTCGCCGAAGTGCTTACCCTGGTACTTGTTCAGCCCCCCGCCGAGGTTGGCAGTCAGCCGGTTCTTGTTGTCGTAGTCGAACGAGAAAACGGTGCCGTAAAAATCGTTATCCAGCCAGCGGCGGCGTACAATGTTCGATCGGCTAACAGTTGAATCACGAATGACAACGCTGGGCAGACCGTACTTGCTCAGCCTGTCGTTTTGCTTGAATTCTTCGTAGTACCCCCGGCCTTTCGTATAAAAGAGCGACACGTTAGCGCGCCACTTTCGGCTTAGTTCAGTCGACGTGATCAGCTGGTACTGATCCTGCTGGTAATTATCGGTCTGGTTCGGATAGGTAAATTCGTTGTACGTCCGGTTGGTGGCCAGCATTTCCTGCGGCACGCCGTTCCAGGCCTGATACGTCTTTTCCTGCCCGGAAAAGACATTTAGCCGAACGAAGCTTTTCTGGTTATAATACCCGCCCGACAGATAAAACGATTTCAGATCCGACGACGCCCGGTCGATGTAGCCATCAGACGCAATTTTCGACAGCCGCGCATCCACTACGAAGTGCCCTGACATCAGGCCGGTTCCGGCCTGTACCGTAGCCCGACGCGTATTGAACGACCCGCCCGACAGGTTCACTTCGGCATACGGATCTTTCTGTAACGCGTTGGTCTGCACATTGACGCTGGCCCCAAAGGCACCGGCCCCATTGGTCGACGTACCCACGCCCCGCTGAATTTGCACGCTATTGACCGACGAGGCAAAATCGGGCATGTTCACCCAGTAGGTTCCCTGCGATTCGGCGTCGTTGTAGGGAATGCCATTGAGCGTTACATTGACCCGCGTGGCATCGGAACCGCGAATACGGATGCCTGTATAGCCCACGCCCGCGCCCGCATCAGACGTGGTGACGACTGAGGGCGTGAAGTTCAGCAGCAGGGGCAGATCCTGACCCAGATTGAGCCTGGTCAGGTCGCGCTTTGTCACGTTAGTATACGCAATGGCCGATTTCTCATTGGCCCGCGTGGCCAGTACCACTACTTCGTCCATAACCACCTGGCTCTGCTGTAAACGTAGGGCAAGGGGTTCGTTTGTGGGTAAGGTAACCGACTGATCAATGGCTTCGTAACCAACCAGCGAGGCGCGTACCTGATACGTACCTGCGCGAAGGTTGGTAAGCCGAAACGCGCCGACTGCATCGGTATTGGTGCCTTTCAGCGATCCGTCGATGGTAATGGCAACGCCGGGAAGCGGGCTGCCGTCGGCCTCCCGAACCGTGCCGGAGAGGGTAAGTGATTGTGCCCAGACGGGCAGTTGAAACACACACCACAGCAAAAGCGTGGCGGCAAAACGATAGGTCGTTGCGTTGGTCATGGTGACACAAACGGTTAACGATAAGGCGTAGGGGCCAAGCCTATCGGGGTGGAAGATGGAGAGTTCACCGTCTAAAGTCCAGGGTTCAAAGTCGCGCTGCCAATTAACCATCCTGTGATAGTGTTGCAGCGCGACTTTGAACCCTGGACTTTGAGACGTGAACTCATTGTTACATTCCCTGCTGCGGCATTACCCGTGTACAGGTTCTATGGGTATAATCTCAGCCCGTTGTTATAAGGCACCCCTGAAAGATTAATGAGGCAAAGGTAATGAGAAAGCCTGATTGAGCGACATGCTTTGTTTTTACCTTCCCGTCGACGAGACATACCGTGTTACGGCTTCATTGACGAACTGATTAAGCGAAACGCCTTTTTCCAGCGATCTAATTGCCGCTTTTCGGTGTAGCTCCGGCTTCATTCGTACGTTGAACGTACCCGCGAAGGCCTTTTCCGGCGATTTGCCAAGTTCTTCACAAAGAGCAATGTAGTCATCTACGGCTTCTTTAAAAGCCTGTTCCAGTTCTTCCACACTGCTTCCCTCAAAGGTGACCAGATCGACCACAAACTCAATCTTGCCGTGAAAAATCCGGTCCGAAGCACTGTATACAACGCTTCCAACGAAATCCTGATAGGTCATCAGATTATTCATCTCGCTCATCTTCGTTTAAATCTAAAGTTGATAGAACCTGCTCAATAACGTAGCGCTTACTTGTCATGTGTAAAACAGAGAAAGGGCAAAGAGAACCTGTCTCTTTGCCCTTTCTCTGTTTTCTAACTTCCCTACATCTCCACGCTAAACGCCGACAGCTTCACGAACTGATCGACGCGGTCCTGAATTTCTTCGGGAGACAGGTTAAGGATGCGCTCGGCCCCGAATTTCTCGACGCAGAACGACGCCATGGCCGATCCGTAGATCACTGCCCGCTTCATGTTGTCGAAGGAAATGTCGTCGGTTTTGGCGAGGTGACCGATGAAGCCGCCCGCAAAGGTGTCACCCGCGCCGGTTGGGTCAAATACTTCTTCCAGCGGCAGGGCTGGCGTCGCAAAGATGCGATCGTCGTGGAAGAGCAGGGCGCCATGTTCGCCTTTCTTGATGATCACCGTTTTGGGGCCCATGCTTTTGATGGTCGCGGCGGCCCGCACCAGCGAGTAATCGCCGGTTAGCTGGCGGGCTTCTTCATCGTTCAGTACCAGCACGTCTACATCGGGAAGCAGGGCTTTCAGGTCGGCATTGGCAATCTCGATCCAGAGGTTCATCGTATCGAGCACAATCAGCTTCGGTCGATTTGTCAGGCGTTTGATCACCAGATGCTGAATGGCCGGGGCCGTGTTGCCCAGCATTAGGTACCGGCAGTTCTGGTACGCCTCGGGAATGACCGGATCGAAATTCTCCATCACGTTGAGCTGCACCTCTACGGTATCGCGCGAGTTCATGTCGTTATGGTACTTGCCCGACCAGAAAAACGTTTTCTCTCCTTTCCGAATCTCCAACCCGTCGACGTTCACGCCGTGACTGACCAGCGTGTCGATCATGCTCTGCGGGAAATCGTCGCCAACAACGGCCACCAGGTTATTTTCTTTGGTGAAGTACGAAGCCGACAGGGTAATGTAGGTAGCGGCGCCGCCAATGATTTTGTCGGTCTTGCCGAAGGGGGTTTCCAGGGCGTCGAACGCGACCGAACCCACGGTAAGTAAACTCATATTGCTCAATTATTCAGTTATCAATGTTTATGAACAGTGCTCAACGTGTAGCCTGGTTTGTAATTTGTACGTTCTGGGCCTGTCAGATCACTTTATGCCGTTTGAATTCTTGTTCACGGTCAAAGAGGTAGCGGTAGGTGATGTGGCGTTTGACTACTTTGCCACCGAGCATTTTCGAGAAGCGGATCATCCGCACGTTGAAATCGCCGATCCAGTTCAGTTCCAACTGGCTGAACTGGTGCTTCTTGCCACCCCAGGCTTCGCGCGTTGGGTAGGCAATGGCAATGGCCGACTCGATACCTTTTCCCTGGAAATCAGGCACCACACCGAAGATGACGCCGAAGGCTTTGTTGGTCGGTTTGAACAGCTTGTGGTACAGGAAAGTCAGCTTACCGCGCAGATCCATTTTGCCATTTACGTGCTTGAAATACTGGTTCAGTTCGGGCAGCATGATGAAGAACGCCACGGGCTGCCGTTCGGGTCCGCTGCCATGATAGCCAAACCAAACCAGGTTTTCTTCCATCACTGGTTTCATCTTCTGCATCAGCACCAGCGCCTTTTCGGGCGTCATGTCGGGCGTACCCAGAATTTTAGCCCAGGCTTTGGTATAGATCTCGGCGAAATCGGCGGCGTATTGTGGTAATTTATTCTTTTGAATATGCTCAAAGGTATAGGCTGGGTCGTCCAGAATAGCCTTGGCGCGGTCGAACACTTTCTGTTGCATCCCGTTGGCAATCAGTTCATCGTAGGCAATGGGTAGGTAGAACGTATGCTGCTGAAAATAATCGCGAAATCCGTACGCCTCGAAAAATGGGACGTAGTAGGGCTTGGTGTAGGGCATCCCGTAGTTTGGCTCTTTATCATACCCCTCGACCAGCAAGCCCCACCACCGGTCGCGATCTCCGAAATTGATGGGGCCATCCATGGCCTCCATGCCCCTGGCCGCCAGCCACTCCCGGCAGCTGTCGAATAGGGTGAAAGCTGCCGTTTGATCGTCGATGCACTCAAAAAAGCCCATACCGCCCGTTGCGGTCCCGCGTCCGGGCTGATCTTTTTCGGCCTTCAGCGTTTTCTGATTGACGAAAGCGGCCACCCGGCCAATCGTTTCGCCCGCATCATTTGTCAATACCCACCGGATACACTCGCCTGCTTCGAATAATTTGTTGCGTTTCGGGTCAAATACGCTTTCCAGATCATCATCGAGCGGACGAATCCAGCAAGGGTCATTTTTGTAGAGGCGAACGGGTAACTGAAGAAATTCGGTACGGAGGGCGGTATTTTGGCCTACTTCGAGTAATTGCATACGCGAAAATAGTCTTCCGTTCTCAATGTTTAGCCCTCTGTCCTCCGTCTTCCGTCCTCTGTTGCGTTGCTAATTCAGCATTACGTGCCTTGGCAACGCAACAGAAGACGGAAGCCGGAAGACAGAGGACTAGAAAAAGAAGCCTATTTTTGTGGTATGCAACCTCTGTCGCTCTACAATACCCTTTCCCGCCAGAAAGAACCGTTTCAAGCCCTTAGTGCGCCCAATGTGGGCCTTTACGTCTGTGGCCCAACGGTCTACAACTACGTTCACCTGGGCAACGTCCGCACGTTTCTAACCTTCGACAGCCTGTTTCGTTACCTGACGTTCATTGGCTATAAAGTCAGGTACGTGCGCAACATCACCGACGTGGGCCACCTCGTGGGCGATGGCGATGAGGGCGAAGACAAAATCGGGCGGATGGCTAAGCTGGAACAGATTGAGCCCATGGAAATTGTGCAACGCTATACCAACGATTTCCACGACGTGCTTCAACAGTTCAACCTGCTTCCACCGAGCATTGAACCCACGGCAACGGGGCACATGATCGAGCAGATCGAGGCCGTGAAGCAATTGATCGACAAAGGGCTGGCCTACGAATCCAACGGATCGGTGTATTTCGATATCGAGGCGTATAATAAGAAAGGCGGCAACTACGGCAAGCTGTCGGGTCGTATTCTGGAAGACCTCCTCAACGAAACCCGCGATCTGGACGGGCAAAGCGAAAAACGCAATCCGCTGGATTTTGCCCTTTGGAAAAATGCCTCGCCCGAACACCTGATGCGCTGGCCGTCGCCCTGGGGTGATGGTTTTCCAGGCTGGCATCTGGAGTGTACCTGCATGAGCACCAAGTATTTGGGAACCCAGTTCGATATTCACGGCGGTGGTATGGATCTGAAATTCCCGCATCATGAATGTGAAATTGCGCAGGGAAATGGCCTTAACGACCGCGCCCCGGTACGGTACTGGATGCACTCGAACATGCTGACTGTCAACGGGCAGAAGATGAGCAAATCGCTGGGTAACTCGTTTCTGCCGTCGCAGCTGATTACGGGTGATCACCCACTGCTCGACCAGGCGTATTCGCCCATGACCGTGCGGTTCTTCATGCTTCAGTCGCACTACCGCAGTACGCTCGATTTCTCCAACGATGCCTTGAAAGCGGCTCAGAAAGGGTATAAGCGGCTCGTGAATGGCTACCGGTTGATTAAATCAATGACGTACCTGGCCGAGGAAGGCGTAGTTATGGATCCGAAACAGGGCGAGGAAATAGCCAACTACAACCAGGCCCTTTTCGACGCCATGAACGATGACCTGAACACCGCCGTAACCATTGGCCACCTGTTCAACCTGCTGAAAAAAGTAAATCAGCTCGACACGCGGCAGGTAGCGATGGGGCAGGTTGGCGAGGAAGCGTTCAATCAATTGAAAACGTCCTTCGTGCAGTTTTTCGAGGATGTACTGGGCTTGCAGGAAGAAACCACGCGTGACCAGACAGCGATGGTTAGCGGCCTGCTTGACCTGTACCGTGAGTATAAAGCGCAGCGGTTATACGATAAAGTCGATCAGGTCAGGGCCTATTTTAAGTCACAGGGCCTGGTCATCCGCGACATGAAACACCGCATCGACTGGGCGTATGAGGAGTAGCGGCAGCCTACAATCAATTCTGACTCGTTGAACAGTATAGAAGCTGTACTTTTGGGCGTTATTCAAGCCAACAGAGTGTGATTGACAAACTTATCCTTATGAAAAAAGCTTTCCTGGCCGCTTTGGCCTGTGTGCTGATTGCTGCGGCCTGCGATGACAAAAAACGTGATTCGTCGGAAACGACGCAGACCGAGACAAAAATGGTAGCAGCTCCGGCCTTCTCCGGCGATTCGGCCTATGCGTTTGTCAGAGAGCAAATTGCCTTCGGGCCGCGAGTGCCTAATACGCCTGCTCATGTACGCGGTGGCGATTACATTGTGGCCAAGCTGAAGGCGTATGGCGTTGATGTCATTGAACAACCTTTTACGGCTAAAGGCTGGGACGGAACACTCATCAAGGGTCGCAATATAATCGGCGTTATCAACCCGAAAGCCGAGAAGCGGCTGCTGTTTTCATCGCACTGGGATTCGCGACCTCACGCTGATCAGGATAGCCTGGAAGTTAACCATAAAAAGGCTGTGCCGGCCGCCAATGACGGCGGTAGTGGCGTGGCCGTGCTGCTCGAAATGGCCCGTACGATTCAACAGGCCAACGAAAAGCCCACCGTTGGGGTTGACCTCGTCTTTTTTGATGCCGAAGACTGGGGGAACGGCGAGAAAGCCGTGGGCGACAAAGAGGCCGGTTATCCAGATTTCGACTACATTGGCTTTTGCCTGGGTTCACGCTATTGGGCTAAAAATCCGCATAAACCGGGTTATACGGCCTACTACGGCGTTTTGCTCGATATGGTTGGTGCCAAGGGGGCAACGTTCCTGAAAGAAGGATACTCCATGCAGTTTGCGCCCAGCGTTGTGCAAACCCTCTGGAACACGGCTAATCAGCTGGGCTACGGTCAGTACTTTGTTGACAAGAACGGGGGGCCAATTACCGACGACCATATAGCACCTAACACGATCGCCAAAATTCCAATGGTCGATATCATCCATCTCAATCCGTTAAGCGGGGGCTTTTTTCCCGATTGGCATACGGCCGAAGATGACATGCGGAACATTGACCCGGCTACACTCAAAGCCGTTGGGCAGACGCTGGTGCAGGCGGCCTACAACGAAAAGCCCTGATGGCTGCGCGAGATAACTATCTGCTTTGCTTTTGTTTAGCGATGGTATTTCCTTTTTGAGCCCACCGCTTCAAAATTCATATCTCGGACCAATGATCTATACAAGGATGAAGGCGACATTCGTTTTGGCGTTTTGGCTTATGCTGCTGGGGTGTGCCGGACCTGACCGTCTGGGCGCGTTGGACCTAAAAGCCTGGCGGAACGACCGGGGCGGGTGTAAAGGTGTCCGGCAGGGGCTACTGGCTGATTTCATGGCCGTGCGTGATCAGTTTAAAGGCATCCATGTCAACGACCTGGGCAAAATGCTGGGCCGCCCGGATGTGAATGAGATCACCGACCGTAACGCAAAGGTCTACGTTTACTATGTTGAGAAGGGGCCGCATTGTGGGGATAACCCCGGTGCCCGGTCCGGTGCTAAAAGCGTCGCCCTGCGCGTCAGCTCAATCGGGCTGGTAACAGAAGTGTCTACTCAGAACGGAACCCCTTAGCCCTACACGTAAAATTTCTTCCGCTCAATCATCTCCTCCACTACATCGGGTACCATGTATCGGATAGAGCGGTTAGCGCGAACGGCTTCGCGAATGTAGGTAGCTGAAATGTCGAGCAGGGGTGCCGTGATTAAACGAACGTTCGGGTGGTTACGGAACGGGATGGGTGGAATACCGCCAGGTGCCGTTCCGCTTAGTGGCACTCCACCAGGTTTGGCTGCTTCGGCCAGGCGAACGGGGCGTGGGTATACGTAGATGCCGAACTCCGTCAGAATACGCTCGTACTGCTTCCAGTTGGCAAACTGCTCCAGGTTGTCTTCGCCCATAAGCAGCCGGAATGTATGCTGCGGAAACTTCTTCGTCAGTACATCCAGCGTATCGATGGTGTAGCTGGGCTTTGGCATCGAAAATTCGATGTCGGTTGCTTTCAGGTGGCTGTTGTCGGCAATAGCCCGCTCCACCATATCGAGCCGGTCGAACTCATGAAGCAGGCTTTTGGTCTTTTTAAATGGATTCTGGGGCGAAACAACAAACCACACCTGTTGCAAATCAGTGCTGGTGGCCAGGGTGTTTGCCACAATTAAATGCCCGACATGGATTGGGTTAAACGAGCCAAAAAAGAGACCGATTTTCATGAGAAAACAGTCTTCAGTCCTCAGTCTTGTGTCCTCTGTTGCGCTGCTAACTAACAATATAGCCAATTAGCAGCGCAACAGAGGACACAAGACTAAGGACTGAAGACAGAGTTAAATGACCGTTGCCTTAGCAGGAACAATGCCTTCGTTGATGAAGTCGTCGATTAGTTTTTGGGCCTTGATGTACGACTCCTCCAGGGCATCGTTGACCAGGATCACGTCGAATCGATCCTGAAAAGACATTTCGAAGTGCACTTTAAAGAGGCGTTTCGAGAGGCTGTCTTCCGTTTCGGTAGCCCGGCCTATCAGGCGTTGCCGAAGCGTTTCTTCGTCAGGCACTTTCACAAAAACAGCCAGGGCGCGGTCGCCATAATACTGCTTCAGTTTTAAGCCACCCTGCACGTCTACATCAAACAGCACGTGCTTACCGGTATCCCATACACGTTGGATCTCAGACTTCAACGTGCCGTAAAATGCCCCAACGTACACCTCTTCCCATTCAACAAACTCGTCAGCGTCAATTTTGTGCTTGAACTCGTCGGGCGTCAGAAAATAGTAATCTTTACCATTCTGTTCAGCGCGGCCACGCCGGTCGCGGGTGCAGGCTGAAATTGAAAAGCCAAGGTTCCCGTTTGTTTGCAGCAGATGCCTGACAATGGTTGTTTTGCCAGAACCCGAAGGGGCCGAGAAGATGATGAGTTTGCCGTCCAAGTGAGGGAAGGTTTAATGGAAACGTCATCACGCCCCGCGTGATGACGTTTCCCCTACAAAAAGGAATCGGGGTAAATGAGGGGCCGGTTGGCATACTCACTTACCCCGAAGGTAATAGGTCAGAAAGTCTTAACTGAAGGTAGCAATGCGGCTGCGAATATCTTCGATAATCTTTTCGGGACAGCACTTTTTTTCCATCTTGTTGTGCAAGAGCGCTTTCATCTCTTTCTCAAGGTGGTACATTCTGATGCAGGGCTGGCACGATTCCAGATTGCGCTTCAACTTTTCAAGGTCCTGTTCGTTCGCTGCTCCGTCGAGTACCGATTGAATAAATTTCAGACAGTCGCTCTGGTGTTCACACGAATTTTTCATACTCCTCGGTACCTCTGGCGACGATGTTGGCAAAGACGTTTGCATTGGAAAAATTTTATTTATTCCAAAATTAGTTATATTGTTGCTATTGGTCTAACCAAAGTCTGTATGGTAAAAGTTCGGTTTAGTCGTCAATATTTTCGTTGTAACCCATTGACGCCGCATAATCACGGAGCTTTTCCTTCAAAAGGTTACGAGCCCTGTGCAAACGCGACCGCACTGTACCGATAGGAATGTCGAGAATCTTTGCCATTTCTTCATACGTGAATCCTTCGATATCACACAAAATAATGACTGTCCGAAAATCGACAGGTAATGAGTTTAGAGCCGTAGCAACTTCATCCCCGATCAGATCCGACACCGTCTCGGCCCGCAGGTCGACCGTATGCTCGGTTTCCGAATCTTCTGAATTGTAAGTTGTCTCAACGTCCTGGTAATCAACCTTGGCTGGCTCCTTACTTTTCTTCCGATAATCGTTAATAAAGCTATTCTTCAGGATTCTGAACAGCCATGCTTTGGCGTTGGTTCCCTGTTCAAAAGACGAGATAAACCGGAATGCTTTCAGGTAGGTATCCTGCACAAGATCGTTCGCATCGTCTTCATCCATGGTGAGGCGGAAAGCGAAATTGTACATGGAGTCAATATGAGGCATGAACTCCTTATTGAAGATCCGGTATTTCTGGTCGTCGGTGTATCCGCGAGTGGGCGTCGTATCTGACATAGGTTCGGGCATTGTCGACATAAAAGTAGGCGTTAAAGTCGGTTTGCCTCGACAGCCGCCAGATTTTACGTAGGTCTGAAAGAGAGTCTGCGCTGGCAGAGGCCGGTATATAGTCTACTGCAAAAACCAAACCTTTGTTCAACTAAAAGGTTTATCGGCCAAATTGGCAGAACCAAACTAAAAGCGTCTTTGTTTGCAACTGGCTCAAACGCGACGCAACCTACACAGGAGAACCATAAAATGTAGGTGTGCCGTTCTATTTTAAAGGCTGAGCTATCGCCTGGCAAAAAATTGAATCAAGGTGATGCTCAGGGTAGTGAACAGGGCGCTCGCCAATGTGCGCAGTGCTGTTGGCAAAAGAAGCGTCAGGTTGCCGGCTTCAATCAGGAAAAGGGCGCTGTGATGAATGAATACCAGCACAAACACGTACTTGAAAAAATCGGAAAAGCCCAGTTCCTGCAAGGTAAACTCGAGGCGGGCTTCCTGAATGCGCTGGCTCATCTGAACGCGCACAATCAGTGGACGCAGGTACGCCATTAGTACGGTTGCTGCCGCATGAATACCCAGTGTGTTATAAAACGTATCGACGATTACACCGGTGGCAAAGGCGAGCAGCAACAGCCAGGTTTGACTCATCTCATTGGGCATTAGCAGAAGGCAGGCTACGTAAAGAAAGCAGAAGCCATAGTCGAATAGCACCAGGTTTCTGACAATCAGGATCTGGAGAAACAGATAAAGAAGAAACAGGGAAATCAGAACAAGAATCTCGCGAAGGGTCATGTAATCGGGAGGGGGCGTTGCGTAGTTCGGTTATTTATCGCTGTCGACTTGTTTTTCAATCTGTTCCTGTTGGGCAGCCAGGTTATTCTGGACTATATACACATAAGCCAGGTTCCCAAAATTAGTTGATAAGTCGATGGTCAGGTCGTGAAAGGTCTGGTTGGCCTGTAAGCCAATGGTACGCACCCGCCCGATAAGAATGCCAGGAGGAAAAACAGAGTTCTGGTCTGAGGTAACCACCGAATCACCCTTGTTGACGGGCTTATAGCGCGAAATGTCGAGCAGAGCCATCTTGGTGGGGTCGCTGCTCATCCAGCGGGCGGTACCTATTTCGTTTGCTTTAACCAGACTGGCCGAGACCCGGAATTCGGAATGAAGAATCGAGGTAATCACCGAAAAATGGTCGTTGCAGAAACGGACGCGGCCTACTATGCCAGTGGGTGAGATAACACCCATTCCAGGCCTGATCCCATCGACGGTGCCCTTATCTATAGTCAGGTAGTTGTTGGCCAGTGTAGTGGTGTTGTTGATAACCTTACCCACCGTGAATTTAAAGCGGGTGGCAAAGACCGAGTCAGCCTCATAAAGCGGTGGGCTCAGCGGGCTGCGTTCCTGCTGTCGCTGCGTCAGTTGAGTACGGAGGCGTAGGTTTTCGGTTGCCAGATCGGCGTTGATCTGCCGCAGGTTGGTGTATTCACGCGCCGTATTCGACCAGGCCAGCAGCTGCGCCGCGTACCGGTTCGACGTGTTGAAGAAACTGGCACTCCAATAGTTGTTCGTATTGATGATGAAATAAAAGCACATCACTTCAAGCAACACAAACAGAATGAAGTTTCGGCTTTGAGCAATGAAGGCAAAGAGTTGTTCCAAAGGCGGGCGGGTGTTTGTCCTGTCGTGTGCTTGTACTCGGTAAGGAGAGTAATTAGGTTGCTTCATGAAGGCTCGGCGAGGCCGCCCTTCGATAGGCTTAGGGTGACCTGAGCCTGTCGAAGGGCTGCCTCGCCGAGCCTTCATGAAGCAACATAACTGTTACAACCGACTACGAAATAAGCACTGACTTGTAGAGATCAAGATTTTTAATGACCTCTCCGGTGCCTTTCACCACAGCCTTGAGCGGATCATCGGCCACGTGAATCGGTAGCTTGGTTTTGCTGGCCAGGCGCTTGTCGAGGCCATGCAGCAGGGCACCGCCACCCGTCAGGTGAATACCGTTGGTATATATATCGGCCGACAACTCAGGTGGCGATACTTCCAGGGCTTTCATGACGGCCTCTTCAATTTTCGAAATCGACTTGTCGAGGGCGTACGCAATTTCGCTGTAGGTAACCTTAATTTCTTTGGGAATACCCGTCATCAAATCGCGGCCACGGATTTCATAATCGGCGGGTGGATTGTCGAGTTCGGGTAGGGCCGAGCCAACTTCCATTTTGATCTGTTCTGCCGAACGCTCACCGATGAGCAGGTTATGTTCGCGGCGCATGTAATCCACGATGTCGCGGGTAAACACATCACCAGCAATGCGGATCGATTGCTCACAGACAATACCTGAGAGGGCAATGACGGCAATCTCCGTAGTACCACCTCCAATATCGACGATCATGGTGCCATTAGGCTGGGTTATGTCGATGCCAATACCGATGGCGGCGGCAATGGGCTCGTGTACCATGTACACTTCTTTGGCCCCGGCATGTTCGGCTGAGTCTTTAACGGCCCGTTTCTCTACTTCTGTAATGCCTGAGGGAATGCAGATGACCATACGATGGGAGGGGGAGAATAGCCGGTTACCCGACTCAATCATTTTAATCAACCCCCGAATCATCAGTTCCGCTGCTGTAAAGTCAGCAATCACCCCATCTTTCAGGGGGCGGATCGTCTTAATGTTTTCGTTCGTCTTTTCGTGCATCTGCATCGCCTTATGACCAATAGCCAGCACTTTCCCGCTGACTTTGTCCATGGCAATGATCGACGGCTCATCGACTACAATACGGTCTTTATGAATAATCAGGGTGTTAGCCGTACCCAAATCAATGGCAATGTCGCTGGTCAAAAAATTAAAAAGTCCCATTTCAGGCAGGTTACGTATAAATGCTATGCTGAATTCCTAAACAACACACAAAAGTAGGGATAATAAAAGAGAACTTTAGCCCAGTATTTATGTGGACTATTCTTTTTATGCGTGATTGTCAGCCTATAAACGCCAAACCCGCCCGAACTGAGGCGTTCGGGCGGGTTTGATGAATAAGAGCAGGAAAAACTAACTTTTCGCAGCGGCATTTTTCTGGTCCTGAACTTCTGAACGGATCTGCTGGGCCATCGTTTTCAGGTCCTGCATACCTTTCCGTACACGAGTTCCGGCTGCCTGATTCTTTTTGTCGTAAAATTTATCGAAGTCGCCTTCGAGTGACATAATCAGGTTTTTTACTTCCTCAAAGCGTGTCATACGATTGGGGTTTAAGTGTGAAAAGTGCTTAAACACGCTAAAAACGCGTATTTCAGCGAAATATAGTTATTCTACTATACACCGCAAGAGCCGTGTCAAAAAAATAGTAGAATAATCCAACTTAAACCCTAATCATTACTCAGCGGCAGACTCTGTTACCGCTACCTGGGCCATTTCGGCCGTTCCGGCGGTGTTTTGCTGCATGTAGTAGCCATTTTTGAGCTTTTCGACGATCTCGCTAAAGACGGTTAATGTGTAAGCAACATCTTCGAGTGAGTGAGCCGCCGTTGGAATGACCCGGAGCATGATAATTTCCTTCGGAACAACCGGATAGGTCACAATCGAGCAGAAGATGCCGTACATCTCGCGCAGTTCGCGCACCATAGCCGTTGCCGCCACAATGCCGCCGTCGTTTTGCAGCAGCACGGGCGTAACGGGTGAGGTTGTTTCGCCAATGTCGAACCCACGCTCGCGCAAACCGCTTTGAAGGGCCCGAACGTTTTCCCACAATTTCTCGCGCAGTTCGGGGTGCTTCTTAATCAGTTCCAGACGTTTCATTGCGCCCACTACAAGCGGCATAGGTAACGCTTTGGCGTAAATCTGCGACCGCATGTTGTACTTCAGGTACATGATCACGTCGGCGTCGGCGGCTACAAACGCGCCAACTGAGGCCATTGACTTGGCAAACGTTGAGAAGTACACATCAATGCCGTCCTGGCAGCCGAAATGCTCACCAACACCGGCACCGGTAGCACCCATGGTGCCGAACCCGTGCGCATCGTCGACGAAGAGACGGAAGTTGTATTTTTCTTTCAGGGCAACGATCTTGTCAAGGCTACCCACTTTACCCGACATACCAAAAACGCCCTCGCTGATGACCAGAATACCGCCCCCGTTCTCGTCGGCTTTTTTGGTAGCCCGCTGAAGGTTCTTCTCCAGGCTGTCCATGTTGTTATGGTTGAACTTATAATAGTCGCCCATTTTGGCCTTGTGGAGCCGGATACCGTCGATGATACAGGCGTGGCACTCGGCATCGTACACGATAATATCGCGGCGGTCGACCAGTGATTCGATGGCTGACATAACACCCTGGTAACCGAAGTTAAGCAGGAAGGCATCTTGTTTGCCAACAAACTGGGCCAGTTGCTGTTCGAGTTCTTCGTGCAGATCACTGTTCCCCGACATCAACCGGGCACCCATCGGGTAGGCCAGTCCCCAATCGGCGGCGGCCTTTGCGTCGGCTTCGCGCACTTCCGGGTGATTGGCAAGGCCCAGGTAGTTGTTCAAACTCCAGTTGAGCATCTTCTTACCGAAGAAGGTCATGTGGGGTCCAAGTTCGCCGGTCAGCTTTGGAAATGCGAAATAATGATGCCCGTTAAAGAGCTTTGAATTTGAGCCGATGGGGCCGAGGTTGCTGCGGAGCTTCTCAAATAAATCCACTTTATGATGCCGTCTTTGGGCATAAAGCCCCGTTTTTGATCTATTTAGTGCAAAAATAGGAAAAAGAGTTAAGAGTTAAGAATTGGCCGATACATTGTTTATTCGTGTCAGCCAACTCTTCACCGCTGGTACTGTCTTGAAAGTCAAGTTTTGGGGTAGGATTATTTCAATATCTTTGCCCTACACATTGGACAAGGCAACTTCGGTTTCTTGATCCTGAGTAGTCCCGCTGGTCGGGACTATTTTTTTGGCCGCTTCAGCCAGCTTAGCCACATAGTCGGCTTCATACTCGCACCCTTTTCGCCACAGGGCATAGACCATCAACAGCAGCCGTTTCTGCACCGCTACGTAGGCTTTCATCTTTACCTTGCTACTGGCAAAGACCCGCTCATAAAGAGCCTGACAGGTGGGTTCCCCAAACCTCACCGCCGTGAAAGCAGGCAGATGCAGGATGCGGCGCAGGCGGCTGTTGCCCTTTTTAGAGATCTTGGTTCTGCCTCGATGAGTACCCGATTGATTCTCGACCACATCATAGCCCGCATAGCTCACCAGTTGCCGCTGGTTGGCAAAGCCTTCAAAGCCGTTGGTTTCGGCGATGAGTACGGCCACCGACAAGAGCCCCAGCCCCTTGATGGCCACCAGCCGCTCAACCCGGGGCTTGAGGTCAGTATCTGCCTCAATGAGGGCTTTGATGGCCTTCTCTAACTCGGCTAACTGCTGGTCATAAAACAGGATGACACCAGCTAACTGTTTGTCAATGAAAGTGCTATCATAAGCACTGTGCGCCAGTGCGTGTTGCTGGTTGGTCGATTGCGTCTTTAGCTCCTGTAAGCGCTGGTGCTGCCGGGTCAGCAGGCGCAGCTCATAGATATTCTTGGAGAGGGGCTGCCAGCGGGTCAGTTGTTGCTCCAGGCCCATGCGGGCCAGACCCTGGGCATCGATCTTGTCGTTTTTGGATTTGTAGCCTAAACTCTGGAGGTAGTGTTTGGCCTTGTTGGGTAGCAGAATACTCACCTGAGCATCGAGTTGATGCAGTTGCCAGGCCAGGGCTTCATGGTAAACTCCGGTAGCTTCCATCACATAGTTCAGAGGCAAGTCAAGCTTGCGATGGCGACTCACCCATGCAACCAGTTGGGTAAAGCCCGTAGGTTTATTATCGGCTTTGGTCGAGGCTTTGACACTAACCCGACCTGTCTGATCAATGACCGAAAGACAAAGTTGAAGCGTGTCTTTGCTGACATCGACACCGACACAATAGCGCAGCACTGTTTGCATACAAAAGGGGCTTAAGGGGTGAACAAATAGACCTGACTACTTTTCTAACCCTGGCACATGGATGGCAGATCGAGGTGGTAAAACCGCGTCTATGGGTACTGTTGGGGCTTATTGAAAAGTGACGCGGTGGGCAGCGCAACCAGCGAGATCAAGATCACGGGGGTGTCTGTGCGGCGGACGGGCGATACTGACCACCGGCGTCAGGTTCTTGGAGCAAAAGTTGTACTTTTCCGTACAGCTTCGACCGAACTCAAAGATATGAGCGGCGGACCGCACTTACTTCTTCACTGCCCTACCCCTCAGCTAACGCCACTATATCTTTCACCTCCAATATGCGCCTCTGCCTGGTCTTCCCAACAGAATTGATCATCGCCTGGCCCAGCTGACGAAGCGTGACAACAAAGGATGGGGCCACTTTGCTTACCACCGGATAAAGCCAGCTCAGGTACTTGTAATAGCTTTTCGTGTTTTTCAGACCGGGCGTCGGGTGGATATAGCCCGGTCGGAAATTGAACACCTGGTTGAAGGGCAGTGCCATCAGGTCATTCTCTGTTTTGCCTTTTACCCGCGCCCACATTGTGCTGCCCTTCTCGGTACTGTCGGTGCCTGTGCCCGACACGTAACAAAACGTCATGTCGGGGTTTCGGTCGCTCAACACGGTAGCCATGTGCATCGTCAGGGTGTGGGTAAGTTTATAAAACTCAGGCTCCTTTACGCCAATAGACGACACCCCAAGGCAGAAAAAGCAGGCGTTGTAGCCCGTTAGCTGGTCAGCCACCGCCGAGAGGTCGAAGAAGTCGGCAACGATCAGTTCTTTCAGTTTGGGGTGTACCACGCCGCACGGTTTACGGCTAACGCTCAGCACCTGCTCAACCCGGTCGTCTTGCAGGCATTCGTGCAAAACGCCTTCACCAACCATTCCTGTTGCTCCGGTTACAATTGCTCTGATTTTCATGGGGTAAAAGTAGGTGTAGAAAGCGGCACCTATATTGACTCAATTGCAGTTAGTAGGACAAAACTTCATCGCAAGCTACTTAGTTCTGCAAACCTGAATTCATTGCCAGGCCTACCAACTATTTTTCTAATTCCCCGAATACAACCATCTTTGCGGGATATAAAGCATACCCCTATTATGGAGTTGAAACGAGTTGTTGTGACGGGCCTTGGTGCCCTTACCCCCATCGGAAACACTGTCGAAGCCTTCTGGCAAGGCCTGAGCACAGGCACCAGCGGAGCTGCACCCATCACTAAATTCGATGCGACCTTATTTAAAACGCGCTTCGCCTGCGAGGTGAAAGGGTTCGATCCGCTCAATTATTTTGATCGGAAAGAGGCCCGTAAGCTCGATGGGTACGTGCATTATGCCATTGTAACGGCCGATCAGGCCATTGAAGATGCCGGGCTACTAAACGACGGTATCAACAAAGAACGCATCGGTGTTATCTGGGCGTCGGGTATTGGTGGCCTGCATAGTTTTCAGGAAGAAGTACTGGCCTATGGAGCCGGGGGCAAGATTCCCCGTTTCAGCCCGTTCTTCATCCCCAAGATGATTGCCAACATGGGGTCGGGTATGATCTCGATTCGGCATGGCTTCATGGGTGTCAATTTCGCACCGGTATCGGCCTGCGCTTCCAGCACCCACGCGCTCATCGACGGCTTTAACTATATCCGGCTCGGCAAAGCAGATGCTATTGTCACCGGCGGTTCTGAGTACGTAGTAACCGAATCGGCGGTGGGTGGCTTCAGTAACATGAAAGCCATGTCGGAACGCAATGATGAACCCCAGCGGGCTTCGCGCCCTTTCGACGCCAACCGCGATGGTTTTGTCATTGGTGAAGGCGGTGGGGCCATCGTGCTCGAAGAGTATGAACACGCCAAAGCCCGCGGTGCCAAAATCTATTGCGAGCTTGTCGGCAGTGGGGCTACGTCTGACGCCTACCACATGACAGGTACACACCCCGAAGGCCTCGGCGCGGCCAATGCCATGCGCGAAGCCCTCGCCGAAGCTGGCCTGCAACCACAGGATGTGGATTACCTGAACGTACATGCTACGTCGACCCCCATTGGTGATGTATCCGAAGCGCGGGCCATTGTGAAGGTCTTCGGCGAGAACCCAACGCATCTGAACATCAGCGCCACCAAGTCGATGACAGGGCACTTGCTCGGCGCGGCCGGGGCAATAGAGGGCGTGGCGGGTATTCTGGCCATGCAGCACAACCTGATTCCGCCGACGATCAACCTCGAAAACCGCGACGAAAACGTACCTGCTGGACTCAACCTGACGCCCAACGTGGCTGAGGCCAAGCAGGTCAACGTAGTGATGAGCAATACGTTTGGCTTTGGTGGCCACAACGCCATCGTGCTGTTCAAGCGACTGGAAGATTAGTCTGTTCAATGTTTAAGCGGTTCGCCGCTTAAACGTTCAACCTTCCTGTATGCGCAATATCTTCATTGATACCGAGCGGATTCGTGACCTTAACAGTGGGTTGGGACAAACCTGCCTGCACGTTGGCCAGGAACTGGTTCGCCAGCAACCAGCCGGTACGTCGCTGACGTTTCTGGTACCACCGGGGCAAACGGGCGTTTTCGGCGAAGCGTCTGCCACGCTGCATTACCGGGAAGCAGGCTGGCGGCAGAAGCTCTACAGCCCCGGCCGGTTCGATGTCTGGCACAATCTGCATCAGGATGGGGCTTACTGGCCAGCTCATCGCCCCAACAAGCTGATTCTGACGATCAACGACCTGAACTTCCTGGAACGTGCTGATTACTCGGAGGCGAAGAAAAAACGGAAGCTGGCCGCTGTTCAGCGCCGTATCAACCGGGCGCAAGTGCTGACAACGATCTCGGATTACACCGGAACCATGGTGCGTGAACACCTGACCGTACCGGCTACTACGACCCTGAAAACGGTTTACATCGGCGTCTCTGACTTACCAGCGCCGCCCGTTGAACAACCCGCTTCGCTAGCGAAGATTGACAAACCGTTCTTTCTGTATCTGGGGGTGATCCACCCGAAAAAGAATATTCACGTGCTGCTGGCGATTGCCCAGGCTTTTCCCGACTATATGCTGGTGCTGGCGGGCCGGCAACGATCATCCGTATGCCCGTTACCTAATTGAGCAGGTTGACCAGTTGGGCATCACGGATAACGTATATCAAACCGGCCCGGTAGACGAAGCGACCAAATCCTGGCTATACACCCATTGTGAGGCTTTTTTATTCCCTTCGCTTAGCGAGGGGTTTGGCTTGCCGGTGGTGGAAGCGATGAGCGTGGGCAAACCCGTTTTTCTGTCCCGGCTGACCAGCCTGCCCGAAATTGGCGGACACGAAGCAGTCTATTTCGACTCGTTCGAGCCGGAATCGGTCGTGGAAACCCTTCGGGCCGGTATGCGCGAGTACTACGACGATCCACTCAAAGCACAACGCTTGCAATGGCAGGCCAGACGGTTTCGCTGGGAGAACACCGCCAAACAGTACTGGAAACTATATTTGGCGTAGTTTCAAGCTTCAGGTTTCATGTTTCAAGTGGCGCTGCCTAATACCATTTAGTTGATAACCAGCGCCACTTGAAACATGAAACCTGAAGCTTGAAACTCGAAAAAACATCCGCTGTTAAAAATCGTTAAGGGGGTATTGACAAACGAATTTTTCGCCGTTATCTCAGGGTTATATCATCAGAAGCGGCAGGCTGAAAGCACTTTTTAACTGGGTAAACTAAAGCCTTTTTTGTCGTCGATAATGTTCTACATACAACTAACTGTTAGTACCCTAATACCATGAAAAGCAACTGGAAAGTTTTAGTGTTGATTGCCCTCCTGTCGAGCGCAGTAACACTGGGCGCGTACAACCTGCTTGGTTTCAACAAGCGGGACGTCGTGTTTACTGAGTCATCAGCAGGTTCGCCATTAACCCGGCTGGCTTCGCTAACGGGCAATGCCCCCACGGGTGCCCCCGGCGATTTTGCCTATGCCGCCGAGACAGCTTCACCTACTGTAGTGCATATTCGTACAACGATGACGCGCACCGTGCGTCAGCAACAGGTACCCGATATATTCCGCGAGTTCTTCGGTGACGAATTTGGTGGTCAGGGTGGTTCCCGTCCACGCCGTGAGCAGGGACAAGCCTCAGGGTCAGGCGTAATCATTTCAAAAGATGGCTACATCGTTACCAACAACCACGTAGTGCAGGATGCCGACGAGGTCGAAGTAATTATGACCGATAAGCGGAGCTTCAAAGCCAAAGTGATTGGCACTGACCCCCTGACCGATCTGGCCGTGGTAAAGATCGAAGCGAACAACCTACCCACCATTGTACTGGGCGATTCTGACGGCCTGAAACTAGGCGAATGGGTGCTGGCCGTTGGCTATCCCCTTGATCTCGAATCGACCGTAACAGCCGGTATTGTTAGTGCAAAAGGCCGTAAGATTGGTATCCTCGACCGCGCTGCTGATCCTCGTCGGGGTGGCAGCATGAATCCACAGCAACAGGAGGCCGACCGGCCAGCCGTTGATACGCCCGTTGAGTCATTCATCCAGACCGACGCCGCCATTAACCCCGGTAACTCAGGTGGTGCCCTGGTGAACCTGCGTGGCGAATTGATCGGTATCAACTCAGCAATTGCCTCGGCTACAGGCTATTACAGCGGATACGGTTTCGCAGTACCTGTATCATTGGTGAAGAAAGTAACCGCCGACCTGGTTAAATTTGGTAATGTACAACGCGGTTATATCGGTATTTTGCCTAACGAGCTAGACAGCAAGAAAGCCGCTGACCTGAAGACCAAAGTAGGCCGCGGCATATACATTGAGAAAGTTACTGACAATGGTGCGGCTAAAGCAGCCGGTCTGCAAAAAGGTGACGTTATTGTAAAAATGGAAGGCCAGCCCCTTGATTCGGACGCTCAGATGCGTGAAATCATTGGCCGCCGTCGTCCGGGTGACGTGGTTACGGTAACCATCAACCGGGATGGTACGGAGCGTGACGTAAAAGTTGAGCTGCGTAACCGGAACGGTGGCCGCGACGTGATTAAGAAAGAAGAAGTTGCTACGGCAGGTATGCAGGCATTAGGTGCTGAATTCTCTAACCTGACCGACAAAGAGCGTCAGGCGTTAGGTGCTACCGGTGGCGTTCGCGTCAGCAAGATTATGGATGGCAAACTTGCCCAAACCGAAATTGAAGAGGGCTTCATTATTACGAAAGCCAACGGCAAAAACGTGAAGACTGTAAAAGAGCTGGAAACGATTGTAGGTAGCGTGAAAGAAGGCGAAGGCCTGCTGCTGGTCGGTGTATACCCCAACAGCTCACGGATGATCTACTACGCCGTGCCTATGTAAACGGAGGCTGGGAAGTCAATAAAGAAGAAGTCCCAAGTCTGGAAACTCAATTTAGGTATTGCTAACGCAGCCTTAAATTGACTTTCCAGACTTGGGACTTCTTCTTTATTGACTTCCCAGCCTACATCAATGCAGATTCTATTCGTAGTAGTTCAGCACCTGATGGCCGCTCTTCGCCAGTAGCTGGTCGCGCTGGAAGAGGGCGATATCCGACTGCATCATGTCTTTGACAAGACCGGCCAGATCGTACTTCGGCGTCCAGTTCAGCTTGGTCATGGCCTTGGTTGGATCACCCAACAGCAAGTCGACCTCGGTAGGGCGGAAATAACGCGGATCAATCGCCATCACTTCTTTACCAACTTCAACCGGGAAATCGGGATTGCTGGCACTGGCCACATAGGCTTTCTCGTCAATGCCTTCGCCCCGGAATTCAAGCTCGACACCAATTTCCTGGAAAGACATCTTAATGAAATCGCGCACGGTGGTCGTTACGCCCGTAGCAATGACAAAATCTTCGGGTGTATCCTGTTGCAGAATCAGGTACATGGCCTCAACATAGTCTTTAGCATGGCCCCAGTCGCGCAGGGAGTCGATATTCCCCATGAACACTTTGTCCTGTAGGCCCAGGCCGATACGGGCTACGGCACGGGTAATCTTACGCGTTACGAACGTTTCGCCCCGCAGGGGTGATTCGTGGTTGAACAGAATACCGTTGCAGGCAAACATGTTGTAGGCTTCGCGGTAGTTGACCGTGATCCAGTAGCCATACAGTTTTGCAACCGCATACGGCGACCGTGGGTAGAACGGCGTAGTTTCTGATTGCGCATGGCCCTGAACACCGCCGTATAACTCAGACGTCGATGCCTGGTAGATGCGTGTTTTTTTGGTCAGGCCCAGCAGGCGTACCGCTTCCAGAATACGGAGCGTTCCGATCCCATCAACCTGAGCGGTGTATTCCGGCTCATCGAAACTCACCCGCACGTGCGACATGGCACCGAGGTTATAAATCTCGTCGGGCTGGATTTCCTGAATGATCCGGATAATGTTCGTTGAGTCTGACAGATCGCCGTAATGCAGCTTAAACCGAACATGCGTCTCGTGCGGATCTTCATACATATGATCGATCCGTTGGGTATTGAAGAGTGAACTCCGGCGTTTGATGCCATGCACCTCATACCCTTTTTCGAGCAGTAATTCGGCCAGATACGCTCCATCCTGCCCTGTTATGCCGGTAATCAACGCTTTTTTCATGCGATTCTATTTATACGGGGAATTTGTAAATTTTCATGTATCAGTGTCCAAAATTACAACAGAGCCATTGCTTTATTGTACTTATTTTATCAATAGGCCCCGACGAACGTCTACTTTGTCTGGTTGCAACTGCGCCGATACAAAAACCGAGCGTAGTTTGCTGAAATACCGCTCTGCATCCATCTTCCGCATGAAATCGCCCACTATGAGTCGATATGTTGGCTGTTGATAGCTCATATACGCGCTTAATTCCGGAAAAAGCTGGTACAATTGGAGCTTAGCTGCATCGGCCGCCGCCCGTTCGTTTCCCACATATACCTGCACGCGGTAGCCGGGCGCATAACGTACCCGACGGTTCTGAACGGCCATCGTATCCAGAATGGCGTCGAGGCGTTTGTTCACGTGCAGGGCCTCGGCGGGCATTACCTGTGCCGACCGTTTTGGGGTATCGACAACACGCCCTGTCGGCATTGTTGCCGGAGCCGCCGTGGTGGGCTTATCGACCGGAGGGGAGTATACTGGACGGGCAGCGGAAAGGTCTTCAGAGTAGTCATTATAACTACCAGTTGTTGTGCGGCTGGTCGTTGTTGCTGCGGGGCGCGCACAAGAGAAGGCCACCAAACCGGCAGCGCCAAAAACAATCCATTTTCCTACTGATCGCAGCATAGTTAGTGTGTGAAAGAGATTAGACAGCCGCTCGGGACCTTACTGGCTGTAAAACTACTACTTTTGGGGTGATCATTTTGTTCCATATGCTGACTGTACAACGTGGCGTATCGCTACGGCCCTATACCACCTTCGGCATTGAGGCCCAGGCCAACTATTTCGCTGACATTGCCTCTGAAACCGACCTCGATACCCTCTTTCAACTTACCGAATTCACCAGCCTGCCCAAACTGATTCTGGGCGGTGGCAGTAACCTCTTGCTAACCCAGGACTTTCCGGGTTTGGCCCTTCGCCTCACCCTCGGCGGCATTGACGTGGTGCGTGAAGACGATCTCCATATCTACGTACAGGCCGGGGCTGGCGTTGGCTGGCACGATCTGGTGATGTACTGTGTCGACAATAACTTCGCTGGCATGGAGAACCTCTCGCTGATACCCGGCACGGTAGGCGCCGCACCGATGCAGAATATTGGCGCTTATGGCGTCGAAATTGAACAGATCTTCGATCACCTGGAGGCAGTGCATATCGACACCGGCGAAAAGCGGCGATTTGAGCATGCCGACTGCCGGTTTGGTTACCGCGAGAGTGTCTTCAAGCACGAGTTGAAAGGGCAGTATATCATTACATCGGTCACGTTCCGGCTCAACAAAACGCCAACCTTCCATACCCGCTACGGGGCTATCAGCGAGACGCTGACGGAGATGGGCATTACCGACGAAACAATGAGCATCCGGGCCATCAGTGACGCGGTGATCCAGATTCGCCGCAGCAAACTTCCCGACCCGGCCGAGATTGGCAATGCGGGTAGCTTCTTTAAAAATCCGGAAATACCAGCCGCGCAGTTCGACCAGTTAAAAGCAACGTACCCAGCCATGCCCGGTTACCCCCTTGGTACCGACGTGGTGAAGGTGCCGGCGGGCTGGCTGATTGAGCAGGCCGGCTGGAAAGGCTACCGCTCCGGCGACGCCGGTGTGCATGCCAAGCAAGCTCTGGTGCTGGTCAACTACGGACGCGCCACGGGCCACGAAATTCGGCCCTCGCCCATCAGGTGCAGGCATCGGTACTGGAAAAATTCGGAATCACGATCAATCCCTGAAGTGAATATTATTTGAAGGTTTAAGTTTTAAAGTTTAAAGTCCAATGTCTAAAGTTGCTCCGCAGTATTCGCGACGCGGAGCAACTTTGGACATTGGACTTTGAACTTTAGACCTTACACACTTTAAACCTAAAAACAAAGCGACGCGGCTCCGAGCAGGCCGGCATCGTTACCAAGTGTGGCTTTCGTCACAGTCAGGCCTTTTTTGTAATAGGGTGTAAGCCAGTAGTCGAGTTCTTTCTGAACGGCAGGCATGATGTAGTCATAGGATGCCGACAGACCACCGCCAATTAAAATCTGCTTGATGTCGAGAATACGGATCAGCGACACCAGGCCTTCGCCCAGCATCTCGCCTACCTCGGCCCAGATGGCCAGCGCCAGTTTATCGCCTTCCGCAGCGGCAGCTACCAACCCTGTTGTCGAAATGCTTCCATCGTCGGGCAGTGTTGTTTGGCCTTTAAATGTACTGCGCCGCTCATTAGCCAGGTCGAGCAGTTCTTTCTTTCCAATGTTGCGTTCCAGCACTTTCCATTGCGCGAGGGGATGTGACCCGGTTCCATGGCATTGCCATCGCCACCCACAAACACTTTTTTGTTGATGATGGCGGCGCCACCTACGCCCGTGCCCAGCGTAATGAAAATGTAGTTTTCAGCATTCATGTCTTCAACGAAGTAGAATTCGCCGAGGGCCGCAGCATTGGCATCATTTTCCAGGAAAAATTCCACGTCAGGGAATCGTTTGTTCAGAATGTCTACCATCGGCACGCCATCCAGTTCGGGAATGGCCGTGATTTCCAGGGGCGTGGTACGCTCGCGGTTGATCATGCCGGGCAGGCCGATACCTACTTTTTTCACTTCTTTATTGGCATACAGTTCACGGCAATAGCGTCGGCGAACTGATCCATGAAGTGTCCCGACTGCCGCCAGCTATCGGTGTCGTGGCTGTAGAAGTTGGTGATTTTACCCGTTTTAGCGTCAACTACGCCCATTTTAACGTTCGTGCCGCCTACGTCGATACCCAAATATTCGCTGAACCCATGTATACGTGAAGAATTAAAGAATGAAAATAACGGCGACCCCATCCCTAGCACCCTCCCCTAGGTTTTCAGGGGAGGGGCTAGGGATGGGGTTTTGCTGCGAAGTTAAGGAAAGGCTAAATTTTTCAATACCTAAGTTTCTATCATAGCACTCTCATATGTAGTTTCTGCCTGAGTGGGGGGGGGGGGGGGGGGGGGGGGGGGGGGGGGGGGGAAAAAAAAAAAAAAAAAAAAAAAAACGGGCATGCCCTGTTTATTTCTGACTGAAACTGCGCCCCCCCCCCCCCCCCCCCCCCCCCCCCCCCCCCCCCCCCCCCCCCCCCCCCCCCCCCCCCCCCCCCCCCCCCCCCCCCCCCCCCCCCCCCCCCCGTTAGCTGTATACAAGCAATCACCATGCCTAAAAACACAAAGCGCCGCAACGTACCTGAGTCGTTGCGGCGCTTTGCTTACAAGATCAACTGTTATTTCGTTTGAACGTCGTCTTTTTTCAATACAACGCGGCGAACGGCACCGTCTTCGTTCTGCGTAACAGTAACGAAGAATACGCCTTCGGCTTTGCGGCCCAGATCGACCTGACCGACAAACTCACCGGTGAAATCTTTCAGCTCACGACGGGCTACTTCCTTGCCTTTCGGGTTGGTAACCACGATCAGCGCGTCGCCTTTGCCGGGGGCGGTAAACCGCACGTTCAGCATGTTCTTATCCGGGTTGCTTGGGTAGGCATCCAGTCCACGAATGGTAGAGGGCTGCGTTGCGCTACCATTGCGCGACCAGGTTTCGAATGGAGCAATCAACCGATCACCCAGGCCGTTCAACCCCTGCACCCGAGACAAACGGTCAGCCAGGGGGGCAAACTCACGGTTAAAATCATACTCAAAACGCTTCATATTCCGCGCCAGCGAATCAAGCTGCCGCCGGTCGAAACGGAAACGGTTTGCACGGCGCCCCAGCGAATCGTCGTCGAACGTGAATTTACCGTCAAATGAGAAATCACCTGGCCCATATATACGTTGGGCGCAGGCGTACGTGGGGAACGCGGGAGACGTGGCGAACGCGGCGCTATAGAGGCACGGGGTTCGCGCGGGAGAGTATATACGCGGGGCGATTAGGCGGCGTTCCATAAACACGGCCAACAGCATCCTGATTCGAATTAGACCGGCTGTTGAAGCGGATTCGGTCTGTACCGCGTTCGTCTTCAATCGTTACGGAAATCTGACTGTCTTTTCCCTTCCGGGTAGCCGCAACGAATCGATCAGTTTATTGACGATGGCATCGCGTTTTTGGTCGGTCATGCCCTCGGTGCGGTAGGTACGTTCAATCTCACGCAGTTCGTTGCCGTTGCGTTCGGTTACTTTCAACCGCATTTCGCCGTTGGCAGGTGCAGTAGTCTGAGCCATTGCCGCCACGGTTAGCCCGCTGGTCAGACAGTACCAAGCGCAAACTGGAGCAGGGTGTTCACTGTTTTTTTCATGGTTAGCGTAGTTTTCAGCAGGTTTTCATCAAAACGATAAACCCCTGGTATGTTGCCTGTTAAAAGTTGTTAAGTCGATAATCGCGTCGGGCCTGAGCGCGTACTTTGTATAGACGAACGGTTGGGCCAACACGTTGCACCGATTCCTTTAATTTAATGTCAACGAAACAGATTCGCTGGATTGTTCTTTCGATGGCTTTAGGGCTGTTGGGTTTAGTGGGGTTTCAACTCGACTGGATCAGCAACGCCCTGCATTTACAGAAAGAGCAATTCGACTATAAAGTTACCGATGCCCTGCAGGAGGTTGTTCGCAGCCTCGAACTGCAGGAAATCCAGTATCAGGCCCGGCATCGGCTGGCCGCGCAACAGCAGCAACAGCAGTTGATGGCTATTGGTAAGGGCGATAAACTGGCCGTAAACAGCCCGCTACTTCCCAGACCCGTCCGCAGGCTCGCCCGGCAGACCGTCAGCCAGCCCGACGCAGTCAGCGGCTACCCAATCCTTCATCTTCGCAGCAGATAGAAGAAGGCATGCCGGGTACGGTACCATTCAGATGGATGCCCTTCAGCCTATTCGCCGTGCTCTGACGCCGGAGCAGTTGCGCACCGTGGATGAATTTTACAAACAACAGGACGAGCTCTGGCGGCTGGCGACCTGGACGCACTGATTATTCAGCAGGAGCGCTTCAACCGGTGGAGCGATCAGGTCGTACAAAGCCACCTGAACGAGATATTCCGGTCTTCGTCGGGCTTTGTCGTGCCCGATTCAGTATCGCAAACCGGATCGCATCTGGGCCAGCAGGATACGTATGGGCCATCGAACCACGCCTTGAAACCGGTTAAGCCCAAGCCAAAAAAGCAAACTGATGCTACTGGAACAACCTGGCGACGGCTCCGAAAAGTACCTCAGCAACCGGCCGGGCAGCGGCACCTCCGTCACCGATCAGTCAGAAACGATTAAAGACATCTTCCGGGGCGTGTTCATGTCCGACCGGCCGCTGACCGAACGCGTGAACCGGTTCATGCTCGATACGCTGCTTCATCAGGCCCTGAGCGAGCGGGGCATTACTATTCCGTTCGATTATGCCGTTCGCAGCCACCAACAGGGCAATCTGCTGTTCACCTCTGCCGGCCAGACACTGGGTACTATGTCGGTTTCGAGTCGGATGCGAATTCAACGGCAATTCGAGGAATCGACGTACAAAGCAGCGCTTTTCCCCACCAACCTTCTCGAAACCGGTAACTACGTTTACCTGTTTTTCCCCGATCAGCGGGCGTTTATTCTTAGCCGCATGACGGCCACGCTGGCCGGTTCGGCAATGCTTATTCTGGTGATCATGGGTTGTTTCTACGTGGCGATCACTACGATTTTCCGGCAGAAAAAGATGGCCGATATCAAGAACGACTTCATCAATAATATGACGCACGAGTTCAAAACGCCGATTTCAACGATCGGGCTGGCGGTAGAGATGGCGCGTGACCAGTTGGCCACCAGCGCTCCCCCATCGCCGGTGCTGGCGGGAGCGGGTGGGTCAACGGGCCGTCATTCAGGATTGGCCGATCGGCTGTCCAGGTACGTTAGCATCATCCGTGACGAGAACCAGCGGCTGGGATCGCATGTGGAGAAAGTATTGCAGATGGCGTTGCTGGATAAAGGCGAAGTGAAACTGGCCCTGACACCCGTGAACGTTCACGATGTGATCGAGAAGGTGCTGAACACGATGAGCCTGTCGATCGAGCAGCGGCATGGTGAGCTGGATATGGAGTTCGACGCTACGAACGAAGTAGTGCTGGCCGATGAGGTTCACCTGACCAATATGCTGTATAACCTCATCGACAACGCCATTAAATATTCGCCCGATCACGTCGCCATTCGCATACGTACGTCTAACACGACGTTACCCAGTGGCAAGCCCGCCGTGGCCATAGCCGTTGCCGACGAAGGGCTGGGCCTGACGAAAGAGCAGATCAGCCGAATCTTCGAAACGTTCTACCGGGTACCTACGGGTAACCGCCACGATGTGAAAGGCTTTGGTCTTGGGCTGAGTTATGTGAAGAAAATGGCCGAAGAGCATCAGGGCCAGATCACCGTTACCAGTACCCCCGGCCAGGGTAGTGAATTTGAACTTGTTATACCACTTTATACTGAGTGAAAGGACGAGCGCGTAAAAGTGTGACGGTTTCACCACAGAGGCCCGTTCACCCGTTTACTCGTTGTCGCTTTCACCCTCTGCACTCTCCCCTATGCCCTCTATACTTCTTGTTGAAGACGATCCGAATTTAGGCCAGCTCACGCAGGAATACCTGACAATGAAAGGCTACCCCACCGACCGCGCTACCGATGGCAACGCTGGCCTGCAACAGTTTATGGCGGGGCAGTATGACCTGTGTATTCTGGACGTGATGATGCCGAAAAAAGACGGCTTCACGCTGGCTAAAGAAATTCGGATGGGTGGCCGCGATGTACCCATCATTTTCCTCACGGCCAAGTCCATGCAGGAAGACACCATTCAGGGACTACGACTAGGTGCCGACGATTACATTACGAAGCCCTTCAACATGGAGGAATTACTGCTCAGGATTCAGGCCATCCTGCGTCGGTATCAGGGAGCCGAAACGCAGCCCGAAACAACTACCTACCAGATAGGCTCGTTCCGCTTCGATTACCCGCATCAGCTGCTGCTACGGAATGATGAAACCACGGGGCAACGGCTCACCAGCAAAGAATCGGAGCTGCTCAAGTTGCTGGCCCAGAACCTGAACCAGCCGTTGGGCCGTAGTTTTGCCCTAAAAGTGGTCTGGGGCGACGATTCCTATTTCAACGCCCGCAGCATGGACGTGTATATCACTAAACTCCGAAAATATCTGAAAGATGACCCGTCTGTACAGCTGGTAAATGTGCATGGTGAGGGATTCAAATTGGTAGCGTAAGGGTTAATTAACTATGAACATTATCCGTCGGCCCCGCCGTAACCGTCAGTCGGCCGCTATTCGCGACATGGTGCAGGAAACCCGTCTGCACCCCTCTGATTTTATTTTCCCCGTTTTTATTCTCGAAGGCCAGCAACAACGTTCGGAAGTGAGCTCGATGCCCGGCATCTACCGCTATTCGCAGGACTTACTGCTCGACGAGATTGGCCGCTGCCTCGACCTTGGCATTACCACCTTCGACCTGTTCCCCAACCTGCCCGAATCGAAAAAAGACAAGTACGCTACGGAGAGCCACAATCCCGACGGGCTGTATTTGCAAACGGTGCGGGCTGTAAAAGAAAAGTATCCCGAAGCTATGGTCATGACCGACGTGGCCATGGACCCCTACAGTTCGGATGGGCATGATGGCATTGTGGAAAACGGACAGATTCTGAACGATGAAACGCTGGACGTACTCGGCCGCATGGCCGTTGCTCAGGCACAAGCTGGCGCCAACATCGTTGGCCCTTCCGACATGATGGATGGCCGGGTTGGATATCTACGCCAGGAATTAGACAAGGCAGGCTTCCAGAAGGTAGCGATCATGTCATACTCGGCTAAATACGCGTCGGCGTTCTACGGCCCATTTCGCGACGCGCTGGATTCAGCCCCGAAATTTGGCGATAAGAAGACCTATCAGATGAACCCGGCCAACCGCCGCGAAGCCCTGATCGAAGCGGAGCTGGATACGGCAGAAGGGGCAGATATGCTGATGGTGAAACCGGCCCTGGCGTACCTCGATATTATCAGCCTGCTGCGTCAGCACAGCAATCTGCCCATTGCCGCCTACAACGTCAGTGGCGAGTACGCTATGATTAAGGCGGCGGCCCAAAAAGGCTGGCTTGATGGCGAACGCGCCATGATGGAATCGCTGATGGCCATTAAACGCGCCGGTGCGGATGTGATTTTGACGTACTTCGCCAAAGAAGCGGCGGCGCTGATCAGGTAGTCGTTTTTGCAAAGGCTGACACGAGCAGACACTTATGCCACCCAACTGAACCGGCGAGCGTTTACTTTTGCGGTCTTACCGACTAACGGGTGGGGTTTCCCTGTCCTTACAGATGACTGCTTTCCGCATCCTTAATGCCCTGCTCATTAATGAGGGGCAAACCCAGCCCGCTGACCTCCGCATCGAGAATGGCTTTATTACCCAGGTAGGCCAACAGGTTTCGGCCAGGCCGGGCGATCGGGTCATCGACGCCGCAGGCCAGTACCTGCTGCCGGGCGTGATCGACGATCAGGTGCATTTCCGCGAGCCGGGACTGACCCATAAAGCCACGATACGCAGCGAATCGCGCGCGGGCGTGGCAGGGGGCGTTACCACGTTTATGGAAATGCCCAACACAACGCCCAATGCCCTGACGCAACAACTGTTGCAGGATAAGTTCGACATTGCTGCGGCTACCGGTTTCGGCAATTATTCGTTTTTTATGGGTGCCTCGAACAATAATCTCGACGAGGTCCTGCGCACCGATGCTGCCACCGTTTGTGGCATTAAGGTCTTCATGGGGTCATCGACGGGCAATATGCTGGTCGATAACGAGAAGACGCTGGATGCGCTTTTTCGCGAATGCCCGATGCTGATTGCCACGCACTGCGAAGACGAAGCCACGGTGCGGGCCAATGCCGAACGATACCGGGCTGAGTATGGCGATAACGTCCCTCGCCTGGATTCACCCACTGGTGCGCGATGAACAGGCCTGCCTCCGCTCGTCGTCAATGGCGGTTGAGTTAGCCCAAAAGCACAATACCCGGCTGCATGTTCTGCACCTCACCACCGCCGACGAACTGGATTTATTCCGTAATGATATTCCACTGGTGGAGAAACGAATCACGGCGGAAGTATGCGTGCATCACCTCCATTTTACGGCCGATGATTACGAACGGCTCGGCAATCAGATCAAGTGTAACCCGGCGATAAAGGCCCCTCATCACCGCGATGCCCTCTGGGAGGCACTGCTCGACGACCGCCTCGACATCATTGCCACCGATCATGCGCCACACACCTGGGCCGAAAAACAGCAGCCCTACTGGCAGGCCCGTCGGGGTTACCGCTGGTGCAGCATCCACTCCTGCTCATGCTCGAAGCCGCCAAGCAGGGCAAATTGCCGATCGAAAAAGTAGTACAGAAAATGGCCCACGCCCCGGCCGACTGCTTTCAGATCGACCGTCGTGGGTACGTTCGTGAAGGGTACTGGGCCGACCTGGTACTGGTTGACCCTACCCGGCAAACCACCGTCACGCCGGAGTCTATTCTGTATCAATGCGGCTGGTCGCCCTTGTTGGGCGAAACCTTTAGCCACCGTATCACCCACACGTTTGTATCGGGTGAACTGGTCTATGAAAACGGCGGGTTCCAAACAGAAAAAGCCGGGCAACGCCTGGCTTTTACGAGATAAAATAGTGGTTAGCGCTAGTTAACTACCGCGTCGATCAGCCACGTCACGATAGAAACGACGATACTGAACAGCAGCGCCGCAATAATCCCGTTAACAGAGAAGCCACTGACCAGATAAGCGGCCAGGTAGACCATCAATATGTTCAGAACGATCAGAAACAGGCCGAGTGTAATGATCGTGATGGGGATGGTCAGAATGGTCAGGATTGGCTTCACAAAGGCGTTGAGCAGCCCCAGCACAATGGCTACGATCAGGTAGGTGGTAGGGCCGCCTGATACGCTGATGCCCGGAACAAAAATACTGGCGATGTAAACGGCAACAGCACTGATTAAAATCCGGATAAGGATACCCATAGTGTGTTCGTGGTTTAGGAATTAGTGTTAATAAGACATACTGAAACGTTAGCTGTCAAACAGTAGACCTTGGCCTAATGTTTGTCATGCCGATGCTGTAGTACCGCAATGACATCGTCCAGACTCATATTTTTTTGCTCCAGCAAGACTAAAAAGTGGAACATCAGGTCGGCCGCTTCGCCCCGAAACAGGTCGTCGTTGTTGTCTTTGGCCTCAATCACCAGTTCAACGGCCTCTTCACCTACCTTCTGCGCAATCTTATTGACGCCCCGTTTAAACAGCGATGCCGTATACGACCCATCCGACGGATTGATTCTCCGGTCGTGAATAATAGCCTGTAAGTAATTGAGGAACTGGCCTTTGCCGCTGTTCACCTCGTTGAAACACGTATCGGCTCCGGTATGGCAGGTAGGCCCATCGGGGCTCGCCTTGATGAGCAGCGTATCGCCATCGCAATCGACGAGCAGTTGCTTTACATGCAGGAAATTACCCGACGTTTCACCCTTGGTCCAGAGGCGCTGTTTGCTGCGGCTGAAAAACGTAACAATTCCTTCTGCGTCTGTTTTCAGGTAGGCGGCCTCATTCATATAGCCCAGCATCAGCACCTTACCAGTTACGGCATCCTGGATGACAGCTGGAACCAACCCATCGGGCGATTTATCGAAGTTAATAGTCATGATTATGTGGGGAAAAGGCTATAACACAGAGATACGCAGAGGCCCACAGAGCTACACAGAGTTAATTACAAGAAAGAAATGTACTCTGTGTAGCTCTGTGGGCCTCTGCGTATCTCTGTGTTATAGTTTTTAATTCGTGTTATAGCCCTTAAGTTGTTAATCGCATCGAAATACCCTGCCGATGCAGGTGCTCCTTCAATTCGGGAATACCAATTTCTTTGAAGTGAAAAATACTCGCCGCCAGACCCGCGTCTGCTTTGCCGGTGGTAAAGACCTCGGTAAAATGGTCCATGGTGCCGGCACCGCCCGAAGCAATAACCGGTATGTTGGCCTTGCCCGATACGGCCGCCGTCAGTTCCAGCGCGAAACCGGCTTTGGTACCGTCGGTATCCATCGACGTCAGCAAGATTTCACCAGCCCCGCGCTGCTCCACTTCCCGGGCCCAGGCCAGTGTCCGCAACTCGGTAGGCCGACGGCCGCCATGCGTGTGTACAATATGCTCGCCATCGACGTACCGGGTATCAATGGCCACCACCACACACTGGCTGCCAAATTCGAGCGCCAGTTCGTCGATCAATTCCGGCCTGCGCACCGCCGCCGAATTGATCGACACCTTGTCGGCCCCCGCATTGAGCAACGCTGATACATCGGCTACCGAGGAAATACCGCCCCCTACGGTAAACGGAATATTGACCGCATGGGCCACGCGCCGGACCAAATCCAACAGCGTTTTGCGCTCATCGACGGTGGCCGTGATATCGAGAAAAACCAACTCGTCGGCCCCCTGCGCCGCGTAGATAGCCCCAAGCTCAACCGGATCGCCTGCATCGCGCAGATCCACAAAGTTGGTGCCCTTCACCGTGCGCCCGTCTTTAATATCGAGACAGGGAATAATGCGTTTTGTCAGCATAAGTTCAGTTAGCAGTCATTAATAAGGCTTTTCCCGCTTTCGCTGCATGAACAGTTCGGGCTGGTCGAGCGCAGTAAAGCCGAATGGGGCATAACGGCCGGTCGAGACGGGCTTTGTCGCTTATCTCGTGTAGAGTCTTCATTATCCAGCCTTTACAATCCGTTGATCGCCGACAACTGCTTCAACGTGACCCGACCCTCATAGATCGCTTTGCCGACAATAGCGCCGAAGAGCTTCATCTCGGCCAGCTTTTCGAGGTCATCCATGTTGCTCACGCCCCCGCTCGCCACGATATTCAGCGCCGGTGCGTTTTCACGCCGGGTACGCTCCTGTAGGTTACGGTACAGGTCAAAGGAGGGGCCCTGTAGCAGGCCGTCTTTGGCCACATCGGTGCTGATAATATGCGTTATCCCCTTATCCACCCAGTTATCCACAAAATCGTAGATCCAGATCGAGGTGGCTTCCTCCCAGCCGCCAACCGCTATTTTTTCGTTTTTCGCATCGGCACCCAGTATAAGCACATCAGCACCATACCGCGACAGCCACCGTTCGAACAGATCGGGCTGCTTCACAGCAATACTACCGCCCGTTACCTGCTTAGCCCCGCACTCAAACGCAATCCGCAGGTCTTCGTCGGACTGGACGCCCCCGCCAAAATCGATATGCAGTTTGGTCTTCGTGGCAATCAGTTCCAGCACTTTATGGTTGATGATCCGCTTTTCTTTCGCGCCGTCTAGATCAACCAAATGCAGGCGGGTAAGGCCAGCATCTTCAAACTGCTGCGCTACGTCGAGCGGGCGGGCATTGTATTCTTTCTTTTGGGCATAGTCCCCCTGAGTCAGCCGAACGGCTTTCCCATCAATCAAATCAATAGCAGGAATGATGTGCATAGTGCTTTTTCAACATAGCGGCGGTTCGCCGCTATGTTGACTTAAATCTTTAGAAAATTCTCAAGAATATGTTGCCCTACGTTTCCGCTGATTTCGGTGTGAAACTGAGCCGCATAAAAGTTATCCTTTTGGAGCATGGCGCTGAAGGGTCGTCCATAGTCACAAACGGCCGTGGTGGCTGAACAGACATCGGCGGCGTAGCTGTGAACGAAGTAAACGTACGGATCAACAGCCAGGCCCGACAGCCCTTCGGTCAGCGGCCCGCGCAGGCTGTGAATGTTGTTCCAGCCCGTATGGGGCACTTTACCCGCCGAAGCCGGAAACCGCCGCACGTCGATATCGAAAATACCCATGCAGGTCGTATCATTTTCTTCTGAATACCGGCACATCAGCTGCATACCCACGCAGGTACCCAGCACCGGCTGCGTCAGGCTGGGAATAAGCTTATCCAGGCCGCGTTCGCGCAGGTACGCCATGGCCGTGCTGGCTTCACCCACGCCGGGGAAGATCACCTTATCGGCAGCCCGAATGGTGGCCTCATCGTCGGTCAGGGTGTAGCTGACTCCGATGCGGTCAAGGGCATACATGACCGACTGGACATTACCTGCATTGTATTTGATAATAACAGTATCCATAAAAATGCCCGGTTCTGGGCAGAACCGGGCTGGTCTATTCGTGAGTCAATTCTACATAGTGACAAGACATAGCCATCGATCTGCGTTAGCAAACGTGCCGATGGTGTACTGAAAAACAGGCCTTGTGATCGATCATGCTGTAAATTTACGACACCCTACCGAGAACGCCAATACTGACGAACGACGCAGTAGCTGGTAATTCTCCACAGTATTGGCGTATTTTTGGCTGACACCTACAGCAACTTTATGAAAACAGCCCTTATCTGCGGCGTCTCGGGTCAGGATGGCGCTTATTTGGCCAAACTGCTTTTAGATAAAGGGTACACCGTTTACGGCGGCTCACGCGATGCGCAGATGGCCTCGTTTCGCAACCTCGATCAATTAGGCATTCGTGAATCGGTACGGCTGCTCTCGATCAGCATTCTCGATTTTCGCTCGGTGCTTCAGACGCTGTTGAAAGTCAAGCCCGATGAAGTGTATAATCTGGCGGGGCAGAGTTCGGTGGGCCTTTCGTTTGAGCAACCCGTTGAAACCCTGGAGAGCATCAGCATTGGCACCTTAAATCTGCTTGAATCCATCCGGTTTACCAACCAGCCCATCCGATTTTACAATGCCGGTTCCAGCGAGTGCTTTGGCGACACAGGCACCTTATCGGCCAACGAAAACACGCCATTCCGGCCCCGTAGCCCGTATGGCGTTGCCAAAGCGGCGGCCTTTTGGCAGGTAGCCAACTACCGCGAAGCCTACCAGCTGCATGCCAGCACGGGTATTCTCTTCAACCATGAGTCGCCATTGCGGCCCGAGCGGTTCGTTACGCAGAAAATAGTATCGGCCGCCTGCCGGATTGCCAACGGCAGTTCTGAAAAGCTAACCCTGGGCAACATCGATATTGCGCGTGACTGGGGCTGGGCACCCGACTACGTAGAGGCCATGTGGTTAATGCTCCAGCGCGATGTGGCCGACGATTATGTGATTGCAACGGGTAAAACCCACACCCTCAAAGATTTTATCGCCACCGTTTTCGATCAGGCTGGGCTTAACTACGAGGATCATCTTGTCTCTGACCCGCAGCTTTACCGACCTACCGACATTGCCGAAGGGCATGCCTACCCAGCCCGGGCAAAGCTTAAACTAGGCTGGACGGCCAGGCATTCTATGGAGGAAGTAGCCCGCATGATGGTCAGTGCCGCCATGACCAGGACTCGCTTCACAGTCATGGGTAGCCGAGTAAGCTCATTCATGGGAAGTACGTTTTTCTAACGTCTTCTCAGTCCACTTGATTACCACTCGATTTATCAAACCGTTGGTTTTAATAAAAGCGTAGTAAATTCGTCTTCTCATTCTGGTCACTGATTCGTTATCGTGCCCGTCGCAAAAATTGGCAATTCCACTCTCCCCATCTCCGTAGTAACGGTCTTTTCCTGGTCTTCTTTAGCCTGCTGCTGACGCTGTTCACCTTTAACGCACTGGCACAATCCCGGGTCGATCAGCTATCGGATGAGCAGGTTCAGGAGTTTTATCGACGGGCGCAGGCGAGTGGCTTAAATGAATTACAGATCGAGCAGGCAGCCATGTCGCAGGGGTACACCCTCGACGATATTGCCAGGATGAGGCGCCGCATTGCTCAAATCAGAAAGCAGAACCCACGTACTTACCAGGGCAGCAATTCTTTGGATACCAGCATCGTGCGGTCGGCACCAAACGGCCTGTCGCGCCGCCAGCTAGACTCGCTTGGGCTACAAAAAGTCGACTCGGTCAATCTGCGTAGCCGGGTTTTTGGGGCATCACTCTTCCAGAATGCCAGCCTTTCCTTTGAACCCGATATTCGCATTGCTACGCCGCGTAATTACGTAGTTGGCCCCGATGACGAGATTCTGCTCGATATATACGGGGCTTCGGCCGATAACTTCAGACTACGCGTAACGCCCGAGGGAACGGTTAAAATACCCAATCTGGCACCGGTTGTGGTGAGTGGACTAACCGTTGAACAGGCCGAAAAGCGCATCATTGCCCGGCTGCGCGAGGGTGGCTTTCAGGGCCTTGGCGTGGCAGGAAGCGGCACCTATGCTACCGCCTCGGTGGGCAAGATCCGCAGCATCCGTGTTACACTGGTGGGTGAGGTCGTGCGCCCCGGCACCTACACCGTCTCCTCGCTGGGGTCTGCCTTCAACGCCCTGTATCTGGCGGGTGGACCCAACCCCGAAACGGGTTCGTTCCGCCGTATTCAGATCATTCGGGGAAACCGCGTTGTGCGCACAATCGATCTGTATGACTTTCTGCTCCGCGCTGACCAGCGCGACAACATCCGACTACAGGACCAGGATGTGATCCGGGTAGCCGAATACCAAACCCGCGTCGAGGTGCGCGGGGAGGTGCGCCGACCTTACCTGTTTGAACTCGTGCCGGGCGAAACCTTTCAGCAGTTGCTGGCCTTTGCCGGTGGTTTTAATGAAGAGGCCTACACTGCCTCGGTCTCCGTTCGTCGAAATACCGCCCGCGAACGAAAGGTTGTTACGCTCACCCCCAATGAGTTTGCCGGGTTTATACCCCAGCGGGGCGACCGGTTCACCGTTGGCCGTATTCTGGACCGGTACGAAAACCGGGTTCAACTTACAGGGGCCGTGATGCGGCCTGGTGATTATGCCCTTGGTAACGGGCTGACCACCGTGGGCGAACTCATCCGCCGGGCCGATGGCCTGCGCAAAGACGCGTTTACCAATCGGGCCCATATCTTCCGGGAGAAAGCAAACACCGATAGGGAGAATGTCAGCTTCGATGTGGCCAGACTACTTGCCAACGAAGTGCCCGACATTCCCTTGCAGCGGCAGGACAGTGTGGTGATCCAGTCGATTCACGCCCTGCGTGAGCCTTACTATGTCTCCATTGAAGGGGCGGTGAATAAGCCGGATACGTTCAATTTTGCCGAGAACATGACCGTTCCAGACCTGATAGCCCTGGCTGGCGGCTTCCAGGAAGGCGCAACGGCGAACCGGGTTGAAATTGCCCGTCGTATCCGCAGCGATTCAACCAACGAGCAGAACGACACCAAGATCTACCGCTTTTCGCTCGACCGATCTCTTCGGCTAACAGCCACCGATGCCCGTTTTGTGCTACAACCTTTTGATATCGTTTATGTACGTACCCAGCCTTATTACGGCAGCCAGCAGCATATCGTTGTCAGGGGCGAGGTGATGCACGCCGGCATGTATGCCATTCTGAACCGAACCGAACGAATCAGCGATCTGATTGGCCGGGCGGGCGGGCTGAAGCCTGATGCCTACCTGCTGGGTGCGCAGCTAATCCGACATGGTCAGGTTGTTGGAACGGATATTGGGGTTGTCATTGAAAACCCCAAGAGCGAAGGTAATCTGCTGCTACAAGACAAGGATACACTCTATATTCCCCGTCGTTCTGATGTTGTCCAGATCCAGGGCGGGGTGCTCAACCCATCATCGGTGAGTTATGAAGTGGGCTTATCACTCAAAAACTATATCTCGCTGGCGGGTGGTTACACCGAGAATGCCCGCGTCAGGCGTTCGTATGTGGTGTACCCCAACGGGCGTAAAGACCGTACCAAAGGGTTTCTGGGGCTAAGGCTCTATCCAAAGATTCAGCCAGGATCAGTGATTGTGGTACCCTTCAAGCCGCTTGAACAGAACCGCCTGAGTACGGTCGAACGCGTCACCATCCTGTCTGTCAGTGGATCACTTATTCTGGCCGCGCTAAACTTCCTGCGTAGGTAATTATACTAGGTTGCCAATCTACCCTTAAGTTACCGGCCAGATTATATTTACCGCTACTATCCAGAAAAGCCCGCCCCGAAGTTTATCTTTAGCAAAACGGGTGGCCGCTGCCAGGCATTTGTTTTATACTTATACACAATACGTCACATAAACCTATAGTAAATTGAAAATATATATAAAATTTATGGTCAGCACGTGTTGCAAAATAATTGTGGAGGCCACACTAAATGAACTCGAAATACCTTATAAACAGGTAGAACTAGGCGAGGTGGAGCTTCAGAGTGACCTTTCCACCGAACAGCGAGAAAAACTGAAAATAGCTTTGTTGAAATCGGGCCATGAATTGATGAACGACAAAAAAGCCGTGTTGATCGATAGAATCAAAAAAGCGGTAATAGTTATGGTTCGTGAAACCGATCGTCTTCCTAAAATAAAGCATTCCGACTATCTCGTTCAGGAATTAGCGTATGACTATACCTATTTAGCTAACCTTTTCTCCGAGGTAACGGGCGTCACGATTGAGTATTTCATTATCGCTCACAAGATTGAGCGAGTAAAGGAACTGCTGCTGTATGATGAACTTAACCTTACTCAGATTGCCCATAATCTGAACTATTCGAGTGTTGCCCATTTGTCCAGCCAATTCAAAAAATTCACTGGACTGACGCCAACCTTTTATAAACAACTGAAAGACAAAAAACGGATAGTGCTGGAAAATGTGGGAATGATGTAACTCTTATTTAGAATGTTGTAATACAAAGTGAACTTAATGTAGTAAAATTTGTGCGAATCAACCGATGACTACTTTAACATACGTATTATGAAACTCAAAACTTTACTTTTCCTGGCAGTCAGTACGCTAATGACGCTGTCCAATACGAGTTATGGCCAGCTTTTAGCGCCCAACTTAAGGACACTTACAACGTTTGCCTTTTTCACGGCAAATGGAGCCATCGCGAACACGGGCGCGACGGTCGTTACGGGTGACGTCGGTACTAACGTAGGGGCTTTCACTGGATTTCCTCCGGGCATAATTGTCGGTAACGCCTACGCACAGGCTACACCCCAGTCGGCACAGGCAGCCCTTGACGTTCAGGCTGCTTACGCGTATGCTGCTGGGCTTATCTGCGATCGAACTATTGCTGCCGATTTAACTGGCCAAACGATTACGCCAGGCGTTTCCTGCCAGAATACGGCATCTCCTACCACGTTAAATGGAATATTAACCCTCAGTGGGCCCGGCATATTCATCATTAAATTAAACAGTGCCTTTACTACAGGTACAAATTCGAGTATTGTGTTAACTAATGGTGCCACTGCAAACAATGTGTTCTTTCAGGTAAATGGAGCCCTCACCGCTGGCACCAGTTCTGCTTTACAGGGCACGTTTCTGGTAAATGGTGCTATTGTTCTGAACACAGGGGCTTCGCTGGTTGGCCGGGGTTTATCCATTGCCGGGGCCATCACCTTGAATAATAATGTCGTTACCCGCCCTGCAGCCCCATTACCTGTTACGTTGGTTTCGTTTACGGCTACCAAATCACAGACCGTTCAGATGGTTGATATAGCCTGGACAACCTCGCTTGAAACAAACAACAGGGGTTTTATTGTCGAGCGTAGTAAAGACCTGACAAACTTCGATCTCGTTGGTGAAGTGAATGAAATAGCCGCGAATAGCAGTGCCCTGAAGAATTACACGCTCACTGACCGGAAACCCTTCGCCGGTACGAGCTACTACCGTCTGAAGCAGACAGACCTTAGCGGCAGAACGACCATTTACCCAGCCGTATCGGTGGTACTACGGGATAATGCGTATGGTGTTTTCCCTAATCCTGTTGCCAGTGATGGGCAGTTTGCCCTGCGCCTGGATGAGCCAGAAACGGCCATAGTTCGTTTTTATGGCACAGATGCTAAGTTGCTGCCCCTTCAGAAAACAAAGGCTCAGGCGGGGAGCCTGCTTCTGAACACCACAAGCAAGCTATCGACCGGCGTTTACATTATCACCGTTGAAGAGCGGGGGCAAATACGGCAGCACCGGTTACTTGTTGAGTAAGGCGCTCTACCGAATCAACACAAAAACTTCTCTTACAAAACAGAATCAATCATGAAGACACAGCCAGTTCGTCTATCGGCTCAATCGCCTAAAAAGGCCTATAAAACACCCAGCTTAAAAATGTTGGGTAACGTCAAAAAACTCACCCTGAAAGTTGGTTCACTCAGCGATGGCCTGGGTAGTGGTAGCTTTGGCGGTTAGTTTTTCTTGCCAGAGAAGTTGCCAGGCCCAATTCAGTTTTAACTGAGCCGAGCCTGACAACTGTCACCTTTATCATGTTCTATTGATGCTATTTACGCCCGGTACCTGCATCCAACTGGCCCAAAGTCAATCCTCGTCTATTCTGGGGAACGAAACCATCGTATTGAATTATGAGGCGGGAAATTATTACGAGTTGAATGAACTGGGGGGCTTTATCTGGTCTCTGTTACAGATCAACAATGTGATGTCTGTCGCCCAGATTGAGCAACAGGTACTCGAGGAGTTTGCCGTGGACGAGGCAGTTTGTCAGGCCGAAGTACCCCTGTTTTTAGGTAGTTTGTACTGTGAAAATCTTATCGACATTACGCCGTCGCCTGGTCCTGTTCTGGTTCCTGAGCCTAACTGAAAAAGGGCTGCTTATCAACGTCTTTGCCGTACTGACAGTACACAAAGTACTGCTGCTTGTTCTCCCTTTCAGCCACTTCATCAAGCCCAGACAACACCCCCCGCAGGAAGCGCTTTCTGAGGCATTTATAGCCAAACGGGTATGGGCCGTTCGGGTAGTCAGCGCCCGCATTCCGCTGGGGTTTACCTGCCTGGTTCAGGCCATTGGCACAAAATGGCTCCTGCACAACCACCCTGACCTACGGGTTTGCATTGGGGTGCGTACCGATGATGTAGCGGGCTTTACGGCACATGCCTGGCTCACCTACCAAAACAAGATCCTTATCGGCGAGCAGGTTAATCAGGTCTTTGAGCCCATTTTAGCATGGAATTGACGCCCTGGTACTACAAAGCCTACGGATTAGTAATTGCCTCTGAGCTGCCACTTCCTCCCCTCCAGCCAGTTAACCCCGGCGTGGCAGATCTGGTCATCAGGCGCGGGCAACTCCCTGAAGCGCCCCCCTTTGGCGAAACAAAAATAGTTCGCGCCAACCTCAACGCCCGTTTTGCCCAGCGGGGCAGCAATCAGTTGTGGCTCGACTGGTCGCCCCTCATTTCGTTTATGGCGGTAAATGGTACCGAATTAGTGGTGGAAACCTCCCTCACCGACGAAGACCTGGTGTCGTTGTTTACGCTCAGTGAAGCCCTGGGTTTGATTTTATTTCAGAAGGGTTACTTTCTGCTGCATGGAAGCGCCGTTCGACTAGGTGCTGGGGCTGTCCTGTTTTTAGGCGAGCCAGGAGCTGGCAAATCAACCACGATCGCCGCTTTTGCCCAGAAAGGGTGCCCGGTTATCAGCGATGATATGGTTTGCATTCTGCCCAGGTCACCAGGACAACACCTGATAATCCCCGCTTTTCCGCAAATCAAACTCTGGAAAAGCAGCGCGGATGGCTTACGACTGCCTAAAGAAACAATGGTGCCGGTACGTGACGGGGTCGACAAGTTCTCATGGCACGATGCCCATCTTTTCGAAGACCAGCCAGTGCCCCTGAAACAGATCTATGTGTTATTGCCCCCCAACGGCCCAGGGGTTCAGATTGAACCGGTGCCAATAAGCCAGATTCCGGTTGAGTTACTCCATCATTTCCCCCTGGCCGATGCCCTCTTAATCGGGAAGCCATTGAAAGAGTACTTTGAAAAAAGTGTGGTCATTGCGCAACGCACTCCCCTTTCGCAAGTACGGCGTCCCGCCAATTTTGCCCTACTAATCGATTTCGTCGAGCAATTAAAAGCTACCCATAACCATGCAGTCGGTTCGCTCACCTGAAGTGGCGCTGCTGCTGATGGCCTGCACAGACGTACCTGCTTCTGAAGCGCCTTCGGAGGTGATTTTCTTTCTGAAGCAGCATAGGCTTGACTGGCACCGACTGGCCAGCTTGGCTGATTGGCATCGGCTTACCCCGCTGCTGTATCGTTTTCTACGGGCCGTACCCACTGTACCGGATACATTCCTGGCAACGCTCCGCCAGGAATGTATGGCTATTACGACCGACAATCTGGTAAAATTGCATGAGTACCAACGCGTTACCGCCCTGTTGACTACGCAGAACATAGAACATTGTTCGTTTAAAGGCATTTACCTGGCCGAACATGGCTACCCGGAACGCGGCCTCCGTCCCATTGGTGATATGGATATTCTGGTAGCGGAGAAAGACCTTCACACAGCGGTCACAATCCTGACACCGGATGGCTACGAGGTGGTCGGCAAAGACGTAGCCTATTTCCGGCGTCCAAATCGAAACATGTTGGACGACTTGCACGAAATCAGCTTATTCAAGCCTTTTTTCGCGACAAGCCGGTTCGATATTGACCTCCACTGGCGGGTCGATTGTCTGGTGAAAGAGTTTGGCTCGTTTCAGCTGAACGACATGCTGTGTCCTCCCGGGTTTCGGGTCGAGAATCAGGTGCTGTTGGTGGTCCTTCACCATGGCATTACTAATTCGTGGAGCCGGATTGGGTACGTAAATGACCTTTATTTTTTGCTCAGAAAAGCAGACCTGAATTGGCACTGGCTTTTAGGGAAGGTAACGCAGTTTCGGGCCGAGACCATTTTTTGTGTGGGCTTGCACTGGTGCCAGCAGCTATGGGGTTTGCCCATACCGCCGTCCGTTCAGCCGCTACTGGCTGCCCATCCGGTTCATCGGCTAACCTGGGCCTATGAGAAGAAATGGGAAACAGAGACTGTTTACCCATTTGGCAATAAAGTTTTAGCGTTTGCCGATGCTCAACAGTTATTCAGGCACAGATTAACCGTTTATGGCACCTACGCACTCAGTTTTATCTTTCGTGCCAGCCTGCTTAAAATCAATAAACGTGAACTGTATATTCCTAAAGAGTGGGGAATGGCTACGTTAATTATTCGCGCTTTTCGGGGGTTACTTCGCCACCGGTGAGCAGCCAGCTACCCCTTGCTTTCTGTTGCCGTTAGGCACCTATAGTCAGGCCTGATTCTTTTTTGGCAGTACACTAATCCAGGTAGCCAGATAAATAATTCGGCTTAACAACCAGTTATAGCGGGTTTTCCTGACCAGTGGTATGCGTGGGTTGAAGACAATCACGACAATTTTGGCAAAAATTTCCTGGTCAACAATTTGCCAGATACGATGGCTGGGCGAGGCATACTGCTCATAGGTAGCCTGATAGAGTTGCTGAGCCGAGATGTTTCCGTATTCGACAAAGTTGGCTTTTGTAAGCCGTGTTATCACCTCGGAAGGCAGAATGCCCTGTAGCCCATGGCGGATGAGACCACGGCCACGGCCGTTATCAAACCGAACCCCCTGTGGTGTGGCCAGCCCCAGTTCAACGACTTGCTTATCAAAGAAAGGATGCGAATACTGATGCCCATAGTAAGCACCAATATGGTTTAGCTGCTCATTACAAAGCACATTCGTGGTGTTGATAAGCTGGCTAACCGGAACGTTTTTCTCGGAACTGCTGGCGGCAAGCCCCCTGGTAGACAAATACGGCTGGAGGCGTATCCGTTCCTTGAATTCAGGCCTTAGGGCATTGTCTATCAAGGTGCTGTGGATTATTTTTTCCTTAACCCGCTGGACACAATAACGCACTATGGCTGAGGTCGATAGCCCAAAAACTTGTTTTTGGGCTATCAGCGCACTAATGAATAAATCGATCCGCTGGCTTTTAAATCGTTTGGCGACCTCCGAGCCAACAGTATGCAGGATGTATTTCTCAAATTTAACTTGGTCGTCCAGGTTAAACCAGTTTTCGCTGACGAAAAACAGGTTGCGGTCCCGCTGAGCGATAACCTGTTGGCAAGCTAGTTGCAGGGTTGTCCAGTCCTCTTCATCAATCAGCTGATCGAGGTAGTCGAAACCGGTAGTGATAACACTGTCGCCATCGTGCCCGGTAAGGATGCAGTTGCACCCAATTTCCTGCGCTTTCACGGATACACTCAGGTGAAAACTGGAGGGAATAATGAAATGGTCGGGGCGATCGAATAAGTGATTGACGTTTAAGATGGACGCAAGCACGTCCAGCTCGGGATGGACGGTATAGTGTTCGGGAGCACATTTCCCGATAACGCTCTGCACATAGATGGATTCATCGGTTGAGGCCAGCCCCGTATCAATGTTGAAGGTTTGCAGAGCGGGCCGGTTCTGTTGCTGAAGCAGGGACTGAGCTACGCAGGTAACCGCCGATGAATCCAGCCCACCACTCAGATGAGCGCCTATCCGGTTTCCAGCCTTCATCCGCGCCTTAATGGCCGCCGTAAAATACTCGTTGAATAACTCGGCATACGCTTCGGGGCGACTCAACTGGCTAAACCTGTCGAGAGCTGGCACCCAGTAGGGGTGAACGGTTAGCCGGCTGGCAGTTACCTGAAGGTAGTGGCCTGGGAGCACACTATAAATAGTTTCATAAAAGGTTTCGGCACTGTAGGGCACGTAGTCTGAAGGCCAGGTCAGGTACTCCCTGAATTTATGTTCGTTCGCACTAACTACTACCTCCTGAAGCGCCAGTAGTGCTTTGATCTCCGTAGCGAAAGCAAAAAAGGCCCCAGGTGATGCACGTAATACAAGGGCTTTATACCCAACGCATCTCTGGCACAAACCAGTTGTTGCTGGCTGCCATCCCACAGGGCAAGGGCAAAATCAGCATTCAGGTCATTCCATGACAAGGAGCCTTTTTTGAGGTAGCCCGGTATAAAACAACAGTCGGTAGGGGCCTCGCCAAACAGATCAGCATCGGCGACAGCATACATAGCCGCCGCCCTGTCTGACTCGATCACACCGTCGAAGGTGAGCAACAGCCCCTGCTCAATGTACTGGCTCCTTACTTCGCCCCGGTGCTGCAGCAGGTGTGTGATGGCCGCACTATCCTGGGGCGCAACCGGTTGCCCGTCGAACCGGATCATTCCCGCAATTCCACTCATAGTAATTTTCGTACTGATCGATAAGCCGTTGTGCTGAACAGGCAGGACACCAGAAGGCAGGGTAGCCCACTCGCTACAGAACGACACAGCAAAATAGCCTACCCCGATGATACCAAGATAGGCTAATAGTTAAACAAACTGTTATCTTTAATAGCCAGCCCCCAGGCCGTCGGCCATTTATTGCTGCTTACGTAAAGAACTTCGACAATGGTAAGAGTACGTAGTTTGTGCCTGATTACGCTGCTGGTTTCATTGACGCTGTGCCTGGGTTGTCGTGAAATGGTGACCACCCCCGCTTCTGACGATTTAGACTATTTCCCCCTGGAGGTGGGGAGTTACCGGGTGTATCAGGTAACGATGAAAAAGTATGTGGCGGCCAATTCGGCAACAACGCAAACGTACCAGCTACAGGAAAAAATCAGCAGTTCGTCTACCAGGAACGGGCAGTTGGTGTATCTGGTCGAAGAGTCGATCCGGCCAACAAGTGGGTCTGCCTGGAAACTCAACGCCATTCACATCGTTTATAAAAGCCTTTCAGAACTTGTTGAACAGGAAAACAATGCACTGATCGTTTCACTGGCCTTCCCAATCATAACAACACCCTTCTGGAACCGGAGTTTGTATAATTCGAACCCACTCATACAGCTTCAGTATCAACATGTCGGCCGTCCGTTCTCCGTTGGAAAGCTTGGATTCGACGATACCGTTTCCGTAGTCGGCACCAATGACTCCACGCTGGTTAGCCAGGAAAAGTACCTCAGGGTCTATGCGCGGGCTATTGGCTGCGTTTACCGCGAAGACCGATCACTGGCCTTTTGCCAGTCATCGCCAGCTTGTATTGGTCAGGGCATAGTTGAGTCGGGTACGTCGCTGACCTGGGCATTAATTGCCAGCGACCGGCTGCCCTAATTATACCAGAATACTTTGCCCGTTCGTGTTTCGGTCCGGCCATCTTTCCAGCTCAGGCGCAGCTGATAGGGGTAATAGCCGGGTGTTGGAGCCTGCCACTGAAACACATTCTTACCGGTTGCCAGTGGAAAGCTGCCGTCATAAACCGCCACTCCCCACAGGTTATAGATGATCAGTCGCGACTCAGTTGGTAATTCCTGTCGATTTAACTGTAACTCAAACTTAACGTACGTAGTAGCGGGGTTGGGGTAGGTCAGCCATGTGATGGGCTCATCGGCACCAACCACATTCATCGTCAGCGTATAGGGTGGCAGGGTTCGGTTACCACCTGCATCTGTTCCAAAAACAGCAAGTCGGTAGGTTTTGCCTGCCGTGAGGTCCAGCTTTGTTGTGATCTGGAGCTGGTTGGCTGACAGGGAAGCAACGGCCAGCGAGGCGGGCAGAACTCGCTGGAGGCCACAGGTGTCGCAGGGAGCCAGGTACACCTCAACGGCATTTACATCACGAGCCGATAACGGATTCTCATCGACCAGGTAAATAGTCAATTCGGGTGTCTTGTCAACGGTGACGTGATTTTCTTTCACGGACCCGTTGACCAATACGCTCAGCGTTGGGCTGACCACGTCTGGCAATACGTTTACCGGATAGCTACTGCCGATACTAGCCTGCGCCCAGTCAATGTCCAGACTTGCCGTGTTGTTGTCCCGGTTCAACTCAACAAGCTGCTCGTTGGGATCGATTTGTACGTCAATTTTTTGTAGCGTAATGTCTTTCGGAAAGGTATATACCAGCGTATCGCGATACCTAAACGCGTTGAAACGCATCAGGATAGTACGCTGCGTTTTACCGGTTGTCTTGATTGAGAGCTGAACAGACTGGTCTGCCACAAAACGGCCCAGGTTAGCCAATGGAATAATGACCCTGAGCGAATCGCTGTTTTTAAGCGTACTCCCCGCCACAGACGCCTGAATGTACATCCCCTTCTGAACCGGTAAAAAGTCGGGATTCGGCAACGGGTACAGGCTCAGTGCCGGGTCTCCCTGAAGAATCATTTGCAGCAGTACGGCTACGTCGTATGGATCAAGGCCTTCTTTTTCGAGGGTCGCATTGACCTGCTGCTGTACGCTTCCAAAGCCTTTACCCAGGGTTGTTGGGTCGGCAAACAAGGCACGATACAGGGCAGTCAGGTACCGGCTCGTGGGGGCTTCATAACTATAGTACGAGTGGGCCAGCACCACTGCAGCCCCTTTATCCGCAGCAAGGAGCCAATCGGATGACAAGGTGTTGAAGCGGGAAAAAATTTCACCCACGCCGCACCCGTTGAAAATCATGAGCGGGTACTGCGAATTTCTGAAGCCATTCTGTGGTGGCGAAGCAAACCCGAAGTTCATATCCGTGATGGCTGGGCCGGCATGACCAAAAAACGTGATCAGGCTTACTCCTTCGTTTACAGCCGGGGCAATATTGATCGGCTCAACCGCCTCGTAAGGGTTACTTTTACTAAACGAGGTAATCTGCCCGCCCAGCAGTCCGTTGGTGTATATATCACCCAGACGGGCCATCGTTATCTGTAAATTTTGCGCTTCATTTTGCGACTTACCACCGCTAATATGAATAAGTTGCTTACGCCACAACCCGTTCGGCGTGTCAGCCTCGAAATGCTTTACTTTGGCCAGATAGGCGAAGACCTGTTCATTCGTCGTCACATTCAGGCGACCCGTTGGCAGGGCGGGAGTATTTGGCCCAAAACCCAGCAGACCCGCCGTCAATAAAATATCTGCTCCGGGATACCCAATGGTTGGGACCAGATCATCGGTAGCGGTTTTAATCGCGTACGGATAACTATTGGCCTTACCAATGAGCAATACGTTTTTTACTGCCGTATGCTGAAGCATAAAGTCGGCAAAACGCCGGAGGGCCAATGGGCTGCGTTCCCCGTAATTAAAAGCATCATAGAGCGAATCGGCCTCAACCACAAGTGGAACGTACCCGCCCCCCAGTCTCGATGCCCGGTAGGAAGCGTAGGCCGTAGCGGATTCCCGAAGCGACCGATGGCTAATTATCAGATAATTGGTAGCTGACGGATAGGTTGATCGAAGTGGAATAAGCTGTATCGCCAGCGGTTTCAATACCTGGTCTGTCACTAAAACAGCGCGATTCTGGCCCGCACCATCCACGACCACTCTGGTTAAATTACCCCGGTTTGTTGTGGCCAGATACCGGCAGTTGATTTTGTCGGTAATGTCATAGGCAACGGCGGCAAACGGTACATGCTGTAGGTCCATCACTGCCGTCTGTCGACTGTTTACCGGCAAATGGAAGACCTTGGTAGACAGGCCAGCCATATCGAGAGACTGGGGATAGGATACGTTTACATACGTGACCGAAAACTGGTTGGTACCCCCATTCCGTTCGGGGTTAAACGTCACCGTTAGGCGTTCATTTTGAATAGATGCGGGCGCTATCGTTGCCTGAAACGATTGGCTCAGAAAACCGAAAAAAACCAGTGAAACTGGTGGAGTCTGCGCCGTTGCATCCAGTTGCACCTGAATTCGATGGACCCCATTGTCGCGACCATTGACCATGGCATCGAGTTGAATTGGCCAATCGGCCTCAACACGTCCCGGCAGTTTCATCTGAATCACTTTGACTGAATCAGCCGTCTGCAACTGGCCAGACCATCCTTCACCCGGCTCGAAATAGCTTTGCTGAAGAAAAGGCTCAAGACCTCTTAGGTTGTTCAAGGTGTATTCACTCGTGAACGCCTGTAGTGCAGTCTGGACATGAAACGTTTCGGGACTAATGCCATCGCCGGCACTGTTTAGTTCCTGCATACGCCTGCCTGTGGCTGATAGATTCACCGTCAGGAAGTAGGCAGCTACATCCGAAAAGAGTGATTGATAAGGATGCAGCCGTTTCTGGGGTCGATATAAAAGAGAGTCCTGGCTACCATCATTGCCTTCGCCATAAAATTCAATATAATCCTGCTCATTAAAGACGCCATCCTGTTGCCCCACAATACGCACGGCGACTTCTTTTCCCCGGAAAAATAACTGCCAGTTGCCGGGATTTGTCTTGAGAAAAGCGGTATCCCAATTTTTCAAATCCGAGTAGTTCAGTCTATAAATACCTGCTTTGTTAATGGTTAATTTTAGATAAGGTTGGCCGGGCTTGATCCATTCATTACCATACATGTTTTGGGCCCACGCGCCCAGTACATGCAGACAGAAGAAAGCGGTAATGAGTCCAATTTTCATAATAGATGGATTCAACAGTGGTGTTAAACCAGATTGGCCCCATGATTAGCAATGGTGGCAAGTTCGGCATCAGTAAGCTTGCAGTGAGAACCCGATTTGAGTGCCATCACCCCGACGAAGTTTTCAAAGAAGTAGTAAGTTGCACTGATTTTGTCAGCCATCCTAGGCGCATTTTCAGCGCATGAACTACTCCTGATTTCCCAGGAGGCTAGAAAGCTGTATTTCGTAAGATGAAATAAGGTGATCCAGGTCGCTTTAGGCAAAACCCAGGCAACTTCAACCCAATAGTATCCTGTCAAATTTCTCACTTGCGTACCTGCCGGTTGCAGCTATCAAATATTGACGTACCTTCATTAGTAGATACTGTTATCAAAATTGGCAGCGCAGTGATCCTGTAATTGGCATAACGACTGCGTAGTTAACTCCTGCTCTGACGTTACGCCTCCCGGACTAACGGCCCTAGAGAGCATACCAGACTATTTTGCCAGGGTTGCGTAACTATCCACTGTTTAGCCTGGATCAGGCATTGTAATTCGTTTCAACTTATGAATACCAGTCGACTGACTGCCATTGAGCGTGTCACTGTGCTGTTGGTGAGCGGCTCTCTGGTTCTGACCAGGCTAAACTTTCTGCGCCGGTAAGCTTATGACACTATCTAAAGCGTCGCCACAGGGTAACGGCCAACTACAGGATGATGCGATTACCATTCGCCTGAGTGATCTGACTGCTTTTGCCAGAGGCAGCCGATGGGCACTGCTCACTGGCGCAATCGCTGGCGGCCTGCTGGCAGCCGTATACACGTTCTCACAACCCAATCAATATACCTCTCAGATTACAGTACTCCCTGAATTGCAAATCAAAAGCGGCGTTAACATGTCCGGTATTGGCTCGCTGGCAGGGTTGGCCGGTATTGACGTAAGTGGAATGGGAGGGGGAACAGACGCCATTCGGCCCGAACTTTATCCAAACGTGTTGCAAAGTATTCCCTTTGCCCTGTCGCTCATGAAGCAACCGGTGCGGGAAAAAGGACAGCGGGGGGTAAAGCCCTTTGAGGTATACTGGCAGCAACTGCCCAGCTCCTGGCTAAGCAACTGGCTGCCATCTTACGAAGCGGATGAGGAAGAGGGAGTGACAGAGAGCAGCGGAAGTGAAGCCCTCGAGCTAAGTAAAGCACAGGAAGGTATGGCCAACGAATTGCACACACGGGTGAAGGCTGGTTATGATAAGAAAACAGGCGTACTTACAATTAGCTCAACCATGCCCGACCCGCTTGTTGCCGCCCGCATAGCCAATCTCTCGCTTGCTTACCTGACGGAGTATGTGACGGGGTATCGAACAGAGAAGGTACGCCGTGAGGCTGATTTCTTAGTCCAACAGGTGAAATCAGCCAGTAAACGCTACCAGGATGCGCAGTATGCCTTGTCAATATACCGCGACCAAAACAGAAGTTTATTTCTGAATACGGCTAAGGTTGAAGAGCAGCGGATTCAGGCTGAGTTCATGCTGGCTCAGGATCTTTTCAATTCCATGTCGAAGCAGGCAGAAATGGCCAAGATAAAAGTGCAGGAGCAAAAACCTGTCTTTAAAGTACTGGAACCAGCACAGATACCACGTAAGAAAAGTGGCCCTAAGCGGGTAATGACTGTCCTTGGCGGTGTACTACTGGGCCTACTGCTTTCTTTAGTTTTTGTAATACTCCTGAATAAATCGGGCTTTAAACAACAGGGGTAAGGCAGGGCGTACTTTATGAGCAGTATCAATGAGGTGGTCCGATTTGGCAGCACACTGAATTTGTCAGATTGCGCTGTTTCCATTAGTCCGCCGAGGCGGTTGTAGATGGGGTTTCACTAATGCCTAGTGCTTAAGACATATATGGCACGCTCTGGCCGTTGTTAACCATTTTCAGCACATCAGCTTTGAATGTAGCGTCGTATTTACGACGTTTGAGCTGAGATTAAAAAATTTGTGATAGACCAGCAGGTAGCATATATGCTTGAAGTTAAAGATGACGTGATAAGAATTGTTCTTCTATAAAGAAGCAACGCCTTTTGTCTCTGCCTTCTGCCCACAACCTGCCATTTTGAAAAAACTGTTTGTCAATGAATGTAAGGACAGAGCAGTAAACACTGTGTTTCAGTCGGCGGTGATCGGCGGTACCAACCTTCTACGATTTGATTAATTCATTATTTATAAAAAATGTAACCTGGAGTTTGGTTATCCGCATAGCCAGTGTCGGGTTGAGTTTATTATCGGTTTCAATTTCGCTTTCTTACCTGGGAAACCGTTCATATGGCATCTGGGTTACGCTGAGTTCTTTGTCGGTGTGGGTAAACTTCTTTGATTTTGGCCTGCTAAACAGCTTACAGAGTCAGCTTGCTCAGGCCATTGCCGCCCAAAAAATCGAGTACGCACGGTCACTTATCAGCACTAGTTATGCCATTATGCTCCGCTACGTGGTGCCAGTGCTTTCGTTGATTGTAGTGGGTATATCCCTGAGTCTGAACTGGTCGACACTGCTTTATACGGGAGATGCTGCCGAGCCGTCGCTGACCTGGGCTATTGCCTTACTCGGCTGTTTTACTACGCTGCAACTGACCCTCAAATCAGTTTCTGCCATATTCTTTGCTTACCAGAAAACCCGTTTCAACGAACTAGTTAATTTTGTTATACAAGCGCTGATGGTTATGCTAGTAGCGGTTCTTCGGTTCGTGCCATCCCGCTTCATCGATCCTTTTCTGGCCGTTGTGCTCATCAATGCCCTGATTCCGGTGTTAGTGTGGAGTTTTGTTAGCCTGTGTGTGTATACGCGGATGTATCCTGCCCTCAGTCCCTCCATTCGATCCATTCAATGGCATCAGACCCGAACGCTGTTACGCACAGGTTTTCATTTTACTATTCTACAACTGTACGGTATTGTCTTGTTTTTCACGGATAATATTCTGATTGCCTATCTTTTCGGAGCTGACTCGGTAACGGAATACAGCATTATCATGAAGTATTTTTCGGTGCTGACATTATTCTTCGGAATGATACTCATGCCGTACTGGTCAGCGGTGGCTACTACCTACGATAAAAACGACAGTAAGGGGACTATCAACCTGATGCGTACGGTTTCGGGAGTTTTTCTGGTGATAGTGGCAGGAGGAGGAATCCAGTTTTTACTCAAAGATTACGTGATCAAACTCTGGACAGGCCTGACCATAGTTAACTATTTTTATCTGGCTCTCTGGATACTTATTGCCACTCTTCTAGCCATGTTCAACAATATTTACACCATCTTTTTGAACAGTGTCGGCAAACTCAGATTGCAGGTGATTGTAGCTATAGCAGTTATTTTCTTGAATCCGTTCCTGTCCATATTGGCCGTAAAAGTGTTTCAGTTCAGGATAGAAGCTATTCCTGTTGTCAATATACTGTGCCTGCTGCTGTATGGCTCAGTAGCAATTGTGCAGGTGGTCAAGTTACTGCAAAACAGGGCAACTGGTATTTGGAATAAGTAAAAGAACGGGCTATGCAAAAAGAAGCGTCTTTTCGAATTTTTGTCATTCATCACTGTAAATTGAATGATGCCTATTATCAGGCATCTATGCTAGATTACCTCACGTTTATCAACGTAAGTTCAAACCCTATTCCGGTAGGCGGGCGGTACAAAACCCTTAGACTAACGGAATTTCGTAACTTCATACCCTTAGGTAAGTGGTATACCGAATCGGAAGTAATGTATAATCTGTATCATAATCAGGATCTGTATGACGATGTCGATTATATTGGTTTTATCCAATACGACATGGATTCGTCTGGTATCGACGTACAGACCATTCAGGAATTACTGCAACAGGAGGATCGAGATCTGATTCTTTTTCAGCCATTTACGTTCAGGCAGGACTACAGTCAGAAGGTACTAATGGACCCCGAAAGACCAAATACATTGCAGGGGGAAGGGCTGAATTGTTATGAAACTATCTTTGCTGACTACAACACGTATTACAAGAAAAATTACCAAACCCAAGACTTTAACGAGCAGGTAATTGGGCTGTGTTCTGCATTCCTGATCCGGACAGGCTTGTTTAACGAGATGATGGAATTTGCTGTTTCAATCGTCGAAAGCAGAAAATTAGATCGGTTTGATACCAACCATCGGTATAGAATTCAGGGTGGGCTGCTGGAGCGATATTATGCCGCGTGGCTGTTACTGAAGAAAGTACATTTCAGTACGATATCCTTGCCACACAGTTTTAACGCGAGTCATGCTCAGATGAGTTCATACAGACGTTTTCGGGTATTTCTTTCTAAAAAAGTAAAATCTTTCCGGAAGCAAAAAGCGTAAGGTAGTAATTATAATCATCAACGGAGGTCAACGAATTAAGCACTATTACTAGACATAATCTACAATGCGCCCCTGAAACCGGACCATTTTGTGACTCAAACGATTCTTATGACAAGATTGATCGCTAAAGAAAGCTATTGTTTATTGCTAACTGCCACGCTCATGCCTGGGGACGTTCCTTACTTGTTAAGAACGGATGTTGCGCAAAGAGCAAATGATTACATAAAAGCAGTACGTAGTTGGTTGGAACATGGTATTTCAATAGTGTTTATTGAAAATAGCAATACGCGTTCTGAGGAGTTAACTGCTTTATTAAGCAAAAGTGAAACAAATGAATACATAACGTTTCAAAGTACAGTAAGTACTCTCGGAAAAGGAAATGGCGAGATGGAAATTATTGACTATGCCATTAAACATTCCAGACTTATTCCTCAGTTTGACACGATTATTAAAGTAACCGGCAGACATTATATTCCTAATATCAATTCGTTGATCAAAAATTTCATAGATCGGGATACCTATGTAACGGGCTTGTTTAAAGAAAACCTAACAGTTGTAGATTCCAGAGTAATCATTGCCAAAGCAGATTTCTATACTACTTACTTCCTGCCGTTATCTAAATTGGTTGATGAGCCAAATGGCGTTTACGTTGAACATATAACGGCCCGTGCCATTCACAGGGCAATGGCTGATGGAAAACAATGGTGTTTACCAGCACAAGCACCTGTATTCATTGGTATATCAGGTAGTGAGAACTTAAAATACAATAATGATCTCTTCCGTCTACTAAAGCGTAACATTGTATTAAATCTAACAAAAAGGCTACTTTCTTTGCGATGACCAGATTTATGCCAAATCGACCCCACCTATGACTACAATTATTTATGACTCAACACCTAAACTAGGGCACAATTCAGAGTATATTAGGCATCTAATCATATATATTAAGACAAGTAAACTGTCAACAAATGAAACACACGTATTTATACTTCATCCAACAATAATAAATAGACTGGGGGCTGATTGGTTGTTGGCTAATAAGATAGATAAAGTGTTAGTCATACCTATTCCAGAAGAAGTATCCAATCAGGTAGCAATGCCAGATCAGCTATATAATAGATATAAAAATAGCTTTGTTGAGGCACATTACATAAACACTCAACTATTATTTTTTGAAGCCAAGCGACTTGTCTTTATGCTTGTAGATACTGAACTGTTTACTATCAGGAAAATAAGTTCACCATTTCTTTTAGAAATATCAGGGATCTATTTAAGGCCGCTACCTCCTGTTTCATACACTACGGATTTACTACTTAAAAAAGCTATCCAATCATTAAAGCGGGCAATAAAGATTCAACTCATCAAGTATTTTTTAAATGCACAGAAATTAAAATTTGTTTTTATTCTGGATGACAATGGCTTAGTTACCTATTTACAAAAAATAATTAGAACCACAAAATTCATATCTCTGCCTGATCCATTTCGCGAACCAGTTTCAACTGATCGGTACGGCTCTACCTTGCTTCTTAGCCTCGGTGTTAAACAAGCTTATTTCCTGGCACTTGGCGTCATGGAACCCCGGAAGAATCTTCTGAATATTATTAAAGCATTTGATGCATTCACCAGGGCATGCACCGCACCTGCCATAGATTTATTGATTGTTGGCAAATTTATTTCAACCGACTATAAACAAGAAGTAATCGAATTGCTTGACAAAATCTCTCTAAATCAGAATGTTAGTGTGATTGTTCATGACTATTTTATTGATGACACAGAACGCGACCTCGTCATTGCTGAATCTAAGGCAGTACTGTTACCCTACTTAAACTTTCAAGGCTCAAGTGGCATGCTTGGCCATGCAGTAATCCATAACAAGCCGGCCATAGTAGGTAGTTTAGGGCTGGTAGGCGAATTAGTCAATACGTACCAACTTGGCATACCCGTTAACCCTGCCGATGTTAATCAAATCAAGTTAGCAATGCAACAGGCCTTAACATTCCGCTTAAACGATGAACTAAGGGCCCTTTTTCTGCAAAAAAGAACACCAACCGTTTTTTCGGCATTGTTACTTGGTAGCTAATTAGTTAGTTTATTGGATTACTTATAAAGCTGTGTATATTTACTTAACCTATAAATTAGTAACTCCATAGTGTCAGACTACTTATAACTAGCATGAGAAATCCTCCCAACATTTTAAAATTGGGAGAGATTATGGCTTCTGATCCTATTGTCGTTCCTTTCAATTACTACGATGGCCTATCCAAATGATCATTGTACAGGCCCGTTTTGAATTTGGGTTGATCGTTCGTTATTTTTTGCCACAACACAACAGGTCATAGATGCTGGAGGTTACTTATATCGGCTTTATTAGCATTATTCTTATTAGTTTATCCTATATAAGCAATAGTATACTAATGCTTAAACTCACTGTTTTTTTTATTCCTTTTTCGGCCACGTCAGCCATAAATTTCGGTGAACAGGGCCAGGGAAGTTCAGTTCAGGTTTATATGCTGTTCAGTTTAGCCTGGATGGCTTATCAATTGTTCAAGTATTTAAGAGATTATAGACAAATTAAAACTGTAACTATACCTAAAACTATAGTCTTATTGCTTGGCTTTCTGCTAGCCGCTTTTTTCTCTTTATTAATGCCATTATATATAAATGGCGCTGATACAGCGAATACAACAGGGCGGTATGGTGACTATGAGCTAATTGAGTTCAAGTCATCTAATATTACACAGTATCTTTATTTAGTATTCGGTGCTTTTTTTTCGATCAACATCGGCTTGATAGTAGACGACAAAGATTTTATATCTATACTCAAAACCTATACCTATTCTATATTGTTTGTGATGCTATGGGGATTGTATGAATTATATTGTTTTTATACTGATACGGAATACCTGGCACACATATTTAATAATAATATACATGAGAGTGCTAAAGGGTATACGGAGGTCCTTTTAACAGCAAGTGAACCAGTAAAACGAATTGCTTCGGTGACCCTGGAACCATCAGTATTGGCTCAGGTCCTTTTAGTTATACTTCCATTTTATGTATATAGCTGCCTTAATAAATCTTATATTTTTGGCAGGATACCCGATTGGGCTATTTTATTTTCCCTCCTTCTTTATATCCCCTCTACAACTTCGTCAACCGCAATACTTGGATTAGTATTCCTGTTCGCGTTATTGTTTTATAAGACCTATCGAAAAAGTAATTTTTTTATTTATTATATCCTTGGCGTTTCTTGTCTGCTTTTCCTACTCGCCTATAACCTGTCAGATAACATAGTCTATAATTTGATAATAACGGAAAAGTCCGAAACATCGTCTGGTATCGAGCGAATCAGTTCAATAGTCGATGGCTGGAATACGTTCACTAAATACCCTTTATTGGGCGTTGGGTGGGGGACAGTTAGTTCTTATGACCTCATCATTAAAATAGCGGCCAATTGCGGTCTCATCGGCTTGGCGCTGTTTACTTATTTTGTATACTTTTTATTGAAGCGTTTAGACTTTAAGATTAGACTTGATAGTACGCATCCATTCTACAAATCGACTTCACTTTCTCTAAGTGTCTTACTTTTTTGTAGTGCTGTAAGCGGATTCAGTTTTTATTTAGGCCATTTGTGGTTTATTCTGGGTTTATCACTTGTATTAATTAAACATAGACATCAACCGGCTTAACTTATGAAGGTCCTGTTAATATCCGGTTCCCTGCCACCATCACCTTGTGGGGTAGGCGACTACTCGCAACAGCTTTACTCAAGCTTAGTCAAAAAAGGATACGCGCTAAAACTCTTTAAAATACAGTTCTGGAACATAACTAACTTACTAAACATAGTCGCGGATATTAAAAGGGAATCATCCTCTTTACTCCATATCCAGTATCCTACGGTTGGTTATGGTTATAGTCTCATACCACAATTCTTAGCTTTAGTGTTTCCGTCTGTCGTAACAATTCACGAATTTTCCCAAGCACACATACTTAGAAAGCTGTCGCTTGGCTTCTTTACAGTTCGCTCAAGCCTGATTTTTACAACAAGCTATGAACGAGACAGTTTTTGTAAGTTTTACTTTTGGGTTAATAAAAGTAAGACCAGCGTTTTTTTCTTAGGCTCAAGTATTATACCAAATCAGGATATTGGGCAGAAGCAAATTGCAGATCCTGTTATACTAAGTTACTTTGGCCTAATTAGACCTAATAAAGGACTGGAAGACTTCATTACTTTGCTAGCTACATCACAAAAAAACGCGCAGACATTAAGGGGTCGCATCATAGGGAAACTAGTACAGGGGCAGGCACAATATGCCACTCAGTTAAAATTAGCTACGGCTGATCTGCCAATTGAATGGTGCCTGGATCAGTCGGAAGAGGCGGTATCTGATTTGTTATTTGAAACTACATTTACCTACCTGCCTTACCCAGATGGGGCATCGATGCGGAGAACATCACTTCTTGCTGCGCTGTTTCACGGCACATTTGTTATCACCACGAAGGGCGCACAAACACCTGTCGGCTTAGATGATGTTGTTTTGTATGCTGATTCGCCCGCGAAAGCGCTTGTGACTATCACTGAATTCGATTATTCTACATTGAAAGTGGACATCTTGGCACGAAATACCACACTTTTTCTGCTTCCATATCATTGGGAAAAAATCGCAGAAAATCATATAAATCTTTACGAGTCGATTATAGGTAAGCGTAACCTCACCTTAGCGTTCCAATCCTGATGTGCTATCATTATTTGACTTGAATTAACTCCTACACGGAACAATTCTAGAGGTTAATTTTTCCTCAATCAGCAAGTGATTTTACAGCATTTCGTTTCAGCATGATGCAGTTTCAGTTGCGTTGTTTACCAGACATGCCGACTATTTCAGTTCCAACACAACACCTAGTCTTTTACCGCTGAAAGGGCAATCTGAAAGGGTAGTTCTGGCAGCTAGCGTGCGTATTCAGCCATAGGCAGATGCAAGAGCTAACTTAACTTGTTAGTAAACGAATGTTATGAAAGTCGCATTAGTGCAGGATGGATTGATGTGCCGGGCCGGCGGTGAGCAGGTGGCCCTTTGCTTTCATAAGGCCTTTCCCGACGCGCCTATTTATACCCAGTGTTATCAGCCAGAGCTAACATTCTCCGAGTTTAAGGATTGCCAGATCGTTACTTCATGGTTGCAACGAATTGCTAAAAGTGACAGGGCGATGAAGTTGCTTTTTTTTCCCCTCGGGGTTTGGGCCATGCAGGCGCATGATCTGACAGCCTATGATGTGGTGCTTATGTCTTCGACACATTGCGCTAAATACGTCAGGTTGCACCCTGATTGCCTAGTCATTAACTACTGCCATACTCCTTTTCGTCTAGCTTGGAACCCCATGTCGTATGCGCAGTACGCCGAGGCAGGACCACTAAAACGCAAAGTAATTGATATGGTATTACGCATCCTGCGTCGGATAGATTATCAGGCCGGACAAAGGCCTGACGTGTATCTGGCTAATACCGAAGAAACGGCGCAGCGAGCGCGGGATTCGTATCAGTTGAGGAAGCCGGTCACTGTACTTTATCCACCCATTAACAGTAAAAATTTTTACGTTGACGACAAGCCCAAAGATTACTTTGTGGTTGTGTCGCGGTTGGAATATTACAAGAAGGTAGATCTGGTGGTTGAAGCTTTTAATCAGTTGGGCTACCCGCTGGTAATAGTGGGAAAAGGGATTCACGAACTTCAGATCAAAGCTGGGGCGAGGCATAACATCACCTTTATGAGTGGCTTGTCTACGGAAGAGCTGGCTGAGGTTTATGCGGGTTGCCGGGCGTTTATCTGCCCCCAACATGAAGACTATGGCATTGCCCCACTGGAGGCCAACGCAGCTGGCCGACCAGTCATTGCTTTCGGAAAGGGCGGCGTACTGGCCACACAAATCCCCGTCGGCCAGGACGCGTCTCAGGCCACGGCTTTATTTTTTGCCGATCAGACGGTGGCCAGCCTAACCGAGGCGATCGACCGGTTTGAGCGGCTGGAACAAGAGTTCGACGCTCATTTTATCAGACGCCATGCGGAGGAGTTCGATGAAGCACTTTTTATTGAAAAAATTCAGCAGCTCGTGCAGGAGAAGTACATAGCTTTCAGCAAAATTAGTGGTCGTGAAGCATCGGTGGTTTCCTAAACATGAAGCTGAATTTATTTATGTCGCAATCCTGCGGGCTTGCTGTTTAGTTTATACTGCTCATTGATCTCAGTGTATTCCTTCCAGTCATCTATATGTTTCCACCCAATTTTTTTCTGTTCTTGTACTCTTGTAAAGATTTAAAAATTCTGACGGATGATCGATAAGCGCCTTAATTATGGTAGACACCATATTACTGACTTTCTAAAAACAGCAGCACCTTTTAAAACGGTAGTTGATTTAGGAGCTGGTCACGGAGATGACCTGCTAGCTGCCCGTCAGTATTCGCCAGATGTACAGCTAATCGCTCTGGAAAATTATCCGTCCTACATTGCTGAACTGGAGGGGAAAGGGATCAGCGTATTCTCCAGTAATATAGAGCGCGACCGTTTGCCATTCGACGATAATACAGTCGATGTCATAATCATGAACCAGATTCTAGAACATGTAAAAGAGGTATTCTGGATTATGCACGAAGTAACACGCGTGTTAAAGGTAAATGGGCACTTCATTATTGGGGTGCCTAACCTGGCATCACTGCATAATCGATTGTTGTTGCTTTTTGGCAATCAGCCCACCTGTATTCAAAACGACTCGGCTCATGTGCGAGGCTATACGCGAAACGATATTAATAAATTGCTGGATTCTGGATTTAAAGGCGGGTATGCCTTAGTTAAATCAGGCGGTAGTAACTTTTACCCCTTTCCGCCGAGTATGGCCAAACCACTGGCCCGGCTTTTTCCAACGATGGCTTGGGGGATGTTTCTGTGTTTCAAAAAAAACCGTTCTTACACGGATAGTGGCTATATTCGTTTCCCACTGATACGGGCTTTAGAGACCAATTTTTACACAGGCATTTAATCCTAAGTTTGTTTTTGCGCCGTTGTAGACGGAGAAATTAGTAGCTTGCCCCACCTGGTTAAAGACGGGTAGGTTGCTGCACTGGTTATAAAGAAATGTACCCCGAATGATGTATAATGGCCCGCCAAATCAGGTTCAGTATCTGACTGGGCCACGTTATCAGTACAGGAGGTATACATGGCGTTCAGCAAACCTTGAAGTCGGACGTTGCGGTGATCAACTATCTAATTCCCTTATAATTCTTCCCCTATTTCAGTAGGGTCGAGAGATTAACATGTTGATCGTATGAAGAAGTACGAATGCAATACTATTTAGGCCCATTGATTACATAGGTATAAGCCAGCGTTTCTTAGGCTTTACAATGCAACTAGTCGCCTGCACCCATGAGGCATCGCTACGCCACGTTATTCTTCCTACTACACGTCTTCCTCGACTTCGTGTGTCTGAACGTGGCTTTTACGGGGGCATACTGGTCGCAATTCGGAACACTGGATGGCGTTGCACAAGGCCCTTACAAAGTACTTTGGATAGCTTCTAATATTGTCTGGACTGCCATTATTCTGGTCAAAAGGCCATATGTGTTTCCACGTCAGCTTTTTAAGGCGCTTCCTGTACTCAGAAAACTAGTTTATCTAGCCGCGCTTCATGCGGCGGCTATCGCTTTACTGTGGCTAGTCATCAAGGGAGCGAATTATTCCAGAGGGCATTTCGCCTACACTTATATCCTATTTGTAACAATTGGGAGCCTGTATAGACTTGGAGGCCTTATATTTCTCCAGCAATATCGTGCTCGGGGGTATAATGTTCGCCGGTTCATAGTAGTCGGCTACGGAAACCTGGCCCAAACAATTACCGAGTTTTACCTGATGCACCCAGAGATGGGGTTTCAATTTCATGGCTACTTTGACTGGCCCACAGACCATCCTAGCACCGTACTGACAGGGTCTTATACCGACCTTGCCAATTTTGTACGGCGTGAGCAAATCGACTGCGTGTACTGTTGCTTGCCGTATATCGATAATACTCAATTAAAAAACATCGTTGATCAGTCAGAAATTCTCGGTTTTCAGGTGAAGCTGCTGGTAGACTTCAGAGGTTTTCTTGCGAAAGGTGTGTCTATCGAATACCACGGGTTTCTCCCGGTCCTTGACCTGTCATCAGAGGACCTTAACGATTTTCGGGTAGCGCTCCTTAAGCGCTCGTTTGACTTTTTTTTCTCGTTGGGCGTTCTACTAGCAGGAGCGCCAGCCTTCATGCTGATTGCCCTAATTACCCGATTCACTTCAGAAGGGCCAGTTTTTTATACGCAGGAACGGATTGGCCATCGGGGTAAGCCGTTTATGATCTACAAGTTCCGGAGTATGTATGTCGATGCCGAACAAGCTGGACCATCTCTATCGCAAGGGCTTATGGACGAGCGGATCACCCCCTGGGGACGGTTTATGCGCCAGACCCGGATCGACGAGATGCCTCAGTTTTTTAATGTAATGCTTGGCCATATGTCCGTAGTAGGGCCACGACCCGAGCGGCAATTCTTCATTAATAAAATAACTGAGATCGCTCCTGAGTATACTGACTTACTCAAGGTAAAGCCCGGCATTACATCACTTGGTCAAATCCGCTTTGGGTATGCGGCCAACATTGACCAAATGATTCAGCGACTCCAGTTCGATTTGCTCTATCCCGAACAGCGCTCGTTTCCGCTTGATCTATGGATTATAGGACAAACACTGCGAGTGATGATGCAGGGGCAGGGCCGTTAAATTCACTTTAAGCCATTTTTAATCGTGTTTTATACGAAGCAGGCGTTGATTGCCTGCGATCGTGACGCTATTTTTACGGTGTCGCTTATGAGTAGGTAGGTGATCGGGTGTTTTCTGGTTTGTATTTTTAGTAACCGCATTGTGCGACTGGTTTTGTGCTGATGAGATTGATGTTGCGTCGCTGGGTGTCCACAGCACCCGTTTTATTACTTCTTGTACTCGGTATTTCCTGTGGGCAGTCTTCCCAGTACAAAGCAAATCAGTCGGCTGCCGAACTGCGCAACTGTGCTGAAGATCAGGCGCTTTCGCCTGTCCGGGAAGCCAGCCTGCGGGCAGCCATTGGTGCCGACCGGAAGGCAGAGCAGATTGAAGCTATTATTAAGCAGAAAGTACGCGGCGGTTTAAACGGGAATGTGCTGGTGGCCCAGAAAGGCATTGTTCTGTATAAACACTGCTTCGGGTTAGCGCACTTCGAGAAAGACGCCCGCGACTCCCTGGTCGAGCAGTCGAAGTTTCAACTCGCGTCGCTCTCCAAAACATTCACGGCGATTGCGGTTCTGAAACTACAGGAAGCAGGTAAACTGGCTTTTACTGACTCTATTCAACGCTTTTTCCCCGATTTTCCCTACCACGGCATCACCATACGTGACATGTTGAGCCACCGGAGCGGCTTGCCTAACTATGTTTACTCCTTCGATGACAGCATGAAGGTGAACTACTACCGCAAAGACCCGAAGCTTCCTACCAATGCCGACATCATGCATTGGTTCGCTACCGTAAAGCCAACCCCAAAGAGATATAACCTGCCTGGCCGGGGCTTTACCTATAATAATACCAATTACATGGTATTGGCGGCCATTGTGGAAAAAGTGGCGAAGCAACCCTTCGATGAGTACCTCCGCCGCACCATCTTTTTGCCCCTCGGTATGCATAATACCTACGTGGCCACCACTAAAAACGACTCGATCAATCTATTCCGAACAGCAGGCTACCAGATGAACCGGCGCATTCCGAAAGATTATTTCGACAACGTAGTGGGCGACAAAGGGGTTTACTCCACCATCGGCGATTTATTTCGTTGGTACCGCGCCTTAAACGGTGACTGCCTGCTGTCGCGTAAAGTGTTGGCCGAGGCCTTTGTTCCGCGCAGTTTTGAACGAAAAGGCCAGCGTAATTACGGCTATGGTTTCCGAATTCAGTTGGATTCCATGAATCAGCCCGAGTTCATCTATCACAGCGGCTGGTGGAAGGGGTATAACACGATGTTCTGGTTTAGCCCCAAAGATGAATACGTGATTATTATGCTTGGCAACCGCCTGAACTCCACCGTTTACCGGGTTCAGGAGCTGATTGACGTACTCCACGGCAGCCCCAAACAAGGCGTTCAGGATACTGATGGAGAGGTAGAGATCTAACAGAAAAGGCTTTGTTTACCAACGAAGCCCTTTTCTATGAATCTGTTTACTCTGCCCCGGCTGGTTGTGGCCTGTTTCTTTCCGATCTACCTTATGGCACAGGCAGTCACTGCGCAGGAAGTTATTGCGCTATGGCCTGCGCAGAGCATGCCGAATGTGCTCGCAGGTGGCCAGTCGACAACCATCACCGAAAAAAGTACGACTAGTGGTGGCATCATGCGCATCAGCGACGTGGTAACACCCACCTTGACCGTTTACCCAGCCACGGGTCAGCTTGCCGGTGTCTCCCCTGGCAGTGCCGTTATGGTTTGCCCCGGAGGTGGTTACTCCATTCTGGCTGCCGAGCATGAAGGGTCGGATATAGCCCGGTGGTTTGCCGACCGGGGCATCACCGCTTTTGTGCTGAAGTACCGTTTACCCGATGCCCGCCTACAACAGACCCCCCACGAGGCTCCCCTCTCTGATGCCATGCAGGGCATGCGGCTTATCAGACAGCAGGCAGCCCGTTATAACATAGACCCGGACCGCATCGGCATAATGGGTTTCTCGGCCGGTGGTCATTTAGCAGCCACCCTCTCTACCCACTACAACAAAGGCCCCAAAGCGGACGAATTGGCCAAACCTAATTTTTCGATTCTGATGTACCCGGTCATTACGTTCGGTGACAAGGCACACGCCGGTTCGCGCACTAAACTGCTGGGCACGCTGGCTACCGATCCAACCTGGGTAGAGTATTATTCGAACGAGAAGCAGGTGTCAGGGGCTACACCACCTACTTTCCTTGTTCATGCCATGGATGACAAGGCCGTGCCTGTCGAAAACAGCATCGGCTATTATCTGGCCTGCCTGCAACAGAAAGTTGCGGCTGAAATGCACCTGTACCCGACCGGCGGCCACGGATTCGCGCTTCGCACCAAAGCGGGCGAGTCGGTCTCTAGCTGGCCTGTTGCACTGGAAAGCTGGCTGAAACAACTGCCCAATGCTACCCGCCACCAGAGTAAATAATCTTTAGGCCCGGCTGACGGCCGGGCCTAAAGATTATTTAGTTATTCAGCAACAGGGGCACATTCCCCCGGCTGCCCATGATCACAATTTTTGCATTGGGTGAAGCCGCTAGTTCACGTTGGGCTTTTATCTGCTCGTATTGCAATTGCTTATCGCTCAACCCAGTCGACAGAATCTTCTGGTAATCAGCGATACCCTGCGCTTCTACGCGTTTGCGCTCGGCTTCCTGTTTCTCTTTTTGCAGAACGAACTGCATCTTCTGCGCCTCCTGCTCGGCACTGATCTTGGATTCTATGGTCAATTTCACGGAGTTCGGAAGGTTTATTTTCCGGATCAATAGTTGCTCGAGCAGAAGACCCCGTTTCCTGAAATCATCTTCTATCGTTTTATAGATACGGTTCTGAAACTCTTCGCGCCGGGATGAATACAGGGCAACGGCGTCGTAGTAGACCGCATTGTCGCGGATGCGGGTTCGCGTAACGGGCCGCACGATTTTGTCGTTGTAGTCAGTACCGATCTGTCGGTAGATACGGGGTGCGTCGGCCGGAATGAGCCGGTACAATACCGTCAGATCAACAACGACCTCCAGCCCGTCGGCGGTAAGGACCCGGATGGCATCGTCCCCTTTTTTCTCGCCTTCATCCGTATCAGCTGACATCGTATAGTTCTGCGTTTTCACGTCGAACTCTGTTACTGTAGCCAACGGATTTACGAAATTCAGGCCAGGCATCAGCACAGTATCGGTCACCTTTCCGAAGAGGGAAACGATCCCTACCTGACCAGCGTCGACCTGCCGGATACTGGCAGTGAGGGTGCCTAATATGAGTAAAACGACCCCAACTACTTTGACAGGCCGGGCGTAGCGAGAAAAGGCAAGTGAGGGGGTATTTATTGCAAAGCCGACAATGAGTACGACGATGCCAACAACGATGAAAAACATAGTGTTTGCGTGGTTTAACCACCTCAAACGTAGTCAATTCGACCGCCATTTCCAGCGCTCAACGGAAGAGCGGATACGGGCCTATGGCATCGGTTGCGGGCCAGGACAAACAAAAAAGCACCCGGTACACTACCGAATGCTTTTCAGGTACTACTTGATCAATTAACCCTTCAGTAAAAGAGTTTTAATGAGGTGTAAGTCAGGAAGTGGTTTACTTCGTTCCCTTCTTCTTGTTGGCAGAACCAGCAGCCTGAGCGGCCTCTTTAGATACTACTTCACCTTTCAATGTGAGGTAAACCGTTGATGTTTTAGCGTTGCTGGTTACGGTAACCGTTTTATTGAACGGGCCCATACCGGCAGCGTTAAACGTAGCCGACACCTGACCGGTCTGACCTGGAGCAACTGGCTCTTTCGACCATGATGGCTTTGTGCAACCACAAGAGGCGGTAGCGTCAGTGACAACGATAGGGGCGGTACCTGTATTCTTGAATGTGAATACGTGCGTGACAGGCTTACCCTGCTCGATCTTACCGAAGTCGTGGGCCTCAGCGGCGAAGGTAGCTACCCCATCCTGGGCGAAGCTAACACTGACAAAGGCAAAAAGAGCTACGAAAAGTGATAATGCGGTTTTCATTGCTTAATCAGATATTGGTTTGGTTGTCTGGTAGATTCAGATGCTAAAACAAATATACCACAAAGGCTTTGCCAAAGAGTCTTTGGTGGCTTCGGTTTTAACAAAGAAACCAAAAAAATCGTTTTTTTGATCGATGGGTTCCTTTACTGTACTTTTACTAAACGAGGCTTTTCAGATTCGCTACACTGCGTTAGAGGTCTGAATGCAGACAGGGTTTAATCAACTACCATTTTTTTTATCCTTCACCCAGCAGCCTACCACTTCATCACTCAAAGTATTGACCATTAACCCGTGCCACGCTGTGATCGCTAATGAACCCCTTCGCACAACGGACGCTCTAACCAGAGATGCTATCCTGGCCGATTACCGACTAGCCTGTGAGAGCCGACAGGTAAGCCTTTTAGGTCGAAAAGATGTAATGGGTGGCAGGGCCAAGTTTGGCATCTTTGGCGATGGCAAAGAGGTGGCTCAGCTGGCAGCCGCCCATGCCTTTCAACGGGGTGATTTCCGGTCGGGGTATTATCGTGACCAAACCTTTGTGGCGGCCCTGGGTGAACTGCGCTGGACCGAATTCTTCGCCCAATTGTATGCCCATACAGATCTTGTACATGACCCCAACACAGCCGGTCGGTCAATGAACGGGCATTTTGCAACGCGCTGGCTCGACGAGCAGGGGCACTGGCGCAACCAGACCGAACTGTTTAACTCGGCCTGTGACATTGCCCCTACGGCCGGGCAGATTCCCCGTTCGTTAGGGCTGGCCTATGCCTCTAAACTGTATCGCAACAATCCCGATCTGGCTAGTCTTACCCAGTTTTCCCACCAGGGAAATGAAGTGACGTTTGCCACCATCGGCGATGCGTCAACTTCGCAGGGGATGTTCTGGGAAACCATGAACGCCGCCGGGGTTTTGCAGGTACCCCTATTAGTATCGGTCTGGGATGATGGTTACGGCATTTCGGTACCCATCGAGCTACAAACCACGAAAGGCAGTATCTCGAAAGCACTGGCCGGTTTCCAGCGCGACGAGCATGATAAAGGCTTCGCTATTTTCACGGTCAAGGGCTGGGATTACGCTGCGCTGGTAGAGACCTACGAAAAGGCCGCTCATATCTGCCGTACCGAACATGTACCGGTGCTGGTTCATGTGCAGGAACTAACGCAGCCGCAGGGCCATTCAACGTCAGGCTCACACGAACGCTATAAACCAGCCGATCGCCTCACCTGGGAACGGGAGCACGACTGCAATCTGCAATTCCGTAACTGGATTATTTCTACCGGCTACGCTACGGCCGACGAGCTGACCGGTATTGAAAAAGAAGCCCTGGCTACCGCCCGCGAGGCGCGCAACGCCGCCTGGAAAGCCTTTCAGAAACCAACAACGAGTGATCAGTCTGCCGTACTGGACTTGTTGCAGCAGGTAGCCCGCAACCATCCCAAGTCTGCCGACATCATGGCGATTCGGATGGAATTACAGCAACTAACGACCCCCATTTACCGCGATTCGGTGATTGCCGTTCGGAAAGCCCTGCGTCTGCTTCGGAATGATCAGGGTCAAGGCAGGCAAGCCCTGGCGCGCTGGCTGGCCACCGCAACAGAGCAGCACACTGACCGATTCAGCTCGCACTTGTACAGCCAGTCCGACGAGTCGCCCCTGCGGGTAGTTCCGGTGCCAGCGCAATACTCTGACCAGAGTCCGATGCTGGATGGGTACCTGATTATGCAGCGCTATTTCGACAGCCTCTTCGGCCGCGAACCCCGTGCTGTTGCTATTGGTGAAGACGTTGGCCATATAGGTGACGTAAATCAGGGCTTTGCGGGCCTACAGGAAAAGTACGGCCACCTGCGTATTACGGATACGGGCATCCGGGAAACCACCATCATCGGCCAGGGTATTGGGCTGGCCATGCGTGGGCTCCGGCCCATCGTTGAGATCCAGTATTTCGATTACATCTTCTACGCACTGGCTACGCTGACCGATGACCTGGCTACCTTACAGTATCGCACCAAAGGCGGTCAGAAAGCACCGGTCATTGTTCGCACGCGGGGGCACAGGCTGGAAGGCATCTGGCATTCCGGCTCACCGATGGGGGCAATGCTCAACAGTCTGCGTGGCCTTCATGTACTGGTACCGCGCAACATGGTACAGGCTGCGGGCTTTTATAATACGCTGATTAAAAGCGATGACCCGGCGCTGCTTGTCGAGTGCCTGAACGGCTATCGGCTGAAAGAACGCCTCCCCGACAATATCAGCGAATTTTGCCTGCCACTGGGCGTACCCGACCTATTGCAGGAAGGCACCGATGTAACGGTAGTTACCTACGGGTCAATGTGCCGGATTGTGATGGAAGCGGCCGCTGAACTGGCCGAAACCGGCATTTCGGTAGAAGTTATTGACGTACAAACCCTGCTGCCGTTCGATCTGGCAGGCGTGATTATTGAGTCGCTTAAAAAGACGAACCGGGTATTGTTTGCCGATGAAGATTTCCCCGGTGGTGCCTCGGCCTACATGCTGCAGCAGGTGCTGGATCAGCAGGAAGGCTACCGGTATTTGGATTCGCCCCCGCGAACACTTACGGCAAAAGCCCACCGGCCGCCCTACGGGTCGGATGGCGATTACTTCTCGAAACCATCGGTCGATGACCTGTTCGAAGCTGTTTACGCCCTGATGCATGAAGCCGAACCAAATCGGTTTCCAGCGTTGTATTAATGAGTGAACGAGCGGTCACCCGGTAAAGCATGTCTTACTTATCTGATATAAAAAGCGGCATACGCACCACGTTAAAGGGCCTTAGTCTGACGGTTCGACATCTGAGTAACGCAACTCACCGCCGCGAGGCGATGGGTGTGGCCGACGATACTTACTTTGATTTGACCGATGGGCTGGTAACCCTGCAATACCCGCACGAGCAACTGCCCATTCCCGACAACGGTCGTTACCGGCTGCACAACGAGATCGATGACTGCATTGTCTGCGACAAATGCGCTAAAGTCTGCCCCGTAGACTGTATCACCATCGACCCTATCAAAGCTACTGAAGAAGTGGGCCGGGCCTCTGATGGATCACCCATTCGGCTTTACGCGGCCCAGTTCGACATCGACATGGCCAAGTGCTGCTACTGTGGCCTGTGCACGGTGGTTTGCCCTACCGAGTGCCTGACGATGGAGAAGAAATTCGATTACAGCACCTTTGAGTTGGGTAATCTAACCTACGAATTTGCCAACCTGACACCCGAACAAGCCAACGAGAAGCGGGCCCTGTATGAACAGTTTGTTCAGGAGAAAGAAGCGGCAAAACGCCTTAAGCAGGAAGAGGTGGCCAGCCAGTCGGCCAGTCAAACTAGCGCTGAGCCACTGGCCACCGATCAGCCCGCGAAGCCTAAGCCCGCTTTCAGACCAGGCATGAAACCAGCGGCAAAAGCTGCGGCACCGGCCTCAACCGAGTCTGCTGAAGTGTCAGCGTCTGCAAAAGCCGACGTACCGGCTGAGCTGAACGGACCCGAAGCTCCTGCACCGGCTACGGCTGTTAAGCCGCGCCCTGCTTTCCGGCCCGGTATGAAGCCAACGCCAAAAGTGGATGCACCAGCAACACCGGCCGAAACCGGAAACTCGACGGAAGGCAATCAGTTGCACCCGCTGACTGACCCCGCGCCTGATGAAGCAGAAGCAATTGCTATGGTGGGCGTTGCCGAACAACCCCACGTAACCGAGCCCCTGTCTGATGCGGAGAAGAATCTGCCTGAAGCCGAGGCCGCACAAGCAACTGCGCCAAAGAAAGCGGTTCCGTTCCGGCCGACAATGAAGCCAGCCGCTACGCCATCACCAGTATCCCCTGCTCCAACGGTAAGCGAGGCCCCAACCGAGGGCACGGCTAAAGCTTCGGCACCCAAACCGGCTTTCAGGCCGACAATGAAGCCTACTGCCCCAAAGCCCGTTCCTGACAGTGAGGCAACGGCAGCACCAGAACCGGCAGCGGAAGTGCCGGGAGAAGTGCCGCCAGCTAAACCCAGGCCAGCTTTCAGGCCCACGATGAAGCCAAAACCGTCGGAATAGCGGCCATTTGTCGCTGGCTTGCCCTCGACGACACAGTTCCTAAACCCTTAGCTCCGTTGATCCAGATCGCTTTTTTTTCGTTTGTTGCGCTCACGCTGGCAAGTGCGGTTGGGCTGCTACTGACCCGGAATGTGTTGTATGCGGCTTATTTGCTCTTGCTGACGCTGTTGGGTGTGGCCGCCCTGTTCGTCTTTGCGGGGGCCGACTTTCTGGCCGTTTCGCAACTGGTTATTTACGTGGGCGGGGTACTGGTACTGGTGCTGTTTGGCGTAATGCTGACCAACAAACCAGCGTCTACGGCTCCCGACACTACACCGGTTAGCGAACGTGCCAATAGCATTTTAACCGAAAATCGCCGCCCCTGGCTGGCCGTTGTGCTGGCCGGCGGCCTCTTCTGGGGGCTAAGTCGGCTGCTAATCAATGCGCATTTTGTGGTCTTCGACCGGCTCGCTTCCAGAGCCCCAACAACGATCGATACGATTGGTAAGCAATTAATGACTGAGTATGTACTGCCCTTCGAGATGATCAGCATCCTTTTGCTGGTGGCGCTGATTGGTGCCGGGTATTTGGCCAAAAAACGGTAAAAGATAATCTGACTATGGAACCCCAATCATCCGGCATTCTCCTTTTAGTAGCGGCAGCGTTGTTCAGTATCGGGTTGGCAGTGGTGCTGACCAAACGCCATGCGGTAGTGGTGCTGATGGGCGTTGAACTGATGCTCAATGCGGTAAACCTGAACCTGGTTGCCTTTAGCCAGTACGATCCTGATCGGTTGCAGGGGCAGCTTTTCAGTCTGTTTGTCATTGTGGTGGCTGCCGCTGAAGCCGCTGTGGCACTGTCGTTGATTATTCAGGTATACCGCCACTTCCGCACGGTTCACCTCGATGAACTCACTGACCTTCAGCAATGATCGACATGGAACTCCTGTTCGAATCACTGATCGACGGTATCCTGGAAAAGGGGTACGGCGTAGTTGATCTGTTCCTGTCGCCCGACGAGGTTATAGCCTTGCGCAGCCGACTTCAGCTCCGGCAGGCAGCCGGGCAGTTTCGCGAAGCAGGGATCGGCCGGGCGGCGGACCACAACGGACAGGCGGCGGTGGAGAAATCCATTCGGGGTGACGAAATTTTATGGCTGGATGCCGATACGGCATTTCCCGAAGAAGCCGCTTTTCTTGAGCGGGTCGACCAGTTTATTCACTACGCCAACCGGACTTGTTACCTCGGCCTCCGCGATAGCGAACTGCACTACGCCCGATACCCCATAGGTACATTTTACACGCGTCACCTCGACCGGTTTCGTTCAGATTCAAGGCGAAGGCTCTCTATGGTTTGCTACCTCAACGAGGCCTGGCAACCCACCGACGGCGGACAGTTGGCCGTCTATATTCCTCAGCCTGATGGTGGTGAGCAAGCCACATTAGTTGACCCTGTAGGGGGCCGTCTGGTCTGCTTCGATAGCGGCCTTCTGGAGCACGAAGTACTGCCCGCCACTCGTGAACGATTAAGTCTTACGGGCTGGCTCCGGACCGGCTAAACGGAAAAAGCCCCTGACGGTTAACCATCAGGGGCTTTTTCAACGCGTATCTGCGCCAAACGGCTTAGCGCTTCTTTTTCTTTTTGCCGCTCCCAGTCCGAATTGCGTATTTCTTATCGAGTTGCGTGAGGTCAGCGTTGAGCGCGGCGAGGGGAACAACTTCCTTTTCGCCGACCGGTGTAAGAACGTCGAACGATTCGGGAATGACGCCCTGCTTGTTTAGCGCCACAATCTCGTTTACCAATTTGATGGGCAAAGGGTGCCAGGTACTTTCTGAACTGTAGCCAAACCACATGATCTTGCGGAAGATATCTGTCTTCTGCAAAAAGGCCCGGCCTTTCTGCGTTTCAAGTGGCTTCTCTACCGACGGAATGTCACGCAGGGCATCTACGTAGGTATCGAGCTCATAGTTAAGGCAGCACTTCAGCCGTCCGCACTGGCCCGACAACTTGGCCGGGTTGAGCGAGAGGTTCTGATACCGCGCCGCCGACGTGGTGATGTTTTTGAAATCGGTGAGCCAGGTAGAGCAGCACAGTTCACGGCCACATGAGCCAATGCCACCGATACGCCCCGCCTCCTGACGCAAACTGATTTGTCGCATTTCGACACGTACTTTGAACTCACCCGCCAGCATCTTGATCAGCTCCCGAAAATCGACGCGTTCTTCTGACGAATAGTAGAACGTAGCCTTCGTGTTGTCGGATTGAAACTCAACATCCGATAGCTTCATGTGTAGCTTCAACTCGCGCACAATCTCACGGGCCCGGTACAAACTTGGCAAATCGCGCAGTACGGCCTGCTCGTGTTTTTCCAGATCGCGGGCCGTAGCCAGGCGATGAATCGCCTTTGTATCGTCGTTGATGCTGATGTGCTTGCGTTTTAGCTGTAGCCGCACCAGATCGCCCTGCATCGACACGGCACCCAGGTGATAACCCGATGTCATCTCGCATACGACGAAGTCGCCCGTGGTCAGGTCGAGGTTGTGTACGTTCCGATAATATTCTTTCCGGCCACCTTTGAATTTCACTTCAACAACCCCGTAGGCCGGACCGGCAATCGGCGTCATGTCGCTTAGCCAGTCAAATGAATTTAGTTTATTGCAGCCGCCCGATGAGCAGCCTCCGCTCGAACAACCCGCTGTAGCTGTGGCGGTTGCCCCACCTGCTACGTCGGCCGTTTTCGCCCGAGACCCACACCCGCCCACTGCACAGGATTGACATCCCATGGTTTGATTTACGATTTACAATGTACGAATTACGAGTTATCGCTGTGTTATGAAATGGCTTGCTTACCGCCAGCAACGTGGCTGGGAAACGCCAAATCGTACATCGTAAGTCGTAATTCGTAAATCCTTCAGTCTTGGTACCGGATCAGATCCAGCCCTATATCTTTTCGGAAATATTTTCCGTCATAACTCACCGCCCGTGACGCTTCCTGCGACTTTCGGACGGCATTCTCCAGCGAGTTTGCCAGGGCCGTAATGGCCAGCACCCGCCCACCGTTGGTCACTACCAAGCCGTTTTGGGTGGTAGTGCCCGCGTGAAAAGCCATCACATCGTCTAGCCGGTCGAGGTCACTAATGGGTTTACCCTTTTCATACACGTCGGGGTACCCACCAGCCACCAGCACCGTTGTAACGGCGGTCTGCGGTGACACCTGCATCCTTATCTTGTCCAACTCCCCATCAGCGGTAGCCACCAGCAGGTCGACCAAATCGGTCTGAATCCGCGGCAATACTACTTCTGTTTCGGGGTCGCCCATCCGGGCGTTGTATTCAATGACGACAGGCTCACCTTTCACGTTCATCAACCCAATAAAAATGAAACCTTTATAGACAATGCCTTCCTGCTGAAGACCGGCCAGAGTAGGCTTCACTACCCGTTCTTCTACTTTCTGAAGAAACGTTTTATTCGCAAAAACAACCGGCGACACGGCGCCCATTCCACCCGTATTCGGGCCGGTGTCGCCTTCACCGATGCGTTTGTAATCTTTGGCCTCGGGCAAAAGCTTGTAGTTGACCCCATCGGTTAACACAAAAACGGATAGCTCGATTCCCCGCAAAAACTGCTCGATTACGACCCGGTGGCCTGCTTCGCCAAACCGCCCGCCCAGCATGGCCCGCAGCGTATCCTGAGCCTCCTGAACAGTTTCAGCAATGACCACGCCCTTGCCAGCCGCCAACCCATCGGCTTTCAGCACCACGGGCAGCGAATGCCCTTCCAGGTACGTTAACCCTTCGGCAACGGTCTCCTCAGCAAACGTTCTCGACGAGGCCGTGGGGACGTTATACTGCGCCATAAACCGCTTCGAAAAATCTTTACTGCCCTCTAACTGCGCCCCCCTTGCATCTGGCCCAACAAGGCGCAAGTGGGCCATATCTGGCTGCTGGCGCAGGTAATCGACTATCCCTTTTACCAACGGTTCCTCAGGACCAACCATCACCAAGTCGATCTGGTGGGTACGCACCACCTGAGCAATAGCGGCAAAATCAGAGAAGCTGACCGGTAGGTTAGTCGCTATTTGCGCCGTGCCCGCATTGCCAGGGGCCACAAACAGGTTATCGCATAAAGGACTCTGGCTAAGCTTCCACGCAAATGCATGTTCCCGCCCTCCCGAGCCAAGTAAAAGTATATTCATGTACTGATTTACGAATTACGAATTACGAATTACGATGGAGGCTTCGCCTGTGCTCCGACACGCGCCCTAGCAGCGCGATCGTCAATCGTCATTCGTAATTCGTAATTCAGTTAGTTCGCTACTTCAGAAAGAAACTTGATGCGCATCAGGCGCAGCTCCTGTTCGGTAAAATCGTCACTATCAAATTGTTTCATGGCCACGGCGATGTTATCGGTTTCGGCCCGCATGAAGTACTCAAATATTTCTTCCTGCCGGTCTTCATCAATAATCTGATTGATGTAGTAGTCCAGATTCAGGCGCGTGCCAGAATAGCAGATATGCTCCACTTCTTCAACCAGATCCACCAGCGTAAGGCCTTTGGCTTCAGCAATTTCTTCGAGGTCTACTTTACGGTCTATCTGCTGGATGATGTAGATCTTGATCTTCGACTTGTTTACCGTCGATTTAACGACAACATCCTTATCCGTTTCAATTTCGTTTTCGTCGACGTACTTGGCAATCAAATCAATGAACGGCTTACCGAACTTCTGCACCTTGCCCATGCCCACCCCGTTGATCTGCGCCATCTCTTCCCGCGTAACGGGATAGGTAGTGGCCATCTCTTCCATCGACGGGTCCTGGAAGATAACATAGGGCGGCAGGTTCTTTTCTTTGGCAATCTTCTTGCGCAGGGCCTTTAACAGACTCAGCAGCTCTTCGTCGTACGCATTCCCGCCGCTCGCTGCACTAGCCGCCGCGTCGTCGGCTTCTTCTTTGGCATCGGCGGTTTGCTGTTCATAATCGTGGTCCTGCGAGAGCATCACCGGGTACGGGTCCTCGATGTAGTTCATGCCCTTCTGCGTCAGCCGAAGCACACCGTAGTTATCGATGTCTTTTTCCAGGAAACCATAAATGGTGATCTGCTTGATGAGTGAGCACCAGACGTTGCAGTCTTCGCTGAACGACCGGCCCTTGCCATACAGCTCAAGCTTGTCGTGTTCGTAGCTGGTAACATACTGGTTATCAGTGGCGGTCAATACATCGGCCAGGTGGCTTACATCGAATCGCTGATCGGTTTGCAGCACCGTTTTCAGGGCAAGCACAATCTCAGCCTGCGCTTTGTATTTGGGCGTCGGTTTCAGGCAGTTATCGCAGAAATCGCAGTCTTTGTCTACGTATTCGCCAAAGTAGCCCAGCAATTGCCGCCGCCGACACGTACCCAGATTCGAGTACGACACCATCTCGGCTAACAGGTGCTTGGCGTTGTCGCGTTCGGTAACCGGTTTGTCTTTGTTAAATTTCTCCAGCTTCAGAATATCGTCGTAGCTGTAAAACATCACGCAGTTGCCTTCCAGCCCGTCGCGGCCAGCCCGGCCCGTTTCCTGGTAATACCCTTCGAGCGATTTCGGGGCATCGTAATGGATTACAAACCGAACGTCGGGTTTATCGATCCCCATGCCGAACGCAATCGTGGCGCAAACAACGTCGACTTCTTCATTCAGGAATGCATCCTGATTGTTCATTCGCGTCTGTGGATCAAGTCCCGCATGGTAGGGCAGGGCTTTCACATCATTGACGCGCAGCAGTTCGGCAATGTCTTCGGCTGTTTTACGGCTCAGGCAGTACACAATGCCCGATTTACCTTTGTTTTGCTTGACATACTTGATCAGCGCTTTCCTGGCATCAGCCTTTGGCTTAATCTCGTAATACAGATTCTTCCGGTTAAACGACGTTTTATATACGTCGGCGTCTTCCATATTCAGGTTCTTCTGAATATCGATCTGCACCTTGGGGGTAGCTGTGGCCGTAAGCGCAATCACGGGCAGGCCCATACGGCCCGAGTGGTGCCCGATGTTATCGACGATACCCCGGATTTTGCGGTATTCGGGCCGGAAATCATGGCCCCATTCCGAAATACAGTGCGCCTCGTCGATAGCCACAAAGGAGATCACCGCCTTCTTCAGGAAATCGAGGTTCTCTTCTTTAGTGAGCGACTCAGGGGCGATGTAGAGCAGTTTGAGCGTACCGTTGAGGGTATCTTTCTTTACCTTCGTCATCTCGGCTTTCGAGAGCGTCGAGTTCAGAAACTGCGCGTTGATGCCAAAAGCGTTGAGCTGATCAACCTGGTTTTTCATCAGGGCAATCAACGGCGAAATTACAATGGCGGTACCCTCGGAAGCAATGGCCGGTAGCTGATAACACAGCGATTTGCCTGCCCCCGTGGGCATAATGACAAACGTATTTCGGCCTGCCAGAATATTGTGAATAATTACTTCCTGGTCGCCCCGAAACTGGCCGAACCCAAATATTTCTTTCAGGCGCTCTTTCAAGGTTGTCTGGACGGAATTGTCAATCTGCATCATGGTACGCTACTACGGAAGGTGAGTGGAGCCTGCGCGAGTGTCTATCTTTGTGAGTGAGTTACGGAGATGTTGCGATAAATACAACGAAACCCAGAATTAGTAGGGTTAGTCTATGTTCTACTGAACGAACTTAGCGAATTTACAACCCTTCCGTGTTACCTAAGCATTTCTGGACGTTGAAACTAACAAAAAATCTACAATCCATTGCCCGCGATGTGTTGCTGGCCGAAGCCGATGCTATCCGTGGAGCGATCGCCTACCTCAATGGTGATTTCGACAATTGTGTTGAGGCTGTGCTGGCTTCTTCCGGTCGGGTAGTGGTCACGGGCGTCGGCAAAAGTGCCCTCATTGGCCAGAAACTGGTAGCCACGCTGAATTCTACGGGTACGCCATCGCTGTTTATGCACGCCGCCGATGCCATTCATGGCGATCTCGGTATGGTGCAGGCCAACGATTTAGTGCTGGCCATATCGAAGAGTGGAAACACGGCGGAGGTTAAAGTACTGGTGCCATTAATTCACCGGACGGGGGCTAAATTGATCGCTCTTGTCGGCGAAGCGGAGTCTTACTTAGCCAAACAGGCCGATTTCGTGCTGTTGGCCCCCGTTTCCCACGAAGCAGACCCGCTGAATCTGGCCCCAACCACGAGCACAACGGTAGCCATGGCCCTCGGCGATGCCCTGGCCATTGCCCTGCTGACGGCCCGTGGCTTCACCCGGCAGGACTTTGCCCGCTACCATCCCGGCGGCTCACTGGGCAAGAAGCTCTACCTGAAAGTAAGTGACCTGTACCCCAACAATCAGTGCCCCTGCGTACGGGCCGACCAGAGTATTCACGATACCATGCTCACGATGTCGGCGGGGCGGCTGGGTGCTACCGCCGTGCAGGAGGCCGATGGGACGTTGCTGGGCATTATCACCGATGGCGACGTGCGGCGGATGGTGAGTCGGCACGACGATTACCGCCACCTCTGCGCCCGTGATATTATGACAGCCAACCCAGTCTGTGTGGCTCCCGACGAGTACGCGGTAGCGGCCCTGGAGGTGATGCAAAACCGCAACATCACGCAGATCCTGGTAGCCGAGTCAGGAACGCTGGTCGGCTTTGTACACCTCCACGATTTATTGAGGGAGGGCCTGGTGTAACCGTTGCCTGACCGACTCGATGAGGTCGCTTGCTTATCAGCTGCCTGCTTCCGACTTTTGTCTAAGTACATATGCACAAATGAATATATGAAAAAGACTATTTTCCTGCTCGGTGCGTTGCTCACTACGTCCCTTGCTTTCGCTCAAACAACGGCATCAACAACCACTCAGGAGCCTCAGGCACTGGCATCGGCCTTTTTTAAGGCGCTTGAAAAAGAAGACGCCCCCGCTCTCGCTGGCATCACTACTGACGACTTCGCCATTGTTAGCTTCGATGGGCAAACTGCCGACCGCGACTTGCTGGGGCAGGCGCTTAGTGGCGGTTACCTGGTAGTGGAGACCGCTCCGGCCAATAACCTGCGGAGCCGCACCTATAACGGCAACACGACTATCGTAACCGGCGATTCTACATTCAAAGGATCCATGCAGGGCGCAAACTTCAACAACAGCATCATCTTCACAATGACGTGTGTGAAGGTGGGCACCGGCTGGAAAATTGCCAGCGCCCAGTTATCAGGCAACGGGGCAAAGTAAGCTGTCAGTGGCCTACAAGGTTTCTTTCTGACCTTGTAGGCTTACCTCCATTGCCTGCTCGTAATCGCTCCATTCATCAATGTCGGTTAGTTCGTCCAGCCGTTCAAAGCTGATACCCCGCTGCGTTATTACCTGCTCCGTACGCTGTCGCAATTCGGGTTGGCTCCAGGGCATTCCGTCAAACAGTGCCAGGTGCAACTGGCTCATACCCAACAAATAATAGCCCCCATCGGTGGCTGGCCCAAGCACAACGTCGGCCCGGTCCAGGGCCTGAAAGGCCCGATGAAGGTGGTCTTCCGTGATGGCCAGGCAGTCGCTGCCGATGATTACGGCTTTTTCGGCCCCGGCGGCAAACTGCTCCCGAAACGCGTTCGCCATGCGTTCGCCTAAATCATGGCCCGTCTGCTGGCATTTGCCATAACCGTTCCACCCATCGTCTGAATTGACAAAATCACCGTAATAAACGATTTTCTCCCAGGGGCCATTGCTGGTAATCTGCTGCGTGTACTGCAGCAGGTGGCGGTATACCTCCGTGGCCCGATCATCGCCTACGGCACGGGCAATACGGGTCTTGACGGTGCCGGGAATCGGGTTCTTAACAAATATGATCAGGTGGTGGGTAGCCATACGATGCGTACTTTTGTGAAAATTCGTCAGTTCTATCTAAGCTATGTCGAAACAAATTGTTTATACCGATCAGGCCCCAGCGCCGATCGGGCCGTATAGTCAGGCCGTAAAAATCGGTGACACATTGTACGTATCGGGTCAGGTAGCCATTGACCTGGCTCCGCTGGGCGATATTCAGGCCGAAACACGGAAGGTAATGGAAAACGTTGGCGCTATTCTCCGGGCCGCCAGCATGGACTACGCCAATGTGGTTAAAGCCACCATTTTCGTGAAAGACATGAACAATTTTGCGGCCATCAATGAGATCTACGGCAGTTTCTTCACCGCCGATTTCCCAGCCCGCGAAACGGTTGAAGTAGCCCGCCTGCCCAAAGATGTTAATGTCGAAATTTCAGTAATCGCCGTAAATTAGTTAAGAGTGAAGGGTTAAGCCCTAAGAGTTGCTCCGCTCAGTCCTATTTCCAAGTGGCGCAACTCTTACGGCTTAACTCTTCACTCTTATCTCTATTCCATGCAAACTCCCCGCGTGCGTTTTGCACCCAGCCCAACCGGACCGCTTCATATTGGCGGCGTCCGTACGGCGTTATACAATTACCTGTTTGCCCGGAAAATGGGTGGGCAGATGCTGCTTCGTATCGAAGATACCGACCAGAATCGCTTTGTCCCCGGTGCCGAGCAGTATATCATTGAAGCCCTGAACTGGGTAGGCATTCAGATCGACGAAGGCCAAACAGCGGCTGGCCCGGTCGGGGCCGATGCTCCTTATCGGCAGTCTGAGCGAAAGGCTATTTATCAGCAGGAAGCGTTGCGGCTTGTTGACGAGGGTAGAGCCTATTACGCTTTCGACACCGCCGACGAGCTGGATGCCATGCGCCAGCGGCTCGAAGCAGCGAATGCCCCCGCCGCCCAGTACAACGCCATCACGCGGATGCAGATGAAAAACGCCCTGACCTTGCCGGAGGCGGAGGTGAACGCGCGCATTGCCGGCGGCGAGCCGCATGTGATTCGCCTGAAAACGCCCCGTAAAGAAGAGGTACGTCTCAATGACCTGGTTCGGGGCTGGGTAAACGTTCACTCGTCCGCCATCGACGATAAGGTGCTGTTGAAGTCCGACGGGCTACCCACCTACCACCTCGCCAATGTGGTTGACGATCATCTGATGCGGATCACCCACGTTATTCGGGGCGAAGAGTGGCTGCCCTCGGCTCCGCTGCATGTGCTGCTGTATCGCTACCTGGGCTGGGAAGACACCATGCCGCAGTTTGCCCACCTGCCGCTGCTGCTGAAGCCCGAAGGCAACGGCAAACTGAGCAAGCGCGACGCCGATCTGGGTGGTTTTCCGGTGTTCCCACTCGAATGGACCGATCCGTTTACGGGGGTTGTGGCGCGTGGTTTCCGCGAAGATGGTTACCTGCCCGAAGCGTTGGTCAATTTCCTTTCCCTGCTGGGCTGGAACCCCGGTACCGAGCAGGAACTGTTCACCATGGATGAGCTGATCGAGGCCTTCGACCTGGAGAAAATCCACAAAGGGGGTGCGCGGTTCGATATTGAGAAGGCGAAGTGGTTCAACCACCAGTATATTCGTCAGCAGCCTACCAGTTCGCTGGCACCTGTCGTACAAAAACAGGCCCAGGAAGCTGGTTTTGACTGTTCAGACGAAAAAGCAGAAAAGATTGTGGCGCTGCTGAAAGAGCGCGTCACCTTCGCTAATGAGCTATTTGCCGAGGCCAGAACAATTTTTTATCCCCCTACCGAATACGACGAGACAGTTCGGGCGGCCAAGTGGAACGACGAAGCGCGCCGGGCTGTGATGGCTTTCCGGGATGCACTGGCCAATTACAAAGGCCCGTTTGAAGCCGACGCGATTAAGCACCTCCTGGCCGACATCCTGGCTCAGGCGGGCATTAAGCAAGGCAAGGTAATGCAGGCCATGCGACTGGCTATTACCGGAATTGGTACGGGCCCAGATCTGATGCTGACGATGGAAATAATTGGCAAAGCAGGTGTGCTCGAACGCCTCGACAACACCATGACAACGCTTCAGTAAACAAGGATTCAACACAGAGACGATCCGCCTCTGTATTGAATCCTCTTTACGCTCTGTTTAACGAGAATAATGGCTATTTTCTGGGTGGGCCACGCGTCAGCAATCCACCAAAGAACTAATCATTATTCTCGTTGGTTAGCTGTTCCTGTTAAGCCGCACCACAGCACCCGTTCGGGTTGACTCGTAAATGGCCTGAAACAGTTCTACCACCCGACGACCGTCTTCGGCGGTAATTGCGGGCACGGTACCCGACCGGATAGCCTGACAGAAATCGGCGAGCTGCTGCGAAAAATAGTAGGTCAAGGCGTCAGTCTGGGCAAAAAACGCATCATCTTCGGCCTTGTAAAGAGCTTGCTTGTTTTCCTCGCCTTCAATAGTCCAGAGGTCATTGACAGGTGGGTCCTGAATACCCGACCGGCCCGCAATGAACATGCTGCCCCCGTCGGTCTGCACCCCGATCGACGCGCCGTTTTGCCCGTGAATATGCACTTTCCCGTATAAGCCGGGCTTTTGACTATTGCTGGCGACAATGTTTCCGATACCCCCGTTTTTGAACTGCACAATAGCCGCAGCGGTATCTTCAACCTCGATGTACGGGTGGTTTACGTTGCGCCAGACGCCATAAACCGACTCGGCTTCGCCCATATACCAGAGCAACAGATCGAGCTGATGCGGCGCCTGATTCACCAGTACGCCACCGCCCTCATGTTCCCATGAACCTCGCCACGGATCGCTGCGGTAATAGGGTTCATCGCGCCAGCCGAGCATTTGCACCATGCCCAGGGCAGGTGTCCCGATCTTGCCGGCGTCGATGGCCTGTCGAATCCGCTGACTGGGCGCGTAGAACCGCCGCTGACTGACCACACTGAGTAGCTTTTGGGTACGTTCGGCCGTGGCTATCATGGCGTCGCAGTCTTCCAGAGAGGCGGCCAGTGGTTTTTCAACCAGCACATGGGCACCCGCTTCGAGCGCCGCAATGGTCGGCTCGCGGTGGTTGGGATGCGGCGTTAGCACCACGCAGACATCGATGCCTTCGCGGCTGACCATCTCTGCCACGTCGGTATAGGGCGCAATGCCATACTGTGAGGCAAAGTCGGCCGTTTTTTGGCTATTTCGGCCGCAAACTGCCAGTAGCTGTACATCGGGCGTTTGCTGGGTAGCGCGGGCGTGCAGGTGGGCCACCTTGCCAGGGCCTATCAGCGCAATGCGGAGGGGTGTTGACATAATCGAGTGAAAACGGTCGCTGATGTTCCTTCAATAGAAATCGACATCTTGCACCAAGAAAGTAGCCGACCCGCTGCTTTTTACCGATAAAAGTTTACAGTTACTTCCTGCCCATGCGCCTTCGCTCCCTTGATGCCTTTCGCGGTCTTACCGTCGCCGCCATGATTCTGGTCAATAACCCCGGCGATTGGGGCCATATCTACGCGCCACTCGAACACGCTCCCTGGAATGGATGGACGCCAACGGACCTTATTTTTCCATTCTTCCTGTTCATCGTCGGCGTATCCATCACCTTTGCCCTGCGGCGGCCCGAATCGGCGGCGCACAGACTGTATGAGCCACCGGCCGAAGCACCGGGTGCCGTGGCTAAGATTATCAAACGAGGGCTGATGCTTTTTGCGCTGGGCTTGTTCCTGAATTTGTTTCCCCGCTTCGATTTCAGCACGGTGCGGATTATGGGCGTGTTGCAGCGAATTGGGCTGGTTTATATGGCCTGCGCGCTGATTTACCGAAAAACAACGTCCCGTCAGCAGCTTTCACTCGCGGCCCTGATTCTGATCAGCTATTACCTGATGATGACGGCGATTCCGGTGCCGGGCATTGGTTACGCGAACTTAGAACCGGAAACGAACCTTGCCGCCTGGTTCGACTATACCGTTCTGACGCCAGCCCACGTATACCGCCCCGCAAAAGTCTGGGACCCCGAAGGCCTGCTGAGCACCTTGCCCGCCGTAGCAACCAGTCTGCTGGGGTTGCTGGCTGGGCATTGGCTACAGGCTAAAAACTACGGTTCGTCGGCGCGCGAAAGTCAGAAAGCGCTGTTCCTTTTTCTGGCCGGTTTGGCGCTGGCCCTGCTGGGTACGGTGCTCGATCCGCTGTTTCCAATTAACAAAGCCCTCTGGACCAGCACGTATGTATTGCTGGCGGGTGGGCTGGCCATGTGCGGATTGGCTATCTTCTATTACCTGATCGATGTGCGGAAAGGTAGTCGCGGCACCGGGGTGCTGGTGGCTTTTGGCGTTAATGCCATCACTGTCTTTTTCCTGTCGGGCCTGATTCCCCGGATCATGAATTTGATTCTACTGCCTACTCCTGAAGGGGGTACGTGGGGCCTGAAAGAATACCTTTACAAAGGATTTATTGCGCCGCTCTTTACAGACCCTAAGCTGGCTTCGCTGGCTGGCGCACTCACGTTCCTGGCTATCTGGTCGGGCATTTTATGGGTTATGTACAAACGGCGAATCATCATTAAAGTGTAGCTGGGTCCGACCTGTCGGAGTCAGCTACATCAGTCTAACCGCTCGCTAAGTTGCTTACAGGTAACACTTTCAGGATACTTGAGTTACACTATATGCAAATATATTTGTTTAACATCTTATCTCTTTTTCCAATGAGCATAACCCTGGCCTCCCGCCGCTTTTCGTGGATCTTGCTGCTGACTTTGCCTTTGTGGTTTGGTGCCTGTAGCAAGAAAAATACCGATGTAACCCCCAATTCGGCCTCGATTCAGGGGTCCTGGCGTTTATCTGCTTACACAATCGCCCCTGCGTTTGACCTGCTGGGCAACGGCACTAAAATGACCGACCTATTGGAATACTACAAACAGTTGGGCGGGCAGCAGCTTATCGACTGCTTCAAGACGGTAACCATTACCTTCAACGCAGATGGCAAGCTGTCTGGCGGCACCTCAGACGCAAAGTGTAGCGGCGTAGCAGCCAGCCCTATTGGTAGCAGTGGCACCTGGGTACTGACAGGAAGTAAACTCAAGATTACGGACGGTCCCGATGTATCAGATTACGATGTATCACTGAACGGAAATACCCTAAAACTTTCCCAAACGTCGGTAGATGACTACGATGGCGATGGTAAAACCGAATCAGGGACGATATCGCTGTCTATGACCAAGATCTGACAGGATTTTCCCCTATAGTGTCCCACATACGTTATGAACCAAAAGAGTGAAGATCTTCACGGCAATGCGCCCGACTCGTCGCCGGTTGCGTTGCTGATCGTCGATATGATCAACGATCTGGAGTTTCCCGAAGGACCCGACTTTCTGGAACCCACGCTGGCAGCCGCCAATCAGATTGCGGCGTTGAAAAAGCGGGCCAAAGCAGCCGGTATTCCGGTCGTTTACGTCAACGATAATTTTGGCAAGTGGCGCTCCAACTTCGACGATCTGCTGAACCACTGCCTCACCGATGATGTGCGGGGAAAGCCGGTGGTGGAACAAATCCGCCCTAACCCCGACGACTACATGGTGCTGAAACCTAAGCATTCCATTTTCTTTGCCACCACGCTGGAAACCTTACTGACTTATCTGAAAGTAAATACCCTCATTATGACGGGTATTGCCGCTGATGTATGCATTCAGTTCTCGGCCATCGACGCCTATGTCCGCGACCTGAAGCTCATCATCCCCTCCGACTGCATCGCTTCGGGTTCAGCCCAGAATACGCAGGAAGCCCTCGCCTACATGCAACGTGTCCTCAGCGCCGACAGCACGCCCTCAGCAGAGATTGACCTGGCGAAGGTAATGGCCTAAAGCAGTTCGACTCCCGTAAAGATCATTCGGGCGTAGCCGTTCGAGTCACCGGTACGTGACTACCGGCCCCAACGACGGCATGAACGCCCGCGACACCGGCCTGCCCCCATTCTGGTATAAGTTGAGCCAGAAACATACCGTTGAAGCCCCTAAAAATGCGCCGGTCCTGCAACAATTGGCCCATTGTTTGTTCTATTCGTATAGTCTCTACCCTGACACAACGATCTGATCACTTTCTACGTTAATAAACCGAAACGTAGTCAACTGAATGAGTTATGAAAACAATGGCTTTTTTACTCGTTTTTTCGGCCTCGTTGCTGATTGGCGAGGCCCCGGCTGCGCCGCTGTCTACCACCAGCGCTACGGTGAAACAGGAATCGATCTTTAAGCGTAAGAAAAAAGGGTACCGCCGCAAGAAGGGCTTCCTGTGGGGCCTGTTCAAAAAGAAAGACTGCGGCTGTCCGAAGTTTTAAAGAAGAGCTATAACACGGAGTTGCGCGGAGAAGCACAGAGGTACACAGAGAGTTTAGTTGCTCTTAAAAAAAACTCTGTGTGTCTCTGTGCTTCTCTGCGTAACTCCGTGTCACAACCCTTTCTTTACACAACAGCGTGAGCCAGATTAGCGAATTCGATTCGATTCCCGAACCAGCTTTTCGTCCCGGCGGATAAATCGGTTGGCCAGTGCATTGAGCACAAGAGCGACAACGATGGCCCAGAATCCAGTCAGAAACGAGCCCTGGTCGGCAGGATTACCATACGATTTGCCATTTATCAGCACGTTATACAGCACAACGCCCATCGAGGCGGTCAATAAAATAGCGTTTGCCGCACAAAGGCCCATCTGTACTAACCGCTTTTTGTACTGAAAAATGGCGTAAAGAGCAAGAATGGCAACAATCACCAGCAAGCCACCCAGGTACCAGAGTGGGGTCGTAAATGTTGTTACTCCCTGTTCGTACGTATATTGAAGGGGCGTTAGCGCTGCCTCTTCACCGGGCCTCATGCCGGGCTTCTCCCAGATGGGGTTAGCCAATGCCACGCCCATCGACGCTGAAATCAGAAATAGAAAAACACTTTGAATGCGTTGAATCATTTTTTTATAAGAAATTGTAGTCTGTTTAACGATTATCGAAAAGCTGTGGCAAACACCGCCGCCCTTTAACTGATTATACAGGTTAGTCATGTCGGTAGCCATTGGCGAAATTAGCCGAAAAGCCTGAATGTTTTGATGAATACGCAAGTGGTAGTAACAGCCGATGGGTCACATTCGGTATTCAACGCGGAGGTAGGGCAACACTACCACTCCATCTATGGCGCTGTCCAGGAGTCAGATCGCGTGTTTATCGAGTTAGGATTACTCTATACCTTCGGCCGGGTGGAAGGCCCGATTCGTGTGTTTGAGATGGGTTTTGGCACAGGCCTCAACACCCTGATGACCATTCGCGAGGCGATGCGCCATCGTCGCACCATCGATTACGTGGGTGTTGAGCCTTACCCCATTCCGGTAGAAGAGGCCAAACTCCTCAACTACGACCAGGAACTGAGCACCTTCTGGCTGCCTGATCTGCACGAGGCCCCCTGGGGGTTGCCTACGCCTATTGTCCCGGCGCTCACGTTGACAAAATACCACGCCCGGTTGCAGGACCTCCCCTACCTTGGCCTGTTCGACCTGGTGTACTATGACGCTTTCGCCCCGGAAGGTCAGCCTGAACTCTGGACGCTGGAGGTTTTCCAGAAAGTGGCCAAGCTGCTACGTTCGGGGGGCGCACTAACAACCTACTGTTCAAAATCGGCCGTTCAACGCAACCTGCGCGAAGCGGGTTTTGAGGTTGAAAAGCACGTAGGGCCAGCCCGCAAACGCGAGGTTATCAGGGCTATAAAGATCTAGGAAGTATGTTTATAGTTTCAGGTTTCAAGCGGCGGCCGCTTGAAACTATACACTTTTACTAATCAGCCTGCCCACGGCTTCCAGCCCCGCGACATCTGTTTCGCTGAAATCATCGAGCTGGTCGCTATCCACATCGAGTACCATAATCACCTCGCCAGCCTGATCGAAGATGGGAACCACCACTTCTGATTTCGAGGCTGAGCTACAGGCAATATGTCCCGGAAACGTTTCCACGTCGGGCACCAGTATTGGTTGGCGACGTGTATAGGCCGCTCCGCAAACGCCTTTATAAAAGGCAATGCGCGTGCAGGCAATGGGGCCCTGGAAAGGCCCCAGCACGAGTTGGTCTCCCTTGACCAGGTAGAAGCCAATCCAGAAAAATCCGAAAGCTTCCTTAAGGGCCGCCGCTACGTTTGCCAGATTGGCAATAAGGTCTGTTTCGCCCGTAATGAGGGCATCGATCTGCGGAATCAGGCTGTCGTATATAGCCTGCCGGTTGCTTGTTTGAGGAATGTGAAGTGTCTCTGCCATGAGAGCAAAGGTAAGATATAGAGTACGCTGTAACACAGAGTTACGCAGAGGTGCCACAGAGCCACACAGAGTTTTTTTAGCAGCGAAAGAGAAGTTCTCTATGTATCTCTGTGCTTCTCTGAGTAGCGCTGTGTTATAGCTATTTTTCAAGTAGTCTTCTGCCAAAACTGCTATCAACCAAATTTTCTACCGATTGTTTGGCAATGACTTGCCTATTCTACGTAAAATTGATAGATTAACGGCTCGTAACACACATAAAGCCTATAGGCCAAATCTTGTACTAACCTTACTATGTCTGTATTTTTCCGTATGGCCGGGCTGGCTGTTGCCTGGCTCGCGTTGCTGACAAGTCCGTTGGCAGCTCAATCTCAATCACTTATCCTTACTCCCGATCAGGCGCACGACGACCTCCTGTACTTACGACGACAACTTCGGGCCTATCACCCCGGTCTTGGTCATTACACCCCGAATGCAGACATGGAAATGCTATTCGATTCGCTGTATAACCGGGTTACCAGCCCCATCGATTACCTGTCTTTCTTTCATCACCTGAGCCCCTACCTCAACGGCCTGAAAGACGGACATACCAACCTGAACCACCGACGCGATTTTATCGGCCGCGATACCCGGTTTGTCCCCTTTTATGTCAGGCAGGTAGATCATGACTACTTCATCAGCCACAACGCCTCCTCTGACACGTCGCTGCATCGGGGCACGAGGTTGCTATCGGTACAGGGGCAGCCCATAGAAACCGTTCACCGCATTTTGATGGATGGCGACCGGTCGGGCTCAGATGGCGACAACACGACGGGGCGGCACCATTGGAGTCTGATGCAGTTTGCCGATTACTACGCCGCCTGGTATGGCTCGGTCGATTCGGTCACGATTCAGTACCAACGCGCCCGGCCTGATGGTTCGCTCGACTCGACCATTCGGCAAACGCGGGTCGCGGGCATCGTATCGGCCCAATTCCGGCAGATTCTGATAGAGCGTTACAAAGCTGATTTCGGCCGGAATTCAGAATTTCGGCAACCCAACTTAAGCCTGCGCCTCGTCGATTCATTATCGAATACGGCCGTATTGCGCGTGTCGTCGTTTATGAGTACCAAATCATTCGATCCGTTCCAATGGACGTTTAAAAAGCGGCTCAAACAGGCGTTCAGGCAAATAAAAACCACCGGTGTAGAGAACCTCGTGGTCGATTTACAGGATAACGGGGGTGGGGCCGTGATCAACTCGGCGCGGCTACTCCAGTTCTGGATGCGCAAACCGTTTACCATCATGCAGAGCGAGCACATTAAGCCAGCAGCCCGCGCTGAACTCATTAGTCGATGGAATCCGATATCGGCCATTGATTTCAGCTTACGCTATCGGCGCGATGAAGAGGGCGGCTTTGCCAGCCGGGCAGCGGTAACCAGGCGCTACCGCCCCTTCCGGCGGCTGGCGTTCCGGGGGAACCTGTACCTGCTTATGAATGGCTCGTCTTTCTCGGCGGCTACATCGGTACTGGCCAAGACCCTCGATGCCGGACAGGGTACGTTTGTGGGCGAGGCGTGCGGCGGTGCCTATTGGGGCGATTTTGCCGGGCAGTTCAAGTATGTCACCCTGCCCCATTCGCGCATTCAGGTACGTATTCCACTAAAAAAGCTGACCCATGCTGTGGCCGAGGCCCATGCCAACGGATTTACCATTGAGCCTGACTTTGCCGTGCGCCGTACCCACGAAGACCTGATGACAAACCGCAATGCTGTCCTTCGTGAAACCATGATGCTCATCCGTCGGCAAATCACCGCCATCCGTACCGTTGGTAGTGAAGGGCAACTGTAGGTGCCACTCAAGTATAAAGCTAAAAAGGCCAGGAGTACTCCTGGCCTTTTTAGCTTCTCGTATGGTTTCTTACGCCATCGCCTTCGCCCCAGTTCGCTCTCGTAGCTTCTCTGTTGATCGGAACCGTTCACCGTATTGATCAGCCAATCGGTCGCAGGTTTCAACGAACGTATCGACACCAACAAAGTCGACGAACGAGAGCGCACCACCGGTGTAGGCGGGGAAGCCCCAGGCCAGAATAGAGCCCAGGTCACCGTCGAGTTTGGTACGGACCACGCCCTCTTCAAAACACCGAACCGCTTCAATGGCCTGCCGGTAGAGGAGGCGCGTTTTCACTTCGTCTAAACTCGGCTGCTGCGCAGCCAGGGGAAACATCTCGGCTAATCCGGGCCAGAGGCGCTTGGGTTCACCCTCGGGGTAATCGTAGAAACCGGCTTTGGCTTTCTTACCCACCCGGCCCAACTCATTGAATTGCTGAACCATCCGGTACGTCGGCTCGTCGGCGCTCATCACCCCGGTTTTCACCGACTCGGTCATCACTTTCAGGCTCAGGTCAAGCGCCACTTCGTCGTGCACGGCTAGCGGACCAACCGGCATACCCGCGTCTTTACCAGCGTTCTCGATCAAAATTGGGTTTACGCCATCGCGCAGTAGTTCCATGCCTTCGGCGGTGTAAGTACCAAAGCAACGCGAGGTGTAGAAGCCACGGCTATCATTGACGACGATGGGCGTTTTGCGGATTTTGCGGGTGTAATCGATCGCCACCGCCAGGGCATAATCGGAGGTCTGCTTCCCCATGATGATCTCCACCAGCATCATCTTGTCGACAGGCGAGAAGAAGTGAATGCCGATGAAGTTGGCCGGATTCGCCGACGCCTCAGCTAGTCCACTGATGGGCAGTGTTGAGGTGTTCGAGCCAAAGACCCCATTGGGTGCCAGCATGGGTTCGGCTTCTTTGGTGACAGCGGCCTTCAGTTCCTGCTTCTCGAAAACAGCCTCGATGATAAGGTCGCAGCCCTGCAAATCAGCCGCGTCAGCCGTGGCTTTTATCCGGTTCAGCGTGGTGTCTACTGTCGTTGGATCTACCTTACCACGGTCAACGCCCTTTTTGAGCAGGTTACGCGTGTAGTCTTTTCCCGTCTCGGCTCCGTCAGCAGATACATCTTTCAAGACCACCTCAATACCCGCCAGCGCCGACACGTAGGCGATACCCGCGCCCATCATGCCCGCCCCCAGAATACCGACTTTCTTCACATCCGTCTTTGGCTGATCTTTGGGGCGGCTCGCTCCTTTGTTGGCTTCGTTCATGCCCAGAAACATCGTGCCAATCAGGTTTTTAGCCACTTTCGAGGTCGCCACCTTCACAAAATACCGCGCTTCGATCACCAGTGCCCGGTCGATGTTCACCTGTAGGCCTTCATAGACGCACGACATGATGGCTAGGGGGGCCGGGTAATTGCCTTTGGTCTTATTCATCAGCATGGCCGTACCAGCCGCAAACGTCTGCGCGCCCGTGGGGCTTTGCACGTTGCCACCCGGCACCTTGAAGGTATCGCGCGCTACGATCTTACCCGTCTTTTTATCGATCTGATCCCAGGGCTTAATGGGTTGCGGGTTGGCCATGATCCAGGCCCGCGCCTTATCCATCATGGTGGTTGGCGTTTCGGCTACCTCATCGACCAGGCCCGCTTTTAGCGCATCGGCAACGCCCAGCTTCTTACCCTCGACCAACAACGGCAGGGCGGCCTGCATACCGATCATACGGGGCAGGCGCTGCGTACCACCTCCACCGGGCAGTAGCCCAATGGTTACCTCAACCAGACCGATCTGCGTTGGCCGGGCGGACGTTCCGTTACTAAGGGCAACGCGGTGATGACAGGCCAGACAGATCTCGTAGCCACCACCCAGCGCCGTACCGTTGATCGCCGCCACAGTGGGTTTACCGCTCGTTTCAATGCGCCGGAAAATCCGGTTCAGCTCTACCGACACGTTCAACATCTCGGCCGGTGGCTGATCGTTGTTCCGAAGAATCATTTTCAAGTCGGCCCCGGCTACAAATTCAGGTTTATCGGAGGTGATAATGATACCCTTTACGGCCTCATCGGCGAACGCTTGATTGAGCGCTTCCTCGAACTGAGGGATGGATTCGTCATTGAGTACGTTCATCGGGCTGCTGGTCATGTTCCAGCGGATGACGGCAACGTTTTGCTCGACGGTGTAGTTAATCATAAGAGAAAGAATTTTGTAGTTTTAGCAAAAACCTACACAGATATGGGTTCTATTCGATTGATTCAGAAGCCGATAAACGGCCAGATCATTTTTAACGTACCTGACGACATGCGTGACGAAACGATCGTAATTGAGTTTCGACCTGCCCAAAAAAATGAGTTGGAACAGCCATCACTGGCTGAAATGTCCCGACAGCTGGCTGATAAGCTCAAACGCCCTGACCCAGATTTTGACTGGAACTCGATCAATGTTTATGAGCAGTAAGCTCTTTTTAGACAGTTCCATTCTGGTTTGAGTGGGCTAAAAAATCACAAACTACCTTATTTGACTATCTGGCCCAGACTAACTCGTATGAGTTGTGCATCAGCCAAATTGTGCTCAGTGAATTTACATTTTACTGGTTAGCTGTCGGTGGCAGCAAAGCGCCCTTGACCCTTAAGCGTGATGAAGGTATCGGAGCCATCCTGGCGGCCTACGATCCTGGCCCTATATTGACCAGATTGAGTTGGGTAGATGCTGATCAGACTATTATCCCCCTCTACCTACACTACATGCAGCAGGTTGTACTGCTGCCAAACGACGCGCTTATTCTGGCTACCTGCAAGCTCAATGGCATTGACCAGCTCGCCAGTTATGACGCTGACTTTGCTGCCGCCTGCACAGGTGAAGGGATTCAGTTGATACAATCCGTAGCTGATCTGACGAATTAGTTGATCCGCTCGAAAATGGTGGCGATGCCCATGCCGCCCCCAATGCATAGGGTCGACAGGCCGAATTGTTTATCCGTGCGCTCCAGTTCGTCGAGCAGGGTGGCCGAAATAATGGCCCCGGTTGCTCCTAGCGGATGGCCCAGGGCAATAGCACCGCCACTAATGTTGATCTGGCTGTGGTCGACGCCGAACTCGTCCATAAACAGCATGGGCACGGCCGCAAAGGCTTCGTTCACCTCGAACAGGTCGATGTCTTTGATGCTCATGCCTGCTTTCTTCAAAACTTTGTGCGTGGCTGGCACTGGACCGGTCAGCATAATGGTGGGTTCAGAGCCAACAATAGCGAAAGCCACAATCCGGGCGCGGGGCTTTAGGCCGGCAGCCTGACCGAAGGCTTCGCTCCCAACCAGCACACCGGCTGCTCCGTCGACAATCTGCGACGAGTTGCCCGCATGGTGAACGTGATTGATCTGGTTCAGGTCGGCGTATTTCAGCAGGGCCAGGGCATCGAGTCCCATTTGCCCCATCATTTCAAACGCCGGTTTCAGCCTGGCCAGGCTTTCCACCGTGGTGCCGGGACGTACCCCTTCGTCGCGGTCAAGCACCGTTATCCCGATGTCGTCCTTGAATGGCACCAGTGTTTTCTGGAAACGATTCTCACGTTGCGCTACTTCGGCCCGGCGGTACGACTCGGCAGCAAAGGTGTCTACATCCTGGCGGGAATAGCCCTGACGTGTGGCGATCAGGTCGGCTGATATGCCCTGCGGTACGATGTTGTGCCGGGCTACAATCTGCGGATTCATGAAGATAGCCCCACCATCAGTACCCATTGGTACCCGCGACATTGACTCGACCCCACCGGCAATAACCGCGTCGACCTGCCCCGACATGACGTAGGCGGCCGCCTGGTTGATCGCTTCGAGCCCCGATGAGCAGAACCGGTTCAACTGTACCCCTGCCACCGATTCGGAATAACCGGCTTCGAGTACGGCGGTCCGGGCAATATCGGCTCCCTGTTCGCCCGTAGGCGTTACGCAACCCATGATCACATCATCGACCAGCCGGGTATCCAGATTGTTCCGGTCCCGAATAGTGCGCAGTACGCTGGTCAATAATGAAATGGGCTGAATATCGTGGAGCGATCCGTCGCTCTTGCCGCGCCCACGTGGGGTTCTGACGGCATCGTAGATGAAGGCGTTGGCCATTTTTTAGAAGGGGTTCAAAATCCAATGTTCAATGGCCAACGGTGTCTTGCCAGGCAGCAAACGCTGTTCTTAGCAGCGCAGCTTCAGGCGTCGAACGTTACCCGTTGAACCGCCAATTAGTATGCATGCATACGGTTATACAAATGTAGCTTAGGCAATTATAAATTGTGCGATACCATGAAAAAAGGCAATATATCCGCGCACTCAACCTATCCTGAGTGTCTGTTGCCCACTTTACCTGCTGTTCCTTATCAGTCTGTCGGCATTAACTTATTTTAATCTGTTTGGCTTCTGGCTGTCAGTTGATTAGCTTTCGGCTTTTTACCGAACACGACGTAACTTGACCTTCCGTACCTGCCTGGCTTTTCTTATAAGCTGGTTACCTGCTAATGCCTGCTTTTCGCAGGAAATCCCCGCCGCAACGCCGCCGAAACTACCCACCACCCTATCCGTTACTCGTTCCGATGAGGCCCTGAGCCGACTGTTGCAAGACCTTTTTCCCCTGCAAACAGAAGGCACCGACTACCAGGTTCTCTTTGATAACCTGGCTCAGCTGTACAATAACCCGCTCGATCTGAACCGGGCCAGCCGCGACGATCTGGCCGCAACACTCCTGCTCACCGACCGTCAGATCACCAGCCTGCTTAGCTACAGAGCCACCAACGGCGACCTGCTGGCCATCGCTGAGCTACAGGCCGTTCCCGATTTTGACCTGCCCACTATTCAGCGGTTGCAGCCTTTCATGACCATCCGGTCGGGCGTGCTCACTGGCGATTTACCCACGCCAACCGATCACTATCTGATTGCCCGCTACGAACGGGTTCTGGAGCAACAAAAAGGGTTTACCGAGGCTGTGCCCAGCAAAACCGGTACGGTACCCCTGCGCTACCAGGGTAGCCCTGGTCAGTGGTACCTGCGCTACCGAAACACGCGTCCCGGCGTTTACAGTGTAGGGATTACGCTGGAACAGGACCCTGGCGAGGCATTTCGCTGGAATCCGGCTACCCGGCAGTATGGGATTGATTACGTTTCGTTTCACGCCCAGATTCAGAACCGGGGCCGCTGGCGCAACGTGATTATCGGCGACTTCCAGCAGCAAATTGGGCAGGGCCTGATCTTCTCGGCGGGTTTCTCGTTAGGAAAGAATGCCGAAACCATCCTGACTGTCCGGCGACCTACGCTTGGTGCGCGCCCGTATACCTCGTTGACGGAGTATGGGTACCTGCGCGGTTTATCAGCCACCTACAGCCTGAGGCCAAACCTGGAGCTGACGCTGATTGCCGCCCGGAACCGGCGTGATGCCAACCTGGCCACCGGCAAAACGGCCCTCGACGAAACGGTGGTAACGTCGTTCAACACCTCGGGCCTGCACCAGACCAGCAGCGATCTACTGGATCTGGGGGCGGTGACCGAAAGCAATCTGGGCGGGCATCTGCATTTCCATACGCAGCAGTTTCAGCTTGGCCTGACGGTACTTCAGACCAGCTTCGATATCAAACTGCAAAAGCGCGATCAGCCTTATAACAAGTACGAATTTGTGGGGAACCAGAACCTGGTGGTCGGGCTGCATGCCGGGTACGTCTGGCGCAATATAAACCTGTTTGGCGAGGTCGCCCAAAGCAGTGGTTCCGTTACCAACAGTGGCGGCATCGGGGCCGTAGCGGGAGTACTGGCCAGTTTGAGTCGCCGCCTCGATATTGCCATTCTGGGCCGACACTACGACCGTAACTTCCATAGCTTCTACGCCAATGGCTTCGGCGAGGCCAGCCGGACAAGTAACGAAACGGGCCTTTACGGTGGCGTAAAGTATAGTGTCTATCGCAAACTGACCCTTAGCGGCTTCGTTGACTGGTTTCGTTTTCCGTGGTGGAAATACCTCGTCGATGGGCCTTCTGGCGGGATGGATTACCTGCTGACAGCGACCTACACACCTGATCGGCAAACGCGGTTCGCCCTGATTTTCCATGATGAATATAAACAGAAGAACAAACCGGGCGCCGCTGCGTCGGGAAGCAAGACAACGCCGAAGGAAGTGGTTGGCACCATACGCCGTAGCCTGGCCCTGACAGCCGATTATACCGTTGCCCCCGGCCTGACCATGCGGTCTCGACTACAGGCCGGTACGTTTGGCTACACCTCCTCGACAACGGCTTCGGCTGGCTTTGCGCTGATCCAGGACGCTACGTATGAGCGAGGCCGACTTAGCCTGAGTGGCCGCGTAGCCCTGTTTGGTACCGACGATTATGACAGCCGACAGTATGCGTATGAGCGGGATGTGTTGTACGCCTTTGCCTTCCCGGCCTATTTCGACCGGGGTATCCGGCATTACCTGCTGGCCCGGTACCAGGTAAATCGGCACCTTGACCTCTGGTTTCGCTACGCCCGTACCGACATCACCAATCAGCCGGATATTGGCTCGGCTTTAGACCTGATTTCAGCGCCGCATAAGACAGAGATGAAGCTCCAGGTACGCTGGCGGTTTTGAACACACTACCGCCACACCGTCTTGGCCAGCAAGACCTCCTTGCCGGTTTTAGCATGGGCGAGTCGGTGAACGAACGTTCCCGATTCGGTTGGCTGGTGCTGCACATCGATCTGCTCCCGCCAGTGGGTTTCGGTACGGTACACCACGTCGAGCTGGGCCATTTCCTGCGTTTGCAGAAGGGTATTCGTCAACTGTTCGAGCAACCACCGAATATAGACGACGTTGTTTACGTGCTGATTGGCATCAATGTCGAACCAGCCAACGGTAACCTGGTCAGCCGGTATGTCGGAAAAATCGACAGTTTGGTAGCCGGGCTTTAGCGGGAGTTTAGCCGATACGTTGGCCATTTCGGGGGGCGACAATGAACGGATAAAGCCCGGAATGGGGATAATACCCCGCTTGGCGGTATCGAAGACTAACCACGTGCTACAGGCTTCGGCCAGTAATGTGCCGTCTTCGGTCAGGACTCGAAAATCGCGGTAAACGAAGAATTTTTCAACAAACGTCGGGTACGTGATTACCCTGATGGTCTGCCCGGTACGGGGGTACTGATGCATGGTCATTCCAAAGCGCATGAGCATCCAGCCAAGGCCCTGCGCCTGAAGCGTGCTGCTACCGATGCCGTAATCGTCGGCATTGCGGTTGGCCGACTCCTGCATCAGGTTCATCAACGCGGGCACACTCAACCGCCCGGTGGCATCACATTCGTAGCTGTGTAGGGTGTAGGTATCTGTCTGGATAAAGGCCATAGAGGCAAAGGTACAGTTTTGCCTCTATGGCCTTTATACGCTAGAGCGCAAACATCCGAATGAGGAAGCCGCCAAGCGCAGCTCCGAGCAGTGGCCCAACGACCGGAACCCAGGCGTAGCCCCAATCTGACGATCCTTTGCCGGGGATAGGCAGCAGGGCGTGGGCAATGCGTGGGCCAAGATCACGGGCGGGACTCATGGCGTAGCCGGTGGTACCACCCAGCGATAACCCAATACTCCAGACCAGCACACCGACCAGATAGGGCCCTACACCGATAGCGAGTACACCCAGCGACTTCGACGAAATGCCCGATAACCCCAGAATGAGTACCAGCGTACAGACCATTTCGCTGAGTAGGTTCGGCCCGACCTGACGAATGGCCGGACCGGTACTGAAAACGGCCAGCTTATCGAACGGGTCAGGCGTGACACGCCAGTGGGGCAGATAGATCAGCCAAACCAGCACGGCACCCATGAAGGCACCGAGCATCTGCGCGGTAATGAACGGCACTATGTTCGAGTAATCGTTCGTCGCTACGGCAAAGGCAACCGTTACCGCGGGATTCAGATGGGCGTCGAGGCTGCCAAACGCCTTAGACACAAAAATGCCCATCGTTACGGCAAAGGCCCAGCCCGTTGTAATGACGATCCACCCGCTATCGGCCCCTTTCGTTTGTCGGAGTACTACGTTGGCCACTACGCCATCACCCAGGAGTATGAGCACCATAGTGCCAATTAGTTCACCGAGAAACGGAGATGTTTGCATAAGAAAGGCAGGTTAAGGAAGAGAAATAGTCTGTATTGGCGATAAATTAGGGCAATTTTCAGCCAATATACACGTCAATTCGTTTCTGGCGCAAGGCTGGACACCCACAAACGACGACTCGCTTTTTAGCTGTTCACTGAAAGCGTTGCCACATTGCCATAAACCCCTTACCATGAAGACCATCCAGTTTGAGCAAACCGGCAAACCCGCCGACATACTAAAAGCCATTGAAAAAGACCTGCCCGAGCCGGGGCCTGGTGAGGTACGTATCCTCGTGGGGGCCAGCCCAGTCAACCCGTCGGATATCATGTTTGTGCAGAACCTGTACGGCATTCGGCCTCAGCTACCTTCAGGAGCCGGGTTCGAGGGCATGGGCGTGATCGATGCGGCGGGCGAAGGGGTATCTGTGCAGCCGGGTCAGCGGGTGAGCTTTACGGGCGTCGGTGCGTGGTCGGAATACGTTATTGCGCACCATAAAGCGCTGATTCCCGTTCCTGATGAGATGGCCGACGACGTAGCCGCTCAACTGTTTGTCAATCCGTTTACGGCTTTCGCCATGGTCGAAGAGTCGGGGGTGCAGGCGGGGGGTTGGCTGATGATCACCGCCTGTGCATCGGCGTTTGGCAAAATGGCGATTCAACTTTGCAAACAGCGGGGCATTCAGACCATCGGTACGGTTCGCCGCAATGACCTGAATGATGAACTAAAGGCCCTGGGTCTGACGGAGGTTATCAACACCGGGACCGACAATATGGCGGCCCGCGTGAAGCAAATTACCAATGGTCAGGGCGTTGCCTGCGTGCTCGACGCGGTGGGCGGACATACGGCCTCTGAAGCCCTGAAATGCCTCGCCAAAGGCGGCACCATGTTGATTTACGGCCTGTTAAGTTTGCAGGACCCAACTTTCAACGTGGGACTAATTATCTTCCGCGAGTTAACGATCAAAGGGTTCTGGCTTACCGACTGGATGCGCCGGGTAGACGCCCAGACCCGTCAGCGGGTTGCGGGTGAGGTGATTGGCATGCTGGCCTCGGGACAGATCAAAATGCCGGTTGAGGCAACCTATACGCTCGATGAAATTGCCAAAGCCGTTGACCATGCCGATGCACCGGGCCGATGGGGCAAAATTCTGGTGAAGCCGTAAAGGGGTCTCATGTTGCAGGCTTCAAGTTTCAAGTGGCTTCGCTTATCAACCACATAGTACTTGAGCAGCGCCACTTGAAACTTGAAGCCTGAAACTCCCTTTCCCTATAATGGCTTGATGCCTGGAAGGCACAGGCAGTAAATGCGGATCACATAAAGGAAGTTGTCGGACAGTTTGCCTAATCTTGTTTCGCCAGTGCTTTGCTGATCACCGAGATCAGCCCACCGAAGGATACGATCAGCAGGCCGATAACAATGATCTGGGTATTGCTTCCCTCATTTGGGTTGTCGAGCAGGGTACGGATATGATGCGCTTCGGCACCCGTCCAGATGGCCAGCAGGGTACGCGGTACCATGCCCAGAAAGCCGCCCAGGAGAATATTGCGCAAACTGGCTCCCGACAGCGAAAACACCATGTTTGTCAGCGAAAAGGGAAGGGCGGGTGAGAGTTTGGCAAAGAAAATAAACTGCAATTCACGGTCGCGGATTCGGTGCAGTATGCGGGCCGCCTTCGGGTTCTGTTCAATCATCCGTCGGACGCGGTCATGGTCGAGGCGTTTCACCACCAGGTTGACCAGGATAATAGCCGCCATGTTGATGATGAACAGGGGTAGTACGGCGTTCCAACCCAGGAAATAACCAAACACCAGCGCCAGTGGGGTGGGCAGCATCAGCGCAAAGGCACAACTCAAACTACAGACAACCGTGGCTATCATCCACTGCGTTGGGGTGAACAGAGCGATCTCCGCCTCGTGCATCACAGCATAGTACGTGATGTACGAACTCATCAGCAGCGGTAGGGCTGATAACACTAGTCCCAGCAGGGCCGGGCCGGTCAATATTTCGCGGAATTTGGTGGTCATGAACATACGGGCAACTGCTGCATTCGCAGAACTGTTCAGTTGCGGGGCAAAATCAGAGCCTGTAGAATTAGGCCAGTAACGAAAAGGCGGAGCAGTCTCCCCGGTAAAGCCCTTCCAGAACACCCAACGGCTGGTTTAGCTTGTCGAGCAGGAACCAACCTGACGGGCGGGGTTATAGGCTGACTACCTATTCGTACAATAACCCGACTAAACCTTTCGGAATAGACGGTGTTTTATTGATTTACACTCAACCAAACTACGCTATGCCTGCCTCCTCCGCTTCTTCTGATGGCTCACAACAAGCCAATCTGGTCTCAAACGAAAACGCCGAAACAATGTTCGGCGTCGATCAGGCCGAAACCAATATGGTAAAACTTGTCGACGGTAAGCTGACGCCCATGGGCGATACCGACGATGACGTCATGGACGAACAACTCCGCAACCGTTACAGCAGCGATGAGGAGCGGAGCCTTCAGGGCTATACCGAAAAGACGTACGAAAGCTCCGACGCTTCCCTGCGCGGGGCCGAAGACGTTAAACCCGACGCCAGAAATGACGCCCCGGATACCAATGATACGTATGTGGCCGAGGCTAATCGCCCAGCCATGATTGACGACGAAGCGGCTTATACGCTCAGCGAAGAACAGGGTGGTGGACCAGACAAGCCGACTAACACAGCGGCCGCCAACGATGATACCCCAACCAGCCGGATTCAGCCGAACGGTGCCGACCAGACGAATACCTTCTCGATGCGCATCACCGGCGATATGATGCCGACTACGCCCGACCCGAACCCAATCCCGCCAACGCCACCCTCGCCGGGTCCGGAAATTCCTGATCTGCCCGGTTCCCCTTCACCAGACAAGCCCGAAATTACGGAGCCTAGCCAGCCTGACCGCTCGCATGAGATCAACGCGGGGCTGTCGGGCAGCAACCTGGCGGGAACGTCGAGATACCCCGGCAACATGCCTCCCAGCCCTGGTCATTCTGGCTACGGTGGCTTCGCCACGCGCACATCGACCGTATCGGTCGACCAGAACCATGTAGAGCAACAGCCCGAGCAGGTTGAACCGGGACAGGCAGTGCCCGGAAATCAGTACGTAAACATGTCGAACGGCATTGACGATGCGGAAGGTATGAAAAATGCGCCCGACACCGGCTCGTCTGACCGGCCTTATCTGGTCGATGAAAACGCACCCACTCCGTATAAGCCGGGCGAACGCCCCGAAGAAGCGGAGGAGATGATGACCAACCCGCGCCAGGCGGCCGATGAGTCGCTAACGAAGGCGCAGGAGATGGTGGGGTCAGACGGCGACCGAAGCGATACCAAATCGACCGACGGGCTGGATCTCCCTTATAATGATCCGCAGTCTGTGCGCGACAGAACAGCGTATTAGGCAAACGCCCGCTTACTAACAACCAGAAAGGCCATTCCACTAGTGGAATGGCCTTTCTGGTTGTATGGACCCCTCAGAATCAGGCGCTGAAGTTCTGATAGATCGAATCCATGATGCGGGTGAAATGCTGGTAGTCTTCCTCACTTAGCTGCCCCCAGCCCTGCCTGCGAATATCGACAACCATCGGCAATAGTTGTTCATACAGTTGCTCGCCCGTGGTAGTCAGTGAAATCAGGAATTTACGCCGATCATCATCGGCCAGTCGGCGTTCGGCCAGGCCCTTCTTGGTCAGTAAATCAATGATACGCGTTACGGTCGGGGCGTCTTTGGTGGTCAGTTCACCCAGCTGATTCTGGCTGATGCCAGGGTTGCGGTGCAGATGATCGATTAATACCCATTGATCAACAGTAAGGTCGTAGCCCGCATCCGTAAATCGTTTTTGAAGCGCGTACCGAATGCGTTTAATAGTTGTATCGATCTTGAAAAAGTAGGCCCGCTGATCGGATGGGTGAGTCATAGGTCTGTACGAACGAAATAGTATTCCGTATATCTACAAAAAAACGAATTATTATTTTGTTCTACAAGTCACTCACCAATAACATCTCTAACGTTGCCTCAATCTCTCCCACCGATTCATACAATTGTTCGTACGAGTCAATCACGAAATACTGCTCCTGGAAGCGGTCAATCACGTAAGGCGTCTGCAACAGCGTGGTCACCTTATACTCGGTGCGGGTAGGCACATCGCTTTCCAGTGCGTAGATCGTTTCGCCCGGCGAAGACAGGATTCCGCCGCCATAGATCCGCAAAGCGCCGTTCTCTCGAATCAGCCCGAATTCGACGGTATACCAGTACAACCGGGCAATCATGTCGATCGCCTCTTCGTGGTCAACGTGTTTCAGGGCCATACGGCTCAGGGCGGCCAGAAAGTCGCAGAAATGTTGATTGGTCAATACCGGTACGTGCCCGAATGTATCATGAAACATGTCGGGTTCGGGCAGGTAATCGAGCTGATCGCGGGTACGCAGCCAGGTAGTGGCCGGAAACTGCCGGTCGGCCATCAGCTCAAAAAACTCGCGGTTCCCGATCAGGCCCGGCACGGCCACTACCCGCCAGCCCGTCAATGGCAGCAGACGGGGGTTCAGGTCTTTCTCGAAATCAGGGATGGTTTCATTCGGAAAACCGGTGGCCACAATCCCATCCATATAGGCCTGGGAGGCGCGTCCCGGCAACCGCTGCATTTGCCGCCGGAATAGCATCTTCCAAACCGCCTGGTCGTCGGCCGTATACGCTGAATAGTTCTGCTTCATTTTAAAAGGCGTCTTCTGTCTTCCGTCCTCAGTCTTCTGTTGCGTTGCATATTAGCCACAAGGTAGGTTAGCAACGCAACAGAAGACTGAGGACGGAAGACAGAGGACTAGTTACAAGGTTCCTCTAACTTCCTGTTCGCGTTCGATGGCTTCGAAGAGGGCTTTGAAATTGCCTTTTCCGAATGACCGGGCTCCTTTCCGCTGAATGATCTCGAAAAACAGCGTCGGCCGTGGGCAAATCGGCTTCGTGAAGATCTGAAGCAGATAGCCTTCCTCGTCCCGGTCGACCAGAATACCCAACGACCGCAGCGTGCCGATCTCTTCGTCGATCTGACCAACGCGCGCTCTCAGGTCATCGTAATAGGCATCGGGAACCCGCAGAAACTCAACGCCCCGGTCGCGTAGAGCGATTACCGTTTCTACAATGTTATCGGTCGCCACGGCCATGTGCTGAATACCGGCCCCACCGTAGAAATCGATGTATTCTTCAATCTGTGATTTCTTCTTTCCTTCGGCGGGCTCGTTGATCGGGAACTTCACACGCCCGTTTCCGTTGCTCATCACTTTACTCATCAGCGCCGTGTAGTCCGTCGATATGTCTTTATCATCGAACGACACCAACTGCCTGAACCCAAGCACGTTGGCGTAGAAATCAACCCACTGATTCATTTCATTCCAACCCACGTTGCCCACCATGTGATCGACGTATTGCAACCCCACCAGAGCAGGCTGATAGGTAGGGTTCCACGCTTCGTAACCGGGCAGGAACGGGCCTGAGTACTCGCTGCGCTCCACGAACAGGTGTATGGTATCGCCGTAGGTATGAATACCCGACCGAACCACGTGCCCATGCGCATCGTCGTCACGAACGGGTTCCAGAAACGGAACAGCGCCCCGTTTGGTCGTTTCCAGAAAAGACTGCCTGGCATCGTCGACCCAGAACGCCACCACCCGGACGCCGTCGCCATGCAGGTCTATATGCCGACCGATCTCGCTGTCACCGTGGAGGGGCGACGTCAGCACCAACCGGATTTTCCCCTGTTCAACCACATACGATTCACGGTCGCGCAGGCCCGTCGACAGGCCAGCGTGGGCAAGTGGTTGAAAGCCAAAGGCGGTCTGGAAATAATGAGCCGCCTGCCGGGCGTTACCCACGTACATTTCTACGTAGTCGGTGCCATTAAGCGGCAAAAAATCGGTGACGGGCTGCGTGTTGGCGGTGGTTTCACCAGTTTGGGCAGTAATGGGGTCCAACTCAAGCAGATTCTCCATAGTGTAGGGTGGGCTTAAGGCAGCGTCAGATAACAACCCAACCACACGCTGCCTGTACCCTGTTCATTGATGAATATAGTTAGCTTAACAATTATTGCTTAGCACACAATTATAACACGAATCAGGCTATTTAGTACTTAACTCAGCTAAAATGTTTTTTAATGGAGAGTACGCTATCGCTTGCCACAGGTGGGCAACAGCGTACTCTTGCTTCTAAATCTTTCTTCGCTGCAAAACCCTATACGAGCTTGTCAGTACATTTGCCACCAGAAAAAGAGTTGTTTCAGGAATAGGCGCTCTTTACCCTTATCACGTTGACTCATATATGAAACCTACTCTTCTGATTCTTGCTGCGGGCATGGGCAGCCGCTACGGAGGCATCAAACAACTTGACCAGTTTGGTCCTCATGGCGAGACCATCATCGACTATTCACTGTACGATGCCATCCAGGCCGGGTTCGGTAAGGTTGTGTTTATTATACGTCAGGAACTCCGCGCCGATTTCGAAGCCATTTTCCTGCCCAAGCTAGCCGGTAAAATCGAGGTCGATTTTGCCATTCAGGCGCTGTATTCATACGTACCCGAAGACCTCGGCCCCGTTCAGCGTACCAAACCCTGGGGAACGGGCCACGCCATGCTCTGTGCAAAAGAGCATACCCAGACGCCTTTCGCGGTAATCAACGCCGACGATTTCTACGGGCGGGAGGCCTTTCAGGTCATGGGCCAGTTTTTACAGACCGACACCAACGAGACGTTACACGCCATGGTTGGCTACGAGGTAAAGAACACCCTGTCGGAGTTCGGTTCAGTCTCGCGGGGCGTATGTGTTACCGACGAGGCCGATAAGCTGACGTCGGTGGTGGAACGCACTAAAATTTACCAGAAGGGCGACCAAATCGTGTACGAGGAGCTGGAAGGCCTCACCCCGCTCGATCCGCAGACGCCGGTATCGATGAACTTCTGGGGCTTCAAGCCCGAGGTGTTCGACCACGTACAGCGTCAGTTTGACACCTACGCCCGCGCCAACTTCGACATCCCGAAGGCTGAGTTCTTCATACCCACCGTTATGATGCAGCTCATTCAGACCGGCGAGGGCTCCTGCCGGGTATTCCGCAGCCAGTCAGAATGGTTTGGCGTTACATACCCGGAGGATAAACCGACGGTGAAAAAGTCGTTTCAACGGCTGCACGACAGCGGCGCCTACCCCGATCAGCTCTGGTCGTAACCGGTGGCGATCTGTGCCGACAACCCGTTGATTTTCTCGTCCAATTTCAGTAAATTTGGTAGAATCACAACAGCAGCAAACAACCTGCTAATGAACTATGCGTAAGGACATTATAAGCGGCACAAGCGAGGGAATGTCGGCGACCGAGAAGGAAATCGAGCGCGCTCTTCGTCCGTTGTCGTTCGAGGATTTTACGGGCCAGGCGAAGGTGCTCGAAAACCTCGAAGTATTCGTAAAAGCAGCCATGATGCGCGGCGACGCCCTCGACCATGTGCTGCTGCACGGCCCGCCGGGTTTGGGCAAAACAACCCTCTCCCATATCATTGCCAACGAGCTGGGAGCCAACATTAAAATGACCTCCGGCCCGGTGCTCGACAAGCCCAGCGATTTGGCCGGCCTGCTGACAAACCTCCAGCAAAACGACGTTCTTTTCATCGACGAGATTCACCGGCTCAACCCCATCGTGGAAGAGTACCTGTACTCGGCCATGGAAGATTACAAAATCGACATTATGCTCGATTCGGGGCCAAACGCCCGGTCAGTCCAGATCAAGCTGAATCCGTTCACGCTGATCGGAGCAACTACCCGCGCCGGTATGCTTACCGCGCCCTTACGCGCCCGGTTTGGCATCAGCAGCCGCCTGGAATATTACGACGCCAAGCTGTTGACCAGCATTGTGCAGCGGTCGTCGCAAATCCTGGCCACACCGATCGATGAGAAAGGGGCTTACGAAATTGCCCGCCGCAGCCGGGGTACGCCACGTATTGCCAACAACCTGCTCCGCCGTACCCGTGACTTTGCCCAGGTACGCGGCAACGGGATCATCAACGTCGAGATTGCCGAAATTGCGCTGAATGCCCTTGAAGTCGATCAGCACGGCCTCGACGAGATGGACAACCGCATTCTGTCGACCATTATCGAGAAGTTCAAAGGTGGTCCGGTCGGTTTGTCAACCATCGCCACAGCCTGTGGTGAAGAGTCAGAAACGATTGAGGAGGTATACGAGCCTTTCCTGATTCAGGAGGGATTTCTGAAACGAACCTCGCGGGGTCGCGAAGCAACCGAGAAAGCGTATTTCCATCTCGGCGTGGTGCCCCAAACCCGCAACGGCGAGTTGTTCGGTTAACAAAAAAGGCCCGCTGTGCTCAGCGGGCCTTTTTTGTCGATGCCAGACTAGGTCAATATCTTGCTTTCGTAGATACAGTCTATGACGTTGGCAACGGCAGCATCGACGAGAAAATAGTAGATATTCTTCCCACTCCGCCGAATATCGAGAATGCCTTTGTCGCGCATGTTGATCAAATGGTGAGAAATCAACGACTGCTCAGCATTCAGATTCTTATGAATTGTTGATACATTCAGCTCCTTATTTTCGTGGAGCATGAGAATGATTTTAATGCGAAGCGGATGAGCAACGGCTTTGAGTACGTAGGCGGTCTTCTCAATTTTTTTTTCGTCTTCCATGATACTTATAGTATTACCGGTGTGGTATTAAAAATCGCCGATGAAGCTACGCATTTTCCTTTGCTAACCTAAAAGTAACTAGTTAGGCCACGTCTCCTATTTATTAAAAGGAAATATGAACCTGTGAGTATAACAGGATTGGAGCATCAGTCCTCAACTAAGTACACAAACGGTCACTAAAGCACTTAGTTCCGTTTGCCCTTCCAGCCAATTCCGATCCTCACGCCTAGCGGCGCAAAGCAGAACGCTGTCAGCAACACCCAGCCTGCCCCAACCCGGTAGCGCATTCGTAGCGAAGTACTGACGGCGGCCTCTACCTCAGAAACAGCCCTGGCAGTTACAGAAATGGCCCTGCCAACACACCGAACGGTGCCTTTGCAGAGCCATTTTAGTACAGACAGGCGTTGCGCCCTGGTTACTTTTGCCGGAAGAACAGCGTCAGGGGTACGCCTTCAAAACCAAAGTGTTCGCGGAGCTTGTTTTCGAGGAAACGCTCGTACGACTCTTTGATGTACTGCGGCAGGTTACAGAAGAAAATAAACGTCGGCGACGGGGTTGGCACCTGAAGCATGTATTTGATCTTCACGTACTTGCCCTTTATTGCCGGGGGTGGATACGCTTCAATCTCAGGCTGGATCAGTTCGTTGATCTTCGAGGTCGCAATTTTCATGTGCTTGTTCTCATAGACCTCCATCGCCTTCTCCATTACCTGAAAAATACGCTGCTTTTCATGCACCGACGTGAAGATGATCGGTAGGTAATCGATAGGGGCCATCCGCTGATTGATCTCTTTCTTCCAGACATCGGCGGTTTTATGGTCCTTCTCGATCGCATCCCATTTATTCACCATAATCACCACGCCCTTCTTGGCTTTCACGGCCTGCCCGATAATGGTCATATCCTGGCTTTCGAGCCCACGCGTAGCATCGAGCATCACAATACACACATCCGACGCTTCCATGGCCTTGATGGTACGGAGCGTTGAATAAAACTCGATGTTATCACTGACACGGGCTTTACGACGCAGACCCGCCGTATCGGTCAGAATAAAATCTTTACCGAAGGCCTTATACCGGCTGTTGGTGGCGTCGCGGGTGGTACCGGCAATATCGGTGACAATGTTCCGCTCTTTGCCCAGCAGCGTGTTTACAAACGACGATTTACCCACGTTTGGCCGACCAATAATCGCGATACGCGGAATACCCGCATCGGGGTCTTCTTCTTCGCCCTGCGGAAAATGCTTTACTACCTCGTCGAGCAAATCGCCCGTTCCCGTACCGGTTTGGGCCGACACCGGATACGGATCGCCCATGCCGAGCGCGTAGAATTCAGCGGCGGCCTGATTCCGTTCGTTGGTCTCTGCCTTGTTGGCCACCAGAAAGACCGGTTTCTTCGAGCGGCGCAGTACGTCGGCAAAGTCCTGATCGAGCGGGCTCATCCCACTCATGGTGTCAACTATAAAAAGCACAACGGTGGCTTCGTCCAGGGCAATCTGCACCTGCTCGCGGATTGCCTCCTCAAACACGTCTTCTGACCCGACCACGTACCCACCCGTATCGATCACGGTAAAGAAATGGTCGGTCCACTCGGCCCGGCCATAGTGCCGGTCGCGCGTTACGCCCGACTGGTTATCCATAATGGCCACTCGTTGCTCAATCAGTCGATTGAACAGCGTTGATTTACCCACGTTGGGGCGGCCTACAATTGCTACAATATTTGCCATTTTTCCAATGGAAGTTTCAGGTTTCAGGTTTCAGGTTTCAAGTTTCAAGTGCGTTGCTTATTAACCAGATGGTGATTGAGCAGCGCACTTGAAACTTGACACTTGAAACCTGAAACTTGTAACCTCCTTTTATTCGTCATAACCCAACCGCCGGAGCATACGCTCTTTCTGACGCCAGTCGGGTTCTACTTTAACATGTGTTTCTAAAAAGACTTTTTTACCGAAGAAGCGTTCCAGTTCTTCGCGGGCCATAATGCCCGTTTTCTTGATCATGTTGCCCTTTTCGCCCAGCAGAATCGCCCGTTGTGTGGGGCGCTCCACCAGGATCTCGGCCGAAATCACGATCATATCCTCCCGGTCTTTAAACCCCGTGACAATCACTTCCGAGCTATACGGAACCTCTTTCTTATAATTCAGAAAGATCTTTTCCCGAATGATCTCCGAGGCAAAGAACCGCTCTGACTTATCGGTCAGTTCATCTTCCGGGAAATAAGCCGGGTGGGTGGGCAGGTACCGAACAATATCATCGAACAGGCGATCCAGATTAAAGCCATTCAGGGCCGATATCGGAATAATTTCCGTGGCCTTGCGTGGTCCGCTGGGCACGTTGGCAGCTTCTTCAGCCACAGGTTCCTCATCGAGTTCATGCTCCTCGGCCAGTTCGGCAATGTCGGGATCGGCGGGGGTTTCGTCCATAACGGCGTACCCACCCACTTCAAAATGTTCTTCCCAATACCGGATCTTGTCTTCTACTTCTTCGGGCGTGGCCTGATCGATCTTGTTGATCAGCAGAATGATGGGCACGTTGGCGTATTTCAGCCGCTTGATGACATCTTCTTCGTCATGCCGCTCGAAAATATCGGTCACAAACAGAATGACGTCCGCGTCTTCGAGCGACCCGCGCACGAAGCTCATCATGGACTCATGCAGCTTATACTTCGGCTGAATGATGCCCGGTGTGTCGGAGTAAACGAGTTGAAACGGTTGCCCGTTATGATTGCCGTTCAGGATGCCCATGATCCGGTGGCGGGTGGTCTGGGCTTTAGACGTGATGATTGAGAGGCGCTCGCCAATCAATTGGTTCATGAGGGTCGATTTGCCGACGTTCGGCTTACCGACGATGCTCACAAACCCTGCTTTGAAACCGTCGGCAGCCTGAAGCGGCGCAACGGCATCGACCGGGAGTTGGTCTCCGGGTGGTTGTATGTCAGGTGATCCCATGTTGGTTTGGTAACCAATGGCTTTGAGGTGAAGGCCATACCTTATGTTTCCCAACAGAAGGTGGCCAGAAAAATATTTTTACAAAGGTAGTTGATTTTCTTGAAAAGCGGCTTACCTTTGCACTCCCAACATCGCGGGATGGAGCAGTTGGTAGCTCGTTGGGCTCATAACCCAAAGGTCGCTGGTTCGAGTCCAGCTCCCGCTACAAAGCAAACCCCTAATTATCTTATCAGCAGATAATTAGGGGTTTCTTCTTTTATGCCAGGGGACGGAATCTAACTTTTTTCAGCGTCGGGGCTCTGTTAAGACACTTGTTGCTCACCAGGTGACTCACTGATTGGTCTATGCGGAAAGGTTTTATTCGTTGGCATTTTTCATCCAGGCAATCAACTCACTCGGCCAGAAATATGGATGTCGGCATCCTGTTGAGGCTGCTATGAGAATATGCTCCGCTCGGCACTGAAGGGTAAGCTCTATGCGGGCAGGCGTGTACCTTAGCAGGGCAAGGCTACCAGTTTGTAAAGGCTTTCGCCAGTTTCACCGCATCCAGGGCAAGTATGCCCATGAGCAGGCGTTTAAAGGTCTTTCGCCGGGGCTACAGTGTGGTGTCGGCCCAGTTGGCCACGATTGAACATTTCTCAGCTTGACTATTGTTGGAATCGGGCAACTCCTGAGTAATTGACCGATTGAGCCATTGTGCCGATGGACAAGGCCAGCAGCACGAGTGTGATAAGGGTTTTCATACAGAGACGGTGCTAATGGCTAAATCTCATTCTATCGCTCCCAAATAGCTTAACCGGCTGTCTGCCCGCTGTCGAGATTTTGAGGACTACTCCGGCAGCCCGGTTCGGTTATGAAATCGGCCGGTTCGCCGGTGTGATCGTACTTGCGCCATGTTTTTGAGGCTTTCTTGGGCTGCATGGTCTTGGTAAGTTAAGCAAAGCTGTATGCCGATAAACCCGACCATCTCAAAGTACCAAAGAGCGAATCAAAGATGAGATCGTTATACTTATGTACTTACTGTATCGATTAATAGTCAAAATAGTTACTTTTCACACCCTATAAGATCAGTTCAGAAACTCACTCGATGTTACCGGAAGCTAAAGCTCGTCAGATTATTGACCAAATGTTAACCAATGCAGGTTGGCATTTACAGGACTTAAGCCGCTTCGATCCTCTGGCTTACGACGGAGTTGCCGTTCGTGAATATCCAACTGAATCTGGTCCGGCAGATTATGCATTATTTGTGCGGGGAAAGCTATTAGGCATTGTAGAAGCCAAAAAGCAGGGTATTAGTACACAAAACGTGTTGGAGCAAGCCAAACGCTACGCCCGCGGCATCACACCATCTGTGGGGAAATGGGGTGAGTATCATGTTCCGTTTCTGTATTCAACCAATGCAGAGCAACACTTTTTCCTCGATGCCCGCTTCCCACAGAACCTTAGCCGTTCGATTGGTTGCATTCATACGCCGGATGCACTATGGGAGTTTTACCAGCGCAATGAAAGCTTATCACTTCAATGGCTGCAACATCATCCTGTTCAAATTGCCGGGCTGAGACCATACCAGCAAAAAGCCGTAGAGGCCATTGAAGAAGCGATTACAGGTCGGAAACGTAAAATGTTGGTAGCCATGGCAACGGGTAGTGGCAAAACCTTCATGGCTGTCTCGTCGGTGTATCGTTTACTGCTGTCAGGACAAGTTAAGCGGGTTCTGTTTTTGGTAGATCGCAAAGCTTTGGCTGCACAGACTACTGTTGCTTTTGCATCATTTACAACGCCCGCCGGTCTGAAATTCAATCAGGAATATGAGGTGTATAGTCAGCGATTCCGACGCGAAGACCTCGACAATGATAAGGTTGATTTCGACCCGAAGGTATTACCTACCGACTACCTGATCAGACCTGATGCCGCTAAAACCTTCGTCTATGTTTCAACAATTCAGCGGATGGCAATCAACCTGTATGGCAAAAGCGCTGGCTTTGATTCAAGCGATAATGATACGGACGACGATTCGGATGCAGATATGTTACCCATTCCCATCCATGCCTTCGACATCATCATTGCAGATGAGTGCCACCGTGGCTATACCTCGCACGATGAAAGTACCTGGCGACGGGTGCTGGAACACTTCGATGCTACAAAAATTGGCCTGACCGCTACCCCTGCGCTACATACAACGGGCTACTTTGGCGAACCCATTTTTCAATACACCGTTGATGAGGCTATTGACGCAGGTTATCTGGTCGATTATGAAGCCGTAAAGATCAATTCAAATATCCGTATCAATGGGGTATTCTTGCGCGAAGGTGAACGGGTAGGAAGAGTAAACCCGCAGACTGGCCAAACGTCGCTCGAAGATCTTGAAGACGAACGGGAGTTTGATGCGGCTAAAATTGAACGCGAAATCACGGCTCCTGATAGCAACCGGAAAATCATTGCGGAGATTGCTCACTACGCATTAGCCTTTGAGAAGGAAAATGGCCGGTTTCCCAAAACACTCATTTTTGCCGTTAATGATGTACCCTTTACGTCTCATGCTGATGAGGTTGTCCGTATTTGTAAGGAGACGTTTAACCGGGGCGATGATTTCGTTCAAAAGATTACAGGTAACGCGAACGTTGATCGGCCGTTGGAGAAAATCAAACGGTTTCGTAACCGACCAGAACCCAAAATTGTCGTTACTGTCGATATGCTGTCAACGGGAGTTGACATTCCCGCGCTTGAATACATCGTGTTTCTTCGCCCGGTAAAATCCCGAATCCTTTGGGAGCAAATGCTCGGCCGGGGTACACGACTCTGTTCAGACATTCATAAAGAGAAGTTCACGGTTTTCGATTGCTTTGGTGGAACGCTGATTGCCTACTTTAAGGACGTCTCCAATTTTACATTCGACGGTCCATCAACGCCTAGCCTGCCAGTCGCCGAGATAATACGCCGTATCGGCAATAACGAAGAGCGAGACTATAATGCTGGCGTTTTTGTAAAGCGGCTTCGGCGGATCGAGAAAACGATGAGTAGTGCTGCGCGTGATCAGTTTGCGCCATACATCCCCGAAGGTGACATTGGTCAATTTGCTAATCGGTTTAAAGAGTTGCTTAAAACTGATTTCAGCAGAACAATGGCCATTTTAAACGATCAGGCGTTTCAAAAACTCCTGACTGATTATAAACGCCCGGCTGCCGTATTTTATGTAGCCCACTCAGCTCAAGACCAGGTAACGTCTGAGGTGTTGTTTCATTCGGGGGAAGGCTATCTGCGTCCGGCAGAGTATCTACAGGCCTTTGCTGAGTTTGTACGGGCCAATCAGGATCAGGTTGAAGCGATGACCATAGTACTCCAACGTCCGCAGGGTTGGCGAACATCGGTGCTGAATGAACTCCGCTTACTGCTGCAACGCAATGATTTCCCCGAAACTGAGCTTCGAAAGGCGCATCAATTGCTGTTTAAGAAAAATTTGCCGGATCTTATCTCTATGCTTAAACACGCCGCCCGCGAGGAAGAACCAGTACTCGAAGCGGCTGAACGGGCTGATCGTGCTGTTCGTAAGTTGTTTGATGGTCAGACGCTGACAGTCGAACAGCAGCTGTGGATTGGCTATTTGCAAACGCATCTAGAAGCTAACCTGACTATCGAACGTGATGACTTTGATGATTCACCTGTGCTGGAGCGTAATGGAGGTTGGGGGAAGTTTCGTAAGCTATTCCCTGATGAACCGCTATTTTTGCTTACACGACTGAATGAAGCCATTGCGGCATAATGAATAATCTCGGCCAAAAACTCTGGAATTTCTGTCATATCCTGCGCCACGATGGCGTCGACAATAGCGATTATATTGAACAGCTTACGTACCTGCTCTTTCTGAAAATGAGCGATGAGCGAGGTGCCGCTATTCCGGCTGGATTTGATTGGCAAACTCTGCGTGAGAAATCAGGTACTGACTTGCTTGATCACTATTCGCTGACACTAGCTACACTGCAACGGCAACCGGGCATATTAAGTAAGATCTATAACTCGGCCATGCCCCGCCTGGCTAATCCGAACAATCTGAAACGACTCATTAACCTCATTGATGAAGACGATTGGTCATCCCTGAACGTAGATGTTAAAGGCGAAGCCTTTGAAGATTTGCTTGAACGATCAGCCAGTGAGGGGAAAAAGGGAGCCGGTCAGTATTTCACGCCCCGGTCGCTTATTCATTCCATTGTTCGGGTGATGCAGCCTGATCCGCGTCAGGTGAAGGATTTCACCGTCTGCGATCCAGCCTGCGGAACGGGCGGCTTTCTGGTGGCGGCCTACGAATGGCTGATGCACGAAACAGGCGGCGCTATTGATCGGGCCGACTATCAAGCGGATTAAGAGCAAAGACATATTATGGCTATGAGTTGGTGCCACGGCCTGCCCGCTTAGCCATGATGAATCTATTTCTGCATGGCGTTACCTCTGACGTTTTCATTGGTGATACTATCTATCAGTCGTTTGACGGGCGGGGCTACGACTGCATTCTGGCCAATCCGCCGTTTGGTACGAAGGGAGCCAACCAGGCCCCCGACCGTGACGACTTCATGGTGGCGACCACCAACAAGCAGTTGAATTTTGTACAGCACATCTTGACCGCGCTCAAAAAGAGTGGCCGGGCGGCTATCGTTCTTCCCGACAATGTGCTGTTTGAGAGCAAGGCAGGTGATGTGTTTGAGGACTTGATGAAGCTGGCCAACCTGCATACTATTCTGCGGTTACCGCGTGGTACGTTTACCCCCTACGCGCAGGGAGTGAAGGCCAATGTAGTTTTCCTGCAAAAGGGACCAGCAACCGATGCGGTCTGGATATATGATGCCCGCGCCAATGTACCTGGCTTCACCAAGAAAGATCGCCCGCTGACTGAGTAAGTTCTTCGCCGACTTCGAGACTGCCTACGGCAAAGACCCCAACGGCCGTAGTCAGCGTACCGAAGGCGACCGCTTTCGGCGGTTTAGTATGGCCGACATTAAGGCCCGCGATTATAAGTTAGACATTACCTGGCTGAAAGATGATTCGCTGGACGACGAGACCACCCGTGCCGAACCGCTCGAACTGGCTACCGATGCTATCCATAATCTGGAAGGGGTAATTCTGGATCTGAAAGAGATTGTCAAACTACTGGAAGCCTAATTAAACCGCATTTGTATGGCACTGACTGAGCAAGCACTCGACTATTTAGAGCAACAAATTCCGGCTCTGGCCGAAATGGCCTTGCAGAAAGCATACTGGCAAACGCTGGCGTCGGGCGATTCAGTACTGATTGCCGATAACGGGCAGATTGTAGAAGTAGAGCCCGACGGTACCCGAACGGTAGTGAAGACAATCAGAAAAGCCCAAACCATTCAACAGCGGTATTTTACCATCCCCAGGTTATGATTCGACGCCTGCGAATGTTTGCCGGGCCAAACGGTTCAGGAAAAAGCAGTGTGAAGGCCGAGATTGACGATGGCATGCTGGGAGTATACCTCAATCCCGACGAGATTGAGAAGGAAGTACACCAGAATGAGTATTACGATATACGGGGGCTGAAGCTTTCGCTTACTCAGGACGAGATTATTGACTTCTTCGACAATCACCCACTGCTACAACGTACCCAGGAGATCGATTACGTCAGTGGTATCCGGCTGGTGCAGAACGAATTTATCGACTTCGCCAATGTGGGCTTCAACGCGTACCTGAGTGCGATCCTAACCGACTTTTTACGGCAGAAACTCATCGATGCCGGGCGGTCATTTACGTTCGAGACTGTGATGTCGTCTCCCGATAAGTTGCAAACGCTCCAGCAAGCGCAAGCTGTTGGTTTTCGGAACTACCTCTACTACGTGGCTACTGAAGACCCGCTGATTAACATAGCTCGTATCAAACATCGCGTCCGAATGGGTGGGCATCCCGTACCCGACGATAAAGTTGTTGACCGCTATTACAGATCGCTGAATCTGCTGCTGGATGCTATCCGGCTTACAAAGCGGGCATACATTTTCGACAACTCTGGGCAGACAAAGGTCTGGATTGCTGAAATCACCGACGGAACGGCTATTGAATTAAAAACAGACCTAATTCCTAACTGGTTTACCGGTGCTGTACTGGATAAACTGTAATGTATTTACCTATGAATGAAGGATTGCCAGATGGGTGGGTAGAAGCTACTATCGATGATTGTTTTGCTGATATTACAAACGGCACCACGCTAACTCAAAATAAGAATGGTATTGGCATTCCTGTTTCGCGAATAGAGACTATACAGAGTAGTAAATTTGATATGAAAAGGGTTCAACATTTATCAACGATATCTGTTGACAAGGTTCAAAAATATAGATACATAAATGGCGATTTAGCATTCAGCCATATAAATAGTTTAGAGCATGTAGGAAAGGTAGCTTTATATGAAGGCGATCCTGAAATATTTATACATGGAATGAACCTGTTAAGGCTGAGATTAGGCCACAATTATATTATTCCGAAGTTCGCTTACTATCAAATGCTTGCCAACAGATTTCGGGAAGCAGTTCGGGAGAGGGTAAATTTCGCAGTAAATCAGGTTTCAATTAATCAGAAAAACTTAGGCTCAATCTCATTTCTGATTCCTCCCCTCGCAGAACAAGCCCGTATTGTAACAGTGTTAGACGGTTTGCTTGGTCGGGTTCGGACGGCGCAGGAGCAATTGGCAACGGTGCCAAAATTACTGAAACGCTTCCGGCAGGGCGTACTTTCAGCGGCTGTGTCTGGTAAGCTGACGGAGGCCTGGAGAGAGGAGAACCTAGATCTTCAGCCTATAGATTTAAGTAGTGTAAGCAACGAACGAGAAAGACTTCAGCGCTTAATAGCAAAGGAAAAAGGACAAAAGGCCTTCAAGTATAAAACTCCAGTAGAATTAGATTTGGGAGGAAAGACTAAAGGAATAGATGAGTTGTTTGAACTTCCTAATACTTGGCAATGGATGGGGTGGTCGGGTATTGGCGGACAGTGGTCTTGCTAGTTTTGGGGATTGTGTTTAGACTCGAATTGAACAGGACTGCAATAGCTTAAGCCAGAGTGCTTGCGCACCACATTGTAATAGTTGTCGATGTAATCGCCAATCTCGGCACGGGCATCGTCTAAGCTCAAAAATACACCCGATTCCAGCACTTCCGCCTTCAGCCGTGACCAGAACGATTCTGCCGTGGCATTATCATAGCACTCACCAGCCCGACTCATGCTCTGCAAATACTTACCAGCCAGTAGCTTACGAAAGTCCTTAGAGGCGTATTGACCGCCCCGATCCGAATGCAAGATCAGCCCATCGGCGGGCTGGCGACCTAGAAACGCCCGCCGTAAGGCGGTGATCACCAACTCATCCCGCATGTGATCAGCCAGACACCAACCTACTACGCGCCGTGACCATAGATCTACCCACACCGCCAGATACAGCCACTTACCCCCGGCTAGGGGGATGTAGGTGATGTCGGAAACCCACACCTGATTAGGACCTGTTGGGCGGGGACGAGCTAACAACAGGTTGGGTGAGTAGCCCAGTGTATGGCGACTGTCGGTGGTGCGTGGCACAAAGCTGCGCGGCTGAATCGGCCTCAAATCATTGTTAGACAACACTTTACGGACGAAATCCCGACTCACGTCGACACCCCGATCTTTCATCGCTACTACCAGCCGACGGGTACCATACCGGCGACGATGCAGGCTAAACAAGTCCTTGATGTGCTGGGTGTTGTGGGCTTTCTCCACCTGGGTGGGTTGCGTAGCGCCCCCCATGGGTGTTGTGGCGGGTTTGCGCCACGCATAGTAGCCGCTACGGCTCACCCCTAAGGTTTGACAGAGTACTTGTACCGGATAAGTCTGGCTTTGGTCCTGAATGAAGCGATACATGGCCTTTAGCTCGTTTGAGTGAAGATGGCTATGCTTTTTTTTAGAATCTCGCGCTCCATCTCGGCCCGTTTGAGCTGAGCTTTGAGCCGTTCATTCTCGGCCAGCAGTTCACTTGTGCCCACTTGTTTCTGGGTTTGTTTTTTGTGGGCATGCTTCCATGTGTGGAGCAGTTGGTCGCTGACATTGAGGCTTTTAGCTACCTGAACGGCAGACTGCCCTTCATCAAGCATGCGCAGGGCTTCGGCTTTGAAAGCCTGGTCGAACTTACGACGGGGCGGGGTTAGTTTGTTGGGGCTTGCCATAACAACGAAAGTTAAGCAAGAACACTGTCCGTTCTATGACGACCATCTCAGGATTACTATTGACAAAGCTGTATGGAGTGTGAGCGATGGACCCCACTTTTCGCCAAAGTATGTTGATAAAGTGGTTGGTGTACCGTTTATATCGGGTCGAAACGTTGGTTACCAAAATATAGATTTTAGCGATGCCAAATACGTTAGCCCGGAAGACCATGCTGAATTTATTAAGAGAGGTAAGCCATTAAAAGGTGATGTATTACTCACTAAAGGTGGAACAACAGGCATAGCACACTGTATTTCAACAGAAGAAGAGTTTAGTATTTGGGTTCATGTTGCTCTTTTGAAAGTAATCAAGCAATTTATAGTACCCGAGTATTTAAGGGATGCTTTAACCAGTGATTTGCTTTACCAACAGTCACAAGCTCAAACTCACGGAATAGGTAATCAAGATTTAGGGTTGACACGTCTGATATACATGGCTCTACCATTGCCACCCTTCAAAGAGCAGCAGGAAATCGTTGATCAGGTGAGTGGTTTACTGGCATGGGCTGATAAATTAGAGGATAACTACAAAGCGGCTAAACGACAGCTGGACGCTATGCCAGCTGCCATTTTAGCAAAAGCCTTTGCTGGCGAACTCACAGAACAAAACCCGGCTGATGAGCCTGCCAGCGTCTTGCTCGAGCGCATCCGTGCCGAGCGGCTGGCCGAACAGCAACGACCCAAAGAGAAGAAAAAGCCAACGGCTAATAATATACCAAAACGACGCAAAACAATGGCTGAGCAGTTACGCAGCATCAAAGAAATTCTGATCAATACCAACGCCCCGGTATCGGCCCACACGGTTTGGCAGCAGTCGGTATATAAAGACGATATCGAAGGGTTTTACGCCGAACTAAAGCAGTTAGTCGATGTCGATGGCAGCGTTGTCGATGTGAAAGAAGGTGAGCAGACGTACCTGAAATTAGCCGATGCGGATTGACCACGTTCATATCAGGGGGCAGTACAAAAACCTGCGGGACTTCGACATCGATCTGGATGAGTCGAAAATGGAGACCGTTTTGCTTGGCCAAAACGCCAGTGGTAAGTCGAACTTCATAGAAGCCCTGATTCTGATTTTCAAGTACCTCGATCTCAGCAAACCCGGCGACCGCAAGTTTCCGCCTTTCGAGTACCAGATAAGGTACAAGTGTCGAAACCGCACTATTGAGGTAGAATACCGCGATAAACAGTACATTTTATTTGTCAATGGTATTTTAGTTAAGCCAGCAGTGTTTTTCGAGCAAGCTAATAAAAACGAGTACTTGCCCAAATATGTGTTTGCATACTATTCAGGTGTAAGTGACCGATTATATAAACATTTCATTCAACACCAAAGAGAGTTTTATCGAAGGATAATAAGGCAAAAAGTAGAGCAGAGTGATATCGATGACCGTAGAAGACTCTTCTATGTGCAATCAGTCCATGCGCAATTCGTACTTCTAGCCTATTTTTCCTTTCAGGATAATGAGCAGGAACTGTCAAAGTTTTTACAAGAAGTAGTTGGTATCGAAGATTTCGAATCTGTTTTATTTAAGTTACATAAACCTGAATGGGGGAAAGATTCGAATCACAATCCTTTCTGGAACGCTACAGGGCTGGTAGGAGATCTATTGAGCACGATTTGGGAACATTCAATTGCACCGATAAAAAATATAGAAGATGCTATTCTTAACTTTAGGAGTAATACTCCTAAAAATGAATTTTTGTATTTGTACATAAGTAATAAAGATAAGTTAAGAGATATAGCAAAAGCCTACCTCAATAACAATAATTTTTTTAAGGCTTTAGAAAGTACTTACCTCTCTGACTTGATCGATGAAGTACGTGTTAAAGTTAGGAAGCGTAATGTTGAAGGTCATATAACTTTTAAAGAATTAAGTGAAGGGGAGCAACAATTATTAACTGTATTAGGCCTAATAAAATTTACGAAAGATAAGGATTCTCTTATTCTATTAGATGAGCCTGATACGCACTTAAATCCTCTTTGGAAATGGAAGTATCTAGAATTTCTGCGCGAGGTTGTTGGCGACGAAGATGCCACTCAAATTATAATTAATACCCATGACCCTCTTGTTATTGGCAGCTTGCTCAAAGAGCAGGTGCGTATCTTCCGAGTCGATTCTCACACTGGTCGTGTAACAGCTACGCAGCCAGACATTGACCCACGGGGCTTAGGAGTAGCAGGCATTCTAACGAGTGAGTTGTTTGGGTTGGGCACAACGGTGGACATGCCTACTCAAGCTATGTTAGAGAAGCAAAACGATTTGCTTTATAAGCAAGGTAATGGTCAAGCAGATGCTGCTGATACAGCTAAACTTCAGGAGTTGTTTGTAACACTTAGTACTATGGGATTCACTAATGTTTTCAAAGATCCATGGTATACTAAATTTATGCAAGCAACTGCTAATCGGGCTGAATTTCAGTTCAAAGAAAGATACACTAAAGAGGAGTTAGATGCGCAGAACCGAATTGCACTTGACGTACTTGACGAACTCTATAAAGAAGAGAATAAGCAATA
>CAVVQL010000005.1:0-238695 GCA_963750355.1 uncultured Cytophagales bacterium | reverse complement strand
TTAGCTCAGTTGGTTCAGAGCATCTGCCTTACAAGCAGAGGGTCGGGGGTTCGAATCCCTCAACTCCCACGATAAATTAAAAAACCTGTTATACGCATAGTATGGCAGGTTTTTTTAGTTTACAAAGCTACTTACAGTTGGATAACTAACTTACGGAATTCGTTTCTTTATGCAAGAAGCCAAATTTTGGAACGGTAGATGGGAATTGAATTTAGAAAATGAGACCTTAATTCTTTCTGGCACTTTAGATTATACTCTTGACGGATTTCTTGAGTTAAGAGCGTCTGCCGTCGATGGAATTAGCTTTGATCTGTTTCACCGTTTAGACATTAGAGACTCTGTTAAAGTAATCAAAGGCATCGATCTAAAAACGAACAAATATTTATTATTATTTAATTGTACAATTGTTGGAATGAATTGGAAAGCCAACAGCGGAAATTTATTATCTATAAAACCAGCTTACGCCATTGATGGCATAGCGAATTTAGATGTTTATGAGAATAAGTTTAAATCAATAATTGTAAATTTCAGTCACTTAAATCAATGGTATAGTAGAAGGACGAAATCCCACATATCTACAAGTAAGAAAAAATACGATATTGTTTATAGCCATAAATCTGCTGAGCCAATTACCACGACGTTAGATGAGTGCTTTGCCATTACTATTTCTTTTGGATATAGTACGAGTTTTGAAATAAATAACGAAGTTGGGTTTTTTTATTTATGAAACAGTTACCGTAGAGTTTGAGAGTATTAACTATGAAAAAACCAGTTTGCCTGATTTCTTTGACCGTATTGAGCATTTAAGGAGATTTTTTCAAATATTACTTTTTCAAATAGTTTTTAAATTAAATGTAGAAGGGATTAATATTGATGGAAAGGTTTACGAATTGATTCTCTCGCAAGCTTATCAAAAGAAATTCAAAAAATATTCTCAAAATAGATATAATATAGTTAATGAAAACGAAATAATTAATTTAGAAGTAGTTCTGCAAAAGTGGTTTAAATACCTTGTACGTGAGGATAGTCATTACTTTACTTGGGTTGCTTCAAAATTTACTGGAATAGAACCTTTCTCAGAGGATACGTTTATTGAGAATGTAAGAGCTTTAGAAGTATTTCATAAATATCATTTTAATGAAAAAGTTAAATCAAAGAAAGATGCCTATCTAAATAATAGGCTTTATGATTTATTGAATTTTATGAAAGGAAAAGTAAATATTGATGATTATAAATATGTAGTTACTAACGATAAAGAATTTGTAGAAACTGTTGTTAGTAATAGAAATCATTATGCACATTATACAATAAGTGATAAAGCTAAAAAGGAAATACTAGAAATACCTGAATTGTATAGAATAACTCAAAAGGTTAGAGTAATACTTATATCCCTTATATTAGACTCTGTTGGAATCGAGATGAATGTCTTTTTTAGTAGAGTAAATAAAATGATAAGATGAGTTTGATATTATCGTAATAATTCTGTAATTTATACTGTAAACAAACAGTAACAGACCGTAAATGAAACGGTCATAAAAACAGTAAAATTTATGGTATTAGAGGCTATCTCTCATTGTATAGTATGCGGTAACGAGTTTCCATACCGTAAAAGCAAACAGTTTTGTTCGCGGCTTCTTGAGCCTATATTCTATTCTCCAACTCCTGCTCGTGAAAATCAAAGTGAGTTAACTTAGGTTATGATTCAAAACTTCACATGTTGTTTTTGTCATATTTACTTCACTGCGCTCAGTGGCCGATTTCTACGAATCAAGCGAAGTTTTGAATCGCACCCGTGTTGAACCCACTTACTTGTCTAAAGCAGCTAAAGACTCAAAGGCTGATGTGTTGCGTTGTCCTGAAGTAAAATATTTATATCGGGAGTTATGTTGATGCCCTCTATAACCTCGTTCTATTCGAAAACAGCAATTCATTGTAGCGTATCTTCTACGGTAATACATCTCTTAAATCGAAGCCAGTCTTTACGCCAACCGGTAGCTCCTTGGAGGTCTGCCTGAATTCAATAACGACCTGCCGTCTCAGTTTACGATAGATCGCTTGTTGTCTTAATGAGGTGTAGATCATAGCTGTGCAGTTTAGTAATCGGCTTACGCTCTTACCCTAGAAGTGACCAGGTACAATGCAAGGGTAGGAGCGTATGGCATAACGTGTCGCATAATGCGTTGGGCGCAAATCGGGTGTCGAAGACCGCTATTTCATGCTGTGCAAGAGCCGGAGTAAGCTCGGGGTCCGTTCGTTTCAATAGCCGTTAATGCTTAAAAAACAGCGGGTAGGCAAAAAAGTGCGTCTATAGTCGAAGTGAAATTGCGCTAGTCGAATTCAGTACAGTCTTAGCTAGAGGGTAGGAAACAATTTCATAATGTTGCCTTCCGGGTCGAGCACATGCACGAATTTGCCGTAGTCGTATTCCGCTATGTCATCGACAATAGTGACATTGTCTCGTTTCAATTCGTCAACCAGCGCCGCTAAATTATCGACTCGATAATTGATCATAAAGGGCTTTGCCGACGGATTGAAATAATTGGTGTTCTCCGGAAACGTACACCAGGCCGTAGAGCCTTTTTTCGACGGGTCTTCGGCCTGCCGCCACTCAAACGTTGCCCCGTATTCGCCGGTAGTCAGGCCCAGGTTTTTGGCATACCAGTCGTTCATGGCCTTTGGGTCATTGCATTTGAAGAATACGCCGCCGAGGCCAGTTACCTTTTTCATAGTAGTCTACGCTTTTTTTACGTGTTTTTCAGAAAGTAGGGAATAGCTTCTTAAGTTCTTCCGGGGTTGGCTGACTGCCGTACTGGCATAGTTCGAAGGCTTCGGCGTATTTAATGCTGCGGCCTTTTTCGGGTCCGTATAGCTCGATCAGGCGGTTACGGTATTTGTCGGCAACGGCGGTGTTGCGGCTTTGCAAGACCGATAGAATGTAGTCCTGCCGTTGTTTGTCTCCTTGCGGTACGTTGGGCAGCGTGCGGGCCTGCCACGAATCTTTGTCGGCAAACTGCGAGGGGATGGCCCGCAGGCACTCCCATTTTTTCTCGGCGGCGGCATCGATGCCCACCACAATAGACGGCTCGAAGGGGTAAGGCCGCTGAAAGTTGTCGGAGTAGTATAGGAACACCGGATTTTTCTTCGTTGGGGGCGTGTCGGGCGTGAAAAAGGCGGCGGCCACTACCACAGAGGCATCCTGTACCAACTCGCCGGTGTAGCGATGGTCGGGGTGGTAATCGTAGGGGCGGTGGCAAAGCACAATTGAAGGTGCAGATGGAGTCTACTGGGCGCATTGGCGGATTGAAGCGATGCATTATCGGCGGGACGTGACGTTATGCGAAGATGAGTTGCGAACAGGCAGCCAAGCGATTAGCCGGTTGATGAGTAGCTTATTAAAACGACTTAATCTAAGAATATGGTCGCCCAGCTTGAGAATTTTGCCGATAACTTCCCCACCTTACTTCAGTTCATGACGCAAGAAATGGTTTTATAAGAAAGCCCTGCACTTGCAAGTTATACACTGAATGAGTGCCCGACCGTTGCTGCTTCATAGAATAAAGCTATCAGAAAGGAGTACCAACCAAAGTCTAGCCCTAAAAGGATATAGCTAGACTGGCGGACCTAAAAAGTATAATATAATACTTGGATATTACCATATTATACCATACCTTCCCAATACATCAAATCGTTCAAGACCATGAAAACGTATGCAATGGTGATTGCGATTTTACTCAGCAGCCTATCACAGGGGCTGGCACAGGCAGACCACGACGCTATTAAACGGGTACTTCGTAGCGAGACGGAAGGATTTTTTAAGCGCGATAAAGCCGTATGGGCCAATGCCTGGGCACATGCTCCTTACGTTCACTTTGCCGCTAATTTGTATGGTGGTGACTTTATGCTCATTGAAGGCTGGGACAAGCTGGAAAAACAGTTTGCCAGTCAGTTTAAAAGCACGAAGGGCATGAACAATGTAACGGTGCAGAATTCAAATTACACCATCCATCAGAATGGAAATATGGCGTTCGTCGCCTACGACCAGACGCTGTTGGACAGTCATGGCAAAACAACGTCGAAGGAGTCGCGGGTGGTCGAAAAGATCAATGGCCAGTGGAAGATCATCAACGTAACGGCGCTGACAAACCTGAAAAACTTCGGCTTAGCGCAGCAAAAATAGTAAGTGCGATTCTCTTACTTTAACCGCCAAACTATTCGCTTCACCAAGCCTTCTGGTGTATGGAGGGGCTGAACGCCCGACTGCCGCCAGACGATCTTGCCGTTTTCAGATGAAAGCCCTGTCAGCTCCTGCCAGTGAAGCTCAAAACGAGTTAGCTTGTTGCTAGCTCGTTTTGAGCTTAGGTTTAACGCTAGGTACAACAATACTGAGGCATCTCATTTTAAGCACTATACAGTTTAGAAAGTGGGAAACAGCTTCCTGAGCTCTTCCGGGGTTGGTTGGCTACCGTATTGGCATAACTCAAAGGCTTCGGCGTATTTAATGCTGCGGCCTTTTTCGGGGCCATACAGCTCGATCAGGCGGTTACGGTATTTGTCGGCAACGGCGGTGTTGCGGCTTTGCAAAACCGATAGGATGTAGTCCTAGCGTTGTTTGTCGCCCTGGGGTACGTTGGGCAGGGTGCGGGCCTGCCAGGAATCTTTGTCGGCAAACTGCGAGGGAATGGCCCGCAGGCACTCCCATTTTTTCTCGGCGGCGGCATCGATGCCCACCACAATCGAAGGCTCGAGGGGATAAGTCCGCTGAAAGTTGTCGGAGTCTGTAGAGTTTAATGAAGTATATGGGCTTTGTGGCATGGCTCAGAGTACTAAAATGGCCCTCAGACCGCTACAAGCTACTTTATACAATTGCTTTGAACGGCGTGAAGGCATCCTTATATAGCTCAAATTGCCATGGACTTATTGGTAACCAGAAAGTTAAGCCACGCAACGAAGCTTCTCTCAGGTGAAAGTACAAGTTTGCTAGCTGCCTTGAATGAAATTCAGGAAAAGCTTAATAAACTACAGCAATTCCTATCTTGGATAACAATCTCATTATCAGGATACTACTTCATTGAAAAACCTAAGCTGCCAGCTGCCAATAAGTTGACCGGACCAGCTAGGTTGCCATTAAGGCTCTTGTCGCCGACACGGCTACTCATTACCTGAGGTACAACGAATGCGGCTCGTCTTCTGCCGTATCAGTCGATACCCCAAAAGACGAGCCGCAGGTAGTATGCACTCCTGACTCTTACCCTTTCCAGCGCACAAAGGCCTCCATGGCTTCGTACTCGGCCAGGCCCAGGCGGTTGTACAACTCGGCGGTGGCCCGGTTACGCTCTTCGGCCCGCTGCCAGAACTCCCGCGAATCGGTGCCCTGATACACGACGCCGTCTTTCTGCGACTGGTGTTTGAAAATGCCCAGCCGCTTCTTGGTCACCTGGTCGGGCGACATCGGTACGGCCATCTCGATCTCGTGGATATCCCACTCGGCCCAGGCACCCCGGTAGAGCCATACCCAGCAGTCTTTCATGAAGTTCTTGTGCGACAGGCGCTTAACGGCTTCCAGTACCGCGTCTAAACAAACCTTATGCGTTCCGTGTGGGTCGGCCAGGTCGCCGGCGGCGTAAATCTGATGGGGCTTGATCGTCTCGATCAGGTCCATCGTGATTTTAACGTCTTCTTCGCTAAGCGGCTTCTTCTCTACCTTACCCGTTTCGTAAAAAGGCAGGTTCATGAAATGCGCATTCTCGACGGGAACCCCCACGAAGCGGCAAGTCGATTTGGCCTCGCCCATCCGAATCAGCCCTTTCACGTAACGCACTTCGGCGATGTCCATCTCCGAGTCTTTTTTGTCGCGCAATGAAGCCGCCGCCGCCTGAAAAATGCGGGTCGCTTCGGGACTTTTGATACCGAATTGCGAGTTAAAATCGACCACGTAATCCGCAAAGCGCAGGGCTTCATCATCGGCTACGGCAATGTTGCCGGAGGTCTGGTAGCCCACATGCACCTCGTGCCCCTGATCGACTAACCGCTGAAACGTGCCCCCCATGGAAATAATGTCATCGTCGGGGTGCGGGCTAAACAGCAGGCAGCGTTTCCGAGCGGGCAGTGCGCGTTCGGGGCGGTTGGTGTCTTCGGCATTGGGCTTACCACCGGGCCAGCCCGTAATGGTATGCTGCAACTGGTTGAACACATCGATGTTGATGTCGTAGGCCTGACCGTACTGCGCCAGCAGATCACTCACGCCGTTGTCGTTATAATCGCGGTCGGTCAGTTTCAGGATCGGTTTGCCCAGCGTCAATGACAGGTAGGTTACCGCCTTCTTCTTCATCGGGTTGTCCCACGTCACCACGTCGACCAGCCAGGGCATTCGCATCCGGGTCAGCTCCGACGCAGCGGCCGTATCGATAACGAACAGGGCGTTGGGATGCGTTTGCAGGTACGAGGCCGGATTTGTTTCCGTCACGGTCCCTTCTACCGCACCACGAATCACCGGGGCTTTGCGTTCGCCCCAGGCCAGCAATACCACCCGTTTGGCCGCCAGAATGCTGGCAATGCCCATGGTAATGGCCTTACGCGGGGTGCGCGACAGGCCACCAAAATCGACCGACGCGGCCGCTCTGGTCGAGTGGTCGAGCATCATCAGGCGCGTGTGCGAATTGATGAGCGAACCGGGTTCGTTGAAACCGATATGACCGTTACCACCAATACCCAGCAGTTGAAAATCCAGCCCACCGGCATCGGCAATTTGCTGATCGTATTTTTTGGCAAACTCGGCTACCCTATCGGCCCGCAATGTTCCGTCGGGTACGTAGTAATTGCCTTCGGGAATATCGACATGATCGAACAGCTGTTCCCGCATGAACCGCCAGTAGCTTTGCAGCGAATTGGGCTCCATGGGGTAATATTCGTCGAGATTGAACGATACTACATTGGAAAAGCTCAACCCCTCTTCCCGGTGCATCCGAATCAGTTCGGCATATACCGTCTTGGGCGACGAGCCCGTAGCGAGACCCAGAATGCAGGGTTTATTTTCGCTCTGCCTCTGGCGAATCAGAGCAGCAATTTCGTGCGCCACCGCCCGCGAAGCAGCTTTCGCATCGGCATAAATGTGGGTCGGGATTTTCTCATAGGTAATGGCCGACTGAAGCGGACCACTGAACGCGGCGTCAGGTAAGACAGATTCTGCAAGCATACGTTGACCAGCAATTAGGATGGAGCAGCAAAGGTAACAAGGAGCGACCTCTTAAGGCGCCCCTTGTTGTTAAATGCAGTTATCTCCACGATCTACCCTCTCGCCATCTGGTCGGCGATGTAGGCCGTTTCGAGGCTACTGAGGCCGTTTTCTTCCGATATGATCCGGTGAACGTCGGGCTGTAGAATCCAGGCTACCTGATCGCGGAACATCAGCCGGAGTAATTCGCTATAGCGGTGCTGCTTCTCAACCTCAAATCCGAAGCTGACCTCGATCTGCTGGTAGGCATAGAAGGTTTTGTGCCGCCCGCCAATGGGCTCTGTCGGGTCAATGTTGGCCGTCACATTGAGCTGAGCCCCCGGAAATAGATCCATCAGTGCCTTTGTGGTGGCTTCGTCGGCCACGCAACGGAGTACCATGCGGGTTGGCACCCACTCGTGCAGGGTAATATCGCCCCGCTCGAACACCAGCCGCATTTCCTGCCGGTCCATGCGGCCCGTTTGGGTAAAACCGTGGTAAAAATTAACGAATTGATACCCCTCATCGGCTGTGCCATACCGTACTGTGGCCTGAACCTGGTCCTCTATATCTCCACTGTTTGGCCGTTTCGAGAGTTGAGCGGCTACCACTTCGCCCTCGCCAAGCCAACCGGCAAATAGGTCGAAAAAGTGAACGGCATGCTCAATAAAAATCCCGCCCGATTTACTGCGATCCCAGAACCAGTGCGCCGGGCTGAGGCCTTCGTCACCGGCGTAATTTTCAAAATAGCCATGCAGGAAATCGCCCAGTAGCTTAGTATCGATCAAGTGCTTAACGCGGGCAAACAGCGGATTGTAGCGTTGCATCAGGTTGGTGACCATCAACAGGCCTTTTTCCTTTGCTTTAGCCAGCATCTGCCGCCCCTGTTCGGGGTTCATGGCCAGTGGTTTCTCGCAGATCACATGCTTTCCGGCTTCCAGGGCCAGCATAGCCTGCTCGAAGTGCAAAAACGGCGGGGTGGCAATGTAGACGAGATCAACGTCGGGGTGCTGCACCAGTTCGTCGAGGGTAGCGAGTTGTTCGGCTCCGAATCGTTCGGCGGTGCGGATGGCCTCTTCGCGCCGCGATCCGGCAATAGCCACCAAGCGCGTGTTGGGGTGTTGTAAAAATTGCTGAACAGCAAAGAGACCGAAGCCCCCCATGCCGATCACGCCAATGCCAAGTTGTTTCATAACAGGTAAACAAGCGTAGGACTATCAATAAAATAGTGTACTACGTGTGCTTGTTTAACCGGAAACAGGGGCCGATGTTAGAAGGTAAAATACGGTATCTTCATCAGGCTGTTTACCTTACATACCATGAATGCTATTAATCAACTTCCAGATTCGCTTACCACTGTCGAGGAATTCGAGGCATGGCAGCGTCTGCACGTGAAAGAAGGAAGCTACGAGTTCGTCCGGGGGCGCATCATCCCCAAACCCGCCATGAAACAGGACGAAATCTTTCTTGCCAGCTTTTTGATACGCCTATTTATTACAACCGAAGCGTTCAAGCGCGGCGATGATCTTCTTCCCAGAACAGATTCCTATGTAGATGGAAGTCGAAAACGAGTACCAGACTTAGCTTACTTTACCGCTGATCAGAAACGGGCTACCCGGCGAGGAGAACGGGTCAAAACACTATTTGCTATTGAGTTATTGTCAGACTCCGAGTCATTCGAAGATGTGACCGACAAGGTGCAGGACTACTTCGATGCCGGTGCTCAGTTAGTCTGGTACATCGCTCCCCGCCAGCGCCGGATTTACGTGTACACCTCGGCTACCGAGTCAGTCGTTTATAAAGACAACATGCCTATCTCGGCAGCTCCACTCCTACCAGACTTTCAATTTGTCACCAGCGATTTGTTCGCCTAAAAAATCCTGTTAGTCCGTCCTAGGGCCTGCTAGCGAACCGCGAAAGCATCTGCGCCGCGTCCTTTGGGCGGGTACGAACAAGACTTATTTAAAAACCATCGCCGGTTTTGGGCGGGGAATATGCCCGTGGCGGTCGTGGCGGAGCAGCATCTCGAACAGCTTGACGGTGGCGGCGGCATCGCCGTAGGCCCGGTGCCTGCCCTGAAGCGGAATATTGAGCGACCGACACAGTTTTCCGAGGCTATACGAAGGCTGACCCGGAATAAGCTTACGGCTCAGGCGCACCGTGCAGAGCGTGCGGCGCAGGAACTCCCGCTCTACCCAGTTCATCTCTTTTTGCAGAAAACCAAAGTCGAACTGCACGTTGTGCGCCACAAAGATGGCACCCTCGGTAATCTCATGCACCCGGTTGGCTACCTGATCGAAGGTGGGGGCGTCGGCCACCATCTCGTCGGTAATGCGGGTTAACTGGCTGATAAAAGGCGGAATGGGATGGCCCGGATTGAGCAGCGTCTGAAACTCGTCGACGATTTGGTGCCCGTCGTGACGAATCAGGGCAATTTCAGTTAGGCGGGAGGGGCCTTTTACGCCCCCGGTCGTTTCAACGTCGACGATACAATACACGTAAACAGAGCTGGTTGGTAACTAGCCACCAGCAGGCCGAATAGTTTATTAAAGATACACTGCCCGGGGCACTTGAACAAACGCCATTACAGCCTCAGCATTCAGCATTGCCATTACCTTTGCGGGTATGATACGCTACGGACTCATTGGGCATCCGCTCACCCATTCGTTTTCCCAGACCTACTTTACCGAGAAGTTTGCCCGCGAAGGTATTACAAATGCCCGCTACGATTTGTTCGATATGCCCGATCTTCAGACCGCACTGCCCGACTTACTTGCGCTTCCGGGTCTGCGCGGCCTGAACGTAACCATTCCCCACAAAACCAGCGTGCTTTCTTTTCTGGATCGCCTCGACGCCTCGGCTGAAAAAGTGGGCGCGGTCAATGTGATTCGACTGGAAGCCGACGGCACAAAAACCGGCTTCAATTCTGATTATTATGGCTTCCGGCAATCATTGACCGATTGGGTGGGCGACACCGTCCGCGAGCAGTCAGACGACCCCGACGTGTTATCGATCCTGCCCGCCAACGCCCTGATACTCGGTACCGGTGGGGCCTCCAAAGCCGTGGTGGCCGCCCTGCACGATTTGGGGATTACCTGCAAAATGGTGTCCCGAACGCCTTCACCCGACGGGCTGACCTATGCCGATCTACCGGATGTGATCGATGCGTATCAACTAATTGTGAACTGCTCGCCCGTGGGCACGTACCCAAACGTAGCGGCGGCTCCCGATCTGCCCTATGCCCAGTTAACCGCGCAGCACTGGCTCTATGATCTGGTTTATAACCCGGCCGAAACCGAGTTTATGCGGCGGGGCCGACAACAGGGAGCCGCTGTGATGAACGGCTATCGGATGCTGGTGCTACAGGCCGAAAAATCCTGGGCGATTTGGCAGGGGTAGAAAAAGCAGTTTTCTGTTTTCTGTCTTCAGTCCAATGTGCTGCTTAGGCTTTGAACTACATTATAGCGCATGCAACAGAAGACTGAAGACCGAAAACAGAAAACCAGAAAACATGTCCCTCCTCGTTTTTGCTACTATTACCGCCAAACCCGGCTCAGGTGCCGACCTCAAAACGGCTTTTCTTTCGCTGATCCCGCAGGTACGTGCCGAAGCCGCCTGCCAGTTATATGAACTCTACGAAAGCACCGAGCACCCCGACCAGTTTATCATGCACGAACTCTGGGACGATGAAGCCGGGCTGGCCGCGCATGCCAACATGCCGCATATGGACGCTTTCAAACAAAATTTTGGTAGCCTGATGGCCGCTCCTGCCCTGCTGACGACCGTTCACCAGTAGGTTACCTTACTCCCTCAACGTATGCTATTTATTAACGCCACCGTTTTTACCGGCGATACTTTTCTGCCACAAACCAGGGTTCTGGTCGAAGCGGGTAAAATCATGGCCATTGACCCTGATTTACCGATTAGCGACCATACCGACGTAGTCGACTTACAGGGCGATTACCTGGTGCCCGGCCTGATTGATCTGCAACTATATGGCGGAGCGACCGAATTTCTGAACGAAACGCCCACGCCGGAGACCGTTCGGCATATCTGGCGAAGCCACGCCCTGAACGGGACGACGACCCTGCTGCCCACGCTGCACTCGACTTACTTTGCCGAAATGCAGCAGGCCGTGGCAGCCGTTCGGGTCGTGCGCGACGAAATGCCGCTTAACGTACCGGGCATCCACCTGGAAGGGCCGTATTTCAACCCGGTGAAGCGGGGAGCCCACCGCGCCCACCAGGTGCGCGTGCCGGCAGCGGGCGAGCTGGAAACGCTGTTCAGTACCCATGCCGACGTGATCAGCATTCTGACCCTGGCCCCCGAAATGCTATCGCCTGAGCAATTGACGCTGCTGTACAAACTGGCCAAATCGTCGGGCACGTTGCTCTCGCTGGGGCATAGCAATGCTACCTATGCGCAGGCGATGGCTGCGTTTGGCGACGGTTCGGCCACCGACCGCTGCCTGCTGGCTACGCATCTCTACAACGCCATGCGTGGTTTTGAAAGCCGCGAGCCAGGAACAGTGGGCGCTATTTTCGACCACCCAACGGTTATCAGCAGCATCGTGACCGATGGCTATCATTGCGCTCCCGCCGCCATTCGGCTGGCCCATCGGGTGCTCGGTCCCGACCGGCTGTTCCTGATTTCTGACGCCCTGTTTGCCAATCCGCCCCGCGCCAATTTTGCGCTCGAAACCTTTATCGTGCACTTCGAGCCGGGCACCGGCGAACCCGGCTCACCCATGCATGGCAGGTACGTAAACGAGCAGGGAACGCTGGCCGGTACAGCCATTACGGTGCTCGATTGCGTCCGGTTCTGCGTGCATGAAGTTGGCCTGCCACTTATCGACGCTCTGCGCATGGCGACCGCTACCCCCGCTACCGTTGTTGGGCTTGGCGACCAGATCGGGCACATCGCGCCTGGGTACGTTGCCAACCTGGTCCGGCTGGATCAGAATCTGGTGAAGCAAGACCGTTTGGGTAGCTGGAGAGGAGTTGGTGTAGGTCTGTTGTAGCACTCGTCCGCTGAAGCAGACGGCAAGCGTAAAAAGTCCCAGCGGGACTTGTACCATGTTGCCGTCTGCTTCAGCGGACGACCTATGCACAACCTACCGCCGATACACCAGCAGCATGTCATCGCCAACCGGCTGCTGGTCGAGTAGTTGCCCGCGTACCTGTGGCGCACGGATACCAGCCTTCAACGAAATAGGACTGCGGAGTAGCCGGATTTCGTCCCATAAATCAGCTTCCAGAAAGGCCGTTAGCGTTTGAGCACCGCCTTCCACCAGCACCGATTGAATGCGCTGCTCATGCAGATCAGTCAGCATATCGGCCAGCGAATCGGCAGGGGCATAGCTGAGGCTGGGCTGCGCATCAGGCGACACGATACCGGAGTTATGATAGACCCGCGTGGGCTGCGATCCATCGAACAGGTGCAGGTTCGGGGATAACGCCAGCGACCGGTCGAGCACGATACGGATGGGCGATTTACCGGGCCAATGCCGAACATTCAGGCTGGGATTGTCATTCCGGGCCGTGGTGGTGCCCACCAGGATGGCATCTTCTTCGCTACGCCAGCGATGCACCAGCCGACCAGCCAATGGACCGCTGATGGCAACAGGCGTTGCCCCCACCCCACCCATAAATCCGTCGGCGGTTTCGGCCCATTTCAGGATGATATACGGCCGTTTCTGCTCGAAAAAGGTGAAAAAGCGCGCATTCAACGCACGGCCTTCATCGGAAAGCAGACCGGTAACCACCTCGATACCAGCCGCCCGAAGTTTGGCGAACCCCCGCCCTGCCACCAGCGGATTGGGATCATCATTGCAGCAGATGACCCGCCCCACTTTTTTGGCAATGAGCAGATCAGCGCAGGGGGGCGTCTTGCCAAAATGGGAACAGGGCTCCAGCGTTACGTAAGCGGTCGAGTCGGGCAGCAGGGCTTCGTCGGCAGGCTAGTACCGCCCGGATGGCGTTGACCTCGGCATGGGGACCACCGTATTGCCGATGCCAGCCTTCGCCCAGAATTCGCCCCGTAGCGAACCGCCCAAGGTCATGCACAATCACGCAGCCGACCATCGGATTGGGACTAACCGCCCCGCGCCCAAGTTGGGCCAGTTCGAGCGCACGACGCATCAATAAAGGGTCTATCGGCATGGTATGCAAGGTACGAATCACCCACAAGACTAACCAAATGGATGAACAGCCAGTTATCAATGAAAGTAACCTGACGCTTTTTCATCTGTCACTAATCCTCAGCGAATTATGTTTATACGATCATTCAGTTTAGTAGTAATCAGTAGTTTACTATTCACCAGCTGTTCAGAGAAAAAGGCGGCTCAGGGTCAGGCCGTCCAGGTCGAAACCACAAGCGGCCCCCTGGAACTACCCGCCCCCTACGCCACCGAATCGGCGACGAAGTTTAGCAAAGTAATCGGCTGGCCAGACGGGCAGATGCCTACCGCCCCCGACGGGTTTGTGGTGACCGAATACGCCCGCGACCTGATTAATCCCCGCTGGGCGTACGTGGCCCCCAATGGCGATGTGTTCGTGTCAGAATCGAATACGGAGAAGAAAGGGGTCAAGAAAACGATAGCCTCGGTAAGTGGACAGGCAAAATCACAGCGATTCGATGAGAGTGCCAACCGCATTACGCTCCTGCGCGACACCAACGGCGACGGTAAACCCGATCAGCGGTCGGTATTTCTGACCGGCCTGAATCAGCCATTCGGTATGCTGGTGCTGGGCGACCACTTCTACGTAGCCAATACCGACGCGCTGTTGCGTTTCCCCTATAAAGCGGGCAGCAACACCCTGAGCAGCAAGCCCGATACCATTCTGAAGTTGCCCGCTGGCGGGTACAACAACCACTGGACGCGTAACCTGCTGGCCAGCCCGGATGGCAAAAAGATGTACGTATCCGTGGGTTCGGGCAGCAATGTGGGCGAAAACGGCATGGAGTACGAAGTGCGGCGGGCCAATATTCTGGAGATCAACCCCGACGGATCGGGCGAACGCGTGTACGCCCATGGCCTGCGCAATCCCGTAGGCATCGACTGGCAACCCGGCACCAACCGATTGTACGCAGCCGTGAACGAGCGCGACGAACTCGGTGACGGCCTGGTACCCGACTACCTGACGAGTGTACAGGAAGGCGGTTTCTACGGCTGGCCGTACAGCTACTATGGCCAGATTGAAGACCCACGCCGGGCCGGTGAAAATCCTGACCTGGTAAAAAAAGCAATCATACCCGATGTACCCCTGGGTGCTCACACGGCTTCGCTTGGGCTGGCCTTTTACAAGACAAAGACCGGGGCAAAAGCGTTTCCCGCCAGGTACCACAACGGCGCATTCATTGGGCAGCATGGCTCGTGGAACCGTTCTCAGCTATCGGGCTATAAGGTGGCCTTCGTGCCTTTCACGAACGGCAAGCCCGGCCCGCCCGAAGATTTCCTGACTGGTTTTATAGCCCGGAATACCGATCAGGACGTGTATGGTCGCCCCGTTGGTACGTTCGCCATGCCGGACGGATCGCTTCTGGTCACCGACGATGCAGGCAACCGCATCTGGCGTGTAGCCGCAAAATAGGGAATGACCGATGTTGGGTCAGCTGGAAATTGCCGAGCGCATTGTCAAAGACCAGGCGTCGATTGCCCGCATCATGACTCTGCTGGAGAAAAAAGAGCTGTTGGTCCAGACGACCGGCCAACCGGATCGGCGGCGGGTAGATCGTCCGGTTACGCCTAAACAGGATACGACGTAACTGAAAGCTTCCTACTCAGTAGGCTTCGTACTCGAACCGGATAAGTGACGATGTACCTGAGGTCTGCGCCGTAATGGGCAGTCCCTGATCGTTGTAGGTGTAGCTGATTGTATATGTTCGCACGCTGCCGCTGGGATACCAGACCGTTGCCTCCGTGACGTTATTTCGGCTATAGCGGCGCACGGGCGTAAGGTCTGGCCCGAACAGGCCAAAGAACGGATTCGGTTTACTGTCGAACGAGTAGGCTTCATGTTGATCCTGCCCAATGACTGTTTCGATGGTCGTTAGATTGCCCGACGTAAACGTGTACTGATCGGTTGTGGCCGAGCCACCAACGGTGATGGCTTCATAGCGTACGGTGTTTACAAATCCGTTTATCAGCTCTGAGGTGGTGTGCTTTAGTAACTTGCGTGAACCATCTGGCTTCACGAAATCAGTCTGCGCAAAAAGCATGGTTACCGGGGGCTGGCCCGGTACTCTGCTCTGCGAACTGTAGCTGAAAGCCGTGCGCTCGCCCGTATGTCCCTGACTATCGGCGTATGGATATTGGTAGTCATAGGCGGTAAGCTGGCTGCTGGCATCGTAGGCGAACAAGGCCTTTGGCGCACCCCGGCCAACATCCTGCCCAACGTACCTGGCCACACTCACTTTGCCGTTGCTGCCATACTCGAATTCGGTCGTGGTACCAATAGCCAAGTTCCCTTCGTAAATGATCCGTTTAACGCGGTAGCCATGTGGCGTTTTATCCGGTTCTTTTTCTGGTACTTTCTTCGGTTGTTCGGGCGGCGCATTGTTGGGTATAACTGAATAATCAGCCCCGCAGCCAAGCAGGAACAAACTCCAGATCAGCAGGAAAAACCCAGGTAGTACTAATCGCATGGCGTTTGCTGTTTACACACTAACTCGCTTAACACACAAAGGGTTATACTGAATAACCTCTACCCATCAGCAGGGGTCAGGTCGCGGAGCAAACCTATAAGGGCTAGGCGCCCCCGTCTAGCCCTTATAGGTTTAGAAATCCAGCATATATCGGTAATTATAGTCAGCGAGAACGTAATCAGGATCGCGCTTCATCCAACGTTCAAGGGCTATTCTACGAGCCGAACAATGGCCCGTATCATTCAATCTAAATAGACGTGTCGTCACATCTGCCCGGCGTTGATCATTGGGCGTTGCCAGCGGATTCACTTCGATTTCGTGACTCTGATAGTTGTAAATAAAGTAGCGACTGAACGTAAACGTCACCTCGTCGGGACGCAGCAAATCGGCATTGTATTGATCTCCTTTGCTCTGGCAGGTTGGGCAACTGAGGTACAGATTTTCCCACTGGCAAACCAGCGTATAAAATTGTGGATTCGACTTCGGCAGAAAATGATCGATACTCTCCTCTGGTTTGCGCAGCGGGTATAGATCACAATAGGCACAATGCCCATCGGTTAAATCACGAAGTACAGGCAACAAATGCTGGTTGAGTGGTAGGTTATCCACTTGCGGCCACTGGAACGCATGCCCCGGATTCGCCTGCCGGTTTTGGTTATATCGGTCACCGAAAACCTCCCAGCGGGGTTGCTGCGTTGGCGGAACAAGAGCAGTGAGAATAGCAGGGGCTTCCGAACGCGTAAATTTTCGCATGAACTCTTATACGAATGAGCGTTGAGTAAGGCGTTGCAACTGCTTCAATTCCATACCAATCATGCTTTCCAACTCAATCGACTGACTGCCGAGTGATTGAATCAACTCCTGAAAACGACCTTCGTCAAACGTTTCATCGTTGGTGAGTGCCTGCTTTTTTAGTCGTTGAAATTCCGCCAGATCAGCTTCAACCTCAACGCCAAAACGCTCCTTTATACCAAAGATTTCTTCGAGAATATATTCGTAACTGAGTGCATCTTCTGATAGTGTAGGTGGCCCAGCCAATACGCTGAATCCCTCTTTCTTGACGAACCGATGCACCCACGCCCCATCCACAGACCCAACAACGAACGGCGAATGCGTCGACACGATAACCTGTGCATTAGGGAATAACTTTTGCACCACCGGCAGAATTTTGCGCTGCCAGGCCGGATGCAAATGCACGTCAATTTCGTCGAGCAGCAACAGAAAAGGCCGTTCCAGCACAGGTACGTCGTCGGCCCACTGAATCCGGTCCATCCGCATCAGCAGATCCCCAAGCCAACTCACAATCGACTTCAACCCATCAGGAATCTGATCAAAATTGAGTGACTGACCATCCACATTAATCTTCGCCTGAAACGGATTGTCTTCCAGTTCAAAGAAAGTTCTTAGCCCAGTAACTTCAGTGATTGCTTGTTCAACTATTGATAAGTTTTGACGGTGCTGTTCTGCCTCCTTAGGCTTGTTTTTCCCTAGTGCCATCAACGCTCGAGCTTGCGTATTGACAAGCCATTGAAGAAAGCTTCTAGGATCGATAGATCGAATCAAGTCCGTTGCATCAGCTATTGGGGATATTTCAATATCCTTTATGCTATCGACATTACTACCTTCGGATCTACGGTATCCAGAGTAAGCAAAAGCTGCAAATTGTGGAGGGGAAGCCAATTGTGCATTTTTAGTAAATAACATTATGGCCTTTTTAACTTCTATTCCAAGAATGTTAGCGAAGGATGCGTAGACTTGTTCATTTAGTTTAGCCTCTAACGTTAGACTATGTCCAGACGAAAAAGCAATGCTCACCCCGCTCTCGTTTAGCTTTACCCTTTGGCTTTTATGATAAGCCTTCGTCTGGTAATAGTCAAAAAACATCACACTGATAGCCTCCAGTACACTCGTCTTACCCGTACCATTCTCACCAGTCAGGATGTGCACTTCTGCTTCCCCGTTTGACGGTGAAACAGGCAACGTAAGCTCCAACTCCTCAAATGGGCCAACTTTTGTTAAGTGCAGCGATTCAATACGGTACGGGTTCATACAGGCGGTAAGAAGCGTTCTTGTAAACCAATGTAAGCCAAGTCGCGGAGCAAACCTATACGGTTTTCGAAAACCGTATAGGTTTAATAGTCAGTTCAAATCACTACCCTAACAGTTCCCGGCCCTGCGCCAGGGCGGCGTCGAGGCCGGCCGCGTCGGAGCCACCGGCGGTGGCGAAGAAGGGCTGACCACCGCCACCGCCTTTGATGTTTTTGGCGAGGTCTTTCACTACCTGACCGGCGTTGAGCCCGCGACCGCTGATGAGGCTATCGGGCAGCATCACGGCGAGTTGGGGCTTCCCGTTGATGTCAGCACCCAGCACCACGGCGAGGTTATCCACTTTAGCTTTCAGGTCGTAGGCCAGTTGCTTCAGCGCGTCGGCGTTGGGTACGTTTACCCGCTCTACCAGACGGCTGTGGCCATTTACCAGTTCGATTTTAGCGAGCAGTTCATTTTTGATCTGCTGTACCTTTTCGTTTTCCATCGCCTCCACTTTCTTCAGCAGGGCGTTACGCTCGTCCAGAATCGACTGCACGGCTTTCACCAGGTCTTTCGGCGCTTTCAGTAGTTCCTTCAGTTCGTTGATAACGGCTTCCTGCTCGTTCAGCAAGGCCAGCGCCCCCTCCGACGTTTTAGCTTCGATCCGGCGGATACCGGTTGATACCGACCCTTCCGACGTGAGTTTGAACAGACCGATCTGACCGGTTGCCGGTACGTGGGTACCGCCGCAAAGTTCAACCGAGTAGTTGGGATCGAACGTGATGACGCGGACAAAATCGCCGTATTTCTCGCCGAACAGCGCCGTAGCACCGAGTGCTTTGGCCTGCTCGATGGGTACGTTCCGCTTTTCGTTGAGTGGGATATTCTGACGGATCTTCTCATTGACAATCGTTTCCACGCGGCTGATCTCCTCGTCGGTCATTTTCCCAAAATGGCTGAAATCGAACCGGAGCGTATCGGGACCTACGTAGGAGCCTTTTTGCGCTACGTGCGTACCCAGCACTTCGCGCAGGGCGGAGTGCAGCAGGTGCGTAGCCGAGTGGTTATCTTCCGTCAGTTCGCGGCGGTGCGCGTCAATTTTAGCGTAGACCAGATCAGCCGATTGCAGCAGCTCGTCTATGTCGGGCTGATCGGCTACGAGGTGAATGCTCAGGTCGTTTTCCTTGCGGGTGTCCAGTACGCGCAGGGTGGCTTTGGGTACGTTGGCGTGGAAGAGTTCGAGTGTACCGGTATCGCCGATCTGACCGCCCGATTCGGCGTAGAACGGCGTTCGGTCGAGCACAACCTGCACCTGCGTTCCCTGCTTGTTCTGCACCCGGCGGTATTTCACCACCTGGGCATAGGCTTCGGTTTCGTCGTAACCAACAAACTCAATCTTGTCAACGTCCTGAAGTTCGATCCAGTCGCCGGTCGATGACGAGGCGTCTTTCCGCGAACGGGCTTTCTGCTCCTGTAAGGCCTTCTGAAAACCAGCTTCATCGATGTCCAGTCCTTTTTCGCGGGCGATCAGGGCCGTGAGGTCGGCGGGAAAGCCGAAGGTGTCGTTCAATTCAAAAACAGTTTCGCCCGAAATAGTCTTGTCGGCTCCTACTTGACTGATGATCTGATCAAGGCGCGTTAGCCCCGTGCCCAGCGTGCGCAGGAAAGCGATTTCCTCTTCACGAATGACCGTGGCAACGAACTCCTGCTGCGCTTTCAATTCGGGGAACACATCGGCAAACTGATCGGCCAGCAAAGGGACTAGCTTCGTCATAAACGGCTCGGTGAAACCCAGGTACGAATAGCCGTAGCGGATAGCGCGGCGCAGAATGCGGCGGATCACGTACCCGGCTTTCGCGTTGCTCGGCACCAGCCCGTCGGCAATGGCAAATGACACAGCCCGGATATGGTCGGCAATCACGCGCATGGCGACATCACTCTTCTCCATTTTACCGGTGTAGGTACATCCCGACAGTTGCTCGATCAGGTTGATCGTGCCGGAGAAAACGTCGGTATCGTAGTTCGATTGCTTGCCCTGAATGGCCATGCACAACCGCTCGAAACCCATACCGGTATCGACGTGGCGGGCGGGCAGTTCTTCCAGTGGCCCCGGTCCGCCGTCGCGGGCGGCCTTGCGGTTGAACTGCATGAACACGTTGTTCCAGATCTCAACCACCTGCGGGTGATCGGCGTTGACCAGTTCCTTACCCGATTTCTGGGCCACTTCTTCCGGTGAGCGCAGGTCGATATGAATTTCCGAGCAGGGGCCACAGGGGCCGGTTTCGCCCATCTCCCAGAAATTATCTTTCTTATTGCCCAGAATAATGCGACTCTCATCCCCGATAATGCCTTTCCAGAGGTCCCACGATTCCTGATCGAAGGGCACGCCGTCGGTTTCGTCGCCCTGGAATACAGAGACATAGATGCGGTCTTTTGGCAGTTTGTACACCTCCGTCAGCAGTTCCCACGACCACTCAAGGGCCTCTTTTTTGAAGTAATCGCCAAACGACCAGTTGCCCAGCATCTCGAACATGGTGTGGTGGTACGTATCGAAGCCAACGTCTTCCAGGTCGTTATGCTTCCCCGATACGCGCAGGCATTTCTGGGTGTCGGCTACGCGTTTGGCTGGTGGGGTGCCGTTACCCAGGAAAAAGTCTTTAAACTGAGCCATCCCTGAGTTGTTGAACATCAGAGTGGGGTCGTTTTTGGCAACGAGCGGCGCCGAAGCCACAATCAAATGTTGCTTTGAGCGAAAGAAATCCAGAAACTGGCGGCGTATCTCAGGAGAAGTCATAGTGCGTTGGTTTCCCTCACCCCCAGCCCCTCTCCCAACGTGGGAGAGGGGAGCCGCATTACATAAAGCTTCGCTATGTAGCAGAGCTACACGGGTGCGGCTCCCCTCTCCTTGAGAAGGAGAGGGGCTGGGGGTGAGGTTAAGGCCGCAAATTTACGTTATTTTCGCCGTTGGGTTGGTATTTGCGGCGTACATCAGCCTTTAAATCACATCGTAACAGCAGTATGGAATCGGGCGAAAAGCGGTATTACAGCATTCGGGAAGTGGCCGATCTGTTCAACGTGAACATATCCAGGCTGCGCTATTACGAGAAGGAATTTCCGACGCTGACGCCCAAAAAGAACCGTTCCGGCGACCGGGTGTACACGAAAGCGGAGATCGACCACCTGCGCGAGATTCTGGATTTGGTTGAGAATCGGGGGTTTAAATTACAGGGAGCCCGCGAGTACCTGAACAAAAAACAAACTGCTCAGAATGAGACAGCTACCATGCTCGATAAGCTCCGCGAAATTCGGCAGTTCATGGTCGATTTGCGGGCGAAAATGGACGCAACAAACGAGTAGCTAATGAACCCACTACTTACTGAGGCGTATTCTCCCGATGCATTCCGCCAGATGGGCCACGCGCTTATCGACCAATTAGCCGACTACCTGACCGCCGTTACTACCCGCCAGATTGACCAGGCCATTCCGTATCACAGCCCCGACGACGAGCTGGCTTACTGGCAAGCCGATAGTGAAAAGGCGCTCATCGAGAATCCGGAACAGCTTTTTGCCGACCTCATTGCCCGGTCGGTTCGGTTGCATCACCCCCGCTACACAGGCCATCAGGTAAGCCCGGTGGCACCGGCCGCAGCGCTCAGTGGTCTACTGACCGAAGTGCTGAATAACGGCTCGGCGGTGTACGAAATGGGTATGGCTGGCAACGCGATCGAGCGCATTGTGGTCGAGCATATAGCCCGGCATATCGGTTACCAGGATTCGCCCACGGGAGGCCGCCCCGGCGAACCCACGCCCGGCGGTCGGCCAGGAGGCATTATCACGTCGGGAGGAACGCTGGCGAATTTAACCGCTCTGCTTACGGCGCGGGCTATGCTGCCCACCGACATCTGGCATGAGGGAAGCGGCACGCAGCAGCTGGCCATTATTGTGTCTGATGAAGCCCATTACTGCGTTGATCGGGCCGCCCGAATCATGGGTCTGGGCGATGCCGGTATCCTGAAAATCCCGACGGATAACCGGTTTAAAATGAAAACGGATCTGCTGGAAGAAACGTACCAGAAGGCCACCGCAGCCGGCCTCACTGTTTTTGCCATCGTGGGCAGCGCCTGCTCTACGTCGACAGGCATGCATGATGATCTGGAGGCAATAGGCAGGTTTGCCCGAACCCATACTCTGTGGTTTCACGTCGATGCTGCGCATGGGGGCGGGGCCTTCTTCTCGCCTACCTACCGCCACTTACTGGCCGGGGCCGAACAGGCCGATTCGGTGGTTGTAGACTATCACAAGATGCTGATGGTGCCTGCCCTGGCCACGGCGCTGGTCTACAAACAGGCCAACGATGCCCACCGCACGTTTCAGCAACGGGCGCAGTATCTCTGGGCCAGCACCGACGCCGACTGGTATAATAGCGGTAAGCGTACGTTTGAATGCACCAAGTTTATGGCGGCGGTAAAAGTCTACGCACTGCTGCGCCTCTACGGCGATGCCCTCTTCACCGCCAATGTGGAAACGCTGTATACCCTCGGGCGTACGTTTGCAACCCTTATTCGGCAACGACCAGGTTTTGAACTGGCCACTGATCCTGAATGCAACATCGTCTGTTTCAGGTACGTCGGCCTAATGGCAGACCCATCCTCGCTGAACGCGCTGAATCAACAGATTCGCGCCGATCTGCTGGCCAACGGGCGTTTTTACATTGTACAGACCACGCTTCGGGATCAGACCTATCTGCGCGTATCGCTCATGAACCCACTGACTACCGAGCATGACTTGGTCGAACTCCTGCAGGCCATCGAAACCTGTAGTGCCGAAACCAACGCGTTGTCTGGGCAAACCCAGGCGGCTACCTAGAAGGAGTCTACCGGTAACTCATACGCTGATCCTATGAGTGCGTTCCTGATTCAGAAAGAGCATTTTTAACCGCAAAAAGGCCTGACCATTACCGGTCAGGCCTTTCTTATGAATTACCTTCTTTCTAGAACAATCGCCCGAGGAATATCAGGATAACGGCACCAATAAAGGCGATGAACAGATTCATAATCAGACCATCATTGTCAGGATCATTACCCAATCGCTTGGCGACGAACCCACCGACAAGGCCACCCACGATACCGAGAATTATGTTGATCAGTGCACTATTGTGGCTACCCATGAAACGGCTGGCCAGAAAACCGGCGATACCGCCAATGATAATGGAATATAAGAGACCCATGACTACAGTTAGTTAAGTGAAAAGGATTATTTGTTTAGGTAGTAACGACTAAGGTGTAAATAAAGGATAATAATATTGAGTGAATGGGACAGCGACGGAATCCACTCAGACAGCACTTATTAACCAGTACGTTATCAAAATAATTAGCCTATAGAGTTAAAGGAATAACCCACTCTTTTCTGACATCGACGGTAAGTAATTCTATATAAATAATCGTGTATTCAGCGTAACTGTGCCGCTGGTAGCCTGAATACCAGCGGTGGTAACCATAGCCGATCCTCCCTCCTGACAACTAATCTTTTCGCTAAAACTACCTTCTGGGCCATCTGACGGCGGGTGCGTTAGCAATTGTGGGCAGAAATCTATATGATTGTAGACAAGCCTTTTTTCAGATTACCTGTGGCCACCGAAACCCCTCAGCAACTTTACCAGATTGCCCTTTCGCTCGTTCCGGGCGTTGGCGGCGTATTAATCCGGCAGCTCATCAGTTATGGCGGGTCGGCCCAGGCCGTGTTGGCCGCACCAACCGCTAAACTGCTCAAGATACCCGGCGTAGGTGAGGTAACAGCCCGCGCCATTCGCCAGCCCGGCCTGTTGGCCACCGCCGAACAGGTGCTGCTCAGGCTGGAAAAAATAGGCGCTACGGCCCTGTTTTACACCGATGCCGATTACCCCACCCGCCTGAAAACGCTCTACGACGCCCCGGCCCTGCTGTATAAACTGGGGAACGCTGACCTGAACGCCCCCCGCACCCTGGCGCTGGTTGGTACGCGGCAGGCTACCGACTACGGTCGGCGCATTACGGAAGAGATTGTGCAGGCAATGCTTCCCTACGGCGCTTCGATCATCAGCGGTCTGGCGTACGGGATCGACATTGCGGCCCACCGAGCCAGCCTGCAGACTGGCTTGCCAACGGTGGGGGTCATGGCAAGCGGTCTGGACGTTATTTACCCGTCAGTACACAGCCGTACAGCGCACGACATGCAGGCATTGGGCGGTTTGCTGACGGAACACGTGCCGGGCATTAAGCCTGATCCCCGTTTTTTCCCGGCCCGCAATCGCATCATTGCGGGCCTGAGCGATGCGGTCGTGATTGTTGAAGCGGCCGCGAAAGGGGGTGCCCTGATCACGGCCGAATACGCCAACAATTATAACCGCGACGTGTTTGCCGTGCCGGGGCAGGTATCGCAGCAGTTTTCGGCAGGCTGTAATAAACTCATCCGCGAGAATAAAGCGCAGATCTACACCAGCCCCACCGACCTCATCGAAGCCATGAACTGGGATCAGGACCCCGCTGCCATGGCAGCAGGTAAATCGTCGGCCTCGATTCCGTTACCTCTCGATTTCACCGCACAGGAAAGCCAGATAGTGGCATTGCTACGGCAGCAGCCCGGTTTTCATATCGACGAGTTAAGCTGGCAGTCTCAGATCGGAATGGGCGCGCTGGCCTCCCTCCTGCTCAGCCTCGAATTTCGCGGGTACGTTCGTTCCCTGCCGGGGAAGCGGTATGAGGTTGTGTAAGAAGTTGGTTTAGCCCCAGCGGGGCGTAACGTCGGTAGAAAAGGATGGTCATCAGGAATTCATTTTAGCCCCAGCGGGGCGCAGCGTGCGTAAACCATTCCTATCCCTGATTATGGCTAACACTTATACCCAACTCGATATCCAATTAGTTTTTGCCGTTAAAGGCCGTGAAGCTTTAATTCAAAAAGCGTGGCGTGAGGAATTGTATCGCTACATAACTGGCGTAATTCAGGGCAACAACCACAAGGTGCTTCAAATTAATGACATGCCCGACCACGTCCATATCTTCATCGGCTACAACCCTACTCAGCTGATTCCAAAATTGGTCGAGGAAATAAAGACGTCGAGCAACCACTATCTAAAAGATAAGCAGTTATCCAGATCACCATTCAGTTGGCAGGAGGGTTATGGTGCTTTTTCCTACGGTCGTTCTCAGCGGCAGGATGTTATAAAGTACATCGAGAACCAGGAAGCCCATCACAGAAAGAAGACCTTTCAGGAGGAGTACTTGCTGCTCTTGCAGAAGTTTGAGGTAGCTTATGAGGACAAATACCTGTTTGACTTTGCTAATATTGACTCGTGGGAGTGAGTTGCTGATGCAGGTTTAAAAATAAAAACGTACGCTACGCCCCGCTGGGGCTAAAATAAATTCCTGATGACCATCCTTTCTACCGATGCTACGCCCCGCTGGGGCTAAGATGAATTTTGTCTACCAATAGCATTCTCTTCTGTAAGATCGACAGCCCCCTACAATACCACTTTTGCTTCGTTCCAGTATACGTCCATTTCGGCCAGGGTCATTTCGTGAAGGACCTGTCCGTTGGCGCGGGCGCGTTCTTCGAGGTACTGAAACCGTTTGATGAATTTTTTATTGGTCCGTTCCAGCGCCGTTTCCGGATTGATATCGATGAAGCGGGCGTAGTTGACCAGCGAAAACAGCAGGTCGCCAAATTCACCTTCGGCCCGTTGTACATTGATAGGGACGCCCTGATCGGCGTTGAACTCCGATTTAAACTCCTGCATTTCCTCCTCGACCTTTTCCCACACCTGATGCTTCTCCTCCCAGTCGAAGCCGGCACCACGGGCTTTTTCCTGAATGCGCATGGCTTTCACCAGGGCAGGCAACGACTGGGGTACGCCGCCCAGCACCGATTTATTGCCTTCTTTCAGCTTCAGTTGCTCCCAGTTGGCCTTCACCTCAGCTTCGGTTTCGGCCACCACATCGCCATAAATATGCGGGTGGCGGCTGACCAGTTTATCACAAATACCGTTTAACACGTCGGCCACATCAAAGCGGGTGGGCGGTCCGTCGGTAGGGTCTTCCGGCGAAGCCTCTGACCCAATCCTGCTGTAGAAAACCAGGTGGAGCATCAGGTCGCCGATCTCTTTTTTTATTTCGGTCCGGTCACCTTCCAGAATGGCGTCAGAGAGCTCGTAGGTTTCTTCGATGGTCAGATGGCGCAGGGTCTCCATCGTCTGTTTGCGGTCCCAGGGGCACTGCTCGCGCAGTTCGTCCATAATGGTCAGCAGGCGGTCGAAAGCCATCAGTTGCTGCTGGCGGCGGGGGGGCAGTTGGTCAAACGTCATCAGGTAAAGATACGGCGATTAACTTTTCGAGGCAGCGCGTAGTTGGGGATAGATACTCTTTCACTCGTTGATCTATGCCCAGCCGGCTTCCGCTCACCACCATTTTTTTTACCGTCTTTCTCGACGTTATCGGCGTTGGTATTGCCACACCAACCATCACCCCCCTCATGCTGCGGGTCGATTCGGGCCTGCTGCCGGGTACATACAGCGTCGATGAGCGGACCATTCTGCTGGGGTATCTGCTGGCTTCGTTCTCCATCGCCGGGTTCTTTGGCGGGCCGCTGCTCGGCGCGCTATCCGATCGGTATGGCCGAAAGCCGATGCTGCTGTTTTCGCTGCTGCTAACGCTGGCGGGCTACCTGATTTTCGCGGTAGGCATTCAGACCCGCAGCCTGCCTATGCTGTTTCTGAGCCGGATCGTCTACGGCATCGGTGGCGGCAATATCGCCATTATCCAGTCGGCCATTGCCGATGTAAGCGACACGGCCTCCCGCACCAAAAACTTCGGGCTGATTGGCGTAGCTTTTGGCCTGGGTTTTGTCGTTGGCCCCACGCTGGGCGGCGAGCTGGCCAATCCCAATATAGTGTCGTGGTTCAACTTCTCGACCCCCTTCTACGCCGCCGCCCTGCTAGCCGTTCTGAACATGGTGATGGTCATGCTGGCTTTCCGCGAAACGCTGGTTACCCCCATCCTCCGCCCGATCACGCCGCTGACCGGATTTCGGAATATTGCGCAGGCGTTCACCATTCGCCGACTCCGAATTCTCTTTGCCGGAGTGTTTTTTTATACCCTGGGCTTTAGTTTTTACACCCAGTTCTTTGCCGTTTATCTGGTCAAACGCTTCGATTTCGACCAGGTACATATCGGGCGTTACTTCGGTTTTGTGGGGCTGTGCATCGCCCTCATGCAGGGGTTGGTCGTTCGGCGGGTAGCCACCAGGTATACGCCGCAGCAGATTTTGCGGGTCAGTGTGCTGGGGCTTGCTTTTTCGCTCTGGTGCTTCCTGTTGCCGCAGGAATCCTGGCAGATTTTTCTGGTGGCCCCGCTCATGTCCCTCTTCCAGGGTCTGACATCGCCCAACGCCACCTCACTGGTATCGGCCAGTGCCCAGGCCGATGAACAGGGCAAAATGATGGGGATCAACCAGTCGGTGCTGTCGGCCGCTTTTGCTACACCGCCCATTATTGCGGGGTATATCGAGACCATCAGTGTGAGTTTACCGCTGATTATGTCGGGCCTGATGGCGCTGGTAGGCTGGTTTTTCTTTATCCGCTTTATTCGGCAGGAAACGATTTCCGCTCCAGTTTCTTGAGGCTTTTGCGTCTCCTGCCCTACTTGTTCAATGCGACTGAAAATCAGTCATTTACGTACCTGACCCGAACGAATCAGCTTATTGATTCTCAAACTCGGTAGACTAGTTATTTTCCAACTTATTTTTTTGCCATGACTTGGCCGTCACCTATCGCAGATCGATTACCAGTTAAGGGCCATTCGGGGCCTGGTGCGTGTTGACCAACAAATCAGTTAACCAATGAACGAACGAACTAGAAACGGGCCCAATTAATCGGTACGTCAGAACGTTCTTTTGGCTATGGGGATTAACTTTATTATCATTAGCAGGTTTTCGCGCCGGACACCCCTCCCAAACCGAAAGCATGTCGACAACTGGTACCAGACAACCTGTTCAGCAATCAGTTGCGGGTAGGTTAGCTGGCTTCCAGCCTGGTCACGCTGTACATACAACTTATCTGCCCCTTTGTCAGAAGGGCGCTTAACTGATTTTACCAATGCAATCAACAACGTATACGTCCTCTCCCCTTGCCGGGGTACTAACCAGTGAACAACACGATTTCTTTGCCCGGAATGGATTTATCCATATCAAACACTTCGTCGACCGGGAAACCGTCCAGACATTTCTGGCTGAAATAGCCGGGATCGAGTCGCGTTGGCTGGCCGACAACGTGGAGAAGATCAACGGTACGCCGCTTAAATTTGGCCACGATGAACATGGGAAGCGCATTGTGCAGCGGTTTGCGTTTACCTCGATGTACAGCCCGGTGCTGCAGCAATTCCTGAACGACGAGCGTTTACAGAGCCTCACCCAACTGCTGGCACCCTACGAAGGCCGAATCAGCCCCGAAGAAAAAGACGGGCTGGTGGTCAATCACTACGTCAGAACGCCCGAGTCTAATTTTTCGCGGATGGGGTGGCATACCGACAGCCCGCGCGACCTGTTTATGGGCCAGCGTATTCGTCCGATGCTCAACGTAGGCCTGCACCTGGACGATTGCCCGAAAAGTAACGGCGGTCTGCGCGTACTACCCGGCACGCACCGGCAGCATACGCTGATGACGCTCTTCCGCAAGCGGCAGTTTATCGACCACCGCCCCGACCGGCGTGAAGTGGGTTTCGACATCGAAGCCGGTGACCTCACCATCCACAACGGTAACCTCTGGCACCGCGTCGAGCAGTCGCCGCAGCTAGGTGCTGCCAGTCGCCGCCGGGTAATGTACATCCCCATTATTACGGGCGGTTACAAGCCCAAAGATGCCTCCAGCAGAACCCCATTTTACCACCGCTTCGGAAAGCGTATTCAGGATTAGTCACCGCGGCCAGCATAGATTTGAGGCATCAACAATACCAGTAGGGATACATGGTTGGTCAACAATACGATGCCGTTGTGGTTGGCTCCGGGCCAAACGGACTGAGCGCGGCCATTGTGCTGGCGCGGGCCGGGCTGTCGGTGGTGGTGCTGGAAGCCCGGCCAACCATTGGCGGCGGTACGCGCTCGGCTGAGTTGACCCTCCCCGGTTTCGTGCACGACATCGGTTCGGCCATTCATCCGCTGGGGGCTGGCTCTCCTTTATTTCGGAGCCTCCCCCTGGGTGAACACGGCCTGGAATGGATCTATCCGCCCGTTGCCGCTGCCCACCCGCTGGACGGGGGTAAAGCCGCGATGCTGACGGGCTCCGTGGCCGATACTGCCCGAACGGTGGGAGCCGACGCAGCTGCGTACCTGAAGCTGATGGAACCCATTGTGCAGCACTGGCCAACGCTGGCTCCCGATGTGCTTGGTCCCTTACGGTTCCCCAGGCACCCGGTCGATCTGGCCCTGTTCGGCCTCGACGCGCTGTTACCCGCTACCCAACTGGCCAAACGGTTCAAAACCACCGAGGCGCGGGCGTTGCTGGCCGGCATGGCCGCTCACGCTATTCAGCCGCTGACCAACCTGACCACCTCAGCTGTGGCGCTGGTGTTGATGGCGGCGGGCCATCAGCGGGCCGAATCCGGGTCCGGCCGGGCCGCGTCCGGCTGGCCCATGCCTAAAGGCGGATCGCAGCAAATTGCCAATGCGCTGGCATCCTACTTTCAATCGCTGGGTGGTGAAATCCAGACCGAGCGGACTGTGCGCACCCTGCGCGACCTGCCCAACACACGCGTCGTGCTGTTCGATCTTACACCGAAACAGCTGCTCAGCATAGCGGGCGATCGCTTTTCGACCCTCTACCGGAAGCAATTGGAACACTACCGCTATGGCCCCGGCATCTTTAAAGTCGACTGGGCGCTCGACGGGCCAATTCCCTTTCAGAATGCCGATTGCCAACGGGCGGGAACGATTCACCTCGGCGGTACCCTCGAAGAGATTGTGGTGGCCGAGCAGCAGACTTACGACGGCCAACACCCCGACCGACCCTATGTGCTGCTGGCCCAGCAAAGCCGTTTCGATGCCAGCCGTGCGCCCGCCGGCAAGCACACCGCCTGGGCCTATTGCCACGTGCCCAACGGCTCAACGGTCGACATGACCAGTCAGATCGAGGGGCAGGTGGAACGGGTTGCGCCGGGCTTCCGCGACCTGTATCTCTGGCCCGCCACACCATGAATACAGCACAGGTTGAGGCCTGGAACCCCAACTACGTGGGGGGCGACATCAACGGCGGCATCATTGATATTGGTCAGTTATTCACCCGCCCAACCATCAGCCTGTCGCCCTACCGAACGTCGGACAAGCGCCTGTTCATCTGTTCATCGGCCACCCCACCGGGCGGCGGTGTCCACGGCATGTGTGGCTACCATGCTGCGCGTGTTGTGCTGCGTGATAGTTTTGGGAAGGATGTGCCCATAACTTTGTCGACAACATAGACAACTCGCTCGGCGGGGCAAAACTTACCGTACATGCAACCAACACAAACGCTTCCCTCCAAGCTGCCCCGCGTCGGCACAACGATTTTTACGGTCATGTCGAAGCTGGCGGCTGATGTAGGGGCGCTGAACCTGTCGCAGGGCTTTCCAAGTTTCTCTGCCGACCCCGCTCTGCTCGACCTGGTAACGCAGGCCATGCGGGCCAACCACAACCAGTATGCGCCCATGGCCGGCGTGCCCGTCCTGCGCGACGCCATTGCCCGGAAAACCACTGACGTGTACGGCATCAACTACGATCCAGACACGGAAATTACCGTAACGTCGGGCGCCACCGAAGCCTTGTACGCCGCCATTACGGCGGTGGTGCAACCAGGCGACGAGGTCATCGTGTTTGAACCCGCCTATGACAGTTACGTACCGGCCATCGAACTGGCTGGTGGCATCCCCGTTTTCGTATCGCTCACCCCGCCCGACTATGCCGTTGCCTGGGCGCAGGTTGCCGACAAAATCACCGACCGTACCCGTCTCGTTATTGTCAACACGCCCCACAACCCCACCGGCCGCGTCTGGACCACCGACGACCTGAATCAGCTGGCTGACCTCATCCGGGAGCGCGACATTTTCGTGATTGCCGATGAAGTCTACGAGCACATCACGTTCGATCAGCGGCCACACGTTTCGCTGATGCAGCATCCCGTTTTGCAGGAACGGACGTTTGTGATCGGCTCCTTCGGCAAGACGTTTCACGTTACTGGCTGGAAAATAGGCTACTGCCTGGCCCCTAAAGGGCTAACGGTTGCCTTTCGCAAAATCCACCAGTTTCTGACCTTCAGTGTATCGACCCCTATGCAGTACGCGCTGGCGGAGTATCTGCAACAGCCTGAGCGGTATCTGGACTTGCCCGCCTTCTACCAGCAAAAGCGCGAGCTATTCTTACAGGCGATCAAGGACTCCCGTTTCAGCTACATCCCCACTGAGGGCACCTTTTTCCAGAACGTCTCGTACGCCGCCATCACCGACGAGCCCGACTACGAGTTGGCCATTCGCCTGACGAAAGAAATCGGGGTGGCGTCGATTCCGGTATCTGTCTTTTATGATCAGAAAAACGACTATAAAATCCTGCGCTTCTGCTTTGCTAAGGACGACGAGACGCTGCTTCGGGCTGGTGAGCGGCTGGTGAAGTGGACGAATCGTGAATAGATTGCTTGGCGCAGCAGGCCCGGCGAGCGTTGCCCCCCTAAAGGGAGCCCGCTGGCACAACATTAGCTCCGCCGTGGGTGTACTCGTGCGCCAGCGGGCTCCCTTTAGGGGGTCCGACATCTCGGTGGGGGGCTAAGCCAACACTTATCCAAAACCTCTTACCAACTCACTTTATGCCCCGTATTCATCCACTTCCTGAGTCAGACGCATCGGACGATCTTCGGGCGGCCTGGGCAAAGCATATCGACGAGTACCCCGGCTCGCGCATCACCAACATGAAGGCCACGCTGAGCCACTCGCCGCTCGCCTTCAACGTGTACATGCAGTGGTACCCGTTGTATCATGCCGTAATCGGACTGGTCGGCGAACGGTCGGCTTACCTGTTTGCCCACGCCATTTCGGAAGCGTCGAACTGTCCGCTCTGCACGACGTTTTTCCGGAAGATCATCATCCAGAACGGCGAACGACCCGAAGACCTGCAACTGACCGACGACGAGCAGCACCTGCTGAACTTCGGCGCAGAAATCGCCCGCAACCGGGGCAATGTTTCCGACGACCTGTACGAACCCATCTGGCAGCGCTTTTCTGATCAGGACGTGGTTATCCTCGTTGCGTTTGCCGGACAGATGATCGCCACCAACCTGTTCAACAACGTGCTTGACGTGACCATCGACGAGTACCTGTACCCCTATTTACCCTTAACCCAATCGGACCGCCAAACCGCCACAACCCATGCCTGACTTAGCCGAACGTCGGACCACCGGAAATCGGACTGCCTTCATCACCGGAGCCGCCCACGGACAGGGCCGGGCCGTTGCCCTCGCTCTAGCCAAAGAAGGCATGAACATCGTCGCCTTCGATGTAGCCAAAAACCTGACGTACCCAGCCTATACCTTCGGTTCGGCTGACGAACTGGCCCAGTTGCAGCAGGACATAGAAGCTCTCGGACGGTCCGACGCATCGCGGTCCAACGTAACGGGGCAATGCCTGACAGTAGCGGGCGACGTGCGCAACGACGCCGATGTGACGAGTGCTGTTGAGCAAGCGGTAGCCAAGTTCGGGCGGATCGACATTCTGTTCAATAACGCGGGCATCTGTGCCTACGGACTGGCCCACGAACTGACCGAAGACGCCTGGGACGCCATGCTCGACATTAACCTGAAGGGAGCCTGGCTGGTGGCCCGGCGCGTTATTCCGGTAATGATCGAACAGAAATCAGGCGTTATTCTCAACAATTCGAGCATCGCCGGGCTGCGGGGCATGAATCGGCTGAGCCATTACGCAGCATCCAAATGGGGGCTGGTTGGCCTAACCAAATCGTGGGCTATCGAGTTGGCTCCGTATAATATCCGCGTCAATTCCATTCACCCAACGGGCGTAAACACCCCGATGAACGACGGTCTGGCCGCGCTGGAAGGCACGACCACGCAGGAAATAGCCGAACGGTCGGCGGGTAACCTGCTGCCGGTGCCCTGGGTAGAACCCGAAGATGTGTCGGCCATGGTGTTGTACCTGGTATCAGACGGGGCGCGGTACATTACCGGTTCTCAATTTGTACTCGACGCGGGCCTGCTGACCCGCTAACCTTTTTAACAGGAACATGAAACGTAGACATTTTCTGCACACCGCCGCCGTGGCCACCACCATTCCTATCTGTGGTGCCCCCATCGCCGAAACCGGTATCAGTGCTAAAACGCCCGCCCTGACCACTCTGGAGCAGGAGGCCATTGCGAGTGCGCTCGGCAAAAAGGGCACTTACAACGAAGCTCAGGCTACGTATTCGGTCCCCCTGCCCCGCAACGACCTGAGCGTAACGGTAAAAGGCGAAGCGGTGCCTATTCCTTTTGGCTTTGGTGGCTGGGTGGCGTTCAAGAAGACCCTCGATGGCAAACAGACGGTCATGATGAGCGATACCGTCCTGCTCGAAGCCGAGGTGAATCCGCTGATCGATGCGACCCACGCGGCAGGTTTGGAAGTGGGGGCCATTCACAACCATTTCTTCTACGAGCAACCGCGCATCGTCTACATGCACCTGCACGGCATGGGCGATACGGCCCAACTGGCCAACCAATACGCGCAGGCCATTCGGAACACGAAACTGTTTCCAGCCAATCAGCCGGGCGGTGGAGCGTCGACGCCAGTACCGGTCGCAGGTAACAACGCGACCCCTTCGCCCCAAAGCACGGCTCCCACCGGGAAAGACCTGTTCGACCTGCCCGCGCTCGACGAACAGGTCAAGTACAAGGGCGTGGTAAACGGCCCCACCTATAAATACACCGTTGGGCGCGACGATGTGCAGATTGTGGCGATGGGGGCCGAGATGACGGCGGCCATCGGGCTGAACTCCTGGGCGTCGTTTGCCGGCAAGCAGGACGCTGCCCATATCGCCGGTGACATCGCCATGCTCGATGGAGAGGTCAACAACGTGGTGCGGGCACTTCGCGATCATAAGATCGAAGTCGTTGCGCTGCATCACCACATGCTCGGCGAACAACCCCGAACCATCTTTCTGCACTACTACGGCCGTGGCCCGGCCAATGACCTGGCCAAAGGATTCCGGGCGGCCCTGGATCAGCTGGGGAAAGGCAAGGGCAAGACAGGCATGCAACACTAAGCCACGGTCCCCAGCCTTCATATTCTACAGAAACACGACCTCAACGACAACTGCCCTGCACACAATACCGCCATTGTGTGCAGGGCAGTTGTCGGCACCCTATTTAATTGCCGGGACGGCTTTGTTGGGCGTTTTGCTCGAAATGATCCCTTATCTTGGCAGTATATAAGTCGGCCCTGCACCTACCGGCTTAGCACCTCACAACAAGCCTGGTAGTACAGTACGGATTATGACTAAAAATCGCTTTCTCCTCTTCCTATGCGCCGGACTGATTCAGTCAGTATCTGCGCAGACACCCATTACTATTCCTGCCGAAGCACAGCAGGCGGCCAGGAGCGTACGACCCGAAGCGGTTGAAGCCCACATGCGCTACCTCGCCGACGACAAATTGCAGGGCCGTAAACCCGGCACGCCGGGCTTCGAGCTGGCGGCTCAGTACGTTGAAAAACAGTTTACGGCCCTGGGTTTTAAGCCAGCCGGTCAGAAAGGTACGTTCCGGCAGGCGGTACCCTTGCGAAAGGCGCAGGTACGCGACGATGCCAGTTCGATGACCGTGATTCAGGACGGCAGCACACGACAACTCATCTATGGCAAAAACTTTTTCCTGAGTCCCAACTACAATTCGCCCACCAGTGAGGTGTCGGCACCGGTCGTGTTCGTTGGCTTTGGCGTGTCGGCTCCCGAACTGGGTTATGACGACTATGCCGGTATCGATGTACGCGGCAAGATCGTGGCCTGTTTCAACGGCGCTCCGTCTACGTTCCCCTCCAACCAGCGGGCGTATTCAAATTCGGCCAAGCAGGAGGTTGCGGCCACACGGGGGGCCGTCGGGATCATCACCTTCAGCCTGCCTACCGACGTGAGTGCCCGCATTGAATCCAACGCACCCCGCAACCGGCAAGCCACTTACCGCTGGACCGACGCCAACCGCCAGGCACAGCGTACGTTCCCGCAGCTAAAAGTGGTGGCTTCGCTGGGTGACGAAACCGCCCGGTCACTGTTCGCCAAAGCCGATAAATCGTTCGAGGAGGCCCGGTTGACGGCTAATAAAAATACCCCGCAGGCGTTCCCGCTCAACATCTCGGTGCAGGCGCGTACCCAGACCGACATCACCGATGGGCTGGTTGGCGAGAACATCGTGGGCCTGCTGCCGGGAACCGACCCAAAACTGAAAGACGAATACGTCGTGTTCGTCTCGCATCTCGACCACCTGGGCATCACCCCGGAACGCCGGACCGGCCCGATAAAAGGCGCAGGATCGCCTGCCGACTCGATCAACAACGGGGCGCATGACAACGCATCAGGGGTCGCTATCAACCTCGAAGCGGCCCGGCTGTTTTCGACCCTGCCCAAAAAGCCGCGCCGGTCTATTCTGTTTGTTGCGCTGACGGGTGAAGAAATGGGGCTGCTAGGCTCCGATTATTTCGCCAGCAACCCCACCGTGCCGAAAGACAAGATCGTGGCGAACCTGTGCCTCGACATGCCGTTTTTCTTCCACCCGCTGCTCGACATTGTGCCCTACGGCTCCGAGCATTCGAGCATGAAAGGCGCGGTTGATGCCGCCGCGAAGTTCGTGGGCGTGCAGATCGCCCAGGACCCCATTCCGGAACAGTCGGTGTTTATGCGCTCCGACCATTTCAGTTTTGTGCGGCAGGGGATTCCGGCTATTTACATCAAAAGCGGCTCAACCACCGGCGACGACCGCAACGGCACCAAACTCAACCTCGACTGGCGCGCCACGACGTACCACACGCCCCAGGACGATATGAACCAGCCGTTCGACTGGAACGCGGCGGCCCGGCATGTGCAGCTACAGTTCCTGATTGGCTACCTCACCGCCCAGGCCAACGACCGCCCGGTCTGGAACGCAGGTGATTTTTTCGGCACCAAATTCGGCAGTAAAGCGGCGGTTAAGTGAGTCAATTACCGACTGGAAATTAGGATTTGTTGCTTATGATATGGCAACGTATCTTTAACTACTTAAGCACGCCCTATTATGGCCTCGATTAAAGACGAATTTCACCAGTTAATAGATGGCATTGAGAACGAAGCCTATCTCCAGGATCTGTTCGATTCAGTGGCCCAACTGGCTCGTCAGAAAGGTGATGTGCTGGATGACATGCCTCCCAACGAACTAGCCCGCTTAGACAGCGCTATTGACCAGGTTCATACTGGCAAAACCGTTCCTGATTCGGTGATTCGCGAACGCTACGCTCGATGGATCACGAAATAATCTGGACCGAAGAGGCAACAGCAGACTTCGATACGATTGTTACCTACCTGATCGATATGACCTCCGACGCAACGGTACAGAAGTTTGTCTCAACATTCTATCGTAAGCTCGATTTGTTAGCGGGTATGCCCTGCATGGGTGTTAAATCGCAGAAGAGAGACGGGGTCCGTCGGTTATTGATCTCAGAGCGCTATTCCCTGATTTATGTTGTTATTGTTGACCAAATTTATCTATTACGCATCTACGATAACCGTAGCGATCCGTCTCAAATGTCGTTTTGACGATGAGTCATTAACAGACTGAACGAGGGAATCTACTCCGGGCGTTTGCAGGAACGACTGCCCGGTACGTTGACGGCCGGTACGGTCTGAAGTGGTCTATGCAGTTAGAACATCCCATCAGTCCGGGGCGTAAAGAAATGTGGTGACTACACTGTGACCCTCGTTTTGAAAGGCTACTTTCCCCTGCGGGTCGCTGGCCGTGACACGAAGGGCATACCGTTTGCCTGGCTTCAGGGGCGGCAGCGTTGCGTTATACACCAGCAGCGATTGTTGGATGGTCTTCTGCTCGTAGGTTGGAATCGTCTGCGCGTCGATGTAGGCGTTGGGGTTCAGGCCGGGTACGTCGGGTAATTCTGCCAGGCGAAAGGTGTAAACGGCATTGGCTGGCAAGCCCACTGGCCGCACCCAGGTGAAAGCAATCGGTTTACTTCGTGGCCCGCTGATTATCGCGTTATCCAGTGGGTAGGTAACAACCGGCGGCTCCACGTAGCGAATCGTGATTGAATTGCTGCACCCCAGCGGCTCACTGAATGACAGCGACCGGCCAGTAGTGTAGTCAACAGCCTGTAGGCAAAGCTGGTAGCTTCCCTCTGGTAAGCCGCCTATCCGCAGACTATTAATGGAAATGCCCTGAACATCCAGGTTATTTCCATCGACGTAGTACCTAAACTCGTCCAGCGATTTCAGAATTTTCACCTCGCCGGGGTTCAGCATCAGGGGGCGGGTTGGGCTGTAGCTGGGGCGGGTTCGGATGCTGACGCCATTATCGCCGGTAAATGACAGCAGCAGTTTCAGCGCCACGGCTTCGCGGCCGTTGTTTTTGAGTTGCAGTGTCAGGTGCTGGCCCCGGCCCAGGTAATCGGCCATATACGGGGTGAACGGCGGGCTGACGTTCAGGTTGATGGACACGGATTGACCCTTTGCAAAAAGGCTTACCAGCAAAAAGAGAAAGATGGAGAGGCGGCTCATAGAGGAGGATGGGTTAAAAAGTTACAGCATACTGAACGGTACCCTGCTGCTCGCGGAAGGTCTGTGCGCCCCGGTTCAGCACGTTTGTCCAGTTTACAGATAGCCGGTGTACAGGTGTAAGCTGATAATCAAGAGTCAACGCGGCATTCAGCACCGAACCACGCTGATCAAACTCTGCCAGCACTTCGTGGCTTTTCAGATAACTGACAGTCAGCAGCAGGCTTAGTTTGTCTGTCAATACCTTCTTACCCACGCCCATCGATGGGCCATAGTAGGCGCTGCTCATGTCGAATGATCTGGTCAGCGTGTAGCCGTAGCTGATGTTCAGGTCCAGATTCGACTTCAGGTTTTGCCAGGCGTAGCTCAGGGTATAATTCCAGTTCTGGTTCTCGTTCAGCTCAGCCGTCAAGCGGTTCAGGTCCTGCAATTCCTGATACGTGGCCGAACCCGTCAGCGTGTGCATGACCCGTTCGCCGGGCCAGAGTTTGAACACACTGCCCGACACGGTTCGGTTGTTCTGGGCAAGGCGGGCCGTGTCATTCAGTGGCCGGTAGCCCGCCCGCTGGGTGATGCCGTAGTTGGAACACACCAGGTCGAGCGTCAGGTCTTTATCCGACGAATACGACGCACTGGCCGAGCCGATCAGCCGGTCGGTGCGGGCTTTTTTCTGGTTGAACAGGTTGTCGTGCTGCCAGCCGATGCTGGTGCGGATGTTCAAGCGTTTTTTGAACAGTCTGAGCGACGGGGCCATCGTGAAACTCTCGATGTCCTGCTGGAAATAGTAGGCCCCCATTGATTTATAATCGGGTTCGATGCGCTTGTACTGGACTTTCAGGTCTGCCCATTTGGCGCGGTAACTGAGCGCCGTTTGCAGGGCCGTGTACAGCTGGGTCGACTGGCGGATGGTGAACAGATTTTTCGCGTAACTCAGGTAGCGCAGCCGGCTGTCGTAGCTGCCGGCCGCCTGCACCGCTTCCGACCGGCTGTCACGGGTGTAGGCGCTTGCCGCCGCGTCGAGTTCGGCGTATAGTTTCTTGTGAAGCCTCAAGCGGCCACTTAGTCCCAGAACAAGGTTTTCGCCGGGTTTCAGGCTGGTCAGGCTGTCGGTTCGGATCGAAAACAGATCGTCGGCCACCCGCAGCACAATCAGGTCCAGGTAGTTTTGCTGATTACCCACGCCAAGCTTTACACTGTAGCCCGTCCGGCGAAAGGTAGCCACCCGATCAGGCTCAGCGTAGTTCGCGTCGATGGCCCGGTTGAATTTACCCACGATGGCGCCCACCCGCAGCAAACCCGGATTCAGTTCAACACCTACGCCCAGAAACGTGTGGCCCGCCAGGGTCAGGGGCGAGAACACAACGTTGCGGTAACCAGCGTGCAGCGTGAGCCAGTCTTTATAGCGCGGGCTGGCCCCCAGCTGATTATACGGTTGCCGGTACTGGTTGTTTTGTGAACTCCACACCAGCCGGACCGGTACGTTCCAGCCCGACTGTGTATTGATGGTCAGGTTCCCGCTCAGGTTCCAGGGCATTGCCTGGGCACGGGGCGCTTCCAGACCTGTCATGGCGTAAAAACCAGTCGACAGGGTTACTTCACCGGCGAGTTGCATAGCGGGGGTTACAGGCTGGCTGGTCACCGAATCGGGGCGGGTAGCCTGGGCCGAATCAGTTGCCGACTTTCTGGTTGAATCGGAGCTGGTCACAACCAGCGAATCAAGTGACTGTAGATTGCCCGTGACCGGAGCGCAATGGGCCGTTAACCCAGGTAAGAGAAAAAAGAATAAGGCTATTTTCACGGCGTTTGTATTGGTTGAGGAACACCACAAAAGTGGCTGTTTCAACCCCCGGTTTTCAATACAAACAAGTATGTATATTACTGATTATGAGTAAATAACGGCGTAATCTACCGGCACTAGCAGGCATAAGAAAAGCCTACAAACCGAGGTTGGTTCGTAGGCTTTTTAGCGCGGCTTTAGCCCCCAACCCGGACGCGGGACCGCCCCTGAAGGGGGCTGAAGCTCCGCCGGAGGTACGCTCCCGTATGGTTTAGCCCCCTTCAGGGGCGGTCCCGCGTCCGGGTTGGGGGCTACGCTACGGCAAATCTGATTTACTTCGACTCACCTTTGATGTCTTCTATCACTATCAAAAAGTCACTTGCTTCGGTACCACCACCGCCATTGCTGAGGCCCAGCTTGGGCAGGCAAAAGCAGATTTTTGCTTTGTACTTTTCGCTGTACACGCAGCGCGTTTCGCCAGTGCAGGGTTTGGGTGGCTGACTGCCGCAGGTGGTGCAGCCTTCATCCTCAAATTTGATTAGCTGCCCCGTTGGCTGACGCAGTTCAACTCCGCTGATTTCGCCGCCCCGAGCCATGAACAGTAGAATCCCATTACGTAGCCGAACAGTGTTGCGCCCCTCACGGATAACGACGGAACCCGATTCGGTGGTGGGTGTTGCCATAGTACCAGCGAAGGAGATGGCAAGAACGGAACAGATAAATGCGAGTATTGACAGTGACTTTTTCATTGGTTTTGATTGGTTAAAAGAGTGAAAGAGAAGAAATTGGTTAGAAAAAAGAGGTTGGTTTTACTACCGTTTCGATACGACAAAGGTGGTGGATTGGGCAGGGTCGAATCCATACAGACCTTGTTTGTATTTTCACACTTCAGCCAAAACCGGAGCCGTTTTTATGTCCGCTTTTACCGGATGCAAAGCCTGCAATTCGGCGGCAAGTCCCTTATAAATAGCGGGGTTAAACGGCTTTATGAACTCGGTAATGGGGTTGCGGGTGCGGCGGGTGTTCAGGCCCATGTCGCGCATAAGTTCATCGGCATGGTGAAACGAGAAGGGAATGATGCACGTACCTGAGGCGTTGCTGCGGGGCGCGCGCTGAACCAGCCAGTCCTGATGCAGGGCAATCTCCATTTTCATGGCCTGCGCGTTGGGTACGTTCAGCTGACCTTTGAAATATTGGGCTGAATAATGAGCGGCCAGTTCGGAGGTGAACGGCGTGAACAGCGAGGGATTATACCCGACAAATGTCAGGTTAGGTACGTCGACGGGCAGCACGTTGCGGTATAACTGGAACCAGCCTTTCTGGTTGCGAATCCGGTGGCTGATGGCCTCGTCGAAAAACGGCACCGTTTGCCGGAAACCCGTCGCAAAAATCACCTGATCGGCCAGAATTGTCTTACCCATTTTCAGCACCACGCCTTCCGGGATAAAGCGGTCGATCTCGCCTTTCTCCAGCTGAATCTCGCCCGAAGCGGCCCGCTCGTAGAATCCGTCAGACGTGAGCCCGATGGAGCAGTTGGCAATGCTGTCGAAGGGTTTGTCGGGCAGCAGGCCACTTTTCCTGAGCGTCAGTTGAGCGGCTACCAGCTTGCCCAGAGTCTTCACCAGCAGGCCCGTTACCGGTTTGCCGAGTGGCCCGTGCAGGAATTTATGGATGCCGAACAAGGCCCGGTACGGAAACAGCGACTCGCCAAAGCGGTGCAGCAGCAGGTACTTGACATTCAGGCCCCAAAACAGGCGGGGCATTTTCCATTTGGCCTCGCGGTAAATACAAACCGGCTTATCGGATACGCTGCTCACCTGCGCCAGAATATCGTGGGCCGATTTGGCAAACCCCACCACCGCCACTTTCTGATGCCGGGCCGCGTCGAGGTGGTGCTGCCGCATCTCGGTGCTGTGAATCACCGTGCCGTTGAATAAATCGCGGCCGGGCAGGCTGGGTACGTTTGGCTCGTTGAACACGCCGTTGCACACCACCAAAAAATCAACGATGGTCTGGCTAGGCTGGCCATACTGTTGCGTGTGAACCCTCCAGCCGCCCGCACCGTCGTCAATGGCTTCGGTCCGCTCCACGCTGGTGCTGAACCGGATTGCGGGCAGAATGCCGAACTGCCGGGCGTAGTTGGTCAGGTATTCCTGCACCTGCTGACCGGTGGGCCATTCAGGGTAATGTTTGGGCATCGGAAAGTCCGAGAACGTGTAGGTGTCGCGGGTGTTCTGGGTGGTCACGTTGGGGTAGCGCCGGGTCGACGCCCAGACGCCGCCCAATTCAGCTTCGCGCTCGAATACCACGACCGAAAAGCCATGTTCCCGCATGGTTTTGGCCGTGACCAGGCCGCTTACTCCCGCCCCGATGATGCCTACTGTCTGTGTCGTTTTCATGCCTGTATCTGATCGATTGGTTAAAAAATAGGAAGGTTCTTACGCCAGGGGTCCTATCCCGTTTGGCTGATACAAAGGTGGCGCATCAGGTAGGGGGCAATCCATACAACCTTGTTTGTATTTTCAGGCTAATGAACTGGCTATCAGCAAAAATCCCGGCCTGAGTGTGGTTCAGTCCGGGATTCAGTTGGCTGGTTGCGCTGTATTCTACTTCCTAATTCTGGGTCTGCCAGTCCTGCGGGCCATTGGGCAGGTAGTACACAACCCGCATATCGTCTCCGTTTTTGGGCACGAAGTAGATCGCCATGCTGGTACCTGTTCCTTTGAAGGAATAGCCCGGTAAGCCGTTCACATCACCCGCCGCGCATTTGACGGGAATATTGACACTGTTGACTGCATTGACCTTGTTCATCAGCCACCGTTTGCCGCTCTTCAGCTCTACCAGCACCACATTGCTGGCTTTCTTATTGGGTACGTCTACCGTCATAGAAACCGAATACAGGGCCGAGCCTTCGCTGTTATCTATACCGTTTGAGTAGATGTCATTTACCCGAACTATTTTGTCGCCGGGGTTAAACGCCAGCTGGTTCATTGAACACTTTCCCTGGGCGAACGACAACAGGGTAATCAGGCATAAGGCGAGGGTATTAAGACCGTTTTTCATGGTACTTGATTGGTTGATTTGGTTAAAAAAAGAGAAAGGATTTTGTCCCGTTTGGGTGATACAAAGGTTGCCTGCCGGGTAGGGCCGTATCCATACAACCTTGTTTGTATTTTTCAAAAAAAGAGGTTGCTTTGGCTTTTCCTTCCTGATCCTCGATATGAACCGGTTTAGCTGTCTCTGGCTTTTGTGGCTGCTCTCCGGCGCAGGCCATGCGCAAGGCCATCAACCGCCTCATGCCTTTCGCCGCTGGTCAGGCGAACGTACCCGGCGAGATTTCGCTGCAAAACCGGCTGTTTCATCTGACCGATTCGACGGGCAAACTGACCATTCAGCAGGTCATTGACCGCCAGCGGGCCGGGCAGTTTCAGCAGCAGACAAGCCTGACCAACCGCCAGGATTTTGGCTATAACACCACCGCAACCCACTGGCTGTTTTTTGCGCTCGACAGCTCCCTGGCGACTCCGCAGCAACGCCAGCTAATGCTCGAAATTGAGTACGCTAATCTGGACGAACTGGAGCTGATCGAGGTGAGCAACGGGCAGATGAACTCGCTGAGCCTTACCGGCGACCGGTTCCAGTTCAGTCAGCGCCCTTATCAGTCCAATAACTACGTGTTCCCGATTCAGGTACGTTCCGGGGCGGGGCGGCAGGCCCAGTATTACCTGCGGGTGAAGCAGCCCCACGCCATTCTTTCTTTTTCCATGCAGCTCTGGCACCGGCCCGCTTTTCTGGCTGCTGACCGCACCGAGTACTTTCTGTGGGGTATTTACATTGGCATCATCTGCATGGTGCTGGTGCTCAACATGGTAATGCTGGTGGCCCTCCGCGACTGGATTTACGTCTGGTACAGTCTGTACCTGCACTTCATCACCATGCACCTGTTTTCCGATGCCGGGCTTGGCTTTCAGTATCTATGGCCCACCTTGCCGACCATCAATGAGTTTTCGCCGGTCTACCTGTATGTGTGGGCGGCCATGGTGGCGCAGCTAACGTTCATGCAGTATTTCATTCATCAGAACAGCCGCAATAGCCGGGCATTCCGATGGGTCAACGGGTTCAAATGGTTCGTAACCGTGGCGCTTCTTGGGGCCATTGCCGTCGAGCTGCTGAACTTGCCGGGGCACGAACGGTATATGTACAAGGTCGTTTCGCTGGGTACGTCCTGTTTTGTGCCGCTTTTGGTGGGGCTAATGCTTGTCAGCCTTTATGAGAGACGGCGCGAACGGGAGCCGATGGTGCGGTATTATGGCTACGCGCTGACGGTGCAGTTTACGGGATACGTGCTGGTGACGGTCATCAATTTTTGTCAGGCGCGGGGCTGGCCGTTGCCGTTCGATGTGGAAACCTACGTGGTGCTGGGCTTATCGGTGCTGACCGACCTGATCTTCTTTACTTATGGCCTGGCTTATCGTTACACCCACGCCCAGCAGCGTACTCAGCAACTGGAACTGAGCCTGCTGCATAACCGGCAGAACGCGCAGCAACAGGTGATCCACTCACTGGAAGACGAACGGCAGCGGCTGGCGCAGGACCTGCACGACGACCTTGGTCCGCTGCTGGCCACCGCTAAAGGCTACCTCTCCCGGCTGGCGCGAGCCTCAGCAACAACCCCGCTGCAACGGGCGCAGACCCTGCTGGACGAGGCCGCCGATGAGTTGCGTACCCTCTCGCATCAGTTGCTTCCCAACGACGCAGCCCGGCCCGACCGAACGCGGCCCGACGGAAGGCCGCTGAACGCAGCCCGGCCCCACCTCATGCAGGGCATTGCCGAAGCGGCCCGTAAACTGACCCGCCGCGACCTGGTTCCGGTTCAGTTTGTGAGCCTGGGTACGGTTAGACCACTGGATGAGCAGCGGGAACAACTCCTCTTCAGCCTGGCAACGCAACTGATTCGAAACGCCCAACAGCACGCCAGCGCTACCGAAGTGATTGTTCAACTGCTGTACCATGATGAGCAGGTGACCCTCTCGGTAGAAGATGATGGCCTGCCCGCCAGCCTACCTGAAACTGACCTGGCCAACCTACGAGCTAAAGCCAGCCTGCTGAAAGCTGAGTTGCTGATTGACGCCACAGAGACAGGCAATTCACTGATGATCAGCGTGCTGTTTGATACCCCTGTGCCGGCATGAGCAAGAAACTAATTCTGCTCTTCGGGCTGGTGGTGGCGGCTATGCTGGGTCTGGCGACTTACCATAGGTCGTCGATGAACCGGATGACCGAGCAGCCCATGCCGTTGTTTCATTGGGAAGATAAACGTGGCACAGCCACGGTTCAGGACGTAATGCAGGTACGTTCCTTCGAGCCGGTCCGTAAACGCCGCATCAATGTTGGGTACACCGAATCGATTCACTGGTTTCGCTTTCGCCTCAGGGCCGACAGCTTGCCCAGGGAATTTTCGTTCGACGTTCGTAACCACACTATCGACCGGGTTGAGTTGTTTGCGGTAACGAACGGAACGGTTGTGTCGCTGGGTGAAACGGGCAGCCGGTTCCCGTTTGCGCAGCGGCCATCGCCCACCAAAACCTTCGTGTATCTGCTGACGGTAGCGCCTAACCAGCAGACAGATTATTACCTCCGGCTCGACAAGCGCTACGAAAACCTGACCACCGAATTGATTCTGTGGCGCACCGACGATTTTGAGAATAAAGAGCAGCGCGAATACTTTCTATGGGGCCTATTTTCCGGGGTCGTTGGCCTGGTGGCGTTGCTGGCCTTTCTGTTCTTCCTCGCCACGCGCGATCCGGTGTATGGCTGGTATGGGCTGTACATTCTGGCCCTGGCCCTGCGGCAGTTCGCCGATACCGGGCTGGGTTTTCAGTACCTCTGGCCCCGACTTCCGACCATCAACCACCCCGACGCCGTAATCTGGGCCTTATGGCTGTATGTCCCGGCCATGTTGCAGTTTCAGCAGTATTTTCTACAGTTAAAAACAACGTCGAAACCGCTGTTTTGGGCCACGCAGCTGCTCAAATGTACTTTTTGGGCTGCTTTTCTCTGTTTAACCATTGCGCAGATAACCGGGCTGACAACGGCCTACACGGGGTCTTACCGGGTGGTTACAACCGTGCACACGGTGTTGGCCAACGTGGCCTTCATTCTGTTTATCTACGTGATTGTCGTCGGGCTGCGATCCGCCGATACGGTGAAACGGCTCTACGCCGCTGGCTTTGGCATTCAGATTGTCGGTCAGCTCTTTGTTTTTGCCCAGAACCTGATGCGCTACCAGCCCGACGGGGTTTTCTTCGTGGAGGCGTACCTGATTCTGATGGTTAACTTTTTCATCGACCTGGTCATATTTGCCTACCTGCTGGCCTACCGCTACCGCAACTTCACCAATGAACAGCGCCGACTGCGTATCAGCCTGGCGCAAACCCGGCAGCAGACCAACAACGACATTATCGGCGTATTGGAATCCGAACGGCAGCAGGTGGGCAACCTCCTGCTGACCGACGTGGGCGGCCGGCTCAACAGCGCCCGCGCCATCCTTACTGAGTTACCACCATCACCCCTGCTGACGGAGGCGATGGCGTTTATCCAGAAAACGGATGCCAGCCTCGATCAGATCCTCCGCGACAGCCTGCCGCCCGATCTGGCCCGGAAAGGACTGGCAACGGCCCTTTCGGAACTCGTGCAGCAACGTACCCAAAGCGGCGATATCCGGTTGACGTTCGACCATGACGGACTGCCCTGCCCCCTGTCGGCCACGCAGTCGCTGCACCTCTACCGAATCACCAGTGAACTGATTACCAACATGGTTAAACACGCTCAGGCAACCGAGGGGCACGTTTCACTTTGCTGTACACCGGCTGGCTGGCAATTGACCGTATCCGACAACGGGCGGGGCTTCGACGTGGAACATACCTGGGAAGCGGGCGGCATTGGCCTCAAAAATCTGTACGCCCGCGCCCATACCCTTGAGGCTACCATCCACCTCGATTCTGGCCCGCAGGGCACCATCATGCGTTTGCTGATGCCCGAAAAAATACAAACAAGTTAGTATGTTAGGGAACGGCGCCCCACCCTACTTTTGATCAAACTGCTACCCGTTGAACGTCCTCTACGCCCTTTTACTCCCGCTGCTGTTGCTTACCGGCCTGGCCCACGGTCAGCAACCGGTAGTGCTGCAACCGGGGCAGCGGGTAACGATAGCCGGTTCGCTGGAAACCTTCGCCGACTCGACGCGGCAGTTGACGTTTACCGCAAATCAGGGCGCTATACAGTCAGCGGCGGTTTAGTGCATTGCCGGGTGATCGGCTTCTCAAAAATTACACGACGGCTACCCATTGGCTACATTTTCGGGTACCGGCAAGCAATGTCCGGCTGCTTTATCTGGAAGTCGCCAATCCCCGAATCAATCAGATTGACTTCTACCAACTGGTTGATGACAAGCTGATCAGTCAGGTATGTACCGGCGATTCGCTGCCTTTCTCCTCGCGTGGATTCCCGCATTACAACTGGGTTTTCCCGATTCAGCCCAACGCCCAGCGGCCAACTGATGTGTTTGTCAGGCTGGCTAAACATGGCGAAGTGCTGAATGCCCGGCTGCAACTCTGGGCACCTGTTGCCTTTGAGCAGTATGACCGGCAGCGGCATCTGCTCTGGGGCATGCTGGCTGGTTTCACCGTGCTGGTGCTGCTGCTGACCGGGATGGTATGGATTGCTACGGCCGATGGGCTATACGGCTTGTTTATGCTGGTGATCAGCGCCCATGCGTTTCACCTCGGCGCGGCTTCCGGCCTGAGTTTTCAGTACCTGTGGCCCAATACACCGGCTGTCAATAACTGGTATCCGCAAACTCTGTCGGCCTGGCTCATTGTCTGGGCGCAACTGCACTTCATGCAACGGTTCATTGGCCAGACCGCCCTGAACAGCCGGCTGTTTCGCTGGGTTAACTGGTTCAAATACAGCATTGTCACGGCCTCCGGGCTTACCTTGCTGCTGGTCCTGTTCAACGCAGTGCCGCCGTTTTATTTCCGACTGCTGGTGGTGCTAACCCTCCTGTTTTCGCTGCTGGTGCTTCCGCTGGCCATGCTGAGTTTAGGCGAGCGAATCCGTCGGCGCGAACCCATCATCTTGTTTTACGCGGGCATAACGGCCTTGCAGTTTGGGTCGCTATCCCTTTTTCTGCTCAATGTCGGGCTTACCCGGATGGGCCACCCACTTTTTGAGTTTACCAACGAAGGGCTGGTCATCATCAACTACCTGGTCGATCTGGTGCTGCTGTCGCTGGGCGTGCTGTATTTCGGGTTCACCAACTACCGCCGGGCAAACGAGCAACTGCTCACCACGCTGCATCAGCACCAACAGGCGCAGTCGGGGCAGATCATTGAAGCCCTGGAAATTGAGCGAAATCGCATTGCCGAAGATTTATACGACGATGTTGGGGCTATACTTTCCACCGCCATTGGGTACGTATCCAGCGTACTGCGCAAGCCGGGTGTGCGCGAAACGTACCCACTCCTGACCGAGGCCCGCCTGCTGCTCGACCGGGCGGTTGAGAACCTGCGCACGGTGTCGCACAACCTGATGCCCAAGAATTTTGCGCAGTTGGGCCTGGCCAAATCGCTGGCCGAAACGATTGACAAAGTGTCGGCCAGTAGATCCATTTCGTTTCAGTACATTGTGGCCGGGCAGGAACGGCGGCTGGACACCAGCCTGGAGGTGCAGCTTTTCCGAATCGCGGTTGAGCTTATCAATGATATTGCGGCAAACGCCAGCGTCACGCAGGCCACGTTTCAGTTGGTCTACGGGGAAACAAGTCTGGTGCTGATCGCCGAGACCAATGGCTCTTCCCCGCCACACTACACGAATTTACAGTCTAAAGTGGCCTTCATACATGGCACTATCGACGTAGACACAAGCCCCGACGGCGTAACGACCATTATTGACATTCCCTACTAAACCACTCCTGTTATGGATCAGACTTAGGCAGGCTTGCTTTCGCCTGGCCCTTCGACTCCGCTCAGGGTGACAAGCCACATCTGGATGTTTAGCTAACGTACCTGAGTTTCCTGTCACCCTGAGCGGAGTCGAAGGCCGTTGGGCCAGGCGAAAGCAAAACTCTGATGATTAACCAATTACAAAACGACTATTCACAACTCACGTTAACCACTCTCTGTCATGGATCAACCGATCAAAATTCTCATTGCCGATGACCATCAACTATTCAATGATGGTATGAAAATGATGCTGGCTGCCGAAGGCCCTATTCAGGTGGTCGGGCAGGTATTTAGCGGAAAAGACGTGCTTGATGCCGTTCATCGGCTTCAGCCCAATGTGGTGCTGCTGGATATTAACATGCCGCACCTGAACGGGCTGGACGTGGCCGAGAAGCTGCTCAAGAGCTACCCGGCCGTACGCATCATCATGCTCACCATGTACAGCGACCGCAAGTTTGTGGAAGACTGCCAGCGGCTGGGCGTACCGGGGTATATTCTAAAAAATTCCGGTGTTGATGAGGTGCTGAACGCCATCGACACCGTACTGGCGGGAAAACGCTACTACGACCCCAAGCTCACCAAATCGACCACGCCCAACCAGCATGCCGACGATTCATTTCAGAAGCAATTTCAACTGACCAAACGCGAGATTGAGATTATTGGCCTGGTTGGGCAGAGCTTCACGAACGAGGAAATTGCCGAAAAGCTATTTCTAAGCATCGCTACGGTGAAGACTCATCGCAACAACATCAACCTGAAGCTCGGTATCAACAAACCCGCCGACCTGGTAAAGTTTGCCGTTGAACATGGCCTGGCCTGAACACGCCCGGTCCGCACCCAATCAGCGCGTCACTTCATGAGCTGTTCCAGCAGCCAGTTGGTCATGTGCTCGGTTTCTTCGGGGTACGTCCAGTGGCCGGTATCCTCGAATAGCTCAAGCGTTTTGGGAGCGGAAATCACGTTATAAGCCGCGTACATCGACGTTGGGGGGCATGTTTCGTCGTTGAACCCCCACGAATACCGGCCGGGTACGTTCAGCAGCCGGGCAAAATTCACTACGTCGTAATACCCCACCGTTTTGATCTTGTCGGCCTTATTGGTCCATTCAGTGCTGGAGCCGGTAAACATATGCGGCCAGCCGCCCGCCCGGCCGTTGAGGTGGCCCGTCATATCGCTCAGAGCCGGGTAAAAGGCACCCAGCCACTTGATGCGCCTATCCAGTGCCGCCGTGACAATGCTCAGTGCGCCCCCCTGCGAACCGCCCGTTACAGCCATCCGCTCCGCGTTGACCTGCGGCAGACCGGCCAGAAAATCAACCGACCGAATGCAGCCCAGATACACCCGCTTGTAATAGTAGCGGTCGCGGTCGTCGAGGTTAGCCATCGGGTAATTCTGAATGGCCCCACCCGCCAGCGACGTATACACCGACGGGTCCAGATTGACAGGAACGCCGTGGATGCCAATCTGAAACGTAACCACACCCCGCTCGGCATTGGCTATATCGCCCCCGTAGGGCCGCACACCAGCACCGGGTACTTGCAACAGGGCGGGAAATTTCCCCTCGCCTTTTGGTACGCACAATATGCCATAGAGCCGCGATGTACCTGATCCCCAATTTTGCAGGTTCACATGATAGACATTCACTTTCTCCGTGCAGCGCTCAGGCAGTAAGTGTCATCCGGGCGTCGATGGGCACTTTGGCCAGTTCAGCTTTGGCACCGTCCCAGAAAGTCTGAAAATCGGCTCGGGTTCGTCACCGTCGGCTTAATATTAGCCGGACTGAACCCGGCCGTGCCCAGTCCCCGGTATTCTTTACCATCGACCTGCACGGTGGCTACGCAACGCAAAAAGCCGGGTACGTTCATGGTTCCGCCCGCTACGGTCAGGGTTCCGTTTGCAATCGACGCGGTTTCGGTTTTAGTAGCGGGCATCAGTCTCCGGCCCAATTTTGTAGGTCACGCTGGCCCCCGAAACAGGGTTGCCATGCTTGAGAACACTGATGGTGAAGCGCACCGGCTCACCGGTCTTGTACGTCCAGTCGGTATGGTCGGGGGCAACAACCACCTTTACCAGTCGCTCAACAGGCTGGGCCACTAAGCTTACTGGCAATAAAATGAGTAAAAGTACCTTTTTCAACGAAGTAAGGGAGAGAAGAGGTTGACGTAGATTAACTGGCCCGATTATTGCCTTCCGGCCAGGCTAAATAGAAAATAGCCAACCAGATCGTTTCTACTTCTTCGTGGGTCGGCTCTCCGTCGTATCTACTATGAGTCGGCAACCTGGTGTAAACACCCGCCGACAGGGTAATGCCATCTGATGGCCAGTACAGGTGGTTTATTAACCGGCATGAAAATTGGTAGGCGAGTTTACCCCTGTTATACAGGGCCAGCTCTACCCAGTAAGGATACCGTTAGTATCTGAACGCATAGCTCACAACACTATAGCCTGATAATCAGTGAGTAAGAAAAAATGATCATTTGAACTTATAAAAAACATACTCTACCAGGCTAGTACACTAATCGTGGTATATTTTTTGTTTCGGTGAGCACAGATTGACACTTCATTGCTGATGAAACATATTTATTCGACGTTAATTGGTCTGTTATGGATTGCAATTAGTCTTTTTGTTGCTAACCAGACCTACGCCCAGGCTGTTCCCGACAACGTATATTACATTCCCCTGCCGGAACAGCAGCTTCAGAATGCCTTTCAAATCCTGGCGACGCTACCAACCCTATATCAAACACTATCTCTGTCAATATTTCCCTCGTATCGTCCGGCGATAATGCGATCATTTATTACGATCACTGGGAAGATGGGTATCAGGCCAGCTATCCAGGTACACTACAGGCCAGCACCCAGGTTTGGGGCGACAACAACCCCAGCAACGGTATACCGCCCGGCTACACAACCGACCTGATTAAGTCAGGGGATCGGATCAACCTGGCGAACAACGTTGTTTTACCCCGAAATGCCGGTACGCGCTTTTTTGATGGTCGGGACAAAATCGCATCTACGCAGTTTCTGGCCGTAACGCGGGTGGCGATACCTACTGTGCCTGGCTCCGTACTTGGGTCATCGGTAGAGGTGTATGATACCTCTGTGTACGACCTGGAGTTTCAACTGCCCATTGGGGAAACCACCGACCTAAACGTGGGCGCCACCTGCTGTCTGTTTGAGTACACGTCAATTTTCGTCATGGCCCGCGATAACGCCACGACTATTCAGATCGATGCAGATGGAAACGGCACAACAGATTTTACGGCGATATTAAATGAGGGGGAGAGTTATCATTTAAGCACTGCTGCCGTTGGCGATGTGCGGGCAGGTGCTAAGGTTACCGCTAACAAACCCATTCAGGTGGATCTGGTCACCGGCGATATCGCCTCGGCGGTAGGGTATGAATCCCGATCCTTTGCCATGTATCCTACCGTGCTGTGGGATAACTGCTATTACAATCCCGTAGGCCGAACGAATCCGAATGCCGATGTCAATGCGTTTATTTATAATCCTGGCCCGTCAAGCCTGACGATAAACGCCCGGACAACCACCGGCGTTACCTCATTTACGGTGGGCGCCAAAGCAACGTATCGGTATAACATGCCCGATAATTCGGGAGCCCATTTTTTCACCAACAACGAATCGGACCGCTTTTTCGCCGTGGGTGTTCATGATGCTGACGCGACACAACAATCAGAATGGGACTGGGGCTTTTCGTTACTGCCCGAAGTGTTTCTGACGACCTCCGGTATTGTTGGGTATGGGCCGGGTTCCTCCGATTTAAGCGCCAATGGCAGCCCGGTCTGGGTGCTGGCCACCAAGGCAACAACCATCTATGCTGATTTTGACGGCGACCCGACAACGGGTCCCTTAACCGATCCAAACGGGGGCAGATACAATGCTGCCTTTCAGGTGATCGCGGATCAATCACTACGGATATTTGACAATACCGACAACGACCAGACGGGTATGCGCGTGTATACGCTGGACGGCACCCGCCTCGCCATTGCCTGGGGCGAAGATGCGGCTACGGCCGGAAATGCCCTTCCTTTCCTCGACCTAGGCACTACGGTTACACCCGACCGTAAAATTTTAGTCGGTAAGCTGGCTTCCATTACCGTCGATAACGGGCAACCCGGCGTAATAGACCCTGGCGATGAAATAACCTACCGAATTACGGTGGAGAACCAGTCGCTTCGGAGCCGCAACGTTATTAACATTACAGATACCATTCCGGCTGGCCTTCAATACGTTGCGGGCAGTACCCGACGCAACCGGACCACCGTTATACCAGACCAGACAGCCCCCAATACGATATTCCCGCTCGACCAGTCGGGGTATTTGCTGGGTGATCTTATTCTGGGCCAGAGAGATACCCTGTCTTTTAGGGTAACCGCACTCCGGTCGGCTGTGGCGAACGCAACCGTTACGAACCGGGTATATTACCGTGACAGCCGGGGCGACAACCTCAGGGGGCAGGTTACGCTCAACGTCAACCAGAATTTTGCGCCCGTGGCCAATCCCGACAGCTACACGCTGAGCTACAATCAGGCCCAGAGCCTGACGGTGTTGACCAACGATGTGGATCGGGCGGGTGCCCCGGCCAACCTGACCAACGTGACGGCCCCCACCATAACAGCCCAGCCCACCAAGGGCACCCTGACGGTGAATGCCAACCGCACCATCACCTACACGCCTAATGCAGGTTCAGCCGGGACGGACAGCTTTATCTACCAGTTATGTGATGTAATCAATCCCAGCCTGTGCGACACGGCCAGAGTAAGCATCAACGTATAGGGAGCGCTCCCCCCGTGGCCAATCCCGACAACTATACGTTGGCCTACAATCAGCCCCGGAGCCTAACGGTGTTGACCAATGATGTGGACCGCGCGGGGGCCCCGGCTAATCTCACGAACGTCACCGCCCCCACCATTGTGGCCCAGCCCACCAAGGGCACGCTGACGGTCAACGCCAACCGCACCATCACCTACACGCCTAATCCAGGTTCAGCCGGACCGGACAGCTTCATCTACCAGCTCTGTGATGTGGTCAATCCCAGCCTGTGTGATACAGCCAGGGTGACGCATCAACGTGGGCAGTGCTCCCGCCCGTGGCCAACCCCGACAGCTACACACTGGCCTACAATCAGCCCCGGAGCCTAACGGTGCTGACCAACGATGTGGATCGCACGGGTGCCCCGGCTAACCTGACCAACGTCACCGCCCCCACCATAGTGGCCCAGCCCACCAAGGGCACGCTGACGGTCAACGCTGACCGCACCATCACCTACACGCCCAATGCAGGCTCAGCCGGGACGGACAGCTTCATCTACCAGCTCTGTGATGTGGTCAACCCCAGTCTGTGTGATACAGCCAGAGTGAGCATCAACGTGAGCAGTGCCCCGCCCGTGGCCAACCCCGACAGCTACACGCTGGCCTACAATCAGCCCCGGAGCCTGACGGTGCTGACCAATGATGTGGATCGCACGGGTGCCCCGGCTAACCTCACCAACGTCACCGCCCCCACCATAGTGGCCCAGCCCACCAAGGGCACGCTGACGGTCAACGCTGACCGCACCATCACCTACACGCCTAACCCAGGCTCAGCCGGGACGGACAGCTTCATCTACCAGCTCTGCGATGTAGTCAATCCCAGCCTGTGCGATACGGCCAGGGTGAGCATCAACGTATTGTCAGGCTCCCCCCGTGGCCAATCCCGACAGCTACACCTTGGCCTACAATCAGCCCCGGAGCCTGACGGTGTTGACCAATGATGTGGATCGCACGGGTGCCCCGGCTAACCTGACCAACGTTACCGCCCCCACCATAACAGCCCAGCCCACTAAGGGCACCCTGACGGTCAACGCCAACCGGACTATCACCTACACGCCTAACCCTGGTTCGGCGGGACAGGACAGCTTCATCTACCAGCTTTGCGATGTAGTCAATCCCAGCCTCTGTGATACGGCCAGAGTAAGCATTATTATAGGCAGTGCTCCCCCCGTGGCCAATCCTGACAGCTACACCTTGGCCTACAATCAGCCCCGGAGCCTGACGGTGCTGACCAATGATGTGGATCGCACGGGTGCCCCGGCCAACCTGACCAACGTCACCGCCCCCACCATTGTGGCCCAGCCCATCAAGGGCACCCTGACGGTCAACGCTGACCGCACCATCACCTACACGCCTAACCCAGGTTCAGCCGGGACGGACAGCTTCATCTACCAGCTCTGCGATGTAGTCAACCCTAGTCTGTGTGACACGGCCAGAGTGAGCATCAACGTGAGCAGTGCCCCGCCCGTGGCCAACCCCGACAGCTACACGTTGGCCTACAATCAGCCCCGGAGCCTGACGGTGCTGACCAATGATGTGGACCGCACGGGTGCTCCGGCTAATCTCACCAACGTTACCGCCCCCACCATTGTGGCCCAGCCCATCAAGGGCACCCTGACGGTCAACGCTGACCGCACCATCACCTACACGCCTAACCCAGGTTCAGCCGGGACGGACAGCTTTATCTACCAGCTCTGCGATGTAGTCAATCCCAGCCTGTGCGATACGGCCAGGGTGAGCATCAACGTATTGTCGGCTCCCCCCGTGGCCAATCCTGACAGCTACACCTTGGCCTACAATCAGCCCCGGAGCCTGACGGTGCTGACCAATGATGTGGACCGCACGGGAGCCCCGGCCAACCTGACCAACGTCACCGCCCCCACCATTGTGGCCCAGCCCATCAAGGGCACCCTGACGGTCAACGCTGACCGCACCATCACCTACACGCCTAACCCTGGTTCGGCGGGACAGGACAGCTTCATCTACCAGCTCTGCGATGTAGTCAATCCCAGCCTGTGCGATACGGCCAGGGTGAGCATCAACGTATTGTCGGCTCCCCCCGTGGCCAATCCTGACAGCTACACCTTGGCCTACAATCAGCCCCGGAGCCTGACGGTGCTGACCAACGATGTGGACCGCACTGGGGCCCCGGCTAATCTCACTAATGTCACTGCGCCCACCATAACAGCCCAGCCCACTAAGGGCACCTTGACGGTGAATGCCAACCGCACCATTACCTACACGCCCAATCCAGGCTCAGCCGGGACGGACAGCTTTATCTACCAGCTCTGCGATGTGGTCAACCCTAGTCTGTGTGATACGGCCAGGGTTTCGATCAATGTGAGCAGTGCTCCCCCTGTGGCCAATCCTGACAGTCGGACGGTTGCTTTGGGCACCCCAGTAACTATCGCCGTGCTGGTCAATGACCTCGATAAGACGGGAAGCCCGGCCAGCCTGACCAACGTCACCTTGCCCACTGTAGGCACACCCTCGAGCGGTACAGCCACCGTGAATCCTGATGGCACGGTGACCTACACCCCGGCTGTTGGCTTTACCGGCCCGGCCAGCTTCAGCTACACCATCTGTGATGTGGTCGATCCCACCAAGTGCTCAAGCACCACGGTCACGGTCAATGTGCAGTCGGCTCCGCCTACGGCCTTCCCTGACAGCAAGACAACAGCCTTCAACACACCGACCTCGCTGACTATCCTGGGCAATGACCTCGATAAGCTGGGCAATCCCGCCTCTCTGACTAATGTAACGGTACCGACTATCCTGACAGCTTTCACCAATGGTACGGCGAGTGTCGATGCGGCCACCGGGGTGTTAAGCTATACGCCTAACGCAGGCTTTGCAGGTACCGACGTGGCCACGTATCAGATCTGTGATCTGGCAGACCCCACCAAGTGCGCCAGCACCACGGTGACGATCAATGTAGGCCAGGGTCCGGTAGTGCTCCGGGCAAAAGCCTACCTACAGGGCGCTCTGTTTGGAGCATTCCTGCCTGATACACTAATGCGCGATGACCTGCGGGTTCGCAACTTCCTTCCTACGAGTAGTCCCTACACCAGTTTCAGTGCACTTACGGCAACAGGCACTGTCAATCCAGCCGTCTATACGGCAACAGGAGCCAATGCTATTGTCGACTGGGTGTTTGTGGAACTGCGCAACCCCGCTGATGCGACGCAAATTGTGGATAGCCGCTCGGCGCTGCTCCAGCGTGACGGAGATGTGGTTGATCTGGATGGGCTATCTCCGGTGCAATTCAATACGGCTACAGCCAGCAACTACTATGTCACAGTCAAGCACCGCAATCACCTGGGTGTAATGACCAGGACAGCTATTCCGCTGAGCACAACGGGTACGGTGGTAGACTTCCGTCGCACCTCGACACCAACCTTTACTTACTCAAATTCGGCGATCAATCAAGCCCAGGTTGTTGTGGAACAGGGAGTGGCCTTGTGGGCTGGCAACGCGCTCTACGATCAGGCCCCCGCCGCACCGCACAACTCCGTGATCAGTCAAGGTACAAACAACGATGTCAACGTCGTCTATCAGCAGGTAATCGACGCGACAGGTAATGTATTCAAGACACCTTTCTTCCGATTGAGAGGCTATTTCACCGGAGACATCAACATGAATGGGGACGTAGTCTTTCAGGGTACTGGAAACGATGTCGAGTTCATTTATCAGAACGTCGTCAAGAACCACCCCGGCAACATATTCTTCCAATCCTTCTTCACAATTCGGGAGCAAATACCCTGATAATGACCCAGTTAACAAGGGTCGAATGAGCCTGTCCGGCATTTATCCATCACGAAGTTTGGCACACGAGCTGATTAAACCCGCCGTTATACCAGCTATTTAAAAAGTTTCCCAATGAAATACGCTTTCTCATTTTCAACTATATGGGTATGCTTCTTTCTAACGAGCTACCTCGGATATGGGCAGATTCAACTCTCCCCGAACACGGTCAACTTCAAGGTAACCTACGACCGGAGCACCAACCGGTACACGGCCTTTGTTATTCCCAATTATAGCTTGCCAAGCAGCAACAATCCGGGCCCAGTCGAAAGAGGGAGTACCGCTCAATATACCCTGAAGGTACCGGTTCAGTTTACTATTCAGAACATCCAGGATATTCGGGGAAGCTGGGAGAAGAACCCCATGAAGTTTGGACCCGGCCAACCCGGCCAGGACTTCACAGCCTTCAACCTGGACCCAGCATTTAATTACTATATCATTGGCAAAAGCTCGGATGAAACTGACTACGGTAGCTTTGCGCAGGGTGTGCCAGTGGCCCTCTTTAGCTTCCAGGGCAATGGTTGTTTCGGTCCAATTAGTCCTTTACCACCAAATGATCCGTTTATTGCTGCGGCCGAAAACCAGTACGCCCTTAACGTAGCGAATAGCTTTTATTCACGTTCCGGCCAGCCAGCTGGTGGAAACGTAGTGCCGTTAGAGCAGTTCGTCAATATTACCGGGCCAGCAGCAGATTGCCGGAGCGTAGTAACTACTCCCGACAGCCGGACCACGGCCCTGGGTACGCCCGTGATTATTGCCGTACTGACCAATGACCTTTATAAGACGGGCGGCCCTGCCAGCCTGTCGAATGTAACGCCACCCACTGTCGGTACGCCTACCTCAGGCACAGCAGCCGTGAACCCTGATGGCACCATCACTTACACGCCTGCTTTCGGCTTCACCGGCCCAGCCAGCTTCAGCTATACGATCTGTGACCTAGTAGACCCTACTAACTGTAGTAGCACCACAGTCACTGTAACTGTACAGTCGGCGCCGCCCACCGCAATAGCTGACAGCCAGACGACGGCCTTCAATACACCCACTTCAGTAACGGTGTTGGCGAACGATCTGGACAAGCTGGGCAATCCTGCTTCATTGACTAACGTGACTGTGCCGACTATCCTGACGGCCTTCACCAACGGCACAGCCAGCATTAACGCCACCACGGGTGTGTTGAGCTATACGCCGAACGCAGGCTTTACCGGCACAGATGTAGCCACCTACCAGATCTGTGATTTGGCTGATCCTACCAGGTGCGCCAGTACTACAGTAAGCATCAGCGTGCAGTCGGCTCCGCCTGTACCCAGCCCTGACAGCCAGACCACTACCGTGGGTGCTCCAGTGACCATTGCCGTGCTAGGTAATGATCTGGATAAGCTGGGCAACCCCGCTAGTCTGACCAACGTCACCCTCCCTGCGGTCGGTACACCTACCTCAGGAACCGCAACTGTGAACCCTGATGGCACCATCACCTACACACCCGCTCCTGGCTTTACTGGCCCGGTCAGCTTTAGTTACACCATTTGTGATGTGGCCGACCCAAGCAAATGCGCTAGTACAACGGTGAGCGTCAACGTACTCAACCAGCCACCGGTAGCCAACCCCGATAACACCACCACCGGACAGGGCGTACCGGTGAGCTTAGTGGTAACGCTCAACGATACGGATGTGGATGGAACCGTCGATGTGGCCACGGTCGATCTGGACCCTACTACACCAGGCATCCAGACCAGTCTGACCACGGCAGCGGGCAGCTACACGGTCAACAACACAGGCCAGGTGACCTTCTCCCCCGTGGGCAGCTTCACGGGTGTGACGGCTATCCCCTACACGGTCAATGATAACCTGGGGCTCACCTCGCTGACCGCCCTGATCACCATCGGGGTCGGAGCCGGTGTGCCACCCGTGGCCCTGGCCGACAACGCCACCACCCCATCGGTACGTCAACCACCATCTGTGTGCTGGCTAATGACAGCAACAGCGGTGGTTCTACGGCCACCACTGCTACGGTGACGGCACCGGTCTTCACCCAGCCTGCCAACGGTACGGTGACCGCGAGCCTCAATGGCTGTCTGGTCTTCACCCCCACCCCTGGCTTTAGTGGTACGACGGTCTTCTCCTACACCATCTGTGATCCAGTGACGGGGCTGTGTGCCAGCCGACTGTCACTGTGACAGTGCTCAACCAGCCACCGGTAGCCAACCCCGATAACACCACCACCGGGCAGGGCGTACCCGTCTGAGCTTGGTGGTAACGACCAACGATACGGATGTGGATGGCACCGTCGATGTGGCCACGGTGGATCTGGACCCTGCTACACCAGGCATCCAGACCAGCCTGACCACGGCAGCGGGCAGCTACACGGTCAACAACACAGGCCAGGTGACCTTCTCCCCCGTAGGCAGCTTCACGGGTGTGACGGCTATCCCCTACACGGTCAATGATAACCTGGGGCTCACCTCGCTGACCGCCCTGATCACCATCGGGGTCGGAGCCGGTGTGCCACCCGTGGCCCTGGCCGACAACGCCACCACCCCCTCAGGCACGTCGACCACCATCTGTGTGCTGGCTAACGACAGCAACAGCGGAGGCACCGGTGCCACGACGGCTACGGTGACGGCACCGGTCTTCACCCAGCCCGCCAACGGTACGGTTACCACGGGCCTCAATGGCTGTCTGGTCTTCACCCCCACCCCGGGCTTTAGTGGTACGACGGTCTTCTCCTACACCATCTGTGATCCAGTGACGGGGCTGTGCGCCAATGCACACTGTCACTGTGACGGTGCTCAACCAGCCACCGGTAGCCAACCCTGATAACACCACCACCGGACAGGGCGTACCCGTCTCACTGGTGGTAACGACTCAACGATACGGATGTGGATGGCACCGTCGATGTGGCCACGGTCGATCTGGACCCTGCTACACCAGGCATCCAGACCAGCCTGACCACGGCAGCGGGCAGCTACACGGTCAACAACACAGGCCAGGTGACCTTCTCCCCCGTGGGCAGCTTCACGGGTGTGACGGCTATCCCCTACACGGTCAATGATAACCTGGGGCTCACCTCGCTGACCGCCCTGATCACCATCGGGGTCGGAGCCGGTGTGCCACCCGTGGCCCTGGCCGACAACGCCACCACGCCATCCGGTACCTCAACCACCATCTGTGTGCTGGCTAATGACAGCAACAGCGGTGGTTCCACGGCCACCACTGCTACGGTGACGGCACCGGTCTTCACCCAGCCCGCCAACGGTACGGTGACCACGGGCCTCAACGGCTGTCTGGTCTTCACCCCCACCCCGGGCTTCAGCGGTACGACGGTCTTCTCTTACACCATCTGTGATCCAGTGACGGGGCTGTGCGACAATGCCACTGTCACCGTGACAGTGCTCAACCAGCCACCGGTAGCCAACCCCGATAACACCACCACCGGACAGGGCGTACCGGTGAGCTTAGTGGTAACGCTCAACGATACGGATGTGGATGGAACCGTCGATGTGGCCACGGTCGATCTGGACCCTGCTACACCAGGCATCCAGACCAGCCTGACCACGGCAGCGGGCAGCTACACGGTCAACAACACAGGCCAGGTGACCTTCTCCCCCGTGGGCAGCTTCACGGGTGTGACGGCTATCCCCTACACGGTCAATGATAACCTGGGGCTCACCTCGCTGACCGCCCTGATCACCATCGGGGTCGGAGCCGGTGTGCCACCCGTGGCCCTGGCCGACAACGCCACCACCCCCTCCGGCACGTCAACCACCATCTGTGTGCTGGCTAACGACAGCAACAGCGGAGGCACCGGTGCCACGACGGCTACGGTGACGGCACCGGTCTTCACCCAGCCCGCCAACGGTACGGTTACCGCTGGTGCCTGAATGGCTGTCTGGTCTTCACCCCCACCCCTGGCTTTAGTGGTACGACGGTCTTCTCCTACACCATCTGTGATCCAGTGACGGGGCTGTGCGACAATGCACACAGTCACTGTGACGGTGCTCAACCAGCCACCGGTAGCCAACCCCGATAACACCACCACCGGACAGGGCGTACCGGTGAGCTTAGTGGTAACGCCAACGATACGGATGTGGATGGCACCGTCGATGTGGCCACGGTCGATCTGGACCCTGCTACACCAGGCATCCAGACCAGCCTGACCACGGCAGCGGGCAGCTACACGGTCAACAACACAGGCCAGGTGACCTTCTCCCCCGTGGGCAGCTTCACGGGTGTGACGGCTATCCCCTACACGGTCAATGATAACCTGGGGCTCACCTCGCTGACCGCCCTGATCACCATCGGGGTCGGAGCCGGTGTGCCACCCGTGGCCCTGGCCGACAACGCCACCACGCCATCGGTACCTCAACCACCATCTGTGTGCTGGCTAATGACAGCAACAGCGGTGGTTCTACCGGCCACCACTGCTACGGTGACGGCACCGGTCTTCACCCAGCCCGCCAACGGTACGGTGACCACGGGCCTCAACGGCTGTCTGGTCTTCACCCCCACCCCGGGCTTCAGCGGTACGACGGTCTTCTCCTACACCATCTGTGATCCAGTGACGGGGCTGTGCGACCATGCCACTGTCACTGTGACAGTGCTCAACCAGCCACCGGTAGCCAACCCCGATAACACCACCACCGGACAGGGCGTACCGGTGAGCCTGGTGGTAACGACCAACGATACGGATGTGGATGGCACCGTCGATGTGGCCACGGTCGATCTGGACCCTGCTACACCAGGCATCCAGACCAGCCTGACCACGGCAGCGGGCAGCTACACGGTCAACAACACAGGCCAGGTGACCTTCTCCCCCGTAGGCAGCTTCACGGGTGTGACGGCTATCCCCTACACGGTCAATGATAACCTGGGGCTCACCTCGCTGACCGCCCTGATCACCATCGGGGTCGGAGCCGGTGTGCCACCCGTGGCCCTGGCCGACAACGCCACCACCCCATCAGGTACGTCAACCACCATCTGTGTGCTGGCTAACGACAGCAACAGCGGAGGCACCGGTGCCACCACGGCTACGGTGACGGCACCGGTCTTCACCCAGCCCGCCAACGGTACGGTTACCGCGGGCCTCAATGGCTGTCTGGTCTTCACCCCCACCCCGGGCTTTAGTGGTACGACGGTCTTCTCCTACACCATCTGTGATCCAGTGACGGGGCTATGTGCCAGCACACAGTCGGTGTGACGGTGCTCAACCAGCCACCGGTAGCCAACCCTGATAACACCACCACCGGACAGGGCGTACCGGTCTCACTGGTGGTAACGACCAACGATACGGATGTGGATGGCACCGTCGATGTGGCCACGGTGGATCTGGACCCTGCTACACCAGGCATCCAGACCAGCCTGACCACGGCAGCGGGCAGCTACACGGTCAACAACACAGGCCAGGTGACCTTCTCCCCCGTGGGCAGCTTCACGGGTGTGACGGCTATCCCCTACACGGTCAATGATAACCTGGGGCTCACCTCGCTGACCGCCCTGATCACCATCGGGGTCGGAGCCGGTGTGCCACCCGTGGCCCTGGCCGACAACGCCACCACCCCCTCAGGCACGTCGACCACCATCTGTGTGCTGGCTAACGACAGCAACAGCGGAGGCACCGGTGCCACCACCGCTACGGTGACGGCACCGGTCTTCACCCAGCCTGCCAACGGTACGGTGACCGCTGATGCGAATGGCTGTCTGGTCTTCACCCCCACCCCTGGCTTTAGTGGAACGACGGTCTTCTCCTACACCATCTGTGATCCAGTGACGGGCCTATGTGCCAGCACGACAGTCGGTGTGACGGTGCTCAACCAGCCACCGGTAGCCAACCCTGATAACACCACCACCGGACAGGGTGTACCGGTAAGCTTAGTAGTAACTGCAATGATACAGACTCCGATGGCACCGTCGATATTGGAACAGTAGACCTCGACCCTACTACACCAGGCATCCAGACCAGTTTGACTACGGCAGCGGGCAGCTACACGGTCAACAACACAGGCCAGGTGACCTTCTCCCCCGTGGGCAGCTTCACGGGCGTAACGGTATTCCCTACACGGTCAATGATAACCTGGGGCTCACCTCGCTGACCGCCCTGATCACCATCGGAGTCGGAGCCGGTGTGCCACCCGTGGCCCTGGCCGACAACGCCACCACGCCATCCGGTACCTCAACCACCATCTGCGTGCTGGCTAATGACAGCAACAGCGGTGGTTCTACGGCCACCACTGCTACGGTGACGGCACCGGTCTTCACCCAGCCTGCCAATGGTACGGTTACCACGGGCCTCAACGGCTGTCTGGTCTTCACCCCGACGCCTGGCTTCAGCGGTACGACGGTCTTCTCCTACACCATCTGTGACCCCACTACGGGCCTGTGCAGCAGTGCTACTGTGGGTGTGAATGTGTTAAGTGCCCCGCCAGTTGCTGTCCCGGATAGCCAGACGATTGCTTTCGGCCAGTCGACTACCATTTGTGTGTTTGCTAACGACACGGACAAGACCAATGCACAGGCCACGCTTAGTAATGTGAGTGCTCCAATAGTTGTTCAGCCCCTCAATGGTACGGTGACTGCCGGTGTGAATGGCTGTCTGGTTTACACTCCTGCTCCAGGCTTCACAGGTATCGACAGCTTCAGCTATACCATCTGCGACTTAGCCGACCCGACTAAGTGTGCCAGCACCACGGTGAGCATTACCGTGCGGTCAGCTCCGCCAGCGGCCAACCCTGACAGCAAGACGGCGGCCCTGGGCACGCCACTGGGTACACCTCTGACTATTTCCGTGCTGATCAATGACCTCGACAAACTGGGCAATCCTGCTAGCCTGACAAACGTGACACTGCCCACAGTCGGTACGCCTACTTCAGGTACGGTTACGGTCAATCCCGATGGGACCATCACCTACACGCCTGATCCTGGCTTCAGCGGTCTGGCCAGCTTCGGCTATACCATCTGTGATGTGGATGACCCAACTCTGTGCGCCACCACCACGGTGAACATCAATGTGCAGTCGGCTCCCCCCACCGCAGTAGCGGATGTTAAGGTAACAGCCTTCAACACTCCCACTTCGGTAACAGTGTTGGCTAATGATCTGGACAAGCTGGGCAACCCTGCTTCGTTAACTAACGTGACGGCACCCACCATCCTGACAGCTTTCGCCAACGGTACGGCCAGCATTAACGCCACCACCGGTGTGCTAAGCTATACACCGAACGCGGGCTTCACCGGCACCGATGTGGCCACCTATCAGATCTGTGACCTGACTGATCCGACCAAGTGTACCAGCACGACCGTGACGATTATTGTGGATAGCAAGGCACCAGTGGCCCTTCCTGACAGTCAGACCACCACCTTTGGGCAGTCGACTACTATCTGTGTGCTGGCCAATGACCAGGATAAGTTGGATAGTCAGGCCACGCTGGCTAACGTGACCAGCCCTGTGCTCACGCAACCCACTACCGGTACGGTTACCGCCGGTGCGAATGGTTGTGTGATTTACACCCCGGCACCAGGCTTCGCGGGTACTGCTAGCTTCATGTACACGATCTGTGATCTGGCCGACCCCACCAAGTGCGCCACGGCCATGGTCACTGTCACCGTTCAGAATCAGCCAGGCCCTCTCTCTCTGCTGCCTAAGGTCTACCTGCAAGGCGCCTTGATCGGCGTCTATAGTCCCAACCTGCTGATGCGCGATGACCTGCGGATGCAGGGCCTGCTGCCTACCAGCAGCCCTTACGCCAGCTGGTCACCCATCACGGCTACTCCCAACACCACCACGGCGGTCTTCGCCACCACCGGTGCTAATGCCATCGTCGATTGGGTGTTTGTCGAACTGCGCAGCCCAGTGAGTACCTCTACCGTGGTCGACAGCCGGGCTGCCCTGCTGCAACGTGATGGCGACATCGTGGAGGTCGATGGAGTTTCGTCGCTGACCTTCAGCGCCAACACCGCCGCCAGCTATTATGTGGCTGTACGCCACCGCAACCACTTGGGTGTGATGACGCAGACGGCCATTCCCCTGAGTGCAACTACCGTTACTGTAGACTTCCGTCTGCCATCGACGCCAACCTTCACCTACACGGGTACCAGCAGTTACTCGCAGGTGACGATCGATCAGGCGCAGGTGATCGTCGACCAGGGCGTGGCCATGTGGGCGGGCAACACCTTCAACGACAACGAGCCGGTGGCCCCCCACGACTATGTGATCTACCAGGGCACCAACAACGATGTCAACGTGATCTACCAGCAGGTGATTAACCCGCCGGGCTTCCTGGTAACGCCGTTTACCATTCGGAGGGGATACATGTACAGTGACGTGAATATGGATGGCAAGACCATCTTCCAGGGGACTCAGAATGAGGTCGAGTTCATCTACCAGAACGTCATCAAGAACCACCCCGGCAACCAATTGGGCGTGCCGTTCTTCAAGATTCGTGAACAATTACCTTAGTTGACGTAAATCAGGCTGATTTCTCATTGAAATGAGCTGCTCTTAGTCCATATCTATTCCTTTAACCAGCAGGGTCAAAAAGGAATAGATATGGACTAAGAGCAGCTCATTTTTGTATGATGTCCTTCCTATCATGTAACGGACTGACCATGAAAAAGCCAGGTAGGCACCTGCTTCAGACCGGGGGATAGACTTATTTTCTGTAGGTAACCCCCAAGCCAGTCAATGAGAATCAGGCTGATAGAAACCTGCCTGTAGTTGGCACAAAGTTTGTTAGCCCGCCGAATCCAACCAACAGTGCTGACAATGAGCATGTTTTCGTTTCTTCCTCGCAGAATAAGCAGCCAGTTTTCTGAGAGAGGCAGCATAAAATAATGTAAAAATACTCAGCATTCGGTAACACTTAGCTATACGTACGCGGTTTTAAGGAACAACCCATACCAGGAGGTTTTCCCTATATAATCCCCTATTTATCAATGACTTATGTGTAAAGTATACCAAATCCTTAGTTTCAGTATCGCAAACGTGAAAACATGATGTTAACGCATCCCTTTATTCATTTAACCTTAAATTTAAACGTATGATTATCAGTGCTTTAACTCATAGATTATGAATCTGGGGATTTGTTCAGGGTATGTATATACATAGTTAATTTCTGTAACTGGCATTGTTGTTGAAACACAGAGAGATACCAAAAGCACTCAGGTCTCTGTGATGAAAATACCTATACTACACTTACCGCTGGCCCGAACCATTCTGCTGGCCATTCTGCTGCAAAGTATTCTTGTTCTGGCTCAGGCACAGAGTACCATTGGCGGAGTAAACCTTGGTAATCTGCCTAATTATCACATGGTCTTCACCGATGGCCGAGACGATGCCAACTGGCAAGGTGCCAGCAAAGGGTTTGTGGGTGACGTGGCCATTGACGGTATTCAGGCCAGCGAACGAACCTCAGGTAGTTTCGCGTACGCTGGCACTATTTACACAAATGATGCTACGCTGGGGGCCTGGCAGGCTATTGTGGACAATAATCCAGGACAGGCCTTTGCGTCGTACAATCAAACTACACGTATTGCCAATCTGACCACCGACCTGGAGAATGTATTTACTCAGGTTAACGCATTACCGGTCACAGCGGGCTATGCCAACCGCTTATCTACCTCCCTGAATGGGTTGAATACGCAGAATGGAATCGCCGAAACGTTTGTCATTAATATAACGTCAGGTTTTGGAATTTCGAGTCAGATTAACATTACCGGCGATGCAGGTGACATTTACATTCTGCGCTGGGATACCGACCAGGTATTTTCTAATGGATACCAGGGGCAGGTTAAGTTTCAGAGTGGTGGTGCTATTGTTCCGCTCGGGGGTCTCAAAGCAACTAATTTTATCCATGTAGCCGGCGAGATTTCCAGCAGCGGTGGTGGTAGTACGCCAACCGCCAATAATTTTCCCCAGGGGCCACGACTCAATGACGGACAAGGCGCATTGATTACGAATGCGCAGGATTTTAGTGGGGGGGGCTTTTTTACAGGGTATTGGTTTACTACAGGTGACCCAACCCTTACCGATTCAGGCCAGCCCTACGGCCAACAAACATCGCTCAGTAACGGAATTTTTGTGGGGGGGTGGTATTCTAAAAACACCAAGTTTAGCATGACTTCGGGCACCAGCGGGGTGTATGTTTCTCCGCCCTGCTCAATTTCGGCTACGCTGACCAGTCGCACGATTTGTTCGGGCCAAACGGCCAGCCTGACGGCAACCGGCGGCAGCAGCTATACGCTCAGCCCTGGCAATCAGACCAACACAACGGGTATCTTTACGGTTAGTCCTACCAGTACCACAAACTACACCGTTGTTGCGTCGACGGGGAGTAGCTGTTCTGCCACGGCGACGGGTACAGTCACGGTCAACCCTCTACCCACGCCCACGCTCAGCAGCACAGCCATCTGCGCCGGTCAGACAGCGACCCTCACTGCTACAGGCGGCACTTCGTACACCCTGGTTAATACAGGGGCGGTTAACACCACGGGTATCTTCCAGGTCAGCCCCACGGCGACCACTTCGTACACGGTGCGGGCCGCCAATGCAGCAGGTTGCACCGCCACGGCTACAGGTACCGTCACGGTCAACCCTGCGCCTACCCCCACCCTGAGCAGTACAGCTATCTGCGCCGGTCAGACAGCGACGTTGACTGCCACGGGCGGAACCAGCTATACCTTAGTTAATACCAACGCGGTTAACACCACCGGTATCTTTGCCGTCAGTCCAACGGCCACCACCAACTACACCGTTATCGCCAGCAACGCCACAGCTGTACGGCCACGGCTACAGGTACCGTCACGGTGAGCCCTGCGCCTACCCCCACCCTGAGCAGTACAGCCATCTGCGCGGGTCAGACAGCGACGCTCACCGCTACAGGCGGCACTTCAGTTACACCCTGGTCAACACAGGAGCGGTCAACACCACGGGCATCTTCCAGGTCAACCCCGCCAGTACCACCACCTATACCGTCCAGGTGAGCAATGCCACTGGCTGTACGGCCACGGCGACAGGTACCGTCACGGTCAACCCTGCGCCCACCCCAACCCTGAGCAGTACAGCCATCTGCGCTGGTCAGACAGCGACGCTGACCGCCACGGGCGGAACCAGCTATACCTTGGTCAATACCAGGAGCGGTCAACACCACGGGTATCTTTGCCGTCAGCCCAACGGCCACCACCAACTACACCGTCATGTCAGCAACGCCAGCGGCTGTACGGCCACGGCTACCGGTACCGTCACGGTCAACCCTGCGCCTACCCCAACCCTGAGCAGTACAGCCATCTGCGCCGGTCAGACAGCGACGTTGACGGCCACGGGCGGAACCAGCTATACCTTAGTTAACACAGGAGCGGTCAACACCACGGGTATCTTTGCCGTCAGTCCCAACGGCCACCACCACCTACACCGTCAGGTGAGCAACGCCAGCAGGCTGTACGCCACGGCTACGGGTACCGTCACGGTGAGCCCTGCGCCTACCCCACCCTGAGCAGTACAGCTATCTGCGCCGGTCAGACAGCGACCCTCACCGCTACAGGTGGCACCTCGTACACCCTGGTTAATACAGGAGCGGTCAACACCACAGGCATCTTCCAGGTCAACCCCGCCAGTACCACCACCTATACTGTCCAGGTGAGCAATGCCACTGGCTGCACGGCCACGGCGACAGGTACCGTTACGGTCAACCCAGCGCCTACCCCAACCCTGAGCAGTACAGCCATCTGCGCCGGTCAGACAGCGACGTTGACGGCTACAGGCGGTACCAGTCCTATCACCCTGCTCAACACAGGAGCGGTCAACACCACAGGTATCTTCCAGGTCAACCCCGCCAGTACCACCACCTATACCGTCCAGGTGAGCAATGCCACTGGCTGTACGGCCACGGCTACGGGTACCGTCACGGTGAGCCCTGCGCCTACCCCCACCCTGAGCAGTACGGCCATCTGTGCCGGTCAGACAGCGACGCTCACGGCTACAGGCGGAACCGCTACACCCTAGTCAACACAGGAGCGGTCAACACCACAGGGTATCTTCCGTCAACCCCGCCAGTACCACCACCTATACCGTCCAGGTGAGCAATGCCACTGGCTGTACCGCCACGGCGACAGGTACCGTTACGGTGAACCCGCACCTACCCCAACCCTGAGCAGCACAGCCATCTGCGCCGGTCAGACAGCGACGCTCACGGCCACGGGCGGCACGCAGCTATACCTTAGTCAACACAGGAGCGGTCAACACCACCGGTATCTTTGCCGTCAGCCCAACGGCCAGTACCACCACCTACACCGTCCAGGCCAGCAACGCCACTGGCTGTACCGCCACGGCGACCGGCACCGTGACGGTCAACCCGACGCCAACCGCAACCCTGAGCGGGGCTACTATCTGCGCTACCCAGTCGGTGACCCTCACCGCCACGGGCGGCACCAGCTATACCTTGCTTAATTCGGGAGCCGTCAATACCACGGGCCTGTTCCCCGTCACCCCAACGGCCACCACCAACTATACCGTACTGGTTAGCAACGCCAGCGGCTGCACCGCCACGGCCACCAGCACCGTGACGCTCAACCCCAACCCGACGGCTACTCTGAGTAGCACCGCCATCTGTGCCGGTCAAACGGCGACGTTGACGGCCACGGGCGGCACCAGCTACACCCTGAGTAATGCCGGGGGCGTAGTGGCGACCAACACCACGGGCTTCTTTACGGTCAATCCCGCCAGCACAACGACCTACACCGTCGTAGCCGGTAGCACCGGCTGTACCGCCACGGCGACGGGTACCGTCACGGTCAACCCCAACCCAACGCCAACCCTGAGCAGTACAGCCATCTGCGCCGGTCAGACAGCGACGCTGACGGCTACAGGCGGCACTTCGTATACCCTGCTCAACACGGGAGCTGTCAACACCACGGGCATCTTCCAGGTCAACCCCGCCAGTACCACCACCTATACGGTACAGGTAAGCAATGCTACTGGCTGCACGGCCACGGCTACGGGTACTGTCACGGTGAGCCCTGCACCTACCCCTACCCTGAGCAGTACAGCCATCTGCGCTGGTCAGACAGCGACGCTGACAGCCACGGGCGGAACCTGCTATCACCCTGCTCAACACAGGAGCGGTCAACACCACGGGTATCTTCCAGGTCAACCCCGCCAGTACCACCACCTATACCGTCCAGGTGAGCAATGCTACTGGCTGTACCGCCACGGCGACAGGTACCGTCACGGTCAACCCGACGCCAACAGCAACCCTGAGCGGGGCTACCATCTGTGCTACCCAGTCGGTGACCCTCACCGCTACCGGTGGCACCAGCTATACCCTGCTTAATTCGGGAGCCATCAATACCACGGGCCTGTTCCCCGTCACCCCAACGGCCACCACCAACTATACCGTACTGGTTAGCAACGCCAGCGGCTGCACCGCCACGGCCACCAGCACCGTGACGCTCAACCCCAACCCGACGGCTACTCTGAGTAGCACCGCCATCTGTGCCGGTCAAACGGCGACGTTGACGGCCACGGGCGGCACCAGCTACACCCTGAGTAATGCCGGGGGCGTAGTGGCGACCAACACCACGGGCTTCTTTACGGTCAACCCCGGCCAGCACGACGACTTATACGGTCGTGGCCGCCAGCACCGGCTGCACCGCCACGGCTACGGGTACCGTCACGGTCAACCCTGCCCCAACCCCAACCCTGAGCAGTACAGCTATCTGCGCTGGTCAGACAGCGACCATCACGGCTACAGGCGGCACCTCGTTACACCCTGGTCAACACAGGAGCGGTCAACACCACGGGTATCTTCCAGGTCAACCCCGCCAGTACCACCACCTATACCGTCCAGGTGAGCAATGCTACTGGCTGCACGGCCACGGCGACAGGTACCGTTACGGTCAACCCTGCGCCTACCCCAACCCTGAGCAGTACAGCCATCTGCGCCGGTCAGACAGCGACGCTGACGGCTACAGGCGGAACCAGCTATACCTTAGTCAACACAGGAGCGGTCAACACCACAGGTATCTTCCAGGTCAACCCCAGCCAGTACCACCACCTACACCGTCCAGGTGAGCAATGCCACGGGTTGCACCGCCACGGCTACAGTACCGTCACCGTTGATGCTGGCTTCTTCACCTGCACAGCAGTGCCTGTCCAACTGGCGGGCAGTACCACCATCTGTGCCGGTCAGTCCGCTACCTTGATTGCCAGCGGGGCCAACTCCTACGTCTTCTCAGCGGCTGGAGCCACGGGCAATACCCTGATGGTCCAACCGGTGGCCACCACGGTCTACTCAGTCACAGGACTGGATGGCTTTGGCTGCTCCAGCATCGCCAGTGCCACCGTGGTGGTCAACCCCCTGCCAGTAGCCACCCTGACAAGTGCCACCATCTGTACCGGTGCCACCGCTACCCTTACTGCCACAGGAGGCACCTCCTACACCCTGTTGAACACAGGAACGGTTAACACTACGGGTATCTTCCCCGTAAGCCCCACGGCTACTACTTCGTACACCGTGCGGGTGGGTAATGCTACTGGCTGCACAACAACGTCTAGCAGTACGGTAACGGTCAACCCGCTGCCAACGGTAAGTGTCACCAGTCTGAGCATAGCCCAGGGGCAGAGTACCACGCTGGTAGCCACCGGCTGCAATGGCACGGTGAGCTGGAACACGGGTCAGACCGGGGCCAGCCTTGTGGTGAGTCCGAGTGCGACCACCTCCTATACGGCCACCTGTACAACTCAGGCGGGTTGTTCGGCCACAGCCGTAGCGACGGTGACGGTAACGCCGGTAACGCTGATCGATCTGTCACTGACCAAGATTGTCAGTAATCCAGTCGCCCAGGTAGGCAGCACGGTAACCTTCACCCTGGTGGTGAGCAATGCCGGACCGAGCACAGCCACGGGTGTGGAGGTGAGTGATGCCATTCCATCGGGCTTCAGCTATGTAGCCAACTCCGCAACGGGAGGCCTCAGCCGCACGGCTGTGGGTAATACCCTGACATGGACCATCGGTAGTCTGGCAGCGGGTGCCAACACAAGCCTAACCTTCCAGGCAACCGTCAGTGCAACGGGGGTTTATACCAACGTAGCTCAGGTAAGTAAGGCGGACCAACCCGATGTGGACTCAAGTCCGGGTAACTTAAATGGGCTACCGGCCGAAGATGATGAAGCGGCCGCTACGGTAACGCCGGGTGCGCTGATCGACCTCTCACTGACCAAGACTGTCAGCAACTCGGTAGCCCAGGTGGGTTCAACCGTAACCTTCACCCTGGTGGTGAGCAATGCCGGACCGAGCACGGCCACGGGTGTAGAGGTGAGCGATGTAGTGCCCAGTGGCTTTACGTATGTAGCCAATACCGCTACGGGCGGCACCAGCCGGAACCTTAGTGGCGCAACGCTGACCTGGGCTATCAGTAATATAGCACCTGGTGCCAATACTACGCTGAGCTTCCAGGCGGTAGTCAATGCCAGTGGCAACTATACCAATCTGGCCCAGGTGAGCAAGGCCGATCAGCCCGATCCCGACTCGCAACCGGGCAACCTGGGCAACACACCAGTGGAAGATGATGAAGCGGCCGCCACAGTAGTTCCGCGTCCGCTGATCGACCTGTCCCTGATAAAGACCGTCAGCAGCACCACGCCGGTTATTGGCTCCACGGTGAGCTTCAGCATTGTGGTGAGCAACGCGGGTCCGAGTGGAGCTACGGGTGTCGCCGTCAGCGATGTGGTACCTTCGGGCTTCAGCTACCTAGCCAACTCCGCAACGGGTGGCGTCAGCCGCACGGCCGTGGGCAACAGCGTGAGCTGGACCATCGGTAGTCTGGCTACGGGAGCCAACACCACGCTGAGCTTCCAGGCCGTAGTCAACGCCAGCGGCAACTATACCAACCTGGCCCAGGTGAGTCAGGCCAACGAACTGGATGTAGATTCACGCCCCGGCAACCTGGGCAACGTTCCAGCCGAGGATGACGAGTCTGCCGTGACGGTGACACCGATTGTACCGGGAGTCATCACCGTAACCAGTGCTACGATTTGTGCAGGCCAGAGTGCGACGCTGGTAGCCACCGGCTGCAACGGCACGGTGAGCTGGAATACAACCCAGAGCGGCAGCAGCATTGTGGTGAGTCCGAGTGTGACCACCTCCTACACAGCCACGTGTTCGGTAAATGGAGTAACCAGCCTTGGAGTGGGTACGGTAACGGTCAATCCAGTGCCGACCATCAGCGTCAATAGTCTGACGGTAACCCAGGGGCAGGGTGCTAGTCTGGTAGCTACCGGTTGCAGCGGCTCAGTATACTGGTTAACGGGTGATGCTGGCAGTAACATTCTGGTGGTCTGTACCGCAACGACTTCGTTTACCGCGGTGTGTGTCACCAGTGCCGGTTGCAGTGCTTCGGCCGTGGCAACGGTAACGGTGATACCCATACAGGCTGACCTCTCGCTGACGAAGCTGGTGAGCAATACGACGCCACAAGTCGGCAGCACGGTAACCTTCACCCTGGTGGTGAGCAATGCCGGACCGAGCACGGCCACGGGAGTGGAAGTCAGAGATGTGCTGCCAAGCGGCTACAGTTATGTAGCCAACAGTATAGCGGGCGGAACTAGCCAGAGTGTAGCAGGAAGTGCCCTGACCTGGGCTATCAGTAGTATGGCACCCGGTGCCAATACTACGCTGAGCTTCCAGGCGGTAGTCAATGCCAGTGGCAACTACACCAACCTGGCCCAGGTGAGCAAGGCCGATCAGCCCGATCCCGACTCGCAACCGGGCAACCTGGGCAACACACCAGTGGAAGATGACGAAGCAGCCGCCACGGTAGTTCCGCGTCCGCTGATCGACCTGTCCCTGATAAAGACCGTCAGCAACACCACGCCGGTTATCGGCTCCACGGTGACCTTCACCATTGTGGTGAGCAACGCGGGTCCGAGTGGGGCTACGGGTGTTGCCGTGAGCGATGTCATTCCATCGGGCTTCAGCTACGTAGCCAACTCCGCAACGGGTGGCGTGAGCCGCACGGCCGTGGGCAACACCCTAAGCTGGACCATCGGTAGTCTGGCTAGTGGGTGCCAACACCACGCCTAACCTTCCAGGCCGTAGTCAATGCCAGCGGCAACTATACCAACCTGGCTCAGGTGAGTCAGGCCAACGAACTGGATGTAGATTCACGCCCCGGCAACCTGGGCAACGTTCCAGCCGAGGATGACGAGTCTGCCGTGACGGTGACACCGATTGTACCGGGAGTCATCACCGTAACCAGTGCTACGATTTGTGCAGGTCAGAGTGCGACGCTGGTAGCCACCGGCTGCAACGGCACGGTGAGCTGGAATACAACCCAGAGCGGCAGCAGCATTGTGGTGAGTCCGAGTGTGACCACCTCCTACACGGCCACGTGTTCGGTAAATGGAGTAACCAGCCTTGGAGTGGGTACGGTAACGGTCAATCCAGTGCCGACCATCAGCGTCAATAGTCTGACGGTAACCCAGGGGCAGGGTGCTAGTCTGGTAGCTACCGGTTGCAGCGGCTCAGTATACTGGTTAACGGGTGATGCTGGCAGTAACATTCTGGTAGTCTGTACCGCAACGACTTCGTTTACCGCGGTGTGTGTCACCAGTGCCGGTTGCAGTGCTTCGGCCGTGGCAACGGTAACGGTGCTTGACCAGCCCCCCGTGGCAAATCCGGACCTCAAGGTGATAACTTTCAACACGCCGACTTCGCTGACCATCCTGGCCAACGACAGGGACAAGCTGGGTAATCCTGCTAGCCTGGCCAATGTAACGGTGCCAGTAATCCTGACGCCCTTCACCAACGGTACGGCCAGCATTAACCCACTAACCGGAGTGCTGAGCTATACGCCGAACTCGGGCTTCACGGGTACCGATGTAGCCACCTACCAGATCTGTAATCTGGGTGATCCAACCAGGTGCGCGAGCACCACGGTAACGATCATCGTCGACAGCAAGGCCCCACTGGCCCTGCCCGACAGCCAGACGACCACCCTTGGGCAGTCGACCACCATCTGTGTACTGGCTAATGACCAGGATAAGACTGGAGCGCAGGCCACTCTCGGCAATGTCAGTTCCCCAGTAGCTGGTCAGCCTGCCAATGGTACCGTCACCGCGGGGCTCAACGGCTGTCTGATTTACACGCCCAAGCCAGGCTTCACCGGTACCGACAGCTTCACCTACACCATCTGTGATCTGGCCGACCCTACCAAGTGTGCCACCGCTCAGGTCACCATCAATGTGCCCGGCCAGCCAGGACCGCTGTTGCTGCTGCCCAAAGTGTATCTACAGGGGGCTTTGATTGGGGTGTATAGTCCAGACCCGCTAATGCGCGATGATCTCCGGGCACAAGGTCTGCTGCCCACCAGCAGCCCTTACGACAGTTGGTCGCCCATCACGACTACCCCGACCATCAGCACGGCGGTCTTTGCTGCCACCGGAGCTAATGCCATCGTCGACTGGGTGTTTGTCGAACTGCGTAGCCCAGCCAGCGCCTCTACCGTGGTTGATAGCCGGGCAGCTCTGCTACAACGCGATGGTGACATTGTCGAGGTTGATGGGGTCTCGCCCCTGAGCTTCAGCGGCGTGAGTGCGGCCAGCTACTACATAGCCGTTCGCCACCGCAACCACCTGGGCGTGATGACCCAGACGGCCATCCCGCTAAGTGCAAGCACCACCATTGTGGACTTCCGTCTGCCATCAACGCCAACCTTCACCTACACGGGTACAACCAGCTACTCGCAGGTAACGGTGGATCAGGCCCAGGTGATCGTCGACCAGGGGGTAGCCATGTGGGCAGGCAATGCCTTCAATGACAACGAGCCGGTAGCTCCCCATGATTATGTAATCTACCAGGGTAACAACAACGATGTCAATGTGATCTACCAGCAGGTGATCAATCCGCCGGGCTTCCTGGTGACGCCTTTCACGATTCGGAGGGGGTACATGAACGGGGACATCAACATGGATGGCAAGACCATCTTCCAGGGCACGCAGAATGATGTCGAGTTCATCTACCAGAACGTCATCAAGAACCATCCAGGCAACCAGTTAGTAGTACCCTTCTTTAAGATTCGTGAGCAACTTCCTTAATTAACTCCATTACTCGAAGTGGGGGAGAGCCCTAAACAGGCTCTCCCCGCCTCAACGACAGTCAGACGTTTAACCCGTATAATGATGAACCGTTTTCTACATTGCTTTCTGTGGGTGGGCCTGCTACTAGCCAGCCACCTTAGTTGGAGCCAGGTCCAGGTGTCAGCCAACACCGTCGACTACAAGGTCACCTACGATGCCGCTACCAACCGCTACACCGCCTGGGTGGTGCCCCGCTACAACGTACCCAACACCACGGCCCCCATCAACAATACCGCCGCCACCGAGTTTGGCGGCACCGCCCAGTTTACCATTAAGGCTCCCGCCTCCTTCTACGGTCGTCAACATTCAGGATGTTAACGGCAACTGGGAGAAGAACCCCCTGCGGCTGGGGCCCGGTGCCCCCAGCCAGAGCTGGCCTACGCTCAACCCCGCCTTCAACTACTTCGTCATTGGCAAGAGTGCCACCGAAACCAACTACGGCTCCTTCAAGAGCGGGGTGGATGTGCCCCTGTTCACCTTCCAGGGTGGGGGCTGCTTTGGGGCCGTAATCCCCCTACCCCCCGGCGATGCCTTCATTGGGGCCGCCACTCAGGTCTCACTGAACGTAGCCAATAGTTTCTACTCCCGTTCGGGCCAGCGGTGCGGGGGGTAACGTGGTGCCCCGGGAGCAGTTTGTCAACATCACCGGCCCGGCGGCCAACTGCCAGCCTACGCGCTGTGGCCGCCGACATTCGGGTACAGAAGACCGCCAGTGTACCCACCAGCCAGACGGTGGGCCTGGGCCAGACGGTCGAGTTCCGGGTGGTAGCCACCAACCTGGGTCCCGATGCGGCCACGGGGCTGGTGGTCTCCGACACGGCCCCGGCGGGTACCCAGCTGGTGAGTGCCACCCCCAGCCAGGGCAGCTACAATACGGCCAATGGGCAGTGGAGCATCGGCAGTCTGTCGTCAGGCAGCAGCGTGACGCTGGTGATGAGTGTGCGGCTGACGGCCGAGGGGGTAGCCTACAACCAGGCCCAGGTGACGCAGGTGGATCAGCCCGACCCTAACCCGGCCAACAACATGGCCACGGCCTGTGTGTCGGTGCCGGTGAAGGTGTGCCCTGATGATCAGGTGACGCTGAGCATACCCGCTGGTTTCACGGGGGTGCAATGGTTTCGGGATGGGCAGCTGCTGACGTGGGGTCACCACCAACACGCTGACGACGGGGCAACTGGGCACCTACACCTTCACGGTGAGCAACAACTCGTGTCCCAGTGGGGGGTGCTGTCCGGTGGTGGTCATCAACGGTGACTGCTGCAAGCCTATCTGTATACCCTTTGTCGTCACCAAAACCAAGAAAGGTTAACCATACCAGCCATGCGCTTCAGCACGCCTCTCAGGTATCGACTTACTGAAGCGCATGGCTGGACTCTTTTTAGTGAACACAACCTATTATCAAGCCTAGCATGAAACCACTGCTGATTTGCCTGTTACTCGGACTGACAACGCTCGGCCTACGCCCCGCCCTTGCCCAGTCTCTTTCTGCCCGTACGGTGAAGTACATGGTCACCTACGATGCTCAGACCCAGCACTACACCGCCTGGGTGGTGCCCCAGTACGCCACCCCCAATGCCAACAACCCCGAAACCGACGAGTATGGGGTCACCGCCCAACTGGCCCTCAAAGCCCCCCGCGAGTTTGTCATTACCGAGGTGCAGGATAAAACCGGCAACTGGGAGAAGCAGCCCCGCAAGCTGGGCACCCAGCCCATCCTCCAGCAGGCAGGAGCCGACCCCAGCTCGGCCTACTACGTCATTGGCAAGACGCCCACCGAAACCAAATACGGTCAGTTCCAGGAGGGCGTACCCATTGCCCTGTTCGCCTTCAAGGGCAAAGGCGGCGATCCCCAGCAGGTGCAGGCCCTGACCAACGAAGACCCCTTTGTGGGCCTGGCCAGCCGCAAGTTATCGCTCAACGTCAACAGCAGCTTCTATTCCCGCTCGGGTCAGCTGGCCGTGGCCGCCGCCCGGCCGCAGGAGCAGTTTCACAGCCCCACCACCCTGCCCCACGTGATGAAGCAGTTGCAGCTCATTGCCGGGGTGAGTGCCCTGCCCACTGAAGACGCGGTTCCGTTTGTGGTGTACCCCAACCCCGCCCAGGATGAGGTGCATCTACAGGTCTTTTCGCTGCGTTCGGCCAACCCGGTTAGCATTGAGCTGGTCGATGGCAAGGGGGTTCGGCAACGGGCCGAAAAGCACCTCGCCAGTGAAGGGGTCAACACGCTCTGATGCGGGTGGCCGACCTGCCGGGTGGCACCTACCTGATCAAGACCCAGGTGGATGACAAAGTGCTCGTCAAAACACTCATCAAATATTAATCATCAGGTAGCTACCTGGCTTCTTAGCTTCACACCGCAAAAAGACCCTGCTGACGCAAATCGGTGGGGTCTCTTTTTTTTATTGAGTCAACAGAAATGGGGCAAAACCCTGGTGAGCGGGTCGATCACCCAATCCATAACTCACGCTATATTTTATACTTTTGACGGTTGCTGCTAATCAGCCACGCTATGTATGCTGTCGACCGTTGACTCTATTCGTTGCCTGGTGGTTTGTGCCGGTACGCTCACTACCCTACTGCTGGCAATGACCAGTTTTGGACAGACCAGATCTGGCTCGGCCGAGAAGCCAACCGTTGAAAGCGGTGTATCAAAAACGCTGGCGCTGCACCGCAAACAAACCATTAGTCGGCTGGCCTACGCCATCCAGTTCAACATACCCGCCCGCAAAGACCAGCCAATTCCTGCGTCAGAAACCATTTCGTTCGATTGGAAACCGGATAACCAGCCGGTTCAGCTCGATTTCAAAGAGCAACGCGATCATCTGCAACGCATCCTGGTCAATCAGGTGGAGATCCCCGTTGTGTTTGAGAAAGAGCATCTACTCATTTCGCCGAACCAGCTTAAACCCGGCGCTAATCAGGTAGCCATCCAGTTTACGGCGGGTAACCTGTCGCTCAATCGAAACGACGATTATCTGTACACGCTGCTCGTGCCCGACCGCGCCCGAACGGTCTTCCCCTGCTTCGACCAGCCCGATCTCAAAGCGGCTTTTCAACTCACACTGACTATTCCGGCCCACTGGCGGGCGATGAGCAACGGCGCGGTGCAGGATTCGACCCGGACCGGCGACCGCCAGACGGTGCGTTTCCGGGCAACAGAGCCAATCAGTACGTACCTGTTTTCGTTTGCCGCCGGGCGGTTTGATCTGGTCACTCAGCAACGAAATGGCCGGACAATGCACTTTCTTCAGCGCGAAACCGATTCTACCAAAATCCGGCTGAGCATGGAGCCGATTTTTGCCACCCATGCCGATGCCCTTACGTTTCTGGCCGACTATACCCAGATTCCGTACCCATTCGCCAAGTTTGATTTTGTGGCCATTCCCGATTTTCAATACGGGGGCATGGAACATGTGGGGGCCATTCAGTACCGGGCGTCGAGCCTGTTTCTGGACAACGGCGCTACCCGCGATCAGAAACTGAGCCGGGCTTCGTTGATTGCCCACGAAACGGCGCATATGTGGTTTGGTGACCTGGTAACCATGCGGTGGTTCGATGACGTGTGGATGAAAGAGGTCTTCGCCAACTTCATGGCCGACAAGATCACGCAGGTGAGTATGCCCGATGGCAACTACGACCTTGAGTTCCTGATCGCTCACTTCCCGGCGGCCTACGATGTCGACCGTACCGAAGGGCCCAATCCAATTGGTCAGCCGCTGGCTAATTTACAGGAGGCCGGTACGCTGTACGGAGGCATTATCTACCACAAAGCGCCGATCATGATGCGGCAGCTGGAGCGGCTGATGGGTAAAGACGCCCTTCGCAACGGCCTGCGCGAATACCTTAAAAAATACGCGTACAGCAATGCTTCGTGGCCCGACCTGATTGCCATTCTGGACACCTACACCCCGGCCGATCTTACAGCAATGGAACCGGGTATGGGTGAATGAAACCGGTCGACCCCGGTTTTCGTATCAGCTCAAAACGGCTCAGAATAAGATCAGCCAACTCACTATCTCGCAGGCCGGTGAAGATGGCTCTGCCCGGCAATGGCCCCAGTTTTTCGAGGTTGCGCTGGTTTATCCTGACCGGGTGGAAGAACTGACCGTGAACATGAATCAACCGCAGGTTGCTTTAGCCGAAGCCGTTGGCAAAGCCGAGCCGCTGTTTGTGCTCGTCAACTCATCGGGGCAGGGATATGGGCTGTTTCCTGTCGACGACCGAATGGGGTCGGGACTGGCCCGGCTCACCAATCCGGTGATGCGGGCATCGGCCTACATTAGTCTGTATGAGGCTATGCTGAGCGGAAAATCGGTTACGCCCGCGCAACTGGCGGCGCTCTATCAACAGCAGCTTGCCCAGGAGCCCGAAGAACTGAACCTCCGGCTGTTGACCAGTCAGGTATCCGACATTGTCTGGCGCTTCACCCGCCCCGAAAACCGGGCTGCCCTGGCGGCAGGCCTGGAGAATGAGCTTTGGCGCGCCCTGCAACAGGAAACCCATACCGGTAAAAAGAAACTCCTGTTCCGCTGCTACCAGAGCATCGCCCTCAGCCCCGAGGCCCGCGACCGGCTATACACCATCTGGAACGAGCAGCGGGCCCCCGCTGGCGTAACCCTGACTGAAGACGATTACACCAGTCTGGCCCTGGCCCTGGCGGTACGCGATTATCCGGCCGAGGGTATCCTTCAGCAGCAGTTGAGCCGAATAAAAAACCCCGACCGTCAGAAACGGCTACAATTTATGATGCCGGCGTTATCGGCCAATGTCCAGGAGCGGGACGCGTTCTTTGCTTCGTTGAAAGACGTGACCAACCGGGAGCGCGAGAGCTACGTAACCGCCGCGCTGGGGTATCTGCATCACCCCTTGCGGGCGGCTACATCGGTCAACTACCTCAAACCAAGCCTTGAGCTGCTCGAAGACATTCAGCGAACGGGCGATATTTTCTTCCCTGAATCCTGGTTACGGTCTACGCTGAGTAGTTATCAGACCCCGGAGGTAGCGGGCCTGATCCGTAACTTCCTGGCCGAACGCCCCGCCTATAATCCCCGCCTGAAAGCGAAACTACTACAAGCCGCCGATGGGCCTTTCAGAGCGGCTAACCTGCTGTATGCTGGTCGATAAAAAGAAACGAATCCCTTTGTGAGTTACGCCATATCTCCAAGATATGGCGTAACTCACAAAGGGATTCGTTATTGCGGCACTACTATTATGAACCGGTGACCACAGCCAACGGTAAGACTATTGAATGGACGTAGCTTTTCGGGCGAGTTCTTTTCTGATCTTATTGGCAGCTGCCAGATCGCTAAGCGTAACCCCCAGCCGCTTGCGCAACGTGGGCGAGGTCTCCAGCATCTCACTGGCTATCTGGATCAGCATAGCCGCCGTAGCTTCCCCGTTCGCTTTATGCCGCCTGCTCGGAAGCACCGCTTCGGTTGTACTGCGCATACCGGTAACAAGCAGTTTTGACGATTCCATAGTTAATTTTTTGAGTTGTTTACGTGCTATATAAACAACAAAAATCAGCGAAATTTCGTGGCAAAATCAAGTTGAAATGCACAATTTTAATTGGTCAATTTTAAAATATAAGTACGGACAATCAAAAGCTAACAAATCTGTATTAATGCAACTCAGACTATTTAAAGTCGGGTAATAAAATATAGTTGCACCATTAGGCGCGTGCACCCTAGCAGCGTCGAAGGGCCATAGCCACAAAGGCTCACCTACCCTGCTGCTTGCTACGGATAGCGCCAAATTTGGCGTTTAATTTCTGGTTTGCGTTGGGTTGCAAAAGTCGGCCATGACCGAACACGGCTTTATCGAAGGGCAACCCGGCTACCTTTAAAATGCTCTCTATACCCAGCGCTCTATCCTCATAAACCGTACTCAGGTCGAGACCCGCGATATTGGCACACAAATCACCGGCAAGCAGAACGCCCTCCTGCTTCAGCCATAACGCAATGTGGCCGCTACTGTGGCCCGGTGTGTGAATAACCTGGAGCCCGCCCGCCAGAGGGAGTATATCCCCATCGCTGACGTACTGATCAACGCCGACAGGATCGATGGCACCACCCCCTCTTTTGATGAACAGCTGGTAGATGAGCCAATTGACTACACCCGGCGACACGTGAATGGGCGCACCGCCGCCAGTACCTTTTTCGAGCACCGGGGCTTCTGACCGATGAGCCAGCAGCGGAACACCCAGCTCCTTTTTAATGGCCGCCGCGCTACCGGCATGGTCGGGGTGCGCGTGGGTCAGGATAATCTGTTTGATAGCAGCCGGATTTTCGCCGCCCTTGCGAAGCGCCGCGAAAATCGGGCTCCATACTACCCGTATACCCCGTATCGATCAGGGTTAGCCCGTTGTCTTTTATCACAAAGACATTGACCACACCCAGGCTGATCTGGTACAGAGAAGGGGTTATGCGTTGCAGTGATGCCATCGGCTACCGGGCTTCTGATAACCCTCCACGTCGGGCTACGCTTCCCTAGCTCAGGGCATTCCGGCAAAACTCGACACACTTTTTCACTTCAGCCACTGAGGTTGAACCGGCGGGTACCTGATATTCCAACTCAACGCTGGCCGGGAAGGTGTACTTCTCCTCACGCATCAGCTTCAACACCTGTAGTAAGGGGGTATCGCCTTTGTCCCCAGGGCAGATTTCCTTTTCCATTGGCTGGCCCCTGACGGTCTTTGATATGCATGCTGGAAATACGCGTATGCTTTTGCCGGATCAACCCCAGTGGGTCGGGCTGACCAGCGGCGACGTAGTGGCCCAGGTCGAAATTCATCGCGTTGCCGGGCGACTGCGCCAGGGCGGTATCCCAGAAGGTTGGCGTTTGCTGCTCGTGGCCGTGATATCCCACCCGGATACCATGCTTTTGGGCCATCTGACCCAACTTCAGCGTGTGGGCATCGTTGGCCGGGTGTTCCAGCGTTACCTGGTTGGCCCCCAGGGCTTTGGCCGCCCGCATACCGTAGTCGATATCGGCGTCGGTGTTCTGCATACCAAACGCGTCGGGCTTGAACGCATAGATGGATACGCCCGCCTTGTTGTACATCTTGCGGACCTGCTCAAACTTGGCCATCGGCGCAGCAAGTCGCCATTTGGCCACCTCGGCCCGGTAGGCTTTCGTCTGCGCATCGGCCTCGGCCAGGGTCTTCTGTTCGTCTTCGGTGAGTGGCTGATTGTCGCGGCGCTTGCGCATCAGGGGGAATATGGTCCGCATATCAACCGAGTTTTTGGGGGAACCGGCAAACGACTCGGCGGGGCCACCCATCAATTCAATGGCGCTGATGCCGCTGTCGAGCACGTATTGCAACGTAGCCTCGGCGCTTTGATCGGGCATATCGCGAAACGAATAGGTGATGACCCCGATCTGTACCCCGCCCATCAGGGAATTGGGTTTGTCCAGATTACGGATTAAAGCGGGTGCCCCAAAAAGCTTGTTGCTGCTCAGGACCGCCCCCGAAACGAGTGCCGCCGTGGCTCCTAAAAACTGACGACGTGTTGCTTGATTTCCCATATTTTCAATACGATAGCTATAAGTTGAATAAAGGAAATCAAGCCCCCACACTACTTAATCACCAAACTACTTTGGACAAAACATCCACCAGTGCAGTTGGTTATCAGAACGGCACCTCCCTGCCTGAACTACGCAGATGAAATCGAAAACGTCCTTTTGGCAACGCCTGGGTTTGCAAAACTGGTTTCTCAAAGAGGCAGCCGGAGCGGAGGAACCCTCGATTCCTACGCCCGACGAGGTGTTCCGCTATATCACCGACAAGTTCACTGAGTCGACCGGGCAGTTATCGTTTGGCAACCGGATCGTTTTCTACCACGAATACATTATCTGCTTTAATTCAGCCGATTACCAGGAATACATGGCCAACAAACAGGGTCTGTTTGGCCTGATTGCGCAGGAATCGGTGAAAACGTTTTACGAGATGCTGAAGAACCACCGCCTGGCCGGAAAAACGGCGGAGCCCTCGGCCCCCAAGTGGGTGTTCCGCTTCGTGTCGCATCCCGACTATGCCCGGGGCGATCTGGGGTTCATCGGCAAGTTGCTGCCCGGTAGCGAACAGCGCGAAGAGAACGTTCGGGTGACGTTTATTCCGCGCCAGACCGGTATTGCAGAGACCTTCGACGTCAGTGACGACATTCTGAAGGGCTTCACTTTTTACAGCGAGGGGTATTACGAGATTCCTTACAGCAATGACCCGCAGGATGACGACAAAAGTCAGCCCGGCACGGCCCGAACCAGACTGGCCCGGCTGGAAACGATCCTGCCTGATAAAGCCTTCGCCGGTCGGAAACTGGAATACTACATCACCGATGCGGAGGTAATGGTGACCGGGGCCGGTGAACTACAGGCCGATCACACCATCTTTCAGGTGCCATCAACCTGGGTCGACACCCCGCATCTGGGCATTCAGTACAACCAGTCGACCAACCGGTTTTACCTGGCTTCGTTCGGCGAGAAAACGCTCCTGAACGAAAAAGAAGTGACTCGCAGCGATGTTAGTTCACCCTCCTGGGTCGAGCTGCCCATCAACTCGCGGATGCTGCTGAACGGTATTGTCGGTATCAACATTTTCAAACCCTGACCAGGCTATGGCGGCCAGTTTATCCATAGCGCTGTTGGGCATTGGGCTGCTGCTGCTGGTGGTGCATTTCATCGATATCAAAAACACCCACAACCGGAATGGCTGACAACTTCGCGGGCATAACCGACACCGGACGAATGCGGGAAAACAATGAGGATGCTTTCATTGCCGAACGCATTCTGGACGACACCCTCATCATGGCCTGCGTCATCGATGGCGTGGGAGGCTATGCCTACGGGGAGGTGGCTGCGGCTGTAGCCCGCGAGACCATCCTTGCTTATTTCAGCCAGCCGTCGGGCGATCTGGGTGCCATGCTGAAGGCATCGTTCATTGCGGCCAACGACCGGATCTTCGACGAAAAGCAGCGCGACAGTGACTACGACAAGATGGCCTGTGTGCTGACGCTGGCGGTGGTCGACACCGAAAACAACCAGTTCCAGTACGCGCACCTGGGCGATACCCGCCTGTATCTGCTGCGCGATGGCTCGCTGATTAAAGTAACGAAGGACCATTCGTTTGTTGGCTTTCTGGAAGACACCGGCCGCTTAACGGAAGCGGCCGCGATGCGCCATCCCAAGCGCAACGAGATCAACAAGGCGCTGGGCTTCCAGCAACAGATCGACACGCCCGACGACTACATAGAAACGGGGCAATCGCCTTTTCTGCCGGGCGATAGGCTGCTGCTCTGCAGCGACGGGCTGACGGATCTGGTACCTAAGGCCGAAATAACCGCTGTGTTGACGGGCAACGGTTCGCTGGTCGAGAAAGTGACGGAACTGGTGGCTATGGCGAATGCAAAGGGGGGCAAAGACAACATTACCGTCGTGCTTGTGCAGCATGACAAACCGCAGCGTGCCCATACGCCAGTTCAGCCTAACCACCGAAACGGGTAGCTTGTCATGAATCAACAATCGCCCCCTTCGACTGGCAGATGGATCGAACGCCTGTTCATCGTGCTGATCGCCGCTGTGCTGGGGCTGCTGTTTCAGACCCTGCTGACGGTACTGCAGCGTGACTTTCAGGAGGTGGACGGGCGGCTGCGGAATGGCACCCTGGTGAACCTGAACGCACCGAACAGGGCGCAGGCCCTGGCCACCCTGCTTGAAAAAGGAAATTATTTCGACGACAAACGGGACATCCGGTTCATTCAGGAAGCGGTAACCGATGCCCTCAGGGCCGACTCGTCGGGTATTGATAACGTCGGTGAGTTGAACAAGCGGCGTTTCAGCGTGCTGGCCGACGACGCGTTTGCGAAGGGCGGTACCTCCTTCAAAAAGCGGGTTACCGCTTCGCGCGCACTGTTGGGCCTTGCCGATGACGATTCGGCGGGTCTCCAGTCCGAAGGGGCGAACACCTCTTCATTACCGTCGGCTAGTGATGTTCGGCTTGGTGGACACCGCCTGAGCGGCACCATTCGTAACCGGGAAGCCGCCGCGGTGCCGGGTGTGCGGGTCCGGCTGGTGATGATTTTGCCCCACGACAGCACCACGGACGGTGACGAGCCTGCAGATGTGGTCGAGAACGGGCCAGGGTTTCGAAAGGTGTACGGCCCCACTGAACGTACCCGTCGCCAGTTGCGGGCGCTGACTGCCTACGCCCGCACGGATGCCGGGGGTGCTTTCAGCTTTGTCAACCTGCCCGATGGCCGGTCGTTCGAGGTGTTGCCCATGCAGCCGGGCTATCAGTTCGGCACATTGCAGGGGGTGCTGGACTTAAGCAGGGATAGGTCACTGACCTTTTTGCAGACCCCGCACACGATCCGGCTTTTCTCGACCCGCGACCTGAACATCCTCAAAAAAGAGAAATCGCTGATTGTTCGGACACCTGCCGAATTCGAGTACTGGTACTGGCTGATTGGCGGCGGTTTTCTGGCGGGTTTTGTCTTCATCCATCTGTTGCTGAGCATCAGATACCCGCAGTCCGATCAGTTGCTGGTGCCCGTTTTGATGCTGCTGACGGGGCTGTCGCTGATTACCCTGCTGAGCCTGCAGGACCCATTGCGCGACCGGTTTCTCGCCAAAGACACCCTGCTCTACTTCGGCATTGGCGTGATTGGTCTGGTGGTGATGCTGTTCATTAACCTCCGAAAATTCACCGTGGATTCGGGCCTGTACCGGCTGTTCATTTTCACAGGCAACCGGCAGGCGGCCAATGGCTGGCCGTGGGCGGTGGTAGCGCTGGCCCTGTTAACCGCCACTATTCTGTTTGGAACGGGGCCAGAGGGCAGCGGTGTACGGGTAAATCTCGTTGGTTTTCAGCCGAGCGAGTTTGTCAAGTACGCCATTGTGCTCTTTCTGGCGGGCTTTTTTGCCACCAACTCGACATTCATCAGTGAGTACCGACGCTGGCAGAAACGGTGGTCTTTTTTCTCTTTCGCCCTGCTGGCCATTGTCCTGAGCATCCTGCTGTTCCTGGTGCTGGGCGATCTGGGTCCGTCCATGGTGGTGTGCTTCACGTTTATCATCCTGTTCTCCTTTTCGCGGGGTGACTTCGAGTTCATGGTGGGCGCGGTGGTGTTTTACATTCTGGCCAACTGGCTGCTGGCGAACCCCTGGCTGGCCACCGGAATCACCGCAGCGGGCCTGTTGCTGCTGGCGCTGCTGCCTAAAAAGTACCTGAGCGAGTCGGCCGTGATGGCGCTGGTCGTGATGGCTGGCTTCCTGCTGGTCGACCAGATTCCGTTGCTCGACAGGCTCTTTCCCGGCCCGGTACAGCGATTGGTGGAGCGCAAAGCCATTTGGCAGGATGCGTGGAACAACGAAGTCTATGGCGGCGACCAGGTAGCCAACGGCATCTGGGCCATGTCGGGCGGGGGACTGACGGGGCAGGGCCTGGGCGAAGGCTTTTCCCGTACCATACCCGCTGCCCATACCGACATGGTGCTGCCCGCTATTGGCGAAATCCTGGGTGGGGCGGGTATCGTCTGCGTGTTTATCCTGTTTCTGATCTATCTGCACCGCTCGTTCATCATCGGTCGCCAAACCGGCACGCCCTTCCTGTTTTATCTCTGTACGGGTATTGGCATCAGCACCTTTATCCAGTTTCTGCTCATTGCGGGCGGCTCCACGGGGGCCCTGCCCCTATCGGGCGTGGCCCTGCCGTTTATCAGTTATGGCGGCTCGTCGCTGGTGGCCAATTTCCTGGCGGCGGGCTTTCTGCTGTCGGCTTCACGGGTGCGGGGTACGGCGGTGCAGATGACCTACATCGCCAACCAGCAGGACAAACACATTATACCGGCGCTGGTGGCGGCCTGCGTGGGTATCGGGCTGCTGATCGCCAACGTATCGCCCTATGTACTGGACCGGCAGAAATGGATTGTGCAGCCCGCCCTGGTGGCCGACCGCAGTGGCGCACGCATGTTCAGTTACAATCCCCGCATCGGGATTTTGATGCACAAATTAGAGGCCGGTTCGCTCTACGACCGCGAAGGCCGCATTCTGGCCACCGGTAAGCCAGGCCTTATCCGGGGGCAACAACCGCTACCGGGTAGCCCGGCCTATAACCTGGACTCGGCCATGCGCAAGCGGCTGGAACGCTATTATCCGCTGGGCAACCAGTTGTTTTTCTGGGTGGGCGATGCCAACACCGACGTATTCAGGGGTGGCAGTAACGGCTATTTTGCCGAATACCAGCATGCCGCCGAACTGCGCGGGTTCGCCTCGCCAACGAGCACCTACCCGGTTGTGGCTACCCGCTTTCGGGAAGATCGCTTTCTACCCCGTGGTGTCCGGGAGATGACCGTGAGCCGGTACGATTACAGCGCCCTGGCTCCGTTATTGCTCGCCGGTATCAATAGCCCGCAGGTAGAGGCCTTCAAAAAGCGCAACCGCGACGTGCAGCTCACCCTCGATGCGGGGCTACAGATTCAGATGCAGCAATCCATTGCCCGCGACACCTCGCTGATGGATAACCGCGTGTCGGTGGTGGTGATGGAGGCTGCTTCCGGTGATGTGCTGACTTCGGCCGTCTATCCGCTGCCACCCATCAACGATGAAGAGCAACTGACCATGACGCCCGCCGAGCAGAACAGACTGTCGCGCTGGGTGACAACCACCGACCTCGGATTTACCCACGCAACCCAGCCAGGCTCAACGGCTAAAGTCCTGACGGCGCTGGCTGCTTTCAATAAGCTGGGTCTGGCCGCCACCCAAAAAACGTTTGTTGTCCGGGACTACGAGCGGATTCGCACCGGGGGCGGAGAACCGGACGAAACCGGCCGGATCAATCTTGAACGCGGGCTGGTCAAATCCAACAACGTGTACTTCATCAAGCTGGCCAACGAAGCAAAGCTCCAGGAAGAGATGGCGCAGCTGTACCTGAAAACCGGTATGTTTCTGCACGGTGTCGGCGGTTATTACTACCAGCATCCAGACCGTGCCGAGCAGGAAGACAAGTGGCTGGATCTGTGGCGCAAAACCGAATTTAACACTAAACCACGCTACAACCCCGGCAACATCCGCCGGACCCGGGCCACGGGTATCTCCGGCATGGCCTGGGGACAGGGTGAACTGATTGCCACCCCGGCTGCCGTGGCCCGGCTGGTATCGGGGGTGGCCAATGGCGGTGTGCTGATGCCCAGCCGCTATGTGTTGTCGGTAGGTGGTGTCAGGCAGCAGCCTAAAAAAGGGATACAGCTGGCAAACGACCCCCAGTACACCCAGTTGCTCACCGGCTACATGATCAAACAGAGCGCCAACCGGGCAGACGAGCTTGGCCTTGCCGTGGCGGGCAAAACAGGTACGCCCGAACGCATCTGGAAGCGGAAACAGATCAACGACGGCTGGTACGTATTTTTTGCGCCAAAGCCGACGGGTAATGGTCACGTAGTGGTTTGTGTTCGGATCGAAGCCACGAAGGGATCGCGCGACGCGGTGAGGCTGGCAGGTAAACATGTTATCCCTTTTTTGCGGCAAAAAGGTTATATCAAAAGTTTTGGTCCGGCCGTTTCGGAACCGGTCGGGCAACCGGTCGCGAGTAATAACCCGGTTGCTACTGGTCGCCCGAGGTAAGTCAAGCACAACGTTATGTTTAATTTTTTCAAGCAGGGAATCGACAGCCACCCGCAGGACGCTAAAGTGCTGCGCGATGCCCTACTGCGCTTTTTAAAGGAAAATCTTCAGCAGTTGGAAGGCGGCGAAGGGCGGCACATCAACGGGTTGCAGCTTTTTGTGGCCTGTTCCGATGCGCAGCGGCACCTGTACGAAGCCGCCGTTTACCAGCAGGAGCCGGGTCGTTTCCAGGCCGACGTGCAGAGGATCGCCGATGACTTCGCCATTGAGCTGCCCCCCTCCTGGACCATGGACATACCGTTTGTGGATAGCCTGCCCGCCGAAGCCATTAAAAGTGCCGATCTGGATGTGGCCCTGTTTATCAGAACCCGGTCGGCTTCGCAACAGGCGGTAACCACGGGCTACATCCGGGTACTGAGTGGCGAGGCCGAACAACAGGCCTACACCATCACGTCGACCAACGGCGTAATTACGATTGGCCGGGAAAAAACAACCCAGGCCGACGATGGATTTGTCCGGATCAACACCATTGCTTTTCCCGGCCAAAAGCAGCAGCGAGGGTAACAAGTTCGTGAGTCGCCAGCATGCGCATATCGAGTGGAACAACGACGCGGGCTGTTTCATGCTCTTTGCCGACGAAGGCGGGGTACCCCCCCGTAACAAGGTAAAAATACGGTCGGTCGGAGCGCCTACGCCCATCAAGCTGCATTCCATTGATGTTGGTCACCCGCTTCACGAAGCAGATCAGATCGTTTTGGGCGAATCGGCGGTACTTGAATTCAGTTATGTATCCAAACAGGACTAAGGCAACACGATGAGCAGACTATTCACAATAGCAGAGGGGCTTGAAAACATGGGTGCTCTGCGCACCGGTGGGCAGGGTTCTGTGTATAAGGGTCGGCGCATTGGGCCAATTTTCACCGCCGTCAAGATCTTACCGACGCCCATTCATACGGAGAGCGCCGATGACCGAAACTTCCTTGATTTTCAGAACGAAGTTGAGAAAGCTAAAGAAGGTCAATGAAGAGCCGAATCCCCACGTGGTTAAAATCCTGAACTCGGGTATCAGTGAAAGCGGTTCGTTTCCGTTCATTGAAATGGAGTTCATCGAAGGACCCGATCTCGAAGAACTCCTGCGGCCACCCCATGACCCGATTTTTCCGCTTCGGGAAGTGATCAAAGTGGCCGATCAGCTAGCCAGCGCCCTGGCCCACTGCCATAAGGTGGGCGTGCAGGCATGGCGACATCAAAAGCAACAACGTTAAGTTCAACATCCATACCGGCAACTACGTCCTGCTCGATTTTGGCCTGGCTGTCATGTCCGACGAGCAGCGCCGGACCAGTCTACGGCATGCCGGGGCCATTGAATTTATGGCCCCTGAGCAAAACGAGGGGCAAATGCTGTTTCAAACCGATGTGTACAGCTATGGCATCATTCTGTATGAACTGCTGGCCGGCACGGTTCCGTTTCCGCTGCGCGATAAAGGCGAAACGAGCCGAAACGCGGTGATGGTGGCCCATCTGGAAACAGCCATTCCCGATGTAGTAGGCCTGCGCCGGGAACACCTGCCCGGCAACTGGCCCGACGACCGTAAAGAGCGGGAAATGCAGGTACCCGGCTGGCTGCTTTCGGTCATTAGCACCTGTTTGCAGAAAAACCCTGAAAACCGCTATAGCTCCGGGGTAACGCTTCATGAAGCCATTATGCAGGGCAGCACAATGGCGGTAAAAAACGATGAGGCGCAGCTGAATAATGTAACCGTTTTGCAGGGTGAAAATGAGCGGCTACTCAACCTGGTTCGGCACTATCAGGAGCAGGTCATTGAGTTTGAACGGGGCGAAACGGCCTTGCGAGCGATGCTGACCCAGCGCGAAGCAGAGATCAGGCAGTTGACCGAGACCCTACAGGCGCGCCCCACCGAGCAGCCACGTCCGGTCGAGCCTTCGCAGAACCAGTTCGCCGATCGCCCGGGCACCAATCCGGCACCTGCCAGCAGCAGCCAGATCATGGGTATGCCGAGAGTGGCCTTTCTGGTGGGCGTGATCCTGTTGATCGCCCTGGGCGCGTGGCTCGCTTACAGTCAGTTTTCGAGCAGGCCCGTTGCCGATCGCCCCCAAACAGGCACCGATAGTGGCCAGACAACCGGTACCGAATCGGACAGCGACGAACCGACAACCGACAGCAACGAAAACGAGGCTGAAGGCACCTCGGCAAGGCAACCCAAAAAGGCTGATAACCCTGTGGCCGCACGCCCCCGGCCGAGAACGATCAAGCCCGAGGTAACGGCTGAATCTGCTCCGGAGCAGACGCCAACCCAACAGGCCACCCGTCGGCCCAATACCGCTGCGGAGCCCGCTTCAGCCGAACCCATCCCCGATGAAACCGCTCCGCCCCCCGGAGCCAAACGCTACACGCTGTCGTCTAAATACGCTTACTTTCATAGTGAACCGGATGTGGCTACCCGCCGGGCGGCCAACATCAACATCTGGAATAGTGCGAGACTCACGCCCCTCGCCGAACGCAACGGGTTTGTTTATGTGGTCTACACCAATGAACAGGGGCAAACCACGAGAGGCTGGCTGCTTAAGAGCGACCTCAAGCCACTCAGAAATTAATAGACGGGTGTAGGTGCTTTAGTCGCCTTTTTCAACGATAGCCTGGGTTCGTGGGTCCGGTAACCCATCAAAATAGTTGTCTAAAACGGCCTGAAAAACGGGGTTTGCATTCGGGGTCAAACTAAACAGGGTCATACTTGACCTCAACTTCAGGTCATCGGGCGTTCCCATGATCTGCGTGGCGGTTTTACCCTCTAGCTGCAGCAGCGCGGCCGCTATGTCGATCAGGCGAGGGCCCAGAACGGGATGGTCTACATACGCAATCGCTTCCCGCAACCCATCAAGGCCGTAAAAGATAGCGGTACTACTCTGTCCTAGTCCTTTTAGTTGAGGAAAGATGTACCACATCCAATGGCTTTGTTTCCGTCCACGCTTTATTTCAGCCAATGCCCGATCGTAGTCATTGGCCTGAGCCTCAACAAACCGGGTTAAGTTGATATCTGCCTGCATAATAGATGAAGGGCTAAAATGAATAACGAGTAGATGCAAAGTAAATTAAAACCTGTAAGAGACCAGTATTCTCCACGACTGATAGCTGCGTTTTAGCCAATCAGGCATATAGCTATGCCTGCGAAAAGCATGAACCTCATGGGCCATTTTCGATTAGTGGGTACGTAGCTTTCATTGGCGCGAAGTCGGGCCCGAAAAAAGCATCAGGCTTTTTTTTTCATGACTATAGTTGGAGAACTAAAAATCTGTATCAACTTTGCAGCTCAAAGTACTCTGCCATGAATCAAGACACGCACCTGCGCGACCTTTCTGAAATCCGCTCGCTGATGGAGCGATCCTCCGTATTCCTGTCGCTGAGTGGACTCTCCGGTATTCTTGCGGGCGTCTTCGCCCTGATTGGCGCTTTTGCCGCCTACCAATACCTGGAGGGTCAACCTGCGTTTCTGAGTCCCCCCAACTACCAGCAGCATGCCTCGTTCTATACATTCTTTGCCGTCGACTTTGCGCTGGTGCTGCTGGCCTCGCTAACCGGGGCCGCCCTGATGTCGGTACGGCGGGCGCGTAAAAAAGGCCTTCCGGTTTGGGACAACACCAGTCGGCGGATGCTCATCAACCTCTTTATTCCGCTGGGTACGGGTGGGCTGTTCTGCGGCATTCTTCTGCTTCACGCACCCCAGCTGATTGCGGCCGCCACGCTGGTCTTCTATGGCCTGTCGCTGCTGAACGCCAGCAAATACACGCTGCCCGATATGCGAACCCTGGGCGTTTTGGAGCTTGTTCTGGGCCTTTTGTGCGGGTTTTTCGTCGGAACGGTGCCTAGTCTCTTATTCTGGGCGCTGGGCTTTGGGCTCCTGCACCTCGTTTATGGGGTCGTGTTATACAACAAGTACGAACGAGTTTGATTCGCTATCAGCCCGGTCCATGCCGTTTGCCTCCTTACCAGATGAAATCGTTTATCCATAAACTGAACAAAGCCTTTGAAAACCGCATCCGGCTGGGCATCATGTCCGTCCTGATGGTCAATGTCTGGGCTGACTTCGGTACCCTGAAGGATATTCTTGGGCTCACCGACGGCAACCTCGCCAGCCACCTGACCGCGCTCGAAAAATTGCAGTACGTGGCCGTCCGCAAGGGTTTCATTGGCCGCAAACCCAACACCTCCTATCAGGCGACAGAAGCTGGTCGGAAGGCATTTCAAGAGCATCTCGATACCCTCGAATCCCTGATCAAAGGGGTGCCGGAACCGGGCTAATTTTTTTAACCAGTGAGCTTTGAGACTCAAAGTACTTTCCAAAATTTGAAGACCAACAACCGCTGACAAAGGTTATATCCAGCCGCTAACCCCGTTAAACCAGACCAATTTTTTGATAGAAAACCAGTAAAATCTAAACGATCATGACACAGACAAACAAGTCAACGACACAGCCGATTTATTCAGCTTCATTAGGCAAACGAATGCTGATCGGTGCAGGCATTGCCTTACTCGCTCATTGCAGTTTTTCTGCTTGGTGTAGATGAACCCTAAGCCAGAGTGGGGAAAGCTATGGATGATTAAACCACTTCTTCGTGGTCCCATTTGCCGGTGCTATGGGCGGTGTACTCTATCACGTCATGGATTATCTGCGTCAGCAGGGCAAATTACCAACGGCGGTGGCTTATCTATCTGAGCCTGATTGGCTATCTCATTGGCCTGTGGCTTGGCTTTGTTCTAGGCTTGCACGGTACGTTGTGGGACTGAGCACATCGACTAACCGAGTAAAACCATTGATAACCCTTTTAACCAACCATTTTGCTACAATCATGAAAGACCAAATACGCACCCATTTAAACGACCCCAGGCAACTCGAACGGTTGTACCGGGCCAACAAGGCTCCGTTCAAGCGCGAGTTCGGCACCCTCTATCCGGAGTTGAAAGGTAATGCACTCGCTGATTTCTGGTATGAGCGGCTACATTACGAAGGCGATGAAATTAACTGGGGCACAGGCAGAGATTTAGTGTTTGTACTTATTGCGGTACTGGTGGCTGGTCTTATTGCAAAACTGCCGACGCTTTTAACGATAAACCCGGAGTTTTTCTATCCCAGAAATATCGGGTTCATTATTTTTCCGGTCTTAGCCGCCTACTTCGCCCGGAAAAATAACTTGTCGACGGGTAAGATTATGGCTATGGCCGGGGCAATCCTCGTCGGCTTATTCTTCATCAATTTCCTTCCCGATAATCAGCAGAGCGACACCCTGATTTTGTCCTGCATCCATCTGATCCTGTTCCTTTGGTCGATCCTGGGGTTTGCGTTTATTGGCGAGGTCAGGAATAACGACGAGAAGCGGCTTGCCTACTTAACGTACAACGGCGACCTGGTTGTCATGACCGCGCTCATTGTGATTGCCGGCGGGATAACCACCGCTATAACCATTAATCTCTTTTCGCTGATCGGTCTCCATATCGAGAAGTTTTACTTTGAAAACGTTGTCGTTTTCGGGTTGCCCGCCGCCCCGATTGTAGGCACCTACCTTACTCAGACGAATCCGCAGCTGGTGGGTAAAGTATCACCGGTGATTGCCCGGCTCTTCAGCCCGCTGGTGCTGGTGATGCTGGTCATCTACCTCGTCGCCATGGTATATTCGGGGAAAGACCCCTATAACGACCGGGAGTTCCTGCTGCTTTTCAACGCGTTGTTGATTGGCGTGATGGCCATTATTTTCTTCTCGGTTGCCGAAACAGCCAACACAACGAAAAGCAAGGCGGAAATCTGGGTGCTTTTCCTCTTATCAGTTGTCACCGTAGTGGTGAATGGCATCGCGCTCTCGGCTATTTTGTTCCGTATCTCGGAATGGGGCGTTACTCCCAACAGGCTGGCCGTTCTGGGTGGCAATGTCTTGATTCTGGTAAATCTCCTGCTGGTGACGGCCCAGCTTTTCAGGGTGCTGTCGAAAAAGGCTGACCTAACCGGTGTTGGACGGTCTATGGCCAACTATCTGCCCGTTTATTGCTTGTGGACTCTTGTAGTAACCTTCCTGTTCCCACTCCTCTTTGGGTTTAAATAAGGGTAGATACGATGTTTATGTCTATTTCGGCTAAACTAGACCGGCTGCACAAACAAGCCAGGGGAAACCGATGGCTCTGGGCGTTTGCCATCGTCAACAGAGTTGCCCTGGCGGCGGGGTTTATCCCGTCAGGTATGGTCAAGATCATGGGCGAGCGGTTCACTACCTTATCCGTGAACCACCCCATGGGCCACTACCTGGAAGCTGTTTACCATACCGGTTTTTACTACACGTTTATTGGGGTAATGCAGGTAACGGCCGCGATTTTAGTATTGATTCCGCGAACGGCAATTTTAGGGGCGTTTATGTACCTCCCGATCATTGTAAACATCTGTATGCTGTCCATTGCCGTTCGCTTCGAAGGATCGTTCGTTACGTCGCCTTTGATGGTGCTGGCCAATTTGTATCTGCTCTGTTGGTACTACCACAAGTGGAAGTTTATACTTCCCTTTACTCGCGATGCCACGCCACAGGAAACGCCCAACTGGCAGAATCTGAGCCCTAAATTTCCGACTACCTTCTTTTTGGGTGTAGTGGCGGCCGTTGCAATGGTGGTGGCGTTTGCCCGCTTTGGCTACGACCTTATGCCGCGCAACACATCAGGCGATTGCAAATTGCAATGCGAAGGAAGTAGTAATCCTCAGGCGTGCTACAATTATTGTGATTGCATTCACGAACAGGGTCAACCGCTTGACAAATGCCTGGAAGCCTACAATAAAGCGAAGTAGGTTTAGCGCTTCATCCGGTCTTGTACTGGTACCCAAAGACCGTTTCCGCCGGTTTGGTGCCTTCGTGCAGTACATGTCGCAGGCCGAATTTGAGCTGAATTCAAGCCATTGAACAGGCAGCCTCCAGGAATAAGAAGACTTATGCAGCTTGTAGCACCAATCTGAGGGACGCAAAAAAGCCTGTAAACGGGTGCTTACAGGCTTTTTTCGATGAATCTGGCGGTCCGGACGGGACTCGAACCCGCGACCTCCGCCGTGACAGGGCGGCATTCTAACCAACTGAACTACCGAACCAGATTACTCAATTTTCGATCTCTTCTGCGTTGCCGTTGTCTGAAATCGTGGTGCAAAAGTAGGGCGTCAGCATACGTGGCGCAAGCACTCAACTGAAAAAAAACGACATTTTTTAGCCGCTGACGCCTTTTCGGCTGGCTTACAGGCAACTAGGCAGCCATCTTTTTTAGCGTTTCTGGTCACCACCTGCCCAGTAGCCGACGGTTTTTCAGTTGTCTTTGGGGCTGGGTGCCTCATCGGGCGTCATAGGGTCAGCTTACGCTGGTAGGTGGTCGGCGTAAATTAGGCAGTGGTCAAACAAATCAGGGGCTGATTTTAGTTAGTTGACTAGAACCAGCTGGCTGCTTACCCAACTCCCGGCAGATTGCGCACCACTATGAAACGATTAGGCCGTATTCTTCTCGGGAGCCTTGCCGGCCTTGTACTTCTGGTTCTGATAGCGCTTGGGATAGCGTGGGCATTCGATTATCGGCAAACAGATGCTGAGCTAAACGAGGAGTTTGCCACGCAGTCGATCCGGCCCACGGTGCGTCGGTACCAGATTGGGAAACGCACCATCCGCTACATGGAAACGCCCCGGCTTCCGGGTAAACCCACCATCATTTTTGTGCATGGTGCCCCCAGTTCACTGTCTTTTTTCAACGAATTTTTCAAAGACACCTCCCTACTGAACCGGGCGCAGCTGGTGTCTGTCGACCGGCCGGGCTACGGCTATTCCGATTTCGGGCAGGTAGAACCTTCCATTCTCCGGCAGGCAGAACTACTGCAACCGCTCATCGACCGATACAAATCGTCGCCCGACCTGATCATTGTCGGTTCGTCGTACGGTGGTTCGGTATCGGCGCGGCTGGCGATGAACAACCCCGGCGTGATCGATCAGGTTGTGTTTGTGTCGTCGGCGCTGGGTCCGGGGCTGGAACGCACCTACGGCATCAGTTACCTGGTCGATAAAGACCCCTTGCGGGCCATTGTGCCCCCACTGCTTCGGTTGGCCAACGATGAAAAACTGGCCCATCGGCAGGCCCTGGAGGCTATTTTGCCCGACTGGTCGCGCATTACGGCCGGCATCACCATGCTCCACGGCCTGCGCGATGAACTGGTGTATCCAACTAATGTGGCCTTTGCCAAAAAGCAGCTACGAAACGCACACTTCAAGCAGTTCATTCTGCCCGAAAGCCGCCACGACATTGTGGTCAATAAGCGCGAATACATTGCGTCTATTCTACTCAGCATTCTGCCCCCGCCTGCTTCCAACGCGTTTAGCCACGTTGAAGGGCCTACACTGACTGGAGACCCGATTAAACAGTGATCTCGCTCCGGTTATGTTCTGAATCGAACACGACGCTGACCTGGTAAGTACTCAGCTGATTGTCAAGACAAAGATTCCGTGTGCGCCGAATGGGGTAGAATGGAGGCTACACGCACCACTACCTCTCCACGTAATCTAACTCTTTGGCGAAGGTTTCCTCCATCCGCGAGAGCGACCAGAAAGCCAGCGCAAAGACACCAGCACCAACGATTCCTGCCGCGCCCAATGTACCGGCGAACGGCTTTAAGGCCTGAAACCCCAAGGTCATGGGAATGAGCATGCCCCGAACAATACTCGGCACCGATGTGGTAGCCGTGGCCCGCAGATTGGTGCCATACTGCTCGGCCACCATGGTCAGATACATGGCGATGTAGCCCGTGCAGATGCCCAACAGCAGGCAGATGACGTACAGGCTGCTAGCCGTTTTCACACCGCCAAACAGGTAAACCGTGCATAGAATGAAACTGCTGATGAGCAGATACGTGACCGCCCACCGCCGCGACCGCAGCCACTGACTCAGCGGACCGGAGAGCAGATCGCCCACGGCCAGGCCAATGTACAGCAGCATCACGCAACGCCCCGGCTCGACCGCCGTGCCCAGGGCCATGGCTTCGCCAAACTCGTTGGCAAACGTGGCCAGAATACCCACGATGAACCAGGTTGGCAGGCCCAGCGCCACGCACCGAAAGAACTTCGCCAACCGATCAGAGCGACTGAAAAAATACAGAAAATTGCCCCGGCTCACCTGGCCATGCTCCTGCTTCAGGTTGGTAAACAGTCCCGACTCGAACATACTCACCCGGAGCAGCAAAAGCGCCAGCCCCATGCCACCACCCACAAAAAAGGCGGTCTGCCAGTCGAACAGGCTGTTGGTGGCGTAGGCCACACCCGCGCCGAGATAACCGACGCCCGCCACGATCGAGGAACCATAGCCCCGGATGGCTTTCGGCAAAATCTCGGATACCAGCACGATAGCCGCGCCAATTTCGCCCGATAGCCCTACACCAGCCACAAACCGCATAAGTGCGTAATAAGTTGTCGGAGCAATGAGGGTGATATAGGGCACAAAACCGCAGGCGATATTAGCCAGTGAGTACATAATGATGCTACCAAACAGCACCGACATGCGCCCGCGACGGTCTCCGATGATGCCCCACAAAATACCGCCCAGCAGCAAGCCAGCCTGCTGAAAATACAGAATATGAGCCCCTACACGCGACACTTCATCTTTGGTCAGCCCCAGCGATTGCAGGCTGGGTACACGCACGATGCTAAAAATGAGCATATCGTACACGTCGACAAAAAAGCCCAGTGCCGACACGATAACGGGCAGCGACCAGAGCGGAGAAAAACGGGAAGACATAACTGATTTACGAATGACGATGGACGATTTACGATGGACTGCGCTGCTCATTCCGGGTCTTTACGTAGCAGCGCAGTCCATCGTAAATCGTCAATCGTCCCGCTGCGGCGGACCGCTCGTAAATCAGTTTATTCTTCAATGAAATCCATATCCCGGCCGTGGGTTTCGGGAATGGTGAGGATGCTGTAGAAACCCAGCGCGAAGGCGATGACACCGACGATAGCGCCTGCGTAGATAACACCCTGCCCCGGTTTGGCAAACTGATACAGCGTGGTCATCGGAAAGGTGAGTCCACGAACCATGTTGGGTATGGTCGTGGCCGCCGTAGCCCGCAGGTTCGTGCCAAACTGCTCGGCACCGATGGTAACGAACATGGCCCAGTAGCCAATGCCAAAGCCCAGCGCCAAACAGGTTACGTACAGCGCGTCGGGCGTTTTAAGGCCGGCAAACAGGTACACGATGGCCGACACAAAGGTGAAGAGCATCAGGAGCGCAACGGCCTTTTTGCGCGAGGCTAATGCCTGACTGATGAATCCGCTGGCCAGATCACCCGTCGACAACCCCACGTAGCACCACATGATGGCCAGACCCGGCGTGATCTCTTCGGTGATACCCAATGCCGCGCCGAATTCATTGGAAAAGGTGGCCAGTACCCCAATGACGAACCAGGTTGGAATACCGATTCCGATGCATTTCAGGTAGCGGCCCAACCGGTCTGAATTAGTAAAGAACGCAAAGAAATTACCCTTCATGACCGAGGCATCGGCCGATACGTTTTTGAACATACCCGACTCTACCACACCCACGCGCAGGAGCAGCAAACCGATACCCAGGCCGCCACCGATGAAATAGGCCATGGGCCAGTCGAAGAGCTTCACCGTAAAATAAGCCACCACCGCCCCGGAAAGGCCTACTCCCGCCACCAGCGATGTACCCACAGCCCGCAGGCGTGTGGGCAACACTTCGCTCACCAGCGTAATGCCCGCCCCAAGCTCACCAGCCAGCCCCACGCCCGCTACAAACCGCATGAGCGCATAATAACTGGTGGGAGCCATAAACGTTACGTTGGGAATAAAGCCGCAGGCAATGTTGGCGATCGAGTACGTGATAATGCTGCCAAACAGCACCGACAACCGACCGCGCTTATCGCCCAGCACCCCCCACAGAATACCCCCCAGCAGCAGCCCGACCATTTGCCAGTTGAAGATTTTGGTGCCCTCCGTCGAGATCTGTTCGGCGGTAAGCCCCAATGCTTTCAGGCTGGGTACGCGCACGATCCCAAACAGCAGCAGGTCATAAATATCGACAAAGTAGCCCAGGGCAGCCACAATGACGGGTAAGCTGTAAAGACCAACGGTGTTTTTAGTCGATCCGGTATCGGGTAAAGAGGTTTGCATGGGGTTATCGAATTAATGCGTAGCGAACGCTGCGCACAGTAGGCGGTGAATTATAGTGAATGTGGCGTATCGCCGGTACTTGCCGGGGCGGGCGATACAGCTGGCTGAAGCGGTGCCGGGGTGGGCAACGGCGGCGTTGCAACTACCCGAAAAACGGGCTGAGCCAAGGTGCCAAGGTTGACCTGCGCAATTCGTAACCCCCACACAGTGAGTATGACGCGACTGAACACAAACGCCTGCTGCAACAGAAAAAGCAACCCGATCAGCAACCAGTTGTGCGCCTGAAACAGCGATTCGAGCAGGAGATACACGCCCAGCAGCGCCATGCCAATCAGAACAAGCAGCAGATACCGGCCAAACGTAGCCTGGCGGTGGTGGTTGATAAAGTGCCAGCTTTGTCGGTAAGCCTGGAAGGCAGCGGTCTCGTCGATCTGGTACATGAGCACACTGGCATACTGACTGATACAAAGAATGTAGGCCAGACCCAGCCCGAACACCCCTCCTGCCAGCACCACCATGATTACATACCCACGCTCGGTAAACGGTACGCCCAGCCCTTCGTCCAGCAGCACGCTGGTTAGTAGGCCAACTACCAGTAAGGTTACCAGCCATAGCAGCACGAAAAGGCTCGTTACGCCCAGCAGACTCAGGTATCGCCGGAAATAATACGTACCCGATTGCCAAAAAGTGAAGGTTCGAAAACCGTTCGTAAAGCTGTATAAGATGCCTCCCTTCGTCCACAGGCTGATCAGCAGTGACCACAGGGCCGACCACCACCCAACGCGGACCAACGGCCAGATAGCGCCACTGTGCTCGTGCATAAAATCGGCAAAAACGGTATAATTGAAGCCCGGCAGCAGCTGCAACGGAGCCATCGACCCGTCGAATTCACTGGTGAGCGTGCTGAAAAAGGCGAGCGCCGAGGGTAAAGCGGCCAGCAGGGTGAGCACAAACAGAAGAACCAGCAACCGCCACTGGCGCAGGGTATTGGTCAGGGTTTGAAAAAGCATAGGACTCGGACAAATGACCGCAGCAAATGGCCACGCCGAAGATAAACAACCGCATTGGGGCCACCAAAACCTTATAGCTGCCTTCTGCGTATAAACCTGTATGCTCAGCACCCTGCTCCTATCTCTTTCAGTATTAAGCGCTCCAGACTCAGCAGCTCCCAAACGGTTTAGTCTGCTACCGTTACCGCTGTTGTATTACACCCCCGAAACACGGTTTGGCTATGGCGTGGCGGCTACGGCTACCTTCCGGTTCAAAGGCGACACGGCCCGGCAGGTGCGCCCCTCGCAGCTAACCACCGGGGTTGCCTACACCCAGAACAAGCAGTTCCTGATGTACCTTCCCTTCCAGCTTTTTTATAAGAATAATGCCTATTTCGCCAATGGTGAGCTGGGCTACTACCGGTACAATTACTACTACTTTGGGCAGGGACAGCGCGAAGTACCCGCCGAACTCTACGGCGTCAATTTCCCCCGTGTTCGGGTGAATGTATTCCGGCGAATCTCGACAGTAGACCCTCAGAAGCCAGGACGGGGGCTCTACGCGGGGCTTCGCTACCAGTACGAGCACTACGAGGTCACGAGTGTGGTGGCCAACGGTGAGCTGGCTACGGGCAACGTACCCGGCGGCGCAGGGAGTTTGCTATCGGGCGCAGGCACGGGCCTTTTCTACGACTCACGCGACAACGTATTTTATCCCAGCCGGGGGGTGGTAGCCGATCTATCGTTCCTCAGTCACGGCCGGGCGGTGGGTAGTCAGGTGCGGTTCGACCGGTACGTTGCCGATATCGCAACGTACCACCCGCTGGGTAACCGGGCCACGCTGGCGCTGAATTATGTACTGAGTATCACCGGCGGCGGCGGCAACGCTCCGTTCAATGCGCTCTCGCTCCTGGGAGGTACCAAACGCGGCCGTGGTTTCTACGAAGGGCGTTTTCGCGATGAAAACGTGGGCCTGCTACAGGCCGAGCTACGCCTCCGTGTATGGGGACGGCTTGGCGCGGTAGCCTTCGGCTCAGTGGGTACGTTGGGCAACCAACGCGATTTTCTGCGCCTAAATGACCCTAAAGCGGCGTATGGCGCGGGCCTCCGTTTTCGCGTCAACCGCGATCTGGTCAATGTTCGTCTCGACTACGGTCGGGGTATCCCCTACGCCAGCCTCGGTTCCAGTGGCGTCTACCTAACCATTGGCGAAGCCTTCTAACCCCAACAGCGACCAGGTGTAGGTTATCAGTCAACCGTCAATCCGTCCGGTCTTGTACGCCCCGGACCGGCCATTGATAATTGATTACTGATAATTGATAACTGTTGTTAGCTTTGAACCGTTTACTGAACCATAAGCCGATTCGGCCAAACCACGTAAAACCATGTCAAGAGGATTAATCATTTTTATTGTTGTTGCCGCGCTGCTGAGCATGTACGGCTGTAGTTCATACAACGGCTTAGTAGACAAAGACACAAACGTTGATAAGTATTGGAGCCAGGTACAAACGCAATACCAGCGCCGGGCCGACCTTATTCCAAACCTGGTACGCACCGTACAGGGTGTGGCTAATTTTGAAAAAGGCACATTGGTTGCCGTTCAGGAAGCCCGTTCCAAGGCTACGGGCATCAACCTGACTGCCGACCAACTGACTCCCGAAAACATTCAGAAGTTCCAGGCCGCACAGGACCAGCTAAGTGGTTCACTGTCACGCCTGTTGGCCGTAGCAGAAAACTACCCTCAGTTGAAAGCTACCCAGAATTTCTCGGAGTTGCAGGCTCAGCTGGAGGGCACAGAAAACCGAATTGCCGTAGCGCGGAATGATTTCAACACGGCGGCTACAGACTACAACAAGTCGGTACGTTCGTTCCCGAACAACATCTTCGCGGGCATCTTCGGCTTTCCCCGTAAAGGCCTATTCGAGGCCAGCGCCGCTGCCCAAACCGCCCCAACCGTTGATTTCGGAACGCCGAAGTAAGAGTTAAGAGCGGCCCGCCACTGCGGTGTAGAGTTAAGAGTTGCTTTGGGGGTACACATGCCCAGGCGAAGCAATTCTTAATTTTACACCGCAGCGGCTGACCGCCCTTAACTGCTCAACCTTTCCATCCATGATTCTCACACCCGAGCAGCAGCAGCAGGTTATTGCCGCCATCAGGCAGGCTGAAGGCCACACCTCCGGCGAAATCCGGGTTCATATCGAGGCCACCTGCCCCGAGGGTGACCCCATGAAGCGGGCTATCGAGGTGTTCAGGCATCTGGGTATGCACCAGACAAAAGAGCAAAATGGCGTGCTGTTTTATCTGGCCCACGACGACCGAAAGTTTGCCGTACTGGGCGATAAAGGAATCGACGCCAAAGTACCCGGCGACTTCTGGGAGAGCACCAGGAATCTGATGCGCCAGCACTTTGCCAGTAACGACTATGCAACTGGGCTAAGCCAGGGTATCGAGCGCGCCGGGCAGCATCTGAAAGCGTTTTTCCCCCGTGCCACCGACGATACCAACGAACTATCCGACGATATTTCATTTGGCTGAGCTTCCCCCCCTCTCTGCCTGACTACACTGCAACTGTGACTTATTCACCACCTATTTCCCGGTTCATTCACGCGAAGCTCTCTGTTGGCCTGTGGCTGCTCGGCATGCTGTTGTCGCTGGCCCTGCGTGCTCAGACCGTACCCGACGATTCGCTGCCTAACCGCCCGTCGCCACCGCGTCTGGTCAATGACCTGGTAGGTATGCTTTCGCCGGGCGAAGTGGATCGGTTAGAGCAGAAACTGGTGGCTTACAACGACTCTACCTCGTCGCAGTTAGCCATTGTGGTGGTTAAATCGACGGGCCTCTACGAACCGGCCGACTATGCTTTTTCCATTGGCCGTAAGTGGGGAGTTGGCCAGAAGGGCAAGAACAATGGCGTAGTGCTGCTCTGGGCAACCGGCACCCGCAAAATATACATCGCCACCGGTCGCGGAATGGAAGGCGTACTGCCCGATGCCATTGCCAAACGGATTGTCAGTCAAATCATCGCGCCTAATTTCAAGCGGCAGGAGTATTATCAGGGCCTCGATCAGGCCGTGGATGAAATGTTTCGCCGCGCCACGGGTGAATACAAAGCCGACCCGTGCGAGCGACCAAAATTCATCGGGTGGTGGATCCATTATCTGGATTATTGCCATCCTGGTCATCATCTTTCTTATCATGCGCTCAAGAGGCGGCGGAGGGGGCGGCACCCGTTACCGGGGCGGGGGCGGCATGTTTCTCCCCTACACAACCTTCACGGGTTGGGGAAGCTCGTCAGGTAGCTGGGGCGGGGGTGGTAGCAGCGGCGGGGGCGGGGGTGGCTTCGGCGGTTTCGGTGGCGGCGACTTCGGCGGCGGCGGCGCAGGCGGCGATTACTAGTCTGTTGCTGACCTTCGTAGCCCTGCTATCCTGTTTGCGCTAGTCATCTCAATGAATTTTATGGCTACGCATACGCTGCAAATAGCACACGACAAACTATTCCAGTTTGCCCGGCGTTGGACATTTAGCACAGCGTAAAACGTGATTATGGTTAAGATTGGGTCAATTGAGTTAGGTGATTTTCCGTTGCTGCTGGCTCCGATGGAGGACGTTAGCGATCCGCCGTTTCGGGCGGTGTGCAAGGAGAATGGGGCCGATCTGATGTATACGGAGTTCATCTCGTCGGAAGGCCTCATCCGCGATGCTGCCAAAAGCGTGCAGAAACTTGACATTTTCGAGTATGAGCGGCCCATCGGCATTCAGCTTTTCGGTTCCGATATACAAACGATGGGTGAATGCGCCCGCATTGCTACCCGCGCCAACCCCGACCTGATTGACATTAACTACGGTTGCCCGGTGAAAAACGTGGCTTGCCGGGGTGCCGGAGCCGCCCTTCTGCAGGATATTCCAAAGATGGTGCTGATGACCAAAGCCGTTGTCGACGCCACCCACCTACCCGTGACGGTAAAGACCCGCCTCGGCTGGGACGACAGCACCAGGAATATTCTCGACGTGGCCGAACGCCTTCAGGATATTGGCATTCAGGCCCTCACCGTCCATGGCCGAACCCGCGTGCAGATGTACAAAGGAGAAGCCGACTGGACGCTGATCGGGAAAGTGAAAGAAAACCCCCGGATCAAGATTCCGATCTTTGGCAACGGCGACATCGATTCACCCGAAAAAGCGCTGGAATACAAGAATCGCTACGGTGTGGATGGGGTGATGATTGGCCGCGCCAGCATTGGCTATCCCTGGATTTTCAACGAGATCAAACACTTCGTGAAAACCGGGCAGCACCTGGCCCCGCCAACCGTGGCCGACCGCATAACCGCCTGCCGCAAACACCTCGATTTCTCGATCCGCTGGAAAGGCGACAGGCTGGGTATTTTCGAGATGCGGCGACATTACGCCAACTATTTCAAAGGCCTCGATAACTTCAAGCCCTTCCGCGCCCGCTTCGTTGTGGCCGACACGTATGACGAACTCCTGTCCATTCTCCACGAAGTGAGCGAGCAGTACGAAGGTGTGATGGCCTGATAGCACGGCCAGTCGATGATTAAAATATTGCTGACGCACGTCCCAGCGCGGCTGCCGCTTTTCCAATTCTCATTATGGCCGATACCACTACGTTTACCACTACCTCAGCACCCATTCCCGTTACCCAGAAACGCCCCTTGCTGGCCTGGGTGCTGCTGACCTGCATGGCGTTGGTCTGGGGTAGTTCGTTTATCATGATGAAAAAGGCGCTGGGTGCCTTCACCGTACAGCAGGTAGCCTCTGGGCGGATCTTCTTCGCCTTCCTGTTCTTCGTTCCCTTCATGCTGGTGCAGATTCGCAAGCCCGACGTACAACTGGCGTTACGTCACCGTTGGCTGGCCCTGCTGGCCTCGGGTACACTCGGTTTTCTGTTACCCGCCTTTTTGTTTGCCGAAGCGGGAGCGCATCTGAGCAGTTCGCTCTCCGGTACGCTGAATTCGCTGAGCCCACTGTTTGTCTTACTGGTGGGTACGTTGCTGTTCCGGCAGCAGTTTCGGGCCAATCAGGTATGGGGTATTCTGCTGGGCTTCGTCGGCTCGCTGATCCTGGTGTTTTTTAGCGCCACTGGTACGTTCACCATCAACGGGTATGCCTTGCTGGTGGTGCTGGCCACGCTCATGTATGGTATCAATACCAACCTCATCGGCAAGTATTTGAGTCACTTGCCCGCCTTAGTCGCCACCGCCTGGACGTTTGCGTTTGTGGGGCCCGTTGCGGGCGTTTTCCTGCTGTCGACCGATTTCATTAGTCGGGCCGTAGCGGCAGATGCCCTTGTGCCACTGGGTGCCGTGCTCTTTCTGGGCATTCTGGCGTCGGGCATCACATCTGTCCTGTTTATTCGGGTGGTGCAGCTCGCATCGGGCGTATTTGCGGCTTCGGTAACGTACCTGATTCCCGTTGTGGCCGTTATCTGGGGCCTTTTCGATGGAGAAACGATTTACCCGCAGCAATACCTCGGCCTGACGATCAGCCTGCTGGGTATTTATTTAGTAAACCGACAAAAGTAAGTTTCAAGGGGCGTTGCTACCTTGCACTCAGGGGCAGCAACGCCCCTTGAAACTTGAGACCTGAAACTTATCCATGTACACCGCTTCAGTCAACAACGCCGAGTCTGTTCGTATCGATATTCAGCCTTCGGGCATTACCCTCAACGGTCAACCCTACACCTGGGATCTGTCGAAACTAGGCGAGGGGCATTTTCACATTCTGAAACAGGAGCAATCGTTTTCGGTGGAGGTGCTCTCAGTTGATGCGGCAACCAAAACGGTGCAGCTAAAGATAAATGGGCATGTTCACGACGTTCAGGTGAAAGACCGCTTCGATTTGCTGCTCGAGAAAATGGGAATGAGCAACGCCGCCGCCAGTAAGGTCAACAACATCAAAGCGCCCATGCCCGGCCTCATCGTCGGCATCAGCCTGGAACCCGGCGATGTCGTGAGCAAAGGCGACACCGTGCTGATTCTGGAAGCGATGAAGATGGAAAACGCCATTAAAGCCCCCGGCGACGGCACAGTACGTACGATTAAAGTGCAGAAAGGCGACCGTGTCGAAAAAGGACAGGTGCTGGTCGAGTTTTAGCGTTGCACTGGCTTTCCTACCTTTCTAAGCTTTCCTTATCTTTGCCCCCGCAAAAACGGCACCTACGCATGGCTCAACAACCCAAGTACAAACGAATCCTTCTCAAACTGAGCGGTGAAGCACTCGCAGGCCCAGGTGGCTACAACATAGACCCGGCAATTCTTGAGCAGTATGCTAAAGAAATCAAGCAGGTTGTTGAGCTGGGAGTCGAGGTAGCGGTCGTGATTGGGGGCGGCAATATTTTTCGCGGCGTATCCGGCGAACGCTCGGGCATCGACCGCGTTCAGGGCGATTACATGGGTATGCTGGCTACGGTGATCAACGCCATGGCGCTTCAAAGTTCATTTGAAAAGCAGGGGCTGTTCACCCGCGTCATGTCGGCCATCAAGATGGAGCAGATCTGTGAGCCCTACGCCCGGCGGCGGGCCGTGCGGCATCTCGAAAAAGGCCGCATCGTCATCTTCGGAGCCGGCACGGGCAACCCCTACTTCACCACCGACAGCACAGCCGCCCTGCGGGCCAACGAGATTGAAGCCGATGTGGTGCTGAAAGGCACCAAAGTCGATGGTGTATACACGGCCGACCCGATGAAAGATAAAACGGCCACCCGCTACACGCACATCACGTTTCAGGACGTTTATGAGAAGAAATTAAGCGTCATGGACTTAACCGCCTTTACTCTTTGCCAGGAAAACAATTTACCGATCATCGTTTTCAACATGAACGAGCAGGGTAGCCTGCTCCGCCTCATACAGGGTGAAGACGTAGGTACGTTAATCACTGTAGACCTCCCAACTGAAAAATAGTTGATTTACGATGTACGAGCGGTCCGCCGCCGCGGTTACGATGTACGGTTTCAGGTACGTTGTCAATCGTACATCGTAAGTCGTAACCGCGGCGGCGGACCGCTCGTACATCGTAAATCAAATAATGGAAGAGATTGAATTATACCTCGATGACGCCAGAGAGACGATGGAGAAGGCGTTTAAACACCTGGTCATCGAACTAACCAAGATTAGGGCCGGCAAGGCCTCGCCCGATATGCTTGGCGGTATTCAGATCGAGTATTACGGCTCTAAATCACCGATAACCAATGTATCCTCGGTAACCACGCCCGACGCCCGGACCATCGCCATCAAGCCCTTCGACCGGAAGATGATCGGTGAAATCGAAAAGGCCATCCGGAACAGTAACATCGGCCTTTCACCCATGAACGACGGCGAGTTGATTCGTCTGAGCGTGCCGCCCCTGACCGAAGAGCGTCGCCGCGATCTGCTGAAGCGGGTAAAACAGGAGATTGAAGTGGCGAAGGTAAACGTGCGTAATATTCGCAAAGACACCAACGATGCCATCCGTAAACTGACCAAAGAAGGTGTGTCGGAAGATGCCGTGAAAGTGGGCGAAGACCGCGTTCAGAAATTAACCGACTCCTTCATTAGTCGTGTCGATGAAACCTATGCCACTAAAGAGCGCGATATTCTAACGGTATAATTTTGCTTTAACACAGAGGGATTTCAACACAGAGAAACAGAGGCTTCACAGAGAATATAGCGTTTTCTTTTTTAGAGCAAATAACAACTCCGTGTTCTCTGTGAAGCCTCTGTTTCTCTGTGTTGAAATCCCTCTTCACAACAAAAAACCTGCAGGCGAGAGCCTGCAGGTTTTTTAAAGACAGCTAAATAGGTAAGGCCTGTGGCCTTACCGGCCATAAAGATAACCCCCAGAACGATACGCTTTACTTCGGTGCAAACTCGCGGTGGTTGGCAGCCGAATAAAGTTCTTCTTCGGGCAGGCTGCGGAAATAATCATACGTGATTTTCAGGCCTTCCTCCCGCGACACCTTTGGCTCCCAGCCCAGCAGTTCCTTCGCCTTGGTAATATCCGGGCGGCGCTGCTTGGGATCATCGACCGGTAACGGCTTCAGAATCAGCTTCTGCGACGTACCGGTGAGCTTGATAATCTCTTCGCCAAACTCTTTGATGGTGATCTCTACCGGATTCCCGATGTTGACGGGATAGGCGTAGTCGCTCAGGAGTAGCCGGTAGATGCCTTCTACCAGATCATCGACGTAGCAAAACGACCGTGTCTGCGACCCGTCGCCAAAGACAGTCAGGTCTTCACCACGCAACGCCTGACCAATGAACGCGGGCAACACCCGACCGTCGTTGAGGCGCATACGGGGGCCATACGTGTTAAAGATCCGGACAATGCGGGTTTCCAGACCGTGGTACGTATGGTAGGCCATCGTCATCGCCTCCTGAAACCGCTTGGCTTCGTCGTAGACACCCCGTGGCCCAACCGGGTTCACGTTGCCCCAATACTCTTCGGGCTGTGGGTGAACGTTCGGATCGCCGTACACTTCCGAGGTAGACGCAATCAGTACACGGGCCTTCTTTACCCGCGCCAGGCCCAGGCAGTTGTGGATGCCCAACGAGCCTACTTTCAGCGTTTGAATCGGAATTTTCAGATAGTCGATCGGACTGGCTGGCGACGCAAAATGAAGGATGTAATCCAGTTCACCCGGTACATGGATGAACTTGGATACGTCGTGGTGGTAGAACTCGAAGTTGGGCAGCTTGAACAGGTGCTCAATATTGCGCAAATCGCCCGTAATCAGGTTATCCATCGCAATGACGTGATAGCCTTCTTTGATAAACCGATCACACAAATGCGACCCCAGGAAACCCGCCCCGCCGGTTATTAGAACTCGTTTCATAATTCCTTAAGCTGGTTGGTCAACAAGTGGCATCACTACCTCCCGGCCAATTGAATAGTAGGTATAACCCATCTCGCGCATTTGCTCGAGTTCGTAAACGTTCCGGCCGTCGAAGATCACTTTGCTCTTCAGAAGCAGATTCATTTTCTCAAATTCCGGCGTGCGGAACATCGGCCACTCCGTCATAATCACCAGGGCATCGGCGTCGTCGAGGGCAGCATACGAGGTATGCGCAAACGTAATCTGGTTACCCAGTATGTTGCGCACGTTCTCCATCGCTTCCGGATCGTAGGCCGTTACCCTGGCCCCCTCGGCCAGCAGCTCGCGGATGTTGTCGAGGGCCGGCGCTTCCCGGATGTCATCGGTATAGGGTTTGAAAGCCAGGCCCCAAACGGCAATGGTTTTCCCTTTTAGATCACCCCCAAAATGCTGTTTGATGAGGGGCAACAGCCGTTTTTTCTGCTCATGGTTCACATCCATTACCGACTGTAGCACTTTGAAATCGTAGTCATAGTCCTGGGCGGTTCTGGCCAGGGCCTGTACGTCTTTGGGAAAGCAGCTACCACCGTAGCCAATTCCGGCAAACAGGAACCGCTTGCCAATCCGGCTGTCGGTACCTATACCCCTTCTGATGTCATCGACGTTGGCCCCCACTTTTTCGCACAGATTGGCGATCTCGTTCATAAACGTGATTTTGGTAGCCAGAAAAGCGTTGGCGGCGTACTTGGTCATTTCAGCCGACCGTTCATCCATGAAAATCACGGGGTTGCCCTGCCGAACCAGCGGTGCATACAGCCGGTTCATCACCCCCTTGGCCTTTTCCGACTTTGTACCAATCACCACCCGGTCGGGCTTCATGAAGTCTTCAACGGCCACGCCTTCACGCAGGAATTCAGGGTTCGACACGACATCGAAATCAACCCTGGCGTTTTTAACGATGCAGGCATGTACCTTTTCGGCGGTTCCAACCGGAACGGTACTCTTATCAACAATAACCGCGTACTGATCAAGAATGGGGCCGAGGTCATTGGCTACCCCCAGAATGTACTTCAGATCGGCCGAGCCGTCTTCGCCGGGAGGCGTTGGCAGGGCCAGAAAAATAACCTCGGCACCTTTGATACCCTCAACCAGATTGGTGGTGAATTTCAGGCGACCTTCTTCCACATTGCGGTGGAACAGTACGTCGAGTCCAGGTTCGTAGATGGGAATGATGCGGTTATTCAGCTTTTCAACTTTCCGCTCGTCGATGTCGACGCAGGTGACTTGATTACCGGTCTCGGCGAAGCAGGTGCCGGTAACCAGCCCCACATACCCCGTACCTACTACTGCTATTTTCATATAAATGGATTAGATCCTACCAGATGGTTTATCCGTTGACTGGCCATGCGCTGTTTTGTACTTTTTCGGCATGACCTGTAAGTGCGAGCAAAAATAAGCCTTTTTCCTAAGCACACGAATCTTGGGGCACGTTACCCAATTTGAGCCGTTTTTATTAACAAATGCCTTTCCATACAGATTGTAGACATAACACCTCATTTGCCCTCGAATGTGTGGCAATTTTTCAGGATATAACTATACTATTCTGACAATCAGCCGATATGCATTTACTCAGGTTTTTTATCCTGTGGTCGGTAGAAACATCGGCTTTCTAATTCGGTTATTCGAGTGTATCTTACTGATACTTCATCAATTAGTAATGCCCTTAAAGCACCGGTATGATCACCGAAATAGAAGAAAACCAAGTTGATAACGTCCAGCTCATTCGTGAGTCGGTGCGTGATTTCGCCACCCGCCATATAGCACCACATGTTCGGGAGTGGGATGAAACCCAGCATTTTCCCATCGACGAGTTCAGGCAAATGGGCAAGTTGGGCTTATTGGGTATGCTTGTTCCCGAGAGCTACGGCGGAGCCGGTTTAGGATACCATGAATACGTAGCCGCTATTGTTGAGCTATCGAAAGTCGATGGCGCGGTAGGCTTGTCTATGGCGGCGCATAACTCGCTCTGTACCAACCATATACTGATGTTTGGCTCAGAAGCACAAAAACAGACCTACCTGCCAAAACTGGCTACTGGCGAACATATCGGTGCCTGGGGACTTACCGAACCCAACACGGGTTCTGACGCAGGTAACATGCGTACGCGGGCCATTCAGCAGGAAAACGGCGACTGGGTTTTAAATGGCGCCAAGAACTTTATCACCCACGGCCGTTCGGGCAATGTGGCGGTGGTGATTGCCCGGACCGATACGTCGGACCGCGGCGAGCTCAAAACCTCCCGCAACACTACTGCGTTTGTGGTTGAACGTGGCACGGAAGGTTTTCGGGGCGGCAGGAAAGAAGATAAACTTGGGATGCGGGCTTCTGAAACCGCCGAGATGATCTTCGAAGATTGCCGGATTCCCGATAGTCAGCGGCTGGGCGAAGTGGGCGAAGGCTTTGTGCAATCGCTGAAAATCCTGGACGGTGGCCGTATTTCTATTGCCGCGCTGAGCCTGGGTATTGCCATGGGGGCCTACGAAGCCGCCTTAGCCTACGCGCAGGAACGGCAGCAGTTTGGCCAGTCGATCATGAATTTCCAGGGTATTTCGTTCAAGCTGGCCGATATGGCCACCGACATCGAAGCGGCGCGGCTGCTGATCGAACACGCATCTGATCTTAAGAACAACCACCAACCCGTTACTAAGGTATCGGCCATGGCCAAACTGTTTGCCTCAGAAGTGTCGGTGCGGGTGGCCAACGAGGCCGTGCAGATTCTGGGTGGCTACGGCTACATTAAAGATTACCCGGTCGAGAAATTTTACCGCGACGCCAAGCTGTGTACCATTGGCGAAGGCACCAGCGAAATTCAGAAAGTAGTGATTGCGCGGCACCTGCTGTAATCACCTGATTAAGGCCAGCTCGCCGCGGTAATATTCGTTGGGAAAGCCCGTGCGAATCAGGTACGTATACATCCCTGGCGGGGCGGGTTTATCACCGATCTGCCCCGCCCAGGGTGTTGCGTAGCCGGTCGAGTAGAAAATAACCTCTCCCCACCGGCTATAAATGAACACCTCTGGATTGGGCAGCGACTCAATATTGCGCAGGGCCCACGTGTCATTTATGCCGTCGTCATTGGGCGTAAACGCCGACGGAATAAACAACCGGTTGGTCACTACTACCCGAATGCGCAGGCTGGCTTCGCAGCCACCCGGACTAACGCCCGTAACCTTATACGTTATCGAGTCTAGCGGTGTGCTAACCGGACTGGCCGCCGTGGGATCATCCAGATACAGGGGCGGAAGCCAGGTCAGGCTGGTGTTGGGCAGGCTGGCCACGACAGGCAGGGGCACTCTGGTACTAGGCGCAACCCGGTAGAATGTCTCTCCCGTCAGCGTTAAACTCGGAGCTACCGTTACCGCCACCGCCTGCGACAGCGATTCGTTGGTGCAGGCAGTAGCCGAGCTTTTCACGACCGTATAAATACCCGACGAATTCACAACCAGCGTCGGACCGGTTTCTCCCATCAGGTTATTCTCGTTTTTCTGCCACTGATACGACCATTGTGGGTTGTTATCGGTGGTCAGCGTCACGGCCGTGGGTTGACAGACTGTTACGGCCGATAGCGACTGCCCTTTGCTTAGGATAACGGCGGGTGGCGGCTCAACAACCGTGCATTCTACGACGGGCAGTTGAAAATCGCGCCGAACAAGGCCGATACGCACCCCATTACGCCATTCGTCGACCTGTACGGTGAAGAGGAACAACCCCTGCTGATTGGCTTTTACAGAGATTTTACCCGCCGAACTGATGCTCAGCGCCGGGTTGCCCGGAATGGAGTTCTGGGCACTGATCCCGGCAGCCCAGGTAACGAGGGGGAACGAAGTACGTGGAGTGGCGGGCAACAGCGGACTATTGAACGACGTGAAGCCCCGCATGGGTGTCACCAGCGAGTAGCGCAGTTCGTCACCGTCGGCATCGGTAGCGCTGAAATCAGTCGTAAACAGCTTGTCCTGGCAGATGTATTCGCCGTTCGGAAAGACAAATTCAGGCGAGGAGTTCAGCACATCGAGCCCGTTGCGAACCATCGGCGGAAACTCCAGATAAAACAACATCCCGACGTTCATCCCATTCGACAGGTTGCTGATGTCGTTGTTTCGACAGCACCGATCCCAGGAGATATAGTACCCGTCGGGGTCGGAATACCGGCTTTTATCGAACTGATGCGTGACGTTGTAAATGGCTTTTAACGTACGCAGGTTACGCTGTATGGCGCAGCGGGTATTCTTGTAAACGACCGAAGTAGCCTGCCGGAAAGGCAGGGTCAGGGTATCCATCAAGGCGTTATCACGCTTGCGGAAAATGCCTATTGTCAGGCTCTGGTCCCGATTACCCGTGCTGACGTTCAACTCATTCCAATACTGGCTCATCTGAACCAGAAATCGGCCGGGTGTTTTGTTGACCACACTCATCGTGAGTTCACCGCCCATAATGTGCGAAGCCCATGCCACCTGGCTCAGCAGTAGCAGCAGCACCACAACAACGTACCTGCCCGCCCCTCCTCGTTCGTATTTGTTTGCCATCGGTCTGTTCAGACTACGGTCATGTCTTTGTGTAAATCTATTAAATACATAGCGTTGCTGCTTCCTTCCGGCTGCTTTCTTATTAAAAGCGGCAAAGCTGTACCACTATATTTCAACTATTATATATTATTGTACGCATATCGCACAAGTACAACATAAACGCTTTAGCCTGTCTGGTCATGATTCAACTTACTCACCCACAAATGCAGCAGCTTTTCGCCCTGCACGATTACATCTGCACCCATTTTACGAAGATGGACTGGATAAAGATAGCGTATATAACCAATAGCCTCGACTTACTCGACGATCACCCGCGCCTGTTGCGCAGCCTCGATTTCAACGACGCCGACTACGAAGGGAACAGCCTGCAGGTACTGGCCCGGATTGTCAGTACCGACCCCGACTACCTGGCCGATATTGAGCAGTTCGTGAACGAGAAGAAAGCAAGAGACAGGCAACCGCCGGTCAGGACCATCAACGAGTTCGTATCCACCACCCGCGCGACAATCCCGGAACGGGTGATCCGGTTTGCGCCCGACGTATTCCAGATTCCTGACAAGTCGGTGGAGCCAAACGTGCTGTCGGTGATGATGCCGTTTGAAGGGCGGTTCAATGGCACGTATCAGGCCATCCGAAACGTGTGTTCCCGGCTGGGTATTACATGTCGCCGGGCCGACGATATCTGGGACAACAGCATCCTGATTCAGGATGTGTTCGATCTGATTTTCACCAGCCGCGCCGTCATTACCGACTTCACCGACCGCAACCCGAATGTGTTTTACGAAACTGGTGTGGCCCACACGCTGGGTAAACTTGTTATTCCGATCACCCAGTCGGTAGCCGACATCCCCTTCGACTTGCGCCACCACCGCGCCCTTACATACCTGCCTAATCAGGAAGGATTATTGAAGCTGGAAGCTGATCTGGAGAAAAAGCTGGCAAGAGTCTTCGAGTCTGCCCGCTCATGATTGTGCGTTATAGTCTATAGGCAGCGTTTAGTGCACTTTTATTCTCCTTCGATTTCTGACACTACTAATCACAAACTAAATTTTGGCAACTGTGATAACCTGAGGCCGACGTTCAGGATAGATAGATAAGAGCACGCTCTACCCCGTGAATATCCTTGAGCGTTGAGGCGTATCTCCTTTCATACCCAACCATTTTCAAACCACTCTATTTCATGAAACTCCTTACTAATTGCTTCACTGCCCTTATGTTATTAGTGGCCACAGCCGCTTTGGGGCAAAATGACATTAAACTAAATGAGTTTAAAGAAGAGATGCTCATTGTACGCACTTTTGAAGTCGTCGGGGGCGCGTTCTACTCGTCTAAGCTGTCTATATCTGATGGTTCCGGTGAGATTTGGTCCACAGATTTGAAGAACACTCGGCCGAAGACCACAGATGATAATCTTACCACCATTGTCAAAGTGCTAACTTTGGTTAAAAAGCAAGGCTACCGGCTGGTACATACTAATAGCGGAAGCGTTGTTGATGGGGTCTTATTATCTAATTATATCTTCGAAAAAACGAGTGATAACCGTGCGGTGCCAAAGGAATGAAATCCTACGTAAACAGCCTATCCTTCTGTCAGTTAGAAGAAAAAAGCCTTGCAGATTTCAGGTTTTGAGATAGGCATCAGCGCCACACCAGCACTAACAGCCCTACTAAAATCAGGCCACCGCCAACGAGCAGCTTTGGCGTGACTGGCTCGCGGAGAAGCGTAACCGACAGCAAGATGGTGATGACGATGCTGCCCTTATCAATCAGCGCAACGTCGGATACGCGGCCAATCTGAATGGCTTTATAGTAGAATATCCAGGATAACGACGTTGCCAGGCCCGACACCGCCAGAAAGCCAACCGTGCGGGCTTTGAGTTGCGAAACCTCACGGACGTTCTGGAAAACAAGGAAGTTGAGCACCACCAGCCCAAACACAAACGTAGTGCGCACCGCCAGCCCCAGATCTGCACTGATGTCTTTCAGACCCATTTTAGCCACAATGGCGGTAAAGCCGGCAAAGAGCATCGAGATCAGCCTGTAGAGTACCTGTTTTGGCGTTGGGGAACTGGTTTGACTGTACTGCTTGTCAAGGCCGCACAGTGGAACAGCCTGACGATACAGGCAACTCGGTCAACTCGATGCGTTGGTTCGATCTGTCACTAATTGCCCCTCATTCCGCATCACAAAATCCTGCCCCGATTTATCGTCTTTACGAACAAAGGGGCGGATAATGAGGCGCGTTCCCCGGTCGTAGGTGAACAGCCGGTAGATCCAGTTGCTCAGTACCACCAATTTGCTGCGGAAGCCCACCAGGTACCAGATATGCACAAACAACCAGGCCATCCAGGCAATGAACCCGCTGAGGCGCAGGTTCTTCGGCAGATCGGCTACGGCTCTACTCCGGCCAATGATAGCCAGTGACCCTTTATCGAAGTAGTCGAATGGCCGAATCTCGCCGTTTCGGAGCATTAGCGTTAGGTTCGTGGCTAGATGCTCGCCCTGTTGGATAGCGGGCTGAGCGACACCCGGATGCCCATTCGGCCACTTCTCCGACTTCATATTCGCAATATCGCCGATGGCATAAATACCCTCTACGCCCTTCACCCGGTTATATTCATCGACCAGATAGCGCCCCCGTTCTACCGATTCGGGTGGCATTCCCTCGATGGTTGCGCCGGCCACACCCGCCGCCCAGATCAGCGTCTGTGTCGGTATCTGCTCGCCGCTTTTAAACGTCACCACTTCACCATCATAGCTTTCTACCATGGTTTTCGTTTTTGTAATCACGCCCATTTCATCCAGATACCCCTGCGTCTTGGCCGCTGATTCAGGCGACATTGGCGGCAATACCCGATCGACGCCTTCAACGAGGTAGATATTCATTTTACTGAAATCCAGGCCTGGGTAGTCGTTGGGCAGCACGTGTTTGCGCATCTCAGCCAGCGACCCGGCCAGTTCAACCCCCGTTGGCCCCCCGCCCACAATCACAAAATTGAGCAGGCTCTGCCGGGTGTCGGGGTCTTTTATGATACTCGCCTGCTCGAACGATTGCAACAACTGGCTTCGCAGGTTCAGCGCATCGGGAATGGTTTTCAGCGGAAACGAATTGTTCTTGATCTGCTCGTTGCCGAAGAAGTTGGATTTAGTGCCCGTTGCAATAACCAGATGGTCGTACTTGAGATCGCCAATGAGTGTAGAAACGGTTTTTGTCGCCGGGTTAACTGCTGTGACGCGAACCAGGCGGAAGTGGAAGTCGTCGTATGTCTCGTCGAAGAGTTTTCGCAGGGGTTCGGCAATGGCATCGGGTTCCAGACCAGCGGTGGCCACCTGATACAATAAAGGCCAGAAACCGTGGTAATTCTGTTTGTCAAACATAACTAGCTGAAAACCCTTGTTTTTCAGGCCTTTCACCAGGTTAATGCCACCGAATCCCCCCCCAATTACCACCACGCGTGGCTTACCGGTCTCAGGGATATTCAGCGAAAGTTTATCGAAGTTTAACATCGTTCCGTCTATTGAGTCTTACTGTTGTATGTACTGGTTTAGATGGAGTTTTGTTTACGTATACGCTTTTTACGCCGGGCATTAAAGCCTTTGCATAAACAAAAAACGCCCGATCTGACTGACCGGGCGTTTTTAGCGGTGTACGGTAGGTACGCTTATTTCTTAGGCGTTGCGGCTGGCGTTGCAGGCGCACCAGCAGGCTTGGGCGTAACACCCATTTTCTTCAATACCATATCCGAGATATTGCCATCTTCAGGAGCATACAGCAGAATCACGGCTGTACCGGCACCAGCATCGAGGTTGAACACGTGCGAATAGCCGTTTTCCTTTGCCACGGCGTCGATGTTCTTCTGAATCTTCTGGAGCACTGGGCTAACCAGTTGCTGATACTTCTGCTGCAGTGTCGACTCGGCGTTTTTCTGAAAATCCTGAAAGCGCGTCTGTAGGCCCTGTAGCTCTTTTTCCCGATCTGCCCGAATTATTTCCGACATCTGAGGACCACCTTTTTCGTAGGCTGCCAGCTTTTCCTGGAATTCCTTCGACATACGCTGCTGCTCGTTTTCAAGCTGCGTGCGCTGAATGGTCAGTTGGTTTTGAATATCCTTTGCTTCAGGCACCTGGCCCAGCAGGTAGTCCATGCTTGTATAGCCAATCTTAATCGGGGTAGCTGCCGTTGCCCGTTGGGCTGGTGCCGCCGTTGTAGTTGGCGTAGCAGCAGACGTTACCGGCGTAGACGCCTGGGCTTGTGCCCGTGCGCTTAGGCCCCCCATCAACAGGGCTGCGCTAAGCGCCATGACCAGATTCTTTTTCATTCGACTGTTTATTGAATTGTTATTTAGGTTTTGCACTGGTTACAGGTTGGGTGGTGGCGGTTTGTTTTGCCTTCTGGCTGTCGGGGTCGAGCCCCAGTTCCTCCATCACGTAATCGGTATAGTCATGTTTGGGGTTGGTGTACAACATCAACATCCCTTCACTGGCCTTATCGAAAATAAAATCGAGCTTCCGTTGCGCCGCCACTTTTTCCATGGCACGGTTCAGTAACTCCATCGGTACTTTCATGAGTTCCTTCTTTTTCTGGAAAAGAAGCCCCTCATAACCAAACACTTTGTTGTTGTATTCTCTGGCTTCGCGCTCCTTGTCGCCAATCACGCGCTGCCGCTCCCGCTTCATGTCGTCGGTCAGCAGAATCTCTTCTGCCTGGTACGCACGCTGCATTTTCTCAATTTCCAGCTGCTTATCAAGTATGTCCTTCGACCACCGATCGGCAAACTGATCGATTCCTTCCTGGGCCTTTTTATATTCGGGCAACTTGCTGAAAATGAAATCAGTATCAACATATCCGAACTTTTGCGCCCAACCCGGAATGCTTCCGCCAAGAAGCCACAAAGTTACAAAGAACAAACCCCTTTTCATACTGCTCTCCGGTGGTTGTCTGATGGTTAGATGTATCTACGAAGAGAACGTTTAATTGAATGAACAATTATCCATTAAGAGTTTTCTGTCTTCTGTCTTCCGTCTTCTGTTGCGGTGCCAATTCACCATTTTGTGAGAAAGCAACGCAACAAAAGACGGAAGACTGCTAACGGAACTGCTGGCCGATGGTGAAGTGGAACTGGCCGGTTCCCGCCTGCTGAACACCGGGAATCGTATCGAAGCCCCACCCGTAGTCGATGCCGATCAGACCAAACGCAGGCATGAAAATACGGGCACCAGCCCCGGCCGAACGCCGCAGATCGAACGGATTGTATTGCTTGTAGCTAGCCCAGTTGTTACCTGCTTCGGCGAAACCAAGCACGAAGATCGTGGCCGAGGGATTCAGCGACACCGGATAACGCAGTTCGGCTACGTATTTGCTGTACACCACCCCACCCTGACTGGTTTCGTTACCAACCGGCGCCCGGTTGTTGTCGAGCGTAATAACCCGGCGGTCGGGATATCCGCGCAGGCCAATGATGTCCTGCGCCAGGGCAAACTGACCCTGTCCGGCCAGGCCTGAACCACCCAGTACAAAGCGTTCAAATGGGCCGATGGGGGTGCGTGAGTTATAGCTTCCCAGGAAGCCCATGTGCGCCCGGGCGTTCAGCACAAACTTGCCCACCGCCGTCTGGAACCAGCTGGCATCGAACATCCACTTGTGGTACTCGACCCATTTGTAGGGGTTAGCCTGATCGATCTGATAGTCTTTCGAACGCAGCAGCGAGTAAGGCGGCGTAAACGAACCGCTCAGCGTAAACGACGAGCCCAGCCGGGGGAATTGCGGGTTGTCGATGCTGTTTCGCGACAGGGTGGTGTTAAACGTGAAGTTGTTCGATACCCCGTTATTATACCCATTACCGAAAATGGCGATGTTGTTCAGGTCATATTGCTGATACGAGATCGAGTTGCTCAGCGAGAAGTAATCATCGGGCACTTTCAACTGCCGACCCAACCCCAGCGTAATACCCGTGTTGGTATAGGCCCCAATAGGAACGGCATTGCTGCCCGCTGAGGAATAAAAGTCAAGGCCGAATTGCCGGTACACCGTATGGCTCAGACTCACCGACAGCGCATTGGGCTTACGACCACCCAGCCACGGTTCGGTAAACGTAGCCGAGTAGGTCTGGTATTGCCGTCCGTTGGCCTGGAAACGCAGGGATAGTCGCTGCCCATCACCGGCGGGTAATGGCCGCCACGCGCTGAGGTTGGTGATGTTACGGGCCGAGAAATTGTTGAACGTCAGGCCCAGGGTACCCACAAAGCCAATGAAGCCGCCCCAACCACCCGATAGTTCGATCTGGTCGTTTGGTTTTTCTTCTACGTTGTACTCAATATCAACGGTACCGTCGGGCTGCGGAATGGGGTTGATACCAATCTTCTCGGGGTCGAAATAACCGAGCGTCGAGAGTTCGCGCTGGGTACGGATGATGTTCGTTTTCGAGAACTTCTGACCGGGCAGGGTACGGATCTGCCGCATCACCACGTGGTCGGAGGTTTTCGTATTACCGTTCAGGATAATCCGATTGATGGTCGCCTGCTTGCCTTCAAAAATGCGGATGTCGAGGTCGATGCTGTCGCCCACAACCGCCCGTTCAACTGGTTCGGCGCGGTAGTAGAGGTAGCCGTCGTCCATGTAGAGCGAACTCAGATCCTGGCCGGGGTTGCCCACCATTTTTTTCTCCAGCTCTTCAGGGTTGTACACATCACCCTTCCGAACGCCCAGCACTTCACGCAACTGCTCGCTGGTGTGCAGGTAGTTGCCTTCAAAATTCACGTTCCGGTAGTAGTACTTTTTACCTTCCGACAGGTTCAGCTTCAGGCCAACGGTGGCCCCACCGCCATTGATGATGCTGTCTTTTTCAATGACCGCATCGCGATAACCCAGCTTGTTGTAATAATCGACGACCTTGCCTTTGTCTTCCTCAAACTTCTTGGGAATGAATTTCGAGGGAGAGAACACCCGCCCGAAGCGCATCTGCTTGGTGCCTTTCATCTTGCTCCGCAACGCACTTTCGGATACCTCTTCCCGGCCCGCAAACTCGATGTCGCTGATCTTCACCTTTTCACCTTTGGTAATCTGCACGCGCATGGTGGCATTGTTGCGGGTGCTATCGGGAATAGTGGTCACTTTCACCTTTGCGTTCAGGTACCCTTTCTCAATGTAGTACTTGCGCACGGCCAATTGGGCGTTTTTAATATCGGTGTTAGTAATGATCTTACCACGGGTCAGTTTCACCTTCTCCTTCAGCGACTCCGACTCGCCTTTGCGAACGCCGGCATACGTAATTTGAAACAGACGGGGGCGCTCGATCACTTTAAACTGAAGCCAGATAGTAGACCCCTCTACCTTGGTGGCCGACATCACCACGTCGAACAGCAGACCGGAGTCCATCAGTTTACGAATGGCGCCACCCTGGGCTTCACCCGGGAGCCGGATTTTGTCGCCTTTTTTCAGACCTGTCAATGACAGCAGTGAGCTGGGGTCCAGAAAGCGAGTGCCCGTCAGTGTTAGTCCACTGATGATGTATTCTTTCGGGTTGGCATAATCGGTCAGTGCATTGGTGGTTTGGGGTGCGGGTGCCTGGGGCGCTCCGTAGCCGATCCGTACCTGCGCCCAGACCCCGGTGTTGGCCGTGAGGACTGTTAGAAGCAGGCTGGCAAAGAGAAATTGTTTCACAGAGGAGAATAAGTTTAATGTTTAAGGGGTCAATGCCCAAAGGACAATGCCTGAATCCGTCAGCTTGAGCCATTGGACCCGCAGCGTACCGCGTCCGGCGGCGGACCGCTCACACGCTAGACTCGTTTACTTTACCACTTGTTCGCTGGTTTTACCAAAGCGGCGTTCGCGTTTCTGGTACGTCAGAATAGCTTCCCAAAGGTGCGGTTTGCGGAAATCGGGCCAAAGTACGTCGGGCATATAGAACTCAGAATAAGCCAGTTGCCAGAGCATGAAGTTACTGATTCGCATTTCGCCACTGGTCCGGATCATCAGTTCCGGATCAGGAATACCACCGGTACTCAGGTAGCTGCTGAATAGACCCTCATCGATGTCGCCTGGTTGGAATTTACCCTGCTGAATATCGGCCGTCAATTGCCGAACGGCCTCCAGTATCTCCCAGCGCCCGCTATAGCTTAGGGCCAGAATGAGGGTCAGGCCCGTATTTCCTTCCGTTGCCCGCATGGCCTCCTGTAGTTCGCGCTGGCAATCAACGGGCAGGCTTTGGGTATTCCCAATCGTTCCCAGCCGTACATTGTTATCCATCAGGGTTTTAATCTCCCCGCGAATGGTGTGTACGAGGAGCGTCATGAGCGCGTCAACTTCAAATTTGGGGCGATTCCAGTTTTCGGTGGAAAAGGCATATAAAGTCAGGTATTTGATACCGATCTCTGCACAGCCTTCAGTTACCTCCCGAACGGCTTTGATAGCGCTTCGATGCCCGAATACCCGGGCGGCTCCCTGTTGCTTAGCCCATCGTCCGTTTCCGTCCATGATAACGGCGATGTGCTTGGGGAGATTGCCAGGGTCAATATGGTCTTTCATTCAACCAATTGGTTTTTAACAACTTTTAAGGATAAAGCACGGTTACATAAAACCTAGTTTACCGGACTGCGAAGGTACGCAACCCATTACCCGTTTCAAAATCTACTTAATTGGTAGAAAGACCATCTAAACGCCTGAGAAAGCCTATCTTTGCTTGGTATCGTAATAATGGCATACCATTTGCAACCCTCCTAATCGTTGAAAAGAAAATGGGCTCAGATGGCAGGTCTCTGCTGTCGGTTGTCGGGCTTTTTTCAGAACCGTACATATCCAATGAAACGCTTAGCACTTTCCCTACTCGTTCTGTTTACCCTGGCCCTCGGCTGTAAAAAAACGGATGATCCTGTTGTTGCCCAGCCCAAAACAATTAGTGATCTGTTGACTGAGACCGCCTCCTTTTCGTTGTTTAACGCGGCTATTCAGCAGGCTGGACTAGGCGACGCCCTGAAGGCAACTAATCTTACAGTTTTCGCCCCTACCGACGACGCTTTTAAAGCGAAAGGGTTGACAACGCCCGAATCCCTGAAAAACATCTCGGCTGAGGCGTTGCGCAATATTCTTCGGTATCACCTCATTGCGGGCGGCATCGTGACAACAAAAACACCTGAGCTGGCATCGGCCAGTAACCTGCCGGTTGAAACGTCGAACACGTCGACGCTTTTTCTGACCAACGGGTCAGGTGGTCTCTTTGTCAACGGCAACAAAGTGGCTAAGTCAGATCAGCTGGCCGCCAACGGGGTTATTCATACCATTGGCACCCTGCTCTCGCCACCGACGGGTGATGCCATTGTGGCCCTGAAAAACCGGGCCGATGTTGGGCTACTCACAGCGGCCATAACCCGCGCCGCTACCGTGCGCCCCGATCTGCTGGCTATTCTGAACGGAACAACTACCAATGCCGTCCAGAAGCAGATTACGTTGTTTGCGCCTAATGACGCAGCATTTACGGCGGCAGGTTACCGTACCCTCAGCGACATTAACGCCGCCGCTCCGGCAACCCTGGCCAATCTGCTAAGCTACCATATCGTTCCGGGCCTGCTGTTCTCCAATCAGCTACAGGCCGGGCAACTCACCACCATAAGTTCGGCCACCAGCAACAAACTGACGATTGCCCTACCGGCAACCGGGCCGACAGTGAAAGGCAACGGTAATGCAACAGCAGCCACCATAAAGGAAGCCGATGTGGTCAGCAACAATGCCATTATACACGTCATCAGTCAGGTATTGCAGCCGTAACAAACGGTACCGTATCAACCGGTGGCTACCTACCGGAGAATAAATGAAGGAGGGGCTTGCCGATCGACCGAAGCGTCAATTGGCAAGCCCCTCTTATTTTTGGGCATTGGTTACCCAGTTTGCTTACTTCCTCCTGCCATGACTATAGCCTCACTCCTGCCCCGTATCAATGCGCTTACGCCTTCCAGCCAACGGCTATGGGGAAGTATGAGCACCGGTCAGATGATTACCCACTGCACCGATCAGGTACAGATTGTCCTGGGCGAAAAGCCAGCCGACCAATTTGGCAATTCGTTTACTCGCTGGCTGGCGAAATGGGTTGCGCTGAACGCTCCTATGCGCATGCCCAAAAACTTAAAGACCGTTCCGGAGCTGGACCCTAACAAATCGCTGATGACGCAGCCCAGCGACTTCGCCAAAGACCGCGAGAACCTGCTGGCTGCCCTGTCCCGTTTGCAAGGCCTTCCCGAAGGCCAGCCTATCAGTCATCCTGTTTTTGGCTCCATGAACAAAGCCCAGGCGATCAAGCTCACGCATAGTCACCTGGATCATCACATGCGGCAGTTTGGTCTGTAAGAACGCTGGCGACGTAACCGGTCTGTACTTTTCGCCAGCGCCCCAGTCAGCTACGCTTTTAACTCAATTTTGCGGCCCGTCTCGGCAGCGCGGTAAATTGCCTGTAACAGTTTCACGTCGCGCAGACCTTCTTCACCCGTAACATGATTTGGAAGCTTTTTACCGTCGAGCAAGTCTTTGCACACGCCGTCCATGTGGGCGGCCTGGTGGTTTACAACGGGCATGTCGATAGGCCCTTTGCTGGTTCGGCCTTTCAGCGGACCGTAGCCAAACGCCGGCGATAGCTCGAACCAGCCGTTCTGGCACGCAGCATAGAGCCGTTCAACACCGGCCGTATAGCTGGACGTTGAGTTGGAAACGGCCCCGCTGGGAAATTGAAACTGCCAGAATATCGTCTCTTCCACATCTTTAAATTTCTGCGGGTCGGTCTTCGGCGAAAACTGAGCGGTAACCGAAACCGGCTCCTCGCCCGTTACGTACCGCGCTCCCTGAATGGCGTAAATCCCCACATCCATCAAGGCCCCGCCCCCGGCCATGTCCTTCTTCATCCGCCACTGAGTGGGGTCACCAATTTTGAAGGCGTCGCTGGCTTCAACGAATTTGACCGGGCCAAACACCTTCTCCTGCCCCAGTCGCATTACTTCTTTCGTAAACGGCTCGTAGTGCAGGCGGTAGCCGATGGCCAGTTGCCTGTCTGCTTTTTTGCAGGCGTCGATCATAGCCTGGCAGTCGGCCGGGGTAATGGCCATGGGTTTTTCGCAGATGACGTGCTTCCCCGCCTGCGCCGCCCGAACCACGTACTCCCGGTGCATGGAGTTAGGCAACACAACGTACACTACGTCGATGTCTTTGTTGTCGATGATCCGGTCGAAGGTTGTGTAGTCATACACATTCGCTTTCGGAATATCGTATTTTTTCATCCACTCCTCGGCTTTGGCGGGCGTACCCGTCACAATACCCGCCAGTCGGCAGTTCTGCGTGAGTTGCAGCGCCGGCGCCAGTTGATTTTTGCTGTAGCTGCCCAGTCCCACGAGGGCAACACCCAACTTGCGTGCCTGCTGCCCCGACTCAGACCGGATGGGTTTACCAAAAGCGTCAGTTAACGTCGGGATTGCCAATGCCGAAGCGCCAGCGTTCAGCAAAAATCGGCGGCGGGATTGGCTGGTCGAATTTGTCATAATCTAGAAACGAGAAGGATTAGACACTGAAAAGTCGCTGTAGGAAAGGCTTTACCCGTTAGAAGCAAATCATTATGCGCACTTTGTTCACTAAACGCCGGGGTATGCTACCTTTCGGCGCGGGTGGGTTTGGTGTACCCGCATCATGCGCCCTGCGTTAGCCAATCGTTACTATGCAAGTTGAAGCCGCCATTGCCACGGGTACCGGCCATTTCGAGATTGACCTCATCGAGGTGGGTGAGCCGCAGGGCGACGAAGTGCTGGTTGAAGTAAAAGCCGCCGGCATCTGCCATACCGATTATGACTCGCTATCGTGGGGCAAGCCCCTGGTGATGGGCCATGAAGGGGCGGGAATCGTGCGTCAGGTTGGCGCGGCTGTTCAGAAAGTAAAGCCGGGCGACAGCGTCATGCTCAACTGGGCAATTCCCTGTGGTCATTGCTTTCAATGCCTGGAAGGCAATCAGCCTCTCTGCGAAGTCAACTCGCCCGTCGTATCGGGCAACAAAGCCAGCGGTGGCCATGCGGCTCTGGAACGCACTACCTACAAAGGCCAGCCCATCGAGCGGTCGTTTAGCCTGGGCACGATGTCGGCGTTTACCGTGGTGCGGGAAGCGGCCGTCGTGAAAACCACCGTGCCCATTCCGTTTCCATCGGCGGCTATTGTCGGCTGTGGGGTTATGACGGGCGTTGGGTCGGTGATAAACGCGGCGAAGGTGAAACCGGGCCGGTCGGTGGTGGTGGTGGGTACCGGGGGCGTTGGGCTGAACGTCATTCAGGGGGCACGCATTGCGGGGGCGGCCCTGATCATCGCCATCGACGTGAACCCCAACCGGCTGGAGATGGCCGTTCGCTACGGGGCAACGCACACTATTCTGGCCGACCGGGCCGATAAGGGGCTGCTTCAGGCCGTTGGGCAGGTAAAACAGCTAACCGGTAGGCCGGGGGCCGACTATGCCTTTGAGTGCACCGCCATTCCAGAACTTGGTGCCGTACCCCTGGCTATGGTGCGCAATGCGGGCGTGGCCTGTCAGGTCAGCGGTATTGAACAGGAAATCAGCATCGATATGACCCTGTTCGAGTGGGATAAAATTTACATCAATCCACTGTACGGGCAGTGCCGCCCGGAGATCGACTTCCCCATCTTGCTGAACCTGTACCAGAAAGGCGACCTTATTCTCGACGATCTGATCACCCGAACCTATTCGCTGCATCAACTGGGCGACGCCTTCGACGACATGCTAAACGGGCGAAATGCTAAAGGCGTACTTGTTTTCTAATGGCTGAACTGTTTAGAACCATCGAGATTTCCGACCCGGCCTACGAGCGGGATGGACTGCGCTACATCACCGTTAAAACGCCGCACCTGGCGGGGCGGGGCGACATTACGGTCTGGTTACCCCATGCCGACATAATCGGCCAACAGCCATTGCCCCTGGTCATTCTGCTCCATGGTGTGTATGGCAGCCACTGGGCCTGGGCTATGAAAGGCGGCGCTCATCACACCACTGACCGGCTCATTCGCGAAGGGCGGATTCGCCCGATGGTGCTGGCCATGCCGTCGGATGGGCTTTGGGGCGATGGTAGTGGTTACCTGCCTCATAACGGCCGACAGTTCGATCGCTGGATCGTCGAAGATGTACCCAAGGCCGTGGCGGCAGCCCTCCCCGCCGGTTCAACGGCAACTTTCCGGCGGACCTGTTCATTGCGGGCCTGTCGATGGGTGGTTTTGGGGCTTTACGGCTGGCGGCAGCCTACCCGGATCACTTCCGGGCCGCTTACGGTTTGTCGTCCATCACCCATGCCGATCAGCTGGCACTCTTTGTGGAGGAATCCCTGACCAATTACGCCCAACCCAACCCCGACGATGAATCGGTACTGGCAGTGCTACTCAGGAACCGGGATCGCCTGCCGCCCATCCGGTTCGATTGCGGCATCGACGATCAGTTAATCGACCACAACCGGGCGCTCCATCATCGATTAACTGAAGAAGGCATTGCCCACCAGTATGCCGAATATCCCGGTGGGCATGAATGGCCGTACTGGCAGGAACACCTAACCGACGCGCTGCTGTTCTTCGATCAAAGCTGAACCAGTTCTGGCTTAGGCTCTTCCCGTCATTTTGGTCAGATCTAGCAGGGTATCGCTGACCTCATCGGTAAGCTGGTTGGGTTGAAGCCGCCACTGCCAGCTTTGGCCACCCAGACCGGGGGTGTTCATGCGGTGTTCTTCATTCAGGCCCAATAGGTCCTGAACGGGTATAATGGCCAGCCGGGCCACCGATTGCATGGCCATCCGTGTCATCAGCGGCACCACGTTCTTTTCCGTAACGGGCACGCCAACATAGTCACTCAGGCGGTTGCGCAGCTCTTTAGCCTCCTGACGGTACCATCCCAGCGTGGTATTATTGTCGTGCGTGCCGGTATACACCACATTGTTCAGGGTGTGGTTATGGGGAATATGCGACGATGTAGGCATATCATCGCCAAAACCAAACTGGATCACGCGCATTCCGGGCAGGGCATAATGGCGTAAAAATGGCTGAATCTCGGCCGAACGAGCTCCCAGATCCTCAGCTATGAGTGGTAGCTGCACAAACTGCCGGTACATGGCGTGAATAAAGGCTTCGGTTGGGGCCTGTACCCACTTGCCCACCTTTGCCGTTGGTTCACTGGCCGGAATTTCCCAATACATATCGAAGCCGAGGAAATGGTCGAGGCGGGTCAGGCTGTACAGCGACATCTGGTGGCGCAACCGCCGAATCCACCAGGTAAAGCCGGTGCGTTCGTGCTGGGCCCAATCATAAATCGGGTTCCCCCACCGTTGTCCGTCGGCGGAGAAATAATCGGGGGGCGAACCGGCAACGAATTTGGGCACCCCGTTTTTATCCAGTTTGAATAACTCTTTATTCGCCCAAACGTCGGCACTATTCTGCTGAACGTAGATCGGGATGTCGCCAATCAGGTGAATTTTGCGGGCAAAGCAGTATGAAATCAGGTCGCTCCATTGCTGGTAAAACAGGTACTGCTGCACTTTTATGATCTGCATGTCGCGGGCCAGCCGCTCGGTTTGCCGGGCCAGCTCCTTAGCATCTCGGCGCACCAGGGCTTTAGGCCACCGCGTCCAGGTTGGAATGGCGAGGTCCTGCTGGAGGGCCGTGAACAAGGCGTAATCGTCGAGCCACTCAGCCTGTCGGGCGCAAAATGCCTCGAAACCTGCCCCTGCCTCGGTAAGGCCCTGCTCAATAAACGCCTCAGCAGCCTGGCGTAGCAAGGGCTGTTTTTTCGACCATGCCGTAGCCATCGATGCCGTCGTTGTCTGCCACTCAGCCGCCAGCAGGCTCACGGCATCGGCAGGCAGCAGGCCCTGCTCTACCAGCCGGTCGAGGCTAATCAGCAGGGTATTGCCGGCAAAAGCGGATGGGCTGCTATAAGGTGAGAAACCCGCACCGGGGTCGAGGGGGGTAAGCGGCAGAATTTGCCAGTAAGTCTGACCAGAACGAGCCAGAAAATCGGCGAACTGATAAGCGGCCGACCCCAGATCACCTACGCCATGTGCCGAGGGCAATGACGTGATGTGGAGCAGCAAGCCGCTCGAACGAAGTTGCAACATAAACGAAACGTTGAGTTAACAACCCCCGGTAGCCAGGGTAGGTCCTGTTGCTACCGGGGGTTGTTAACTCAACGCCACCATCTTTGTAATGTTTTTTTATGCTTCGCCCACGGGGCCGCCAAAGCCACCGCTGGGAAACCGGAAGGTATCGTCGGGCTGGTTGATTGCCCCGAAATTCTCTTCGTATTTACGAATATTCTCTTTCAGCGCCTGCAACAGCCGCTTAGCGTGCTCGGGCGTCAGAATAATGCGCGATTTAACTTTGGCTTTCGGTACGCCGGGCATAAGCCGGATAAAATCGACGATAAACTCGCTGTTCGAGTGGGCAATCATGGCCAGATTAGCATAGATACCCTCCGCAATGTCCTCACTCAATTCGACGTCGATGGAGCCGTCGTTATTGAAATTTTGCTGTTCCATAACTCAAAAGTAGCCTATATACCCTGACAATAAAATAACCCTGATACCATAGGTATCAGGGTCTTCCTTTACAAGTGGGGAAAGTTGAAGCTATATACAAACACACGCGAACGTGCATCCTGTAAGTCAAGCTATACATGCCGCTTTCGCGGACAGGCAAACAAAAGTAGATAAAAGTAAAGAGAACGCCAAGCCCTGTCTTCCAGGATCAGATTAAAAGCAAAACGCCCGAAACGGATGTTTCGGGCGTTTTGCCTGGTTGTCATTCGTAGTAGTGGCCTTATGCCTCAACCGCCATTGGCGCTATGGCTGACGACGGAACCGGCGTCGACGTTAGCTCGATCTCGTCGCCATGCCTGTTCAGAAACCGGAACTCAGTGATTCCCAGCGAACTGTCTTTGACCAGATTTACCCATGATTTGTACTTCATAAACCACTGGCGCTGGCGCGAAAACAGCCCTTTTGTGAAGTAAGCATGTAGAAACGGATGCAACACAATCTGGATGCCCCGCTCGTTTTGCTTCGTCAGAATGTATTCGAGGTTGCCTTCAATAACGTCGGTAATGAGCACACTCGCCTGAATACTGCCCGTTCCGTTGCAGGTGGGGCATACTTCCCGCGTTACAATGTTCATTTCGGGACGTACCCGCTGCCGGGTAATCTGCATCAGGCCAAATTTGGTCAGGGGCAGAATGGTGTATTTCGAGCGTTCGGTATTCATTTCCTCCCGCATGATGTCGAAGATCAGCTTCTTGTTGTCGGCCTTCTTCATGTCGATGAAGTCGATGACAATAATGCCGCCCATATCACGCAGCCGGAGCTGCCGGGCAATTTCGCGGGCTGCTTCGCGGTTTACGCTGATGGCCGTTGCTTCCTGATCTTCTTCCGAGTTCGACTTGTTACCGCTATTGACGTCAATGACGTGCAGTGCCTCAGTATGTTCAATGATCAGGTAGCCGCCACCGGGTAAACTCACCGACCGGCCAAACAGCGATTTAATTTGTTTTTCGAGACCCAGGGCCTCAAACATCTTTGTTTTACCGCTGTGCAACTTCACGATTTTCTCCTTCTCAGGGGCAATCGTATGAATGAAGCCGCGAATTTCCTCGTAGCTCTCCGGCGTATCGACCGTAATGCTATCAAATGATTCGTTGAGCATATCGCGCAGAATCGATGAGGCCCGGTTCATTTCGCTCAGAACACGATCGCGTGGTTTGGCGTCACGCAGCGTCTGCATGGCCCGATCCCACTTATCAATCGAATCCTGTAGGTCGCGGTCGAGTTCTTCGACTTCTTTTCCCTGCGCTACCGTTCTGACAATGACCCCGAAATTTTGGGGCTTGATCGACGACATCAGGCGAATAAGGCGATTGCGTTCGCCACGATCCGTTATTTTCTTCGACAGATTTACCCCGTTCGAGAAGGGTACGAGCACCAGATAACGGCCCGCAATAGAAATATCACACGATAGGCGCGGCCCTTTGGTTGAGATGGGTTCTTTCACCACCTGCACCAGAATAGACTGCCCTTTAGTCAGCACTTTATCGATCTTCCCGATCTTGTCGATGTCTGGCTCCTGTTCGAAACCCGACAGGCGTCCTGTGCTGACACGCTTGGCAATTACATCTTTAGTTAACTTGTTTAGGGAGTTGATATGTTGACCGAGGTCCTGATAATGCAGGAATCCGTCTTTCTCGTGGCCCACATCGACAAACGCCGCGTTGAGTCCCGATGACAACTTCTTAACAGTACCTAAATAGAGATCGCCAACCGTAAAGCTGCTTTCCGACTCATCGAGGTGGTACTCCAGCAGGCGTTTATCCTGCAATAGAGCAATCCGATCCCCCTTTGGAGTGGAGCTGATTACAATTTCGTTGCTCACAAGCTGTTGGCACGGTTAGAATGGCATATATAAAACAAAGAAGCCACGCACGCAAAACGGCGGGGCTTCTCATAGAAATAAGTTTAACGTTCAATGTTCAACGTATAAGTTGTCCTGCTGGATGCATACGCCTCAATTAGCAAAGCAACGTTAGACGGGGTCGCCCAGACATTGAACCGCAGCGGCGGACCGCGTTAAACATTAAACTATTTCTTCTTGTGCCGATTCTTTCTGAGCCGTTTTTTCCGCTTGTGGGTGGCAATCTTGTGCCGCTTTCTTTTTTTACCGCAAGGCATAATGATGAGGTTTTTTTGATGGGTTACACTAACTGACGATCTGCCACCCGGCAGACCCTAATTTTTGAGTTTACTATCTTCGGTTTGCTATTTGCTGTTGCTTCGCCGATAAAACACCTGGCTCTTTAGCAAAGCAATGGTAAACAGCGAACGGCAAACTCTGTTTATTGCATTCGTTCTTCCAACTCCTTGATTGCCGCCTGAACCTGCGGGTCTTTTTCGTTGGCTTTCACTTCGGCCAGCACTTTTTTGGCCTCCGCTTTCTGATTGGTCTCTACCAGACTTACGCCCAGATAGAACTGCGCCTTTCGGTTTGCAGGGTCATTGACTAAAATCTGCCGGAACCGGTCGATGGCTTTGCTATACTGCCCCGACCGCATCGACAACATGCCCAGGTTAAACAGGGCTAACTCATTGGTAGGGTCCTGCTGAAGCACTTCGCGCAACAACATAATCCCCTGCATCGGCGTCTGAGTGCTGACATACGTCATTGCCATATTTGCCTTTGCGGCCAGCAGGTTTGGGTTTTTGGCCAGTGCTTTCTGATAATAAGCTCTGGTTTGTTCGCCCAGATAGGCTGCTTTCTGCTCGGCTATGGCAAACCCATAGGCTTCAAAATACTGGTTGCCAGCCCGAAGGATGGCCTCCTCTGTTGGCTCAATCTTGGCGATCTCCCCAGCGTAATAAGCGGCACTGTCGAACCGGTTTACCGAGCGGAAAAATACAATCAATTGCTCGGCTACCGCTTTGCGTTCGGCAGGCTGCGCGCCGACGAACCGATTGTGCAACCCTTCTGCTTTTTTCTGCTGATCGGGGGTGAGCGGTTCGTTATGCTGCACATCAGCCTCCGTTTTCTCCCCTGTAGTAGCGGCTACGTTCAGCGAGTCGGCAACAGGGGTATCGGTAACCCGTCCACCCGATGCACTCCCCAGCTGTTTCGTCGCATTTTGAACCGCTACCCTCGGCAGGCTATAAAGGCCAGCGCTGAGTACAACGGTTGATGCAATAACAAGTACGGTTGATGCTTTCATACCCACAGGCCGGGTCGAGCCATGTTTAGAAACAGCCCTGCGATTGGCCTGATGGCAAGGCGCAGGGCTGGATCGATGTGCTTACTCAGCCGATACCTTGGCCTTGTCGCTTGTTTTTACTTGTTCAACGAAGATTTTAGCCGGCTTGAAGCTGGGGATAAAATGCTCGTCGATTACCATAGCCGTATTCTTGGAAATGTTACGGGCCACTTTCTTTGCGCGCTTCTTGTTAATGAAGCTACCAAACCCGCGAACGTAAATATTCTCACCTTCGGCCAGCGAATTCTTGATCACCGAGAAGAACGTCTCCAGGGTATGCGTTACATCTGCTTTGTCGATCCCGGTTTTATCGGAAATCTCAGCGATTACGTCTGCTTTCGTCACGACTTTACTAAACTTTAGCGATTACTTGTATGTTGATTTTCTGGCACTGAAAAAAGGAGTACAAAGGTAAAGCTTTTCGCTTGATAATGAAACCCCTCGCTTCTTTATTCCCATTCAACGGTGAAATCACATTCTTTATTTTGAACTGGCAATCAGACCACAACGCCACAACAGATGACCCGAAGGTCATTGCGCTTGCCCCCATTCTGGAAGCCTGGTACACGCAGCATCACCGGGAGTTACCCTGGCGAAAGACAACCGATCCGTACCGAATCTGGCTCTCGGAAGTGATCCTTCAGCAGACCCGCGTGGCCCAGGGTTTACCCTATTATCTGCGGTTTACGGAGACCTACCCAACCCTGACCGAGCTGGCCAATGCCGATGAACGGGACCTGCTGCGGCTGTGGCAGGGACTAGGGTATTACTCGCGGGCCCGCAACCTGCACCAAACGGCCAAATTCATCGCCAATACGCTGGACGGGCGCTTTCCGGCTACCTATCACGACCTGTTGGCCTTGAAAGGTATAGGTACATATACGGCGGCGGCCGTGGCGTCTTTTGCGTTTGGCGAACGGGTACCCGTGGTAGACGGCAACGTGTATCGGGTGCTGGCCCGCGTGTTCGGTATTGAGGAAGATATTACTACCACGCAGGCGAAAAAAACGTTTGCCACCCTGGCTACGCGCCTCATGGCCCACGCCACCGACCCGGCCACCTACAACCAGTCGATTATGGAGTTTGGCGCTGTTCAATGCACCCCCGTAGCGCCCGATTGTTTGTTCTGCCCCCTGCAGCAACAGTGCCGCGCTTACCTCACCGGGCGGCAGCAACTGTTGCCTGTGAAAAAGAAAAAAGCGCCTGTGCGGGACCGCTTTCTAACCTATATCGTCTTTCGGCAGGGTACCGGAGCCCAGGTAAAGCTGGCGTTGCGTGAGCGCACCGGCCGGGATGTGTGGCAGAATCTGTACGAGTTTTACGGCTCCGAAACAGACGAACCCGTTCCGGAATGGCGGCCCGTCAACGTGCCCGACGAGGTGAACGAATTGGTTATGCAGGGCGTTTTGGTTGGCCCGGCCGTTGCCGAACAACAACTCCTGTCGCACCAGCGGATACGGGCGGTTTTCTACGAGATCAGCCTGCCGGAAACGGCCAAAACGGCCCTTCCCAACGGGTTGGCGTGGTATTCTATAGCGCAGGTCAGGCAGTTGCCAAAGCCGGTTCTGATTGCTTCATACGTTGAAAAACAGTTTGGATAAGTCTGTATCATTCAGTATCTTTAATACGTCTAACACCCGATTAAAACAGCTTTTAACGCATAGCAAAACATGGCAAGTTTGAACAAAGTCATTCTGATTGGTAACGTCGGCAACGACCCCGAAGTGAAGTATTTCGATGGCGGCAGCGTAGTAGCGCGCGTGAGTCTGGCTACTAATGAGACCTATACCAACCGGAACAACGAACGCGTTGAACAAACCGAGTGGTTTAGGGTGGAGTTCTGGAATGAGCAAGCCAAAACCATTGAAAAATACCTTAAAAAGGGCAACCAACTGTATGTAGAAGGCCGTCTTCGCACCGAAACGTATACCGATAAGGAAGGCAAAGAGCGGTTCTCCCTAGGCGTTCGGGCCCAGACCTTCCAGTTCATTGGCGGCAATCGCCCGGAAGATGGCGGGCAACCCGAATCAGCTCCCCGCCAGCAGCAGGCAGCACCGGCACCCGCCCCAGCCGCCCGCCCGCAGGTACAGGCTCCCCAGGCGGCTCCAGCCCGCCAGGCGGCACCCAAGGCAGCACCGGCACCCGCCGCATTCGACAATACGGGCGGCGACGACGATTTGCCTTTTTAACCAGATTGTGATGCTAACGAACCGCTGTACACAGCGGTTCGTTAGTTCCAGATTACCCCTCTATGGATCCAGGCGACCCGTCTTCCACACAGGTGCTTCCGGTTGGCAACGACTGGAGCACCTATCTTAGTTTTTACGGCCCCTATGCTGCCGTAGTCTTGCTGTTGCTGTTTGTGGCCGCTCTGGCCTCGGCAGCCGAAGCCGCTTTCTTTACGCTCACCCCGCAGGATAGAGCCTATTGCCGCGACAGCGATACGCCATCCCATCAGCGCATCGCCGCTATTCTGGAGCGCCCCCGACGCCTGCTGGCTTCGCTGGTGGTGCTGAATAACCTGCTGAATATCGCCATTGTCCTCATTGTCACCTACGTGACCTGGGCCGTTACAGGCGTTTCACACGGATCGGGCTGGCTGCTGGCCATTATCACGCTGGTTACCACAATCATGATTGTGGTATTTGGCGAAATGGTACCTAAAATTTACGCGGCTCAATATGCCCTGGCCGTAGCTACCCGCACGCTTTGGGTAGCCCGCTCGGCCATGCTGGTCTTTGCGCCCATTTCCAGACTGCTGGTGTCGATGAGTAACCAGATCGATAAGCGCATTCACCGACAGGGATATAAGCTCTCAGCCGAAGAATTAAGCGAGGCCGTCGAGCTAACCGGTACTTCATCGAGTGAGGAGGAAAAAGAACTGCTGAAAGGGATTGTCAACTTCAGCAACCTTACAGCCCGGCAGGTTATGCGGGCCAGAATGGATATCACTGCTTTCCCCGACGATCTGCCCTTCCCGGAACTGTTGGCACAACTCAATGACGCGGGTTATTCACGGGTGCCGGTCTATAAAGAAACCATCGATCAGATTGAGGGGGTACTTTATCTGAAAGACCTGCTCCCCCACCTCGCCAGCGATGATTCCTTTGCGTGGACCTCGCTGTTACGACCGGTTTTCTTCATTCCCGAGACCAAAAAGGTTGACGACCTGCTTCAGGATTTCCAGCGGAAACGCGTTCACATGGCCATCGTGGTGGATGAATATGGGGGTACGCGGGGCCTTGTAACGCTGGAAGATATTATCGAAGAGATATTCGGCGATATCAATGATGAATTCGACGAAGACACGCCGGCAGGCTACCGGCGTGTTGATGAGCAAACCGTCATTTTCGAGGGCCGTACTCCGCTCACCGATGTGTGCCGGGTGCTCGACGTTGACCCCACCGCTTTTGATGAGGTACGTGGCGATAGCGAATCCTTAGGTGGCTTGCTGCTTGAACTATTCAGCCGATTACCTAAAACAGGCGAAGAAATCACTTTCGATGATTTCAATTTCCACGTTCTCGCCGCCGACGACAAGCGCATTAGCGAAGTACGCGTCACGCAGCAGAATTTGACGGAGAAATAGCTAGCCAAACCAGCTATTCTCTAGCTTCTGATCAGGGCAACGCCGATCTGGCAATGCAGACAGCGCTTGGGCGTGCAGAATTCGTTGTATAGCTCAATAGACGCCTGCGAGTCAAAGGCATTACGCACATCCAGGCCAATCCCATCCCACAGGCGGGTAATGCGGTTATCTTCGGCGGGCAACTGTTCCAGCAGCGATATGGCCCTATCCAATAAATCAGGTACGCCTTTATGCCTGGCATAGGCAGCAAGCAGCGGCGCAGCCGTATTGACCAGTAGCCCTTCGGCGGTAGTTTCGCCCAGCGAAGACGACACCTTGTTTGCGGCTTTACCAAACCGGTAGTGGGTCTGCCAGTAAGCAGAGGGCATGACATGCAGGGCTTTCACCAGCGTTGCCGCATCGCCGCTACTAACAAGAAGCGAGAATAAACTGCCATGAACCTGGATTAACCGGGCCAATTGAGCCAGCCGCATGGTTGGAAAACCAGCCGGACGTAACCTGCCCCACTTCCAGATATGAGCGGGCAACTGTTTATCCAGGAGGCTGTATTTACCCCCCAGAAATTGATATTCCCGACGCAGCAACGTCATGTATTCGGTATCTGCTTCGGTGGGTTCAGCCAACAGACCAGCCGTGCCAAACAGTAACGCTTCCAGCTGGAGGAGACTATTACGGTGCTTTTGCAATGTCCGCAGGGGAAGGGCACGAACTAGCTGCTCCATCGGCTCGGCGTTGACCTTAGTGCCCAGATACGTTGCCAGCAGTCGGTAAGCCGTTTCTTCCCAATCCTGCCCGCTGGCATCATACACGGTTTTTAGGGTGTCAGCTTTGCGTTCGAGGCGTTGCATCAACGCCGTATCGAGCATGGCGGTCTGGCGCAGTGGCTTTACCATCCGAAACTGGCCCGCGCAGGGAATTGCATCTGTACCCACAGTTAGCGCCTGATACCTGGTCAGCAATGCAGTTGGCGTAAGGGCAGCTAGTTCGAGGGTGGGCAGGCGCGTGCCGTCGGGGCGGGGCACTGGGCGGTCGTGCTGCCAAACGATGTGCAGAATGACGTTATCGTAGGCCCGATCGCCCTGATGGCGATGCGCCAGCCAGTCAGACGTTTTCACATGGGCTTCTACCGTACCTACCCATTCAACACCCGCAATGCGCAGGCGGGCATTCAGGAAATCGGGACCGGCGTTGTGGTTTCTGAAACCGGGGTTAAGCACCTCTACGGCTTCCCCATCCGTAGTGGTCAGTGTACCGGTAGCTACGTACTGAAACTGCCAGATGTAGTAGAGCAGCTCTTCTGTTACGGTGGGCATATGGGTGGGTAGTTCACTGTTTACAGTCCAATGTCTAAAGTTTAAGGGGAAATACCTATACCACCTCTAAACTTTGGCTATTGGGCTATAAACAGTGAACTACCTACTAGGCTGGCTTCCAGCGTTTCAGCGATAGGTCGTGCGCGGTATCGTAGTACGAACGCAGGTTGGTCCAGTCAAAAACGTCGGAAATGCTTTCAACTCGGTTTCGTTGCTGAATCCGGTCGCGCATGCTCATACGAACGAATCGGAAGAGGATATCGGCAAGCTGATCGGCGGCTTCATTGAAGTTCTGCGTCCGGCGATTGACCACGTAAATACCCCGGTTTTCATAGTCGCGCATGATCTGCATGATGAAATCACCAAAGCCCGACTGATCGCTGGTAACCGTTGGAATACCGCGCACGACGCATTCGAGTGGTGTATAGCCCCAGGGCTCGTAATAACTCGGGAACACGCCCAGGTGGCAACCACGAACGAATTGACTGTAGTCGAGCCCAAAAAGCGGATTGGTTGAGGCAATGAAATCAGGGTGATAAACGACCTTGACCCGGTCATACTCGTTGTTGACGAGGTTGGCCTGCTTGATGAACCGCGTCATATCATCTTCCTGCAAGAGGTCGTGCGTCACGTAGCGCGGCAGTTGCTTGGTCTTCCAGCTCTGGATGGTTCGCCGCAAACGGAGCCGCCAGTACTCGTCGACAAACTTGTTCAGGTCAGGCAGATTGGTGTTCTGTCCGGAAGCCGAAGCCAGGAAAAGCCGCTCACCAACCTGCTTTTCAATGGCCTCACTGGTTTCGCGTATCTCATCGAGCAGCGCGCGGGTGTGGAGCACTTCCGGGTTGATGGAACGATACGGCTGCTTGGTCACCATAAACATGACCACCGTTGTATCCATATTGGCCTCGCGCATTCGCCAGTTCAGGCGGGCAAGGGCTTCCAGGGTAAGGTCGTATCCTTTGTTGGTGAATTCGAAGCGGCCCGAGGTAAAGAAATACAGGGTTTTGTCGAGGTCGAATGAATAGTTCTGGAAGAAGTGCCCCATGACAAACTCATGGATTCGCTCTTTAAACTTCACATGCAGGTTCTGAAACTCGTGGGCCGCCGCAAACCGCGTCACGTTCAGGCCGTTGGGCAGCACCAGATCGGGGTTACGGCCCAGAAAAACCTCACACTCCCGCGCCGTAACATCGCTGACCGTGGTAAACACATGGCTCTGCAACGCCGCCAGCCGTTCAATAGTGGCCTGGGCCTCAATGCCATAGTGGCGGGCTTCTTTCTGCCAGTTAAACGTGTTCAGGCGGGCGTAGAAGCCGGTTTCGTTCTGGGCCAGATACCGCCCCAGCATGGTGGCGTGGGTGGTGAAGGTGGTAGCCACACGAACGTTTTCACGCCGGAGATCGGGCAGACCCGAAGCCGCCATCCATTCATGAAAATGGGCCGCCAGATCAATCCGGCGGGCGTGATCGTCGGCCAGCAGCTTGATGAATACGCGAACCATTTCACCGAAGGCCAGCGTCTGATCAACCAGTTCTTCGACCCCCAGCGTTGGCAGTTGATACCGTTCCCAGAGACCGCCCTTCAGCGCATCGAGGTTGCCCATTAAGTTCTGGAAATTGAACATCACCACCCTGGGGCGCCCCGTTACAAGCCAATAGCCGTACTCGACCTCGTAGCCCATCTGGCGCATCTTTCGCACCGTCTGCCCAATCTCGGTTTCATCGGGCTCAGTGATGGGTTCGTATTCTGCGGCGGCTTTCTGGGCAAAATAGGGGCCCAGTAAGACGTAGTTATCGTCCCACTTTTCGACCATTGCGGGTACCTTTGATCGGATAACGGTATATATACCGCCTACCTGATTGCAGACCTCCCAGGCGATTTCAAGCAGGAGTTTGCGTTTTGACGTTGAGCCTAATCGTTCCACGGCGGGTGAGTATTGTGTGGTTTTGTAAGAGAAGTAAAAACACCGCTAAGTAAGCAGTTTACGTCTATCAAAATAGGCCTACTGCAAGATTTACTGTAAACTAGCTAACTTACCGTCGGTAGCTGACGTACAAAATGGCGGTTAACCTATTCTAGTAGACCGCTTAGGTCGAATAAAGCATGACGAAACATATTTTACTTATGGACGGCCCCGATGGGCCGGGCCTTATCTACCACGTCACGAGTATACTCTTCCGCCACGGCCTCAATATTATCCGGAATGATGAATATGTAAGCCCCGACGGGCGTTTTTTCATGCGCACCGAATTTGAGGCTGGGCCGCATCAGGCTGGGCCGCATCAGGCTGGACCGCATCAGGCTGAGGGTACGTTCGAGCCATTAGACGGTCAGACGATTCTGGACGAACTGCGGGCTGTGTTACCGGCTGACGTCACGCTCCGGCTAAATCCGAAAGTAAAGAAGAACGATTGTTGTATTTGTCACCAAAGAACATCACTGTCTGGGCGAACTGTTGATCCGCTATGGATTCGATGAATTAGACGCCGACATTCTGGCCGTTGTGAGTAACTACACGATTTTACAACCCCTGGTTAACAAATTCGGCATTCCTTTTCACCACATCTCGCACGAGAACAAAACCCGCGAAGAACATGAAGAAGCCGTGCAACGTACCCTGGCTATCTACCAGCCCGATTACCTGGTGCTGGCCAAGTACATGCGCGTGCTGACGCCCGGTTTTGTAAGCCGGTATAACAACCGGATTGTGAATATCCACCATTCGTTTCTGCCCGCCTTTGTGGGAGCCAGCCCCTACCGGCAGGCCTACGAGCGGGGCGTAAAAATTATTGGTGCCACCGCCCACTTCGTCAACAACGACCTTGATGAAGGGCCGATCATTGCCCAGAATGTGCAGGAAGTCGACCACCGTCACACAGCCGCCGACATGAGTACGATGGGGCGTGATGTAGAAAAAATTGTGCTGTCGCAGGCCCTTAAACTCGTCTTCAACGACCGGGTATTCATTCACCAGAACCGGACAATCATTCTGTAAAAGTCCACTGTCTTCCGTCTTCAGTCCTCTGTTGCGCTGCTTGGTTTCGTTATCGTTGTGGAGCAGCGCAACAGAGGACTGAAGACGGAAGACAGTGAACATAAAAACATGGCTCAGCATAACGATACAGGGAAACAGGGGGAAGCCGCCGCCATGCGGTATTTACAGGAGCAGGGCTATCAGATTCTGGAAACGGGGTACCGGCATCAGCATGCCGAAATTGACCTGGTGGTGCAGAAGGGAAAGATGCTCATTTTCGTGGAGGTAAAAACCCGGTCGAATCTAAGCTTTGGGGAGCCCGAAACCTTCGTCACCTTCACCAAAGCCAACCTGGTCATGCGGGCCGCCGACCATTACATCTACGCCCGCGACTGGCACCACGATATCCGCTTCGACGTAGTCGCCGTGACGATCACACCAAGGGGTGAGGTCAAGATCAAGCATATCGAAGATGCGTTCTGCTGATCGGCGAAAGGAGTTTGTCTCGGCTTTGCCCCCGCCCTAAAGGGAGCCCGCTGGCGCATTACTAGCTCCGCCGTAGGCATATTCATGCGCCAGCGGACTCCCTTTAGGGCGGGGGACTACGCCGAAATTGGTCTTAATCCTCCTCACTCCTTCTCAAAAACGCCACCAACCCTTCCAGCGCTTTTGCCCGGTGACTGATCTTGTTTTTCTCCGATAAGGGTAATTCGCCGAATGTGTGGTCATAGCCATCGGGCAGAAACAGCGGGTCATACCCGAAGCCACCGGTACCACGCGGGTCGGTCAGGATTGTACCCTTCACAATGCCTGTAAACTGGTGCTCAGCCACTTCGCCCGAAGCGGTCTGGTACACCAGCGTAAACACCGATCGAAACTGCGCCTGTCGGTTGGTTTCGCCCGCCAGGTTTTTAAGCAGTAAGGCCTTATTTCGCTCATTATCCCGTGGTTCGCCGGCATAATAAGCAGAATCGACACCGGGTTCGCCGTGGAGCGCGTCTACTTCCAGGCCGGTATCATCGGCAAAGCAGGCTACGCCAAAGTGGTCGAAGACGTACCTCGCTTTCTGCCGTGAATTACCAGGAATTGTGCCGGTCGTTTCGGGCAGTTCATCGGCACATCCGATCTCGCGCAGGGTACGTAACACAAACGAATCGCCCAGCGCAGCAGCCACCTCCTCTACTTTGTGCGCGTTATTGGTAGCAAAACACAGTTCCATAAACGAAAAAAAGCCGTTGGGAATGTACCCAACGGCTTCGCAAAAGTAAATCGAGGCGGGCTTATTTCACCCGCAACACGTTCATTTCAAAGAGCAATGGCGAATAGGCCGGTATTTTGGGCTGTGATCCTGCTGGTCCATAGCCAAGAGAAGACGGGAAAATGAGCAGAAACTTTTCGCCACGACGCACCTGCTTCAGTCCTTCTGTCCAGCCTGCCACTACGCTCGACTGGCCAATTGTTACGTCAAAACCAGCGGTGACACTAGTTGGGTCAGAAGCAATTGCCGCCGCCGTAGGGACGTTGGTGTCGAACACGGTCGACCCGTCGAGCAGGCGGCCTGTATACTGAATCGAAGCCGTTTCACCCACTTTAAGCAACGCCGAGTCGGGGCGCGCCTGTAGGGTGGCAATGCGGATGCCATTGTCCAGCTTCTGGGTTACCTTGATGTTATTGGCGGCGATGTAATCGTTGATCTGCTCTTCCTCCGTCCGTATCGACACCACTCGTACATCGTAGCGGATCGGCGAGTACTGGGGCAAGATCAGCGTTCCCTGCCGACCGGCATCGAGCGATGAGGGCACGAGCATAATCACCTTTTCTCCTTCTCTGGCTACCGTCAGGCCCAGAAACACCCCGTTGGTTATGTTCGTATACAAGTACGACCCGTAGGTGAGTGAATTAACCCGGCTGGGGTTGGTACCGTAGGTATACTTGGCCGGGTGTATGTTGTCTGTGCTATCGAGAACAATGCCATCGAACCGGCGCGAGGTAACAAAGAACCGAATCTCGTCGCCAACTTCAGCCGACTGACTGGTTGGTGCAGTTACAACCCTTACATAGTAGGCTCCTGTACTACCCAACTGCGTGGCCTGTAACTTATTCGCAGTAATATACTGCTGGATTTCTGCTTCGTTTTCGCGCTGCTTACGGTCGGTAAGGGCCTCGCCAGTCTGCTGGCAGCCTACCAGCCACACCCCGGCAAACAAGGTTGTGATCAGCAGTAAATATCGTTCAAATACGCTACGCATAGTACGTTACCCGTCGGTTGTGTTCAGTATATAACGACGGCGGACGGCATAACTGCCGTCCGCCTAACCGTTAAATTTTATTAACGACCCTCAGGAGCGGCCTGCCTGGTTGCATACCGCCTGGCATCTGCGGCATTTGCTGCTGCGGTTGCCCTTTAGTCACGTCCACCAGTTCAATGTCGAAAATCAGTGGCGAGTTGGCCGGAATAGTAGGCGGTGCACCCTGCTGGCCATAAGCCATTCCCGATGGGATGAACAGGATGCCTTTGGTGCCTTTGGCAAATTGCATGATGCCTTCTTCCCAACCCGGAATAATCATGCCCACGCCAACCTGAAACTGAATGGGCTTGCCACCGCTCTGCTGATTCGTCAGTGAGCTGTCGAATACCTTGCCGTTCAGCAGTTTGCCCGTATACTGCACCGATACATTATCGCCTTTATTGGGCTTGGCACCTGTGCCGGGCTGATTGATAATGTAGTATACCCCGTTGGCTGTTTTCTGCGCTTTTCCGGCCAGGCCGTTCTTAGCCAGATAATCGGTCAGGATTTTATCGTCGATCGACTTCTGCTTATCCCGGTTGGCGGTCTGGGTTTTCTGGAATTCCTGCTCGTTCTGAACATCCAGCAATTTTACGTTGAACACAATGTCAGACCCTTTGGTGATGCCCGGAGGAAATGGCTGGCCAGCCCGCGTAAAAAGCGAATCGGCTTTCACGAAAAACGTAGCGCTGTCGCCTTTACCCAGCATCGCCAGGCCTTCTTCAAATGATCCCTTGAAAGGGGGCACTTGTAGCATCAGTTGCAGGGGGGCGCCTTCTTTATGCGTATCCCGGATTACCGAGTCCTTGCCGTTTTTCAAGGCCAGGTGCAGCGTCAAAATGTCGCCAACTTTCGATTTACGGGCTTCTTTGTTTTGCTCGTGCATCTGATATTTCAGACCGGTCTCGGTGGTCTGCACACGGTCTTTGCCGCAGGCCATCATCACGGCTGCCAGCAAGGTTGCTTTGGTAAGCGTCTTAATCTGCATAGTAAATGTATTCGGTTGAATGTTTTTTATTAGACCATCGGCCCGGAAGAGACGGTCATGAGTTTTTCCTGGTAATCGGGTAAAACGGAGAGCAGCTTTAGCTCTGTTTCGGCCAGCGACAGCTTCATTCGGCCACCGGCGGCGTTTTTATGGCCGCCCCCGTTGAAGTGCGTACTGACCAGTTCGCGTACCGAAAAATCACCCACCGACCGGAAGGACAGACGAATTTCATCGACCCGGTCGATAAGAATGGCCGCTGCGGTAACGCCCTCAACGGAGAGCGCGTAGTTGACCAGCCCTTCGGTATCACCCGTTTTCGAGCGGTACCGCCGTAGTTCGTCGGCCGTTAGGGTGATGTAAGCAAAGTTGTATTCGGGCAGTACGCGCAGCTTTTCGTTCAGCACGTACCCAAGCAGCCGGAGTTTATCAATAGAAACACCGTCGAAGATACGGCGATGAATGCTGCTGACATCGATGCCGCGTTCCAGTAGCTGCGCGGCAATCTGGTGTACTTCCGGCGTTGTGCTGGGGTGCCGAAACGAACCGGTGTCGGTCATCAAGCCTGCATACAAACAGGCCGCTACCTCGGCATTGATCAGGCTGGCATCGCCTAACTGATCGATCAGCTTAAAAACAAGCTGCGTGGTCGAGGCGGCGGTCGGGTCCCAGTAAGCCAGGTCGGCAAACGATTCGGGTTCCAGATGATGGTCGATCAGCACCTTGCGGGCAGTGGCGGTACGGACCATCGGCCCCAGGTCGCGGATACGATCCAGGCCCGAAAAATCGAGGCAGAAAATAGTGTCGGCGTTGGCCATCAACCCTTCGACGAGGGTACGGTTTTTGCCATCATACGCTACCACTGCCTCATTGCCGGGCATCCAGACCAGGTTATGCGGATAGTCGGTGGGCGTAACCACCGTAACTGCATGCCCTTTTTGCCGTAGGTAACCCGCCAGCCCCAGCGACGAGCCCATAGCATCGGCATCAGGGTTTTGATGGGTGGTGATCAGAATACGATGGGGGTGCCGCAGCAAATCGCCAATGGCCTCAATATCATGCATATGTCTAACGGAGCAACGCGCCGTTAACTGGAAAAACAGAGGCTACTCTGTTGAGGAATCGAAAACGAATGGCGAAATTACGAATAAATCGCTAAACATGCCGGGAACGAACAAAAGCACTGAACAAAGATGTTTACAGTTTACCGTCTTCTGTCTTCTGTTGCGCTGCATGGGCACTTTACGTCAATGGAGCAGCGTACCGCGACGGCGGACAGCAGCGCAACAGAAGACGGAAGACAGAGGACTCTTTAACTGATTTTCCATGAAAGGCTTTAATTTCTCTGAATTTGTACCACCTGAGCAGAATGGGGGTAATAAGTTCGATCAGTTGCTCAACATCTTTCAGCAACTATTGCTGATTACATCGGGTGATGTGGAGCAGGCAATGGCCTGGATGAACCAGCTCGACCGCCAGTACAGCCTCACCGACGATAAGTACGGGATGGGTAATTTCTTCGACGAGTTGAAGGAGCGCGGCTACCTGACGGAAGAAAATCAGGAAGGGAAAATTTCCATCACGCCCAAAACCGAGCAGACCATCCGTCGCTCGGCGCTCGATGAAATTTTTGGCAAGTTGAAACGCTCCAAAACGGGCGGAAACCACGCCACGCCTTTCACCGGTTCGGGCGACGAGCTAAGTAGCGACTTGCGCACCTACCAGTTTGGCGACACTCTGGAGCAGATTTCGATGACCGAGTCGATCAAGAATGCGCAGATCAACAGCGGCGTTGAGGAGTTCACCCTGATGGAGCGCGATCTGGAAGTGACCGAGAAAGAACAGAAAACGCAAACCAGCACCGTGCTGATGATCGACATTAGCCACTCGATGATTCTGTACGGCGAAGATCGGATCACACCCGCCAAGAAGGTAGCCCTGGCCCTGGTGGAACTGGTGAAGCAGAAATACCCCAAAGACACCCTCGACATTGTGGTGTTTGGCAATGATGCCTGGCAGATTCAGGCCAAAGACCTGCCCTATCTGGAAGTTGGGCCCTACCACACCAACACGGTGGCGGGCCTTGAACTGGCGATGGATTTGCTGCGCCGCCGGAAGAACAAGAACAAGCAGATTTTTATGATTACCGATGGTAAACCCACCTGTTTGAAAGAGGGTATCCGGTACTATAAAAATTCGTTTGGCCTCGACCGGAAGGTGGTTAGCAAGACCTTAACGCTGGCCGCTCAGTGCCGCCGCCTTGATATTCCGGTTACGACCTTCATGATTGCCACCGACACGTACCTGAAGCAGTTTGTGCAGGAGTTTACGAAAGTCAACAACGGACGGGCGTATTACAGTGGCCTGCAAGGCCTCGGCAACATGATGTTCGAGGATTTCCAGCGCAACCGGCGAAAGAATATTAAGTAGAGTGGCTTAACCACTTTGCCATTCCGATGTCACGAGCGGTTAGCCTTCGTGACATCTTTTTTTGTCATCCCGACGGCAGGAGCGGTTCGCCGCCGCGAGATCGTGGCGGTCTCCTAGAAGAATCTGTCTTTTCCAACAGGAACGCCACGATCTCGCGGCGGCGAACCGCTCCTGCCGTCGGGATGACAAAAAGTTATTAAGCAAGCCGTTCAATAAAGCTGGCCGTTGTGTTGGCTCGCACCTCTTCCAGCGATACACCCGGCATCAATTCGATCAGGGTCAGTTGTCCGTTGTCATAGGTAAACACGGCGAGGTCGGTAATGACCATATCGACTGCCTTGCGGGCGGTGAGGGGTAAGGTACAGGCCGGAACAATTTTTGAGCTGCCGTCGGAGTTAGTGTGTGTCAGGGTAATGATAAGTTTTTTTGCCCCGGAAGCCAGATCCATGGCCCCGCCTACGCCCTAGCAGCGGTTTTCCCGGCACAGCCCAGTTGGCCAGATTAGCGGCCTCGTCGACCTCCAGACCACCCATGATGGCCACGTCGATATGCTTGCCCCGGATCATTGCAAACGCCTCGGCACTGTCGAAGTAGCTGCTGCCAGCCAGGGCCGTAACGGGTATTTTACCCGCATTGACCGGAAAATCCATCGCTCCACCGTCGCCATCGGGTTCGGGCCCAACGCCCAGCATGCCGTTTTCCGTATGAATCGTAACACCGTCTTCAGGCTTTATGTAATTGGCAACGAGCGTGGGGATGCCAATGCCCAGATTGACGACGTCGCCCGCCCGAAGCTCCCTGAAAGCCCGCTGAGCCATGTTCTCCCGCTCGACGCTCACCTTTTTGTTACTCGACTTCACCGATGCCGAGGTGCCGAGGTTTTCGAGACTGAGGTGGGCCTGCACCAGGTAATCGATATAACAACCCGGCGTGTGAATGGCATTCGGGTCCAGTTCGCCAACCGGGACAATTTCTTCCACCTCAGCCACAACCAGATCAGCCGCCGTGGCCATGGCCCGGTTAAAGTTTTGCTCGGTCATGCGGTAAGTCAGGTTACCGGCCGTATCGGCTTTCCAGGCCCGGATAAACGCGACGTTGGCCCGTATGGCTTTCTCAAAAACGTATTCGGTTCCGTCGATAGTCATTGTGGGCTTTCCGGCGGCGATCACCGTACCAACGGATGCGGGCGTGTAGAAGCCACCAATGCCGGCACCGCCCGCCCGGATGGCCTCGGCCAGCGTACCCTGCGGAAGTAATTCGTACTCGACCTGACCCGATTGAGCAGCCTTGACCGCATCGACATTGCTGGTGAAATACGAGCCGATCATTTTCCGAAGCTGGCCATTGAGCAACAGTTTACCCCCGCTCAGGTTCGGCTCGCCCACGTTGTTACCGATGTAGGTGAGGTTTTTAGTGGTCGTTTTGGCCAGTTCATGCATCAGATGCACCGGACTGCCCGTCATGCCGAAGCCCCCTCCGAACAGACTATCGCCATCGTTGACGAGGGCGGCAGCAGCAGCGGCCGTTATCTGAGGTACTTTTTTCATAGCAAAGGTGAATTTTAGTTATGCCCGCTCCAGTACCACGGCATACCCCTGACCAACCCCGACGCACATGGTCACCACGGCATAGCGTTTTTGCTGCGTCTGCAATTCGAGCGCGGCTGAATGCATGATTCGTGCGCCCGACATACCCAGTGGGTGGCCCAACGCGATAGCGCCCCCATTAGGGTTGATGCGCGGGTCATTATCAGCCAGACCGAGCAGCCTGATGCAGGCCAGAGCTTGAGCCGCAAAGGCTTCATTGAACTCAATCAGGTCGATCTGATCGAGCGTCAGTCCGGCTTTGGCAAGTGCCTTCCGGGTAGCCCCCACCGGCCCAATGCCCATAATGCGGGGCTCTACGCCCACTACGGCCGATGAAACGATTCGGGCCAGCGGCTTCAGGCCATACTGACCCACGGCCCGTTCAGAAGCCACCAACACGGCAGATGGCGCCATCATTGAGTCCCGATGCATTACCGGCTGTAACGGTGCCGCCCTGTTCGGCTTTCCTGAACGCTGTTTTAAGTTTAGCCAGACCTTCGCACGTAGTGGCTGGTTTTATGAATTCGTCTTTGTCAAACACCAGCGCGTCACCCTTGCGTTGAGGGATGGAAACACCAACGATTTCCTGGTCCAGTCGACCAGACTGTTGGGCGGCTGCGGCCTTCTGCTGCGACCAACAGGCAAACTGATCCTGATCGTCGCGGCTGATGCGGTATAACTCGGCCAGGTTTTCGGCGGTCATCCCCATCGCATCGACGCCGTACATAGCCCGCATTCTGGGATTGATGAACCGCCAGCCAAAGCTACTGTCGACCATCTCCGCATCGTTCCCGAAGGGCTTTGCCGTTTTGGAAATCACCCAGGGGCCGCGGGTCATGCTCTCGACACCGCCCGCAATAAATACATCGCCGTCGCCCGCCTGAATGGCCCGACTGGCCTGCACCACGGCCGACATACCCGAGGCACACAACCGGTTCACGGTTTCGCCGGGTACGGTGTAGGGCAGGCCCGCCAGCAACAGCGCCATGCGGGCTACGTTGCGGTTATCATCGCCCGCCTGATTGGCGCAGCCCAGTATCACATCGGCGTAGGCATCCTGGGGTACAGATGGGTTCTTTTCAACGAGTGTTCTGATGACCAGCGCCGCCAGGTCGTCGGCCCGGATGGTAGACAGACTACCGCCAAAATTGCCAATCGGGGTTCGGACGCCATCGATGATATATGCTTGCATTGTGCTTGATTAGTGCCCCTGATCAGGACGGGTTAAGTTGGTTTGCATGGCGTCGCGATCAACGCCCATTGTTTCGGTAATGGATAGGGCGTGCCGTAGAGCCGTGCCGGTACTGAGCATCATGCGGGGCAGGTTCTCCCACTCAAGCATCCAGGCGGTCGCATCCCGCTCGTTGCCATGAACCAGACTTTGCAGTTGAACAGCCGCGAGTTGCGCATTCTGCCGGGCGAGCATGACCAGGGCTTCACTCAGGACGGGATTGTTTTTGTGGGGCATCGACGATGAGTTGCCACCCCCGCCCCTATTTTCGACCACCTCGCCTATTTCCGTCTGGTTCAGCAACAATATGTCCTGCCCTAATTTACCCAGCGAGCCCGACAGCAGAGCCAGCCAGTTGGTAAACTCCGCAAAACCGTCGCGCTGCGTATGCCAGCTAGCCGAATCGGCCAGCCCCAGCTCAAGGGCCAGGGCCTGCCTGATGGCGACGCCCTGATCGCCCAGGGCCGACAGGTTGCCGACGGCACCACCCAGTTGCACCACCAGCAGACGGGGTTGTAGCTGGGCCAGCCGGTCCAGATGCCGACCAAGTGGGTTGCTCCAGGCACTGATTTTTTCGCCAAATGTGATTGGCATGGCCTGTTGCGTGCGGGTTCGGCCCATCATCGGGAGGTAGCCGTAACGGGTCTGTAGCGTAGCCAGGTTGCCTGCCAACTGCTGGATTCGGCTTTCCAACACCCCAATCGCTTCCCGTATAACAAGCACCTGGGCGGTATCCAGTATATCCTGCGAGGTGGCTCCCCAATGCAGGAAACGGCGCGAGGCCTCAGGGAGTTGCTCCCGGACGATGGCCAGCAAGGGAATCGTGGGCACTCCGTTTGTCAACGTACCGGCGGCCAGTGATTCGGGCGAGATAGACAGCGTTGGCAGTGTATCAGCAATGGCGCTGGCGGCCTCTGGCGGAATGATGCCCAACCGGCCCTGCATAATCGCCAGGGCCCGCTCAACGGTCAGCATCTGCTCAATAAAGCGCGCCTCTGAACAGATAAAGGCGAGTTCAGGATCAGATAGGTACGTTGCGAACATAGAAGCGCTGGTCACAGGGCGAAGAAAACGGTTTCCTGCTCGCCCTGCATCCAGATATCGAACGTGTACACTGCGAATCCGTTCGACCCTTCGTTTCGTTGGGCAATGAGCGTAGGCCGCCGGTCCGGGTCAACGGCGTTCAACAGCGCATCCTGCGCGTTTGCCGCTGCCTCGTCTGAAAAGTAAAGCCGTGTATACAGATTCCTGAGGGAGCCCCGCATGAAGAGCAGCACATTGATATGCGGAGCAGAACCGGTTTCTGTTGAGCCGGGCCTGAGGGTGTCAAACTGAAACACCGCACCCGGCTGGGTGCCCGTACCCAACCGGCCAAAACCGGTGAATCCTGCACCATGGTCAGCTCCGGGGTTGATTGGCGCGGTGCGGTATTTACCCAGCGGGTCGGCCTGCCAGAGTTCAATCAGCGCGTCGGGAATGGGGGTTCCCTGTCCGTCAAATACGCGCCCCCTAATAGCGATTCGCTCGGCACCGGGATACTCGTCGGGAGTACTGGAACCGACCAGGTCATGATTCATCAGGCTGTCGTACGGATAGCCATACTGCCGGGCGGTGAGGCTGTAAGCAAAAAACGGGCCTACGGTCTGGGAAGGGGTTTGTCGAAGTCGCTCCATTACTCAAATGGGGTCTGCCTGCGACCGTTTAGCACCATGTTAAATTCGTAGGCAAGCGCAAATTCAGGCTCCGTCCAGTCCATGCTAAACCGGGCGATCAGTAGATCACGGGCATGGGACGGTGTCGACTGAAAAATTGGGTCATAGGCAAACAGCGGATCACCCGGAAAATACATCTGCGTCACCAGTCGATGTTCGAGTTGGGGGCCGATGACCGAGAAATGGATGTGATTGGGCCGCCAGGCATTGTAATGGTTGCCCCAGGGGTAAGCCCCCGGTTTGATCGTGTAGAACGAATACCGCCCCTCGCTATCGGTAAGCACCCGGCCCCCACCCAGAAAGTTGGGATCGAGGGGCGCATCGTGGATTTCGGCCTTGTGAACGTAGCGCCCCGCCGCATTTGCCTGCCAGATTTCGATGAGCACATTCGGCAAGCCCCGGCCCGTATCGTCCAGTACCCGGCCCGCTACTTTGATGCGTTCGCCAATGGGTTCACCATTGACGCGGGCATTTTTGGTCAGGTCGTGGTCGAACGGCTGTAGCGCCGACTGGCCAAAAACGGGCAGACTGACATCCCGAATCAGTTCACGCACGGGCAGTAGCGGCCGGGTTGGGCTGCGGAGCACCGTCGATTTGTAAGCGGGGTACAGATGCGGGGGATGAACGTCAAACAGATTCGTTTCCATATCAAATCTCTTTTTCGGCAAAAACCGCTTTTGCCAGTTTCAGGGCACTATTGGCCACCGGAACACCGGCATACACAGCCGTGTGCATCAGGGTTTCTTTCACATCATTGGGGCTGGCTCCTGTATGTTGGGTGGCCCGGACATGCATGGCTAGTTCCTCATCGTGGCCCAACGCCGCCAGCAGGGCAATGGTTAGCAGGCTCCGTTCGCGGGGGGTCAAACCGGGCCGCGACCAGATACTCCCCCAGGCCGATTCGGTAATGTATCGTTGAAAGTCAGCGTCGAAATCCGTTTTGTTGGCCTCTGCCCGGTCAACGTGTGCATTACCTAACACCGACCGCCGGATAGCCATTCCCCGTTCATATACCGAACTGGTCGTATGATCCAGCACAAAATCGAGAATCAACCGGGCCAACGTTTCGGGCATTTGCAGGCAGGGAATATGCCCGGCCCCGGCAATCAACTCGCAGCGGGCACCGGGGATGGCAGCGGCCATAGCCTGCACCAGTTCGGGCGGTGTTGCCAGATCGCCGGTGCCGCCAATGCAGAGCGTTGGCAGGCTGATGGTACCAATTTCGACGGTCAGGTCTTCATCGCGGATTGCTTCGCAGGCCCGAACGTAGCCAATCGGGGCGGTCTGTTCAAGCATTCGGCGATAACCGGCTACCTCGTCGGGATGCGTAGTGTGAAAATCGGCAGGAAACCAGCGTTCAACTACACCTTCTGAGATGGCCGCCAGACCTTGCTGCTGTACGGTTTCGATGCGCGAAAGCCAGGCTTCGGCGCTGCCAATTTTGGGGCCGGTATTGCACAACACCAGCTTCCCGACGCGTTCAGGATGCGACAGTGCCAGCCGTTGGCCAATGAGACCACCGATCGACAAACCCACAAAGACACACTGGTCGATCTGGAGGGCATCGAGCAACCCGATTACGTCGGCTACATAATCGGTGATCGAGCAGGCCGACGCAGGTGCTTCAGATAGCCCATGACCCGGTTTATTGACGCGCAGTATCGACCCGTGGGGCTTCAGGATGTCGACGACGCCATCCCAGATTCGGAAATCAGTGCCCAGCGAGTTGCCGAACACAAACGTGCGGTCTGTGCTGGTTTGCAGGTACTCGTACTGAATACGGTGGCCGTTGATGCTGGTGAAATTCATGCGGTTCTAAATAACGGGCAGGCCCACGTAATTCTCCGCAATGGTGGTGGCCATTGCCTTCGACCGGGCGATGTAATCGAAGCGGGCCTGTTGCAGTTGATTCTCGAACGAGCCATGCGGAGCCTGTTTGTGGAACAAATACGTCATTGTATTCGAGAAATCCTGCACGCGCCAAACCCGGCGCAAACAGTCGGCTGTGTACGTATCAAGCTGGTCATGCCGCCCAGTCTGGTAATGAGCACTCAATGCACTGGCCAGCAACTTCACATCAGCAACGGCTAAATTCAATCCCTTGCCGCCCGTGGGTGGTACAATATGGGCGGCATCGCCAGCCAGAAACAACCGGCCGTACTGTAGGTTATCGATCATAAAGCTGCGCATGGGCGTAATGCTTTTTTCAAAGATCTCGCCCCGATTCAGCCGGAATCCATTTCCATCGGCCAGCCGGATTTGCAGTTCATCCCAGATCCGCTCGTCAGACCAGTTATCGATCTGGTCGTCGTTGGCCACCTGAAGGTACAACCGGCTAATGGTTGGGGAGCGCAAGCTGTGCAGAGCAAAGCCCCGTTCGTGGTACGCATAAATTAACTCATCAGCTGACGGGGCAGCGCGGGCCAGAATACCCAGCCAGCTAAACGGGTATTCGATGCGAAATTCCTGGTACGTATCAGGCGGTAACGCCAGCCGACTAATGCCGTGATAGCCATCGCAACCCGCCACAAAATCGCATTCGAGCGTGTGCGATTCGCCATCCTGCTCAAAATGAATGGTTGGCGAAGTGCCTTCCAGGCCTTCGATGCGGTTCGCTACGGCCTCGAAGCGGATGTTTCCACCCTGCGCCAGATGCACGCTGATCAGATCCTTCACAACCTCCTGTTGGCCGTAGATGGTGATGCACCGCCCATCGGTGAGGTCGGTGAAGGGAACCCGGTTACGGATGCCATTGAAGCTGAAGTACACCCCATGATGCACCAGCCCCTCCCGATCCAGGCGGTCGGCCACGCCCAGTTCGCGGAACAGGTCGACGGTGTTTTGTTCCAGCAGCCCAGCCCTTACCCGCGCTTCCAGGTACGTCCGGTTCCTGTTTTCCAGCATGATCGAGTCGATGCCCTGGCGGGCCAGCAACAGCGCGAGGGTTAAACCAGCGGGTCCGGCCCCGATAATACCAACCTGTGTTTTGTAGCTAGCCATGCGGCGGTGGGGGTTGACAGTTAGTGAACCAGGCTGGCTCTTCGTACGGCAATGAACGACGTAATGAGGGCGGCCAAAGCGCCCACCACACCAGACAGAGCCAGCGCAGTTGGCTTAGCCAGTTGCCCATTGCCCGACAGCGATTGAATCAGCGCTATCAGTAGAAAAGCGACGCCGGCAAAGAGCACAGCCAGAACGACCGACGTTAGAATGGCAGTCGGCAACCAGGTGGTACCGGTTGCCAGAGCGGGTTGCAGTTTTTGGGCCACCCGCTGTTTGGTCATGGTAACAAACGTGGCCATGGTTGTGGCGAAGACCGAGATGAGCACCGCAGGCAGCAACAGGTCCAGTACGTTAGGACTATCGCCTTTGAGGTTGATCGACTCATATTCAGTAGAAGATGATGAACGACGCTACTGTGTTGATAATCAGGTTCAACACGGTGGCCGTTATGGCATTACGCTGCGTAAATTTTTTCATCGGGTTCCGTACCAGTAACGGCCTGCTGTATACCAATTAAACTTCTTCCATAAATAACAGGACAAAAATAGGCGGCACATCCGGCGAATCGCTAATCAAAAAACCGCCATTACTAGTCTAAATCAATCAATAAGCCGATATTCCTTGGGCGTTTTACCCGTTTTGCTCCTGAAAAAACGGGCGAAATTGCCCGGCCCCTGCTTTCCAATCTTATAGGCGATCTGACTGATACTAAGATCGGTCTGCGCCAGCAATACTTTAGCTTCCAGCAAAATCATCTCATCCAGGAGGGCATGGGCCGACCGGCCGGTGGCTGCTTTTACACACTTGTTCAGGTGATTGGGCGAAATGCTCAGTAACTCCGCGTAGTCACTCACGTTTTGCTTATCGTAGATATGACGAATGAGGGCATCCTTATACAACTGCGCGAACCGTACTGAGGCCGTACTAACGCGCTCTTCGGTAGTCGATTGGTTGGCCGGGCTAAGGGCTCGCTTCAACTCCGTGAACAGTGTAAGCAGGTAAAGACGGAGCAGATCGACCGACTCCTCTTTGTTCTTTTTGTATTCTGTTTCCAACCGAACCAACAGGGGCAAGACATCAGCAAGTAATTCGGTATCAACGCCTACGATCGGACAGCCAGCCAACGTCAGGAATGGGAATTCGCTTTCCAGATCCTGTTTCGGCCAGCGTTTGGTGAGCAGGTCGGCCTCGAAATGGCAATAGAAACCCTGGATATCCTCACTCATCCACTCGTCGAAGCTGATCTGATAGGCGGGCAGAAAAGCAAACGTATTTGCGGTGATAGCATAGGTGTTCAGGCCCAGTCTCCGGACCATGTTTCCCTGGGTAACCAGAATGAAGTCGATGACCGTTTTTCGATGGGGCATCATCGGAAAGGTTATCGTTTGGCGGATATCTTCAATGCGGTTGATGTGGAAGGTGCTGAAGTAGCGACCATGAAAAGATTGCCAGCCCGGCAATCTAAAAATAACGTCGCCCAGTGTATCAGGGGTAAGAGTAGGTACCTGAACGGCTTTATCTTTCATGGTACTTTCCAGGGGTGGAGTAGGAACCCGGCAATATGGACTATAAGGCTATTTCTTATCAAAAACCGGCAGCTACTGTTCCGAATCAATCCGTTCTATAAGGGCTTTTGCAATCATACCTACTTTTAAAGAGAGCTGCCTGTAAAAACCGGCTCTGCAAGATGGAACTCCAGAATAAATTAATGACCAGCACCGCTGCGAACCGGTTATACACGCCTATGAACCACCCATTGTCTTATCTGATTGGCCTTTCGCTGCTGGGTCTCGCTTCATTCACCAGTCAGGTGATGGGCCAGGCCAAAGCACCTGTCAAACAACCTGTTCTGGGTGTACGAACGGCGAAGATCATTCAGGCAAACAACCTGAATTTTAAGGACCTGAACAGAAACGGCCAGCTGGATAAATACGAAGACTGGCGGCTACCGGTTGACGAACGCAGTAAAGATCTGCTGGCCAAGATGTCGCTGGAAGAAAAGGTCGGGTTTATGCTCATCAGCACCACGCGGATGAAAAACGATCAGGCCTTTCAGGCCGGGCAGGCGAAAGAACCCATCACCAGCGATTTCAACGAAGAAGATCTGGTGGCCAGCCAGAACATATTCACGCGCAAACCGCTGCCCACGCCCCTGATGAACGCCGCCGGCACGACCAAAGCCGTGAAGCAGTTCCACCTGCGCCACTTCATTTTGAGAGCCAGCGTCAGTGCGAAAACTACCGCCGAGTGGGCCAATAAACTCCAGGCCCTCTGCGAGAGCGATGGGCTGGGCATTCCGGCCATCGTGGCTTCTAATCCGCGCAATCACATCACCAAAGATGCCTCCATCGGGTTGAGTGTGGGAAAAACCGTTTTTTCGACCTGGCCGGGTGAACTGGGTTTATCGGCCATGCGTGACCTGAAACTGGTTCGGGAGTTTGCCGACATTGCCCGGCAGGAATGGGCCGCTGTAGGGCTGCGGAAAGGCTATATGTACATGGCCGATCTGGCCACCGAACCCCGCTGGCAGCGAATCGAGGGCACCTTTGGGGAAGACGCCGAATGGGTAGGCCAAGTGACGGGCGAGATTGTACGCGGGTTTCAGGGCGAGAGCTTAAACCCCACATCGGTGGCCCTGACAATCAAGCACTTTCCGGGTGGCGGCGCTGGTAAGGATGGGCAGGACCCGCATTTCGACTGGGGAAAGTATGAGACCTTTCCCGGTGGCCTCTTTACCAACAACCTGATTCCGTTCAAAGCCGCCATCAAAGCCGGCACGTCGGCCATTATGCCTTATTACTCGATACCGCTGGATACCAAATACGAAAAGATTGCCTATGCCTACAACAAGGGCGTTATTCATGACCTGCTGCGCACCGAACTAGGCTTCGACGGGATCATCAATTCGGATACGGGGCCTATTGAAATGATGCCCTGGGGGGCCGAAAACCTGTCGTTGTCTGAGCGCTACAAACGTACGCTGGAAGCTGGCGTAAACCTCTACTCGGGAACCGCCGACCCAACCGAACTGCTACAGGTAGCCCGGAGTGGCGCGGTAGACCCAAAGCTGATCGATGACTCGGTATTGCGTCTGCTCAACGAGAAATTCCGGCTGGGTTTGTTTGAGAATCCGTATGTCGATGAAGCCGCCGCTGAGCAGCTTGTTGGCAACGCCCGCTTTCAGGAACGCGCCAATCTGGCCATGCGTAAATCGATCGTGCTGCTGCGGAACGAGGCAAAAACACTGCCGCTCGCGCCTAAAACGAAGGTGTATTTCGAGTCGTATTACCAGCCAAATGCAGCCGCCAACGCCAGCACTATTTTCTCGGATAATACAGGCAGGTATGCGGTCGAGTTTGTTAAGACGCCCGCCGAAGCCGATGTGATTCTGGTCTGGATTACACCGGGTACCAAATCGATGTTTGCCTCCGATGGGTCGCCGCTTTACCTCTCGCTATCGAAGAACGGGGTCAATGTCGATCACATCAATCAGCTCAGTGCGCAAAAGCCGACGATTCTGGCCATCAACTACACGAACCCCTGGGTCATTGATGAGGTGTATCAGGATAACGCCCGGAAGAACGTGAAAGGCGTGATTGCTACATTTGGCACAACAACCGACGCACTTTTAGACATTGTTACGGGTAAATTTACGCCAACGGGTAAAATGCCGTTCTCGACCCCAGTCTCGGAAACGGCCGCCCAGAACCAGAAATCGGACGTACCCGGCTACCTCGAAGGACGTGGTTACGCGCTGTTCAACAACAAGGAGGGGATTAGCTATTGATTGAACGTGAGCAAGTAATTCACTAACTCAATCCAGCCACTGATACATGACATAGGTATCGACCAGACCCAGTGAACGGTGCTGATAGGCCTTTGGCACCGTACCGATTGTGGTGAATCCGCAGCGCTCCCATACCTTGATGGCTACGGTATTTGTAGACACCACGGCGTTGAACTGCATGGCTTTAAACCCTAGTCGGCGGGCTTCGTCCAGCGAAAAACGACACATTTCCTGCGCAATGCCCCGGCCACGGTGAGCGGGATGAACCATGTACCCGGCATTGGCCACATGCGCCCCCAGCCCCGGCTGATTGGCACAGATGAAGAACGTACCCACTACCTGCCCTTCCAGCTCAGCTACGTAGCTGAATTTGCCCGGTGTAAACCAGACTGCCATCATCTCCTCCTGTGTTGCGTCAGGGGCGTACATGTAGGTATCACCGGCCTGAATGACGGGCTCAATGATCGACCAGAGGGCGTCGCAATCGGCGGTAGTGGCGCGGCGAGTTAATAGCATAAACGGGCGTGTATGTAGGCCTTCAGTCTGTTTGTGGGCTCTGCGGGTTTCACTTAACGGGCTGAATTGCGGGATGCGCGCACTAATCCTTTACAGATCCTGCTGGCTAGCGCGGGCCCGTCATAGATAAAACCGGTGTAGACCTGAACGAGACTGGCACCGGCCTCCAGTTTTTCCCGTGCATCGGCGGCGGTCTGTATCCCACCTACGCCGATGATCGGGAATGCCCCGTTCGACTTCGTGTGCAAATAGCGAATCACCTCCGTCGACCGCGCCCGCACCGGACGGCCGCTAACGCCGCCCGCACCCATTTCTGTTACGGTAGCTTCAGGGGTAGCTAAACCGGCCCGGCTGATGGTTGTGTTGGTGGCAATAACCCCGGCGATTCCTGTTTCCTGCACAATCTCGATAATGTCGTCGAGCTGGCTATCGGTGAGGTCGGGGGCAATCTTGAGCAGAATGGGCTTTGGTTTATTTTTCAGCACGTTTTCACCCTGCAATCGGCCCAGAATAGCGGTTAATGGGCCTTTTTCCTGCAAATCACGCAAGCCGGGCGTATTGGGAGACGATACGTTAACGACGAAATAATCGACATCATCGAACAGGTCGCGGAAACACTGGAGGTAATCATCAATGGCCGTTTCGTTGGCCGTGACTTTGTTCTTGCCAATGTTGCCACCAACCAATATGCGCGACGTATCTGCGTTTGCCCGGTAATGACGCAGTCGACCCGCCGCCGGACCAGAGCCTTTGTTATTAAAACCCATTCGGTTGATCAATCCGTTATCCGCTTTGAGCCGGAACAGGCGCGGCTTCTCGTTTCCGGGCTGCGGGCGGGGCGTAACCGTACCGATTTCGATAAAGCCAAAACCGAGGCTGCTGAGTTCGGAAACCCACTCTCCGTTTTTATCGAACCCAGCCGCGAGACCGACGGGGTTTGGAAAGTGCAGGCCAAATACCGTGCGTTCGAGGCTGGGATGCTGGTAGGTATACAGTCGTCGGAGCAGGCCCGGTACTCCCGGAATCTGGTAAGCCAGCTGCAGCACCGACATAGCAAAGTAGTGAACAGATTCGGCGTTGAAGCGAAAGAGAATGGGCAGCAGAATACGCTTATACATAGCCACAAAGGTACGGCACGTGTAGATACTGGGAGTTAAAAGGCCGTGTGCTGAACCACTAGAAATCTCACTTCACTGTTTCTTCTGGGCTAATGTCCAATTTAGACAGTCGTAGGCGTATCTCAAATTTTTTGAGGACTGACCAATTTTCTGAGCTTGAGAGAACAGGAATTATTTCTCTGATAGCTTCTACAGATGGCAGGATCGACTGATCATACTGCCTCTTCTTACTTTTATAAAGCGCAAAGTGATGCTTGAGTAAAACGATATTTGACGATCCAATGAACAAGGAAACCACCAACGTGACTGTATCGATTGCGCCATCTAAAACGATAAAAAGGCCTAAAGGGAGAACGCCAATTACCAGAACTGACAAAGCAAGGACAGACATAAACCGGATTTCCCGCTTCTCTACCTGATCGAACTCGCTCTTCAATTCTTCGACGATCGTTAAGAGACGGTCCACCTCGACGGAACTATCAGGCTGCCTGTCAATCCTTTCTAACGATTCCATAGCGCTAACATTTATCAATCATTCGTTGTAGAAACGCATCAAGGTACTCGTTTTGTTGCTCTGGGCTGATACTGGAGATAAGTTTCTCACCGTTGTAATCGAAATCATCGTTCCAGGCACTTACAGCAACCACCTCCCAATCAAAATTCAAGCTACCTACGCTGTTCTGCAATTGCCTGAGGCCGCTCTACGAATGGTTTGCTTGCTTTCTCATAAACAGTTAAATCATGATCGAGGGTATTGTAGAAACAAATCGATTTTAGTTACAACCACAAATAGCCATAGTGGTTTACGTGAAGCAATCATATAACGCTCAATGGCCTTACAGGTTTCGTCCAGATCCTCAACCTCCTGTAAGTCTGATATTGTCTATACGAGGAAATATCCGCAACATGTTGTTCCTTCAATATCTGCGTAGCCTCACGTGTACGTAGCGTAGGCAAGCCCGGCACTAACCACATGAATGATGCCTGCTATCTCCGTTTTACCAGAAAATAACTCCTCGAACGCTCTTCTGCCGAACGGATGAACTCTGGCCTGGAATGACTACGTAGGCCAATCGCTTCTTTGGTTCGTCGCGAAGTGACATCGGCATTAACCTTCTGCCCAGCCTTTCTCTACCTTAGTGGAACGCCCAGGTGACCTATACCCCTTCTTTTCTGTCTTTCCTGATAACCGGTCAAATAGCTGCGTTTTCCCTGCACCGGGTAAACCCGTAAATACGACAGTCGATTTCTTGCCCCTTAAGTTTGACCATCAGCGAGTTCCACAACTCACCGCCCATTTTCCGGCTGTCGTAAGCGGCTTTTGCTCCTTTCAAGGCGCTGGGTATCCATTCCATGCACCAAATGTATCCTTCCCAACTTGCTTCTCAAAAAGAGGGGCTTTCTGTCGGGCATATCAGGTACATTGCGTAGCCTGATTGGTCAGGTGACGTCCATTTGCAATTGCGGGACGGTGTGCCGTATTTTGTGCATCATAAATACGGACACTAATGACGTTCCCCGACGAACTCCAATACACCCCTGACCACGAATGGATTCGCCTCGAAGCCGACGGCACAGCCATTGTAGGCATTACCGATTTTGCCCAGCATGAACTCGGCGACATTGTGTATGTAGACATCAACACCCTGGGCCAGACACTGGCCAAAGGCGAGATCTTTGGCTCGGTCGAGGCCGTTAAAACGGTATCTGACCTGTTTCTGCCGGTTGCCGGTGAAATTCTGGAAATGAACGACGAAGCCGAAAAAAGCCCGGAACTCGTCAACACCGATCCGTATGGCCGCGGCTGGATTGTCCGCGTAAAGCTTACCGAAGGCACCGACACCGATGACCTGCTGTCGGCCAGCGCGTATCAGGAATTGATTGGACAATGAACTAATATGTTTCAATGTTTCATGTTCAGGTGTCAAGTGCGTTGCTTTAAATACAATTTTGGTGATCTGGCAGCGCACTTGAAACATTAAACTTGAGACTTGAAACTCATTTCGGCTTCCGTTTATGGAGCCTTTTTTATGCCTATGCACCTCCTGATCCGTTCGGCCCGCGTGGTCGATACTGCCTCTGCCAATCATGATCAGGTCGTTGATCTGCTGATCGAAAACGGGCTTATCCGCCAGATTGGCGTCAGTCTGCCCGTTCCCGACGGCGCACAGGTCGTTGACGTGCCAAACCTGCATGTGTCGGCGGGGTGGGTCGATGGGCGGGCGTCGGCTAATGACCCCGGCCACGAACATCGCGAAACGCTCACCGATCTGGCCAAAGCCGCTGCCGCCGGTGGCTTCACCGACGTGGTGCTGCTGCCGAATACCAGCCCCGTTATCGACGCGAAAGATACGCTTGGGTACGTTCGGCGAATGGCTGAGGGCCAACCTGCCCGCCTGCATCCGATGGCGGCCGTTACAAAGAAAGCCCAGGGGGTAGATTTCACCGACATGATCGACCTGCACCGGGCGGGGGCGGTGGCCTTTACCGATGGGGATCAGCCGCTGCAAAACCCCGATCTGCTGCTAAAAACATTGCAGTACCTGCGGCCCATGAACGGCTTGCTGGTAAACCGGGCGGAAGAGCAGCTATTGACCCAGTTTGGCCAGATGCATGAAGGCGTACAGAGCACCATGCTGGGCCTGAAAGGCCTGCCCACCATGGCCGAAGTGATGATGATCGAGCGCGACCTGCGGCTGCTGGCCTACGTGCTGGAACAGGAAACCGACCTGGCCGATCAGGCTCCTATCCTGCACTTCGCCTGCCTGTCGGCGGCAGAATCGGTAGAGTTGGTCCGGCGGGCCAAAGCGCGGGGATTACCCGTAAGCTGCGATGTGGCGGCCCATCAGCTGGTGTTCAATGATACCGCGCTGGCTGGTTTCGACACGTACCTGAAAGTGAATCCGCCTTTCCGTTCGCAGGCCGACGTAGATGCGCTATGGGCTGGACTGGCCGACGGAACGATCGACATGATCGTATCGGACCACCACCCGCATGATGAAGAAAGCAAGAACGTTGAATTCGATGTAGCCGAGTTTGGTATCAGCACCATCGAAACGGTCTTTTCATCGGTGTTAACGCAGGGCGATCGGCTTCCACTTACTACCCTGATCGACCGCCTTACGCTGGGGCCGCGCCGGGTTCTGCGCCTGCCGCCGGTAACCATTGCCGAAGGGCAGCCTGCCCTGTTAACGCTCTTCGACCCGGCTGCGCAGTGGACCTACGACCGCCCGGTTTCGCCCGCCAGAAATTCACCGTTTATTGGGCAAACCCTGACCGGTAAGGTACTGGGCACCGTGCTATTGAATGGCGCTACGCTCTCGTTACCTTCGTAAAAAAACGGAGTACCCTTTATTGACCTGATGAATTACTTTAATCACCCCCTGTTAAAGATTCCCCTCTTGTTTGGCTTAGGCGCGGGACTGGCTGTCTTTATTTATTTCCTGTCGATGCACGCGCTGGGTATTTCGGCGCTGTATGTCAACGAAAAGTACCCTTTCGATTTTGGCATCCACCTGATTCTGATGATCGCGGCGGTTTGGTATTACCGCCGAAAGGTGGGCAAGGGGCTGCTGCATATGTGGGAAGGGCTGACCATCTGCTACATTGTCAATACCGTGGGCGCACTGCTGGCGGGCTGGCTTATCTACGGGTTCGTCACCTTTATAGACCCAACCGAGTTTACCCGCTACATCAGCGACCTGCAACAATTTCAGATCAGCGACAAAGCGAATTACGTTAAAACCTTTGGTGACGAAGCGTACAAAGCCCAGCTGGCGAAAACCGCCAAAACCACACCCGACGTGCTACCCCTGAGTATGCTGGGTAAAAAAACCTTACTCGGTATTCTGCCCATTCTGATTATTTCGTTGCTGTTCCGTAAGCAGGATTACAGCATCATGAACCCCTGAACCAACCCTCGCCATGAACGAAAAACCGTCGACCGCCCGCCTCGCGCTGAAATGGGGCCTGATTACCGGAGTAGCCCTGATCGTTTACACCACCGTGCTCTATACCCTCGGCCAGATGCAGTCTGGTGGGCTTACGGCTCTTGTCTATGTCATTATTGCCGTTTGCCTGGTGCTGGCCATCCGTGAGTTTCGCACCCTCAATGGCGGGTACCTCTCCATTAGCGACGGGGTAGGGCTGGGCGCTTTGGCCTCGGCCATTTCGGGCTTTATTTCGGCCACCTACAATCTGATTTATACGACGTTTATCGACCCCGGCATACTTGAGCAGATGCAGAACCAGGCACGGGCAAACCTGGAAGATCAGGGCAAGCTGACCGACGAACAGATTGAGCAAACGCTTGAGATTATGCAGAAATTCCAGAGTCCTGGTCTGTTATTCCTGATGGGTATTCTGGGTTCCATTCTGGTCGGCGTTGTGTTTTCGCTTATCATTTCGGCCATCATGCGCCGCAAAAAAGACAACCCGTTCGAGTAACGCGTCTTCCCATCAGGGCCACCCGGCAGACCCGTAAAGGGAAAATCGCAATTCGTCCTTCGTAAATCGTAACTCGCATCGTGCTGGCCATTTTTCGTAAAGAACTCAATCAGTTTTTCTCTTCGCCCATCGCCTATATCATCATGGGCGTGTTTCTGGCGGTGGTAGGCCTGTTGCTGTGGGTGTTTCCCGATACCAATCTGCTCGATTACGGCTTTGCCGACATGGGGCAGTTTTTCGCCCTGACCCCCTACGTCCTGCTGTTTCTGGCCCCGGCCATTACCATGCGCGCCATTGCCGACGAGGTACGCGGTGGCACCCTGGAATGGCTGCTGACCAAGCCGGTTGGCCGTTGGGGCGTGGTACTGGGCAAGTTCGGGGCCTGCTGGCTGCTGGTGGCCCTCACCCTGCTGCCTACGCTGATCTACTACGTTAGTCTGTACCAGCTTGGTAATCCACCGGGCAACATCGATTCGGCGGTGGTGGCGGGCTCCTACTTTGGGCTCCTGCTGCTGGCGGGGGTGTTTGTGGCAGTGGGGCTATGGGCGTCGTCGCTCAACGACAATCAGGTGGTGGCGTTTGTTGTCGGCACCTTAGCCTGCCTTATCCTGTATGCCGGCCTGAGCACGCTGAGTGGCCTGCTAGGTACGTCCGCTGTCGCCTACTGGCTCGATTACCTGAGCCTCGATAACCAGTACAGTGCCCTGGGCCGTGGCCTGCTCGACTCCCGGAATATCATTTACCTGCTTAGTCTAACCACCCTCTTTTTGTACCTGACTACGCTCCGCCTCGCCCGGCGATAACGTTGGCTACCTAACCTATGTTGCGCACCTTATTCCACCCTACCCTACTGCGCTGGGCGGCCATCGCCTGGACCATCACCATCAGCATTGGCTGTTTCTGGCCCAGTAGCGGCCTGCCCGATTTAAGCAGCAACCGCGACAAGTACCTGCACATCCTGATTTTCATGCTCTTCGCCTTCCTGTGGCGACTGGCTGGCTGGTCGGTAAACCGGGTGCTGGTGGTGGGTATTATCTACGCTGGCCTCATCGAGATTGTACAGGCATCAATTCCGGCCATTCATCGGTCTGGCGACTGGCTCGACTTCGCCGCCGATGCGCTTGGCGTGGCGATTGGGTTGCTAATGGCTCGCCTCGGCACTCATCTGGTCGAGCCACAGTAAGGACATTTGGATAAAACCAACGACGTACCTGCGACTCGATCCTGAAGATCGACTCCTCTACTGGTGGCTGGCCCGCCGTTCCTGAAACGCAAAACGCCCTTCCCCAATTAGGTGGAGGAGGGCGTTCGGCAAGGCGTAAGCTAAGCGAAATTACTGACGGGCTACCTTGTTGCAGCGATCAGTGATGAGTTTATACGCCTGCACGTACCCAAGCTCGCCGGAACGGCTCAGGTCGGCACAACCAGCCACTTCATCGCCGCCATCGAAGCGAATAATGCCACGCAGGTAATACGCCTCGGCATGGCGGGGGTTTAGTTTCACCGTGCTGTTGCAGTCGATCATGGCTCCTTTCTGATCACCCAGCGATGAGCGAATGGCCCCCCGGATGAAATAAGCTTCGGCATTGATCGGGTTCAATTCAACGGCCCGGTTCAGGTCCAGCAACGCCGGTTTGCCATCACCCGCCGAGTTTTTCAGAATACCCCGTACCATATAGGCATCGGCCCGGTCGTCGCTTAGTTCAGCCACTTTATAGCGATCCTGTACCACGGTAGCCAGGAGAGGCATCAGGCTCTGCGTGATGAACTCGCTGTAATACGCCTTCGACTGCAGGCTGCGGTTGTCCATCTCGATCGACTTGTCGAGATCGGCCAGGGCCATCTTGGTAGCCCCTGACCGGCTACGGCAAAAACCACGGCTGAAAAACGCTTTGTAATGGTTTGGATTCAGTTCCAGCGTCTTGTTGTAATCGGCAATGGCGTTGTCGTAGTCACTCGTGCGGGTTTTCACCAGGCCACGCTTATAATACAGGTCGGCGTCTTTCGGGCTAAGTTCAATCGCCTTTGAAAAATCGGCCAGCGAGCCTTTATAATCTTCCAGTTTAAAGCGCGAATAACCCCGCCCCGACAGCGCATTGGTTTTGTTTGGCACTTTCTCAAGGGCCAGCCCAAAATCGGCCAGCGCCCCCCGGTAATCGGTCAGGCTGTTTTTACAGTTACCACGCGCCGTAAATATGTTGGCGTCGTTAGGAGCCAGCGTAGCGGCTTTGTTAAAATCCGTCAGGGCACTAGCCAGGTAATTCATCTGGGTGCGACATACGCCACGGCTATAGTACAGGAAAGCGTCGTTCGGGCTGAGTTCAATCGCCCGGTTAAAATCCTGCATCGCGCCCCGGTAGTCCTCCAGTTTCGATCGGTTCACACCCCGGTACAGGTAGGCGTTGGCGTCCTGCGCGTTAATTTCAATGGCTTGATCAAGGTCAGAAATTGATCCCTGAATATCATTCAGGCTACTTTTGGCCAGGGCCCTGTTGTAATAGCTGGGCGCGTTTTCGGGGTTCAGAATAATGGCCGTTGTGAAAGCCTGTAACGCACCGGTGAAGTCTTTGGCGTTACTTTTCTGAATGCCTTCATTGAAATAATCAACGGCAGTTTGTTGCCCTAAAGCAACTGAGGAGAGTAGCAGTGTAAAGCTGACTGCAAAGAGAGATACATAGATTTTTTTCATTGATACTGTTTAAACGGTTCGTTTTTTCATTTAGGCTACCAAAACTATATGGCTGATTGGTTGCGTGCAAGTTTACACAATTAAAAAAATGTACATATTTATGTATGTATACAGATCAACTATACAAGTATAGTTGATCTGTAACTGTTTAGGTAGCCCGCTGGAAGCCCCCCATAAAGACGTTGTTGATGCCCTCCAGCAGATTGCTTGCTGTTGGGCTACGATGACTGCGCTCGCTACCATAGACTAACTCCCCACAAATCTCGTACCTAACTAGTTATGCTTATTTGTTATTTTAACTTTTCTGTACCCCCGCCACCTGACAATCTGTCAGCCAAGTCGCCCGAATCTTCGTACCTTTGCCGTATAGACTACAACCAGACAGGCCATGCCTGTTTTTACGATATAGTATGGAACGCATTGCTGAATTGACGATCCTGTCGACCGAAGATAAAGAAGCTGTTGACCTGCCCCGCACCTCTGTAGACGAGTTGGTGGATGGAAAAAAACGGCTGTACATTGAGAGTTATGGGTGCCAGATGAATTTCGCTGACTCAGAAATCGTGGCCGCCGTGATGCGGAACGCCGGGTATGCCACTACCTCTTCGGCTGAAGACGCCGACGTTATTTTTCTGAACACCTGCGCCATTCGCGACAACGCCGAACAAAAGGTCCGCAACCGGCTTAAGCAACTCAACACCTATAAGAAAAAGAAGCCGGAACTGATGGTGGGTATGCTGGGCTGCATGGCCGAGCGACTGAAAACCAAGCTTTTAGAGGAAGAGAAGATTGTGGATATCGTGGCTGGCCCCGACGCCTACCGCGACATTCCCAAACTGGTGGAGGAAGCCGAGACGGGCCAAAAAGCAGTAAACGTTTTTCTCTCACGCGAAGAGACCTACGCCGATATTGCGCCGATCCGCCTGAATTCAAACGGCATTACTGCCTTTATTTCCATCATGCGGGGCTGCGACAACATGTGCAGTTTCTGCGTGGTGCCGTTCACCCGCGGTCGTGAACGCAGCCGCGATCCGCACAGCATTATCCGTGAAGCCGAACAACTGTTTGCCGACGGTTACAAAGAGGTGACCCTGCTGGGTCAGAACGTAGATTCGTATAAATGGCAGTCGGCCGATGCGGAAAACGTCACCTTCGCCAATCTGCTGGCGCGGGTGGCCGGTATCCACCCCGATCTGCGGGTCCGTTTCTCAACCTCGCACCCCAAAGACATTACCGACGACGTACTGCATACCATAGCGCGGTTCGACAATATCTGTAAATACATCCACCTGCCCGCTCAGAGCGGCAACAGCCGGATTCTGGAGTTGATGAACCGCACCTACGACCGGGAGTGGTATATGCAAAAAATCGACCGCATCCGGGCCATTCTGGGCAACGACTGCGGCATCTCGCACGACATGATTTCGGGTTTCTGTTCCGAAACGGAGGCCGAGCACCAGGATACGCTCTCGCTGATGGAATATGCCCGCTACGATTACGGGTATATGTTTGCTTATTCGGAGCGGCCAGGTACGTTAGCCGCCAAAAAATACAAAGACGACGTCCCGGAGGCCGTTAAAAAACGTCGGTTGAGCGAGATCATCGCCCTACAGCAGCGCCTCTCGCTGGAACGGAATCAGCGGCATATCGGTCAGGTACACCGCGTACTGATTGAAGGCCCGTCGAAACGGTCGCGGGAAGACCTCTCTGGCCGTAACGACCAAAACAAGGTCGTTGTGTTTCCGCGAGGCTTGTTCCGGAAGGGGGAGTATGTCGACGTGCTCATCACCGAATGCTCATCAGCCACGCTGATCGGAACCGTGGTTTAAAAACTGTCTTCTGTCCACTGTCTTCCATTTTCCGTTTTGTGTCCTCTGTCTTCTGTCCTCTGTTGCGCTGCTACTCAGCCATAAGGTTAGTTAGCAGCGCAACAGAGGACGGAAGACAGAAGACAGAGAACGGAGAACGGAAGACTCTTCATTTATGAATACACAGGAAATTCAGGCGGCTAAAAACCGGTTCGGCATCATTGGCAGTGCCCCTGCGCTGAACTACGCGATCAGTGTGGCTACCCAGGTGGCAGCAACCGACCTGACGGTGCTGATAACGGGCGAAAGTGGGAGCGGTAAAGAGTCGTTTTCCAAGATCATCCATAGCCTGAGTGCCCGCAAACACGGGCAGTTTATTGCCATCAACTGCGGGGCGATTCCCGAAGGCACCATCGACTCAGAGCTGTTTGGGCACGAAAAGGGCTCGTTTACCGGGGCGGTCGATCAACGCAAAGGCTACTTCGAAACCACCAACGGCGGCACCATTTTCCTGGACGAAATTGGCGAGATGCCCCTGGGTACCCAGGCCCGGTTGCTGCGCGTGCTCGAAAACGGCGAATTCATCCGCGTAGGTTCATCGAAAGTGCAGAAGACCGATGTGCGGGTGGTAGCTGCTACTAACGTCAATTTGCTGGCGGCCGTTGAAAAAGGGCGTTTCCGCGAAGATCTGTACTACCGCCTCAACACCGTTCCGATTTTTGTGCCGCCCCTGCGCGAGCGGGGCAACGACATTGATCTGCTATTCCGGAAGTTTACCACCGACTTTGCTGAACGGTACCGCATCAAGCCCATCCAGCTGACCGACGATGCCAAACGGATGCTGCTGACGTACCCCTTTCCGGGCAACATTCGGCAGCTAAAGAACTTTGCCGAGCAGATTTCTATTCTTGAATCGGAACAGAGTAAGCCCATCGACGCCGATGTGCTGGCGAAATACCTGCCAAGTCCCAAAGCATCGGCAAGCTCGACAAGGGCCCTTGCGGCGTTGGGAACGGGGCCCACCGATTCGTTTTCAGAGCGCGAGCTGCTCTACAAAGTCCTGTTCGACATGCGCCGCGACATGAACGATCTGAAAAAGCTCGTGCGCGACGTGTTGAGCAATGAAGCCTACGGCCCCCAGGTGCTGAATAACCACCGCGACTTGTTTGAATCGGTGGGCGGCGAAGGCACCAACGACTACGCCGATGCTAGTTCGCGCGAACCCAATTATGCCCGCCTGCTGCCCGACGGTAGCCGACCCGCCAGTGCTACCCCACGCCCGGCCGCGCCCGCCTACGAACCCGATTATGGGCACCCGGCCGTGGAGGTGTATGACGATACAGACGGGGATCTGAACGAGACAACCGTTGAGGATGTCAGCCACGAAACGGAGGAAGACGATTCGCTCTCGCTGGAAAAGAAAGAGAAAGAGATGATTGTGAAGGCGTTGCGCCGCAACAACAACAAACGGAAATACGCCGCCCAGGCACTCGGCATCTCTGAACGCACGTTATACCGTAAAATAAAGCAGTATGAGATTGATGAAGAATAATCGGGGAGTTAAGAATGCAGAATTAAGAATCGGTCCGCCGATGCGGAAGAGTCGGGCTTCGCGTTGGCAAATGCTCATTGTATTCCTCATTCTCAATTCTTCATTCTTAATTACCTCCTGCGGCGTTTATTCCTTTTCCGGGACAACGCTTTCGCCGGATATCAAGACGGTTACGATCAACAACTTCACGCTTCAAACGGCGGGTGGTCCGGCTAACCTGCCCCTGACGCTGACCGAGAAGCTGAAGGAATACTACCAGCGATACACCAGCCTGAAGGTACTTCCTACGGGCGGCGATATGACCCTTGAAGGCACCGTGACGGGCTACGATCTGATCGCCGTTGCCCCCACCGCCAGCGACCAGGCCGGGCTTAACCGCCTTCAGGTTACCATTCAGGTGCGGTTTACCAACGCAAAAGACGATACCAAGAGCTTCGACCAGCCCTTTTCGTTTTATAAGGACTTTCCGCAAAACCAGACCCTCAGCCAAAACGAAGGCCAACTGATTCCCGTTATTCTGGATCAGCTTGTGCTCGATGTGTTCAACAAGACCGCTGCCGATTGGTAAACCGTTGGGTGCTACCGGCCGGGCACTGTGAAAACTGCTCGCTTCTTTGTAGATTCGCCCAACCCCAGTGACACCGAGCCTCTTTCATGCCGCCAATAGATAAAGAAACCTTTTCGTATTGGGTAACCCACCCCAATGATCTGACGGCCGCTGATTTCCAGCAGTTGCAGGAAAGCCTGGTGGAGTATCCCTACTGCCAGGCCCTGTATACACTGACGGCCAAAGCCGCGTCTATGCACCAGAAAGGGCAGGCACTTCCGCACGTACGGCGGGCAGCCGCTCACGCCCTGAGCCGGAATGCCCTGCGGAAACTAATCGATAATGAGTTTCAGTGGTCAGATAACCTGCTGTTGAAACTGAATGAACTGTCCTCGCGGCAGGTGCCCATCCCCGATGATTACCAGCATGAAAGCTACGCGCTGTTTCGGAACAGGCCGGGCGTAGCGGGGAGCCTGCCAATCTCGCTCCTGTCCTTTCCAAAGCTGGCTTTCAACCACCCCGAATCGTCGGCCATTGCCGAATCGACGCCACCGGTCGACGACCCCACGCTGGCCGAAGAAGCCATTCATGCCGACCTGGCCCTGGAAGAACAGGTACATACCGATGAAGACTCCACCGCCGACCGTCAGCGTATCATGGACGAAGAGCGTAAGCGGCAGTTGGAAATCATCGAAAATTTTATTCGCAACGAGCCCCGCATTGCGCCCGTTCGGGGTAGGCTGGGTGAACCCGCCGAGCAGGAAGACCTGGCCCTGCGCAGCCAGCCAGCGCCAGTGAGCGGCGGCCTGATAACCGAAAGTTTTGCCAAGATTTTGTGTAAGCAGGGTAAGTATAGCAAGGCCATAGAGATTTACGAGAAGCTAACCTTGAAAAACCCAGATAAAACCGCGTACTTTGCGGCCAAAATCAGCGAAATAAAAGAGGCGCAACCCATTGCCGACCGCTGACAAGGCATCACCACTGTATAGTAAACGTATTCACCAAGTTCATGGTAACCACAATTATTGTTCTCATTTGCATCCTGACCGTTCTGCTGATTATGGTCGTTCTGATTCAGAATTCAAAAGGCGGCGGCCTGTCGGGCGAACTCGGCGGCCTTGGCTCCAATCAGCTGATGGGCGTTAAAAAAACCACCGACGTTGTTGAGCAAATCACCTGGGGCCTTGGCGTCGGTGTGATGGTGCTGGTTTTATCGACCTACGCGTTGGTCGACAAAACGGGCGCTGCTGTCATCAACAGTGCTAACGTAGAGCGTGCGGCTACCAGGGCGCTTCCGGGTGCCGCCACTGCCCCCGCGCAGAACCGCCCGACTCCAGCGCAGGCGCCACCTCCGGGTGCTGCGGCTCCCGGCAATTCAGCGTCGGCCCTGCGCCCGTAAGCCCAGCAAAAATTCACGAGAAACCCTGCCTGATGATTCAGGCAGGGTTTTGCCGTTCTACGGATTCCATTAGGTGCTAACTAGACGTATTGCTTGTGCTGGGCTTCGCACTGTAGGCCCTTCGCAAGCAACACACCAATCCGCATGTCAAAACTTTTCGAGTTCCCTTACTCACGCCAGGCCCAGCCAGAACACCATTAACCAGAGAAGCCCAAAGCTAATAACCAGCGACAGGTTGACCAACGTACCCGCTACCCGCGAATCGAAATCAAATTCGTCGGAAAAAGGGAGAACCGTCATCCCAATCGGAAGGAGGATACAAACCGTGAGGGTGGTGCGCAGCAACGTTGGCGCGGGCAGCACCAGATAAAGTACGGCTATGGCAAGCAGGCCACTCGCATACCGTAGCGCCAGTAGCCTGAGAATGGCAAACTGCTGCGTTTTCTCTAACTGGAAACTCAGGTAAATCCCCAGCAGCAACAGCACCAGTGGCTTGTTGGCCTTCGCCAGCACATCCAGCGCATCGAACAGCACGCCGGGCATATCCAGCGACAATAGGTTGAGCGTGAGGCCCAGCAGCATGCCCAGAAAAGGGGGCAACCGTAGTACCCGCCGTACTATTGCCCCCACGGGCGGCTTTTCCACACCACCCGATGCAAAATAGAAGCCTATTGGGTAAATGATCCCGAAAATCACCAGGGTATTCCCGATATCATAGAGCACGGCATACACCAGCGCATCACGTCCCCAGATACCCTCGACGATGGGGAAGCCGAACAGGCCGATATTAAATGCCCCTACCCCCATTGTCAGCACCGCCCGCAGCCGTACGGGCTGTTTAGCAAAACCAAACCAGGCCAGCAGCAAGAGCGCGATCCCAAGGGCAATGCTCACAAAGGGAATAGCCAGCAGGTTGAGCGTAAGCGGTACCCGTAGCGTTGAAACGATCATCAACGCCGGGAACGTGGTGTGCATCAATATCCGCGACAGCACTTTGCCGTCCTGCTCACTAACAATGCCCCAATGTTTTAGCGAAAAGCCCAGGCCAACAATGCACAACGTGACGAGAAAGACTAGATTGGCCTGATCCATACAACTACTTTACAAACCCCGAAAGTAGGGCAATAAAAATCCCGCCGGATGTGTGGGGCGGGATTTTTACACTTGTCTTATGGCTACACTGCTCGCTTACACCGGCAGGAATGCCTTTGCTTTGCGAATCTCCTGGTTGGCCTGGTCACTTTCAACGAGGCCATCGCGAAGGCGGACAATGCGGTGGGCGTATTCGGCAATATCTTCTTCGTGCGTCACCATAATGACCGTGTTGCCTTTCGAATGAATCTGGTCGAAGAGGTCCATGATTTCGTACGACGTTTTGGAATCGAGGTTACCCGTCGGTTCATCGGCGAGCAGAATACTGGGATCGTTGACCAGCGCCCGCGCCACCGCGACCCGCTGCCGTTGGCCACCCGACAGTTCGTTGGGCCGGTGACCAGCGCGGTTTTCGAGACCCACGTTCTTCAGCGCCAGCATCGCTTTTTCGGTTCGGTCTGCTTTATTGAACCCGGCGTAGATCAGCGGCAGGGCTACGTTTTCGAGCGAGGTTTGGCGCGGCAACAGGTTGAAGGTCTGAAAAACGAAACCAATCTCTTTATTCCGAACCTCGGCCAGCGCATTTTCAGTCATGTTACTGACGTCCTGATTATTGAGAATATACCGGCCTGAAGTAGGCGAATCCAGACAGCCCACGATATTCATCAGGGTGGATTTACCCGACCCGGATGGACCCATAAACGCGACGTACTCCCCTTTTTTCACGGAAATAGTGATCGACTTCAGCGCGTCGATTATTTCACTACCCATAATGTACCGTTTGGCTACCTCGCTGGTTTCAATAATATTCATGTTGCCTGATAAGATGACAGTCTACTCGTTGTTCAAGCCCCGAAGGCCGCCGCTCCTCCAGCGACAATCAGCCCGGCGACGCCGTTTAAAATAATTTCGGATAAATAAGCCCGTTAACATCACAATCTCCGCTTCGGGCGAAGCCAGATCACTGCTGATATCACCGTGGTCGGTCAAGAACTGCCGGGTTCGGCTGTAGCTAACCACTTCTTTATCGTCGGCATCGGTAGCCCCTTCCCGGATCATACTCCACTCACGCATCAGCATGTTGTGGCGTTTCCAGGTGTACACCGAACCGTTCTCCAGCACTAGTTCGGCCCGTTTGCCGAAGTGAAACGTTATGGTACCGATGATGCGATTATTCGCCGTCAAGTCATGTACGTTGACCGAATGCCTGATGAATCCGGTTACGTCGAAGCGCAGGTGTACGTCGTGCAGCGACGCATCGACGTCGCGCTCGAAGACAGCCCGATGAAGTCGGCCAACGTCAACCCCATTCTCCATAAAGTGAACTTCCCGCTGAAGGCCTCTTTGACCCAGCTTATTTTAGCTGCCATGTGCGATTAACGGATGAACTCAGGCTAAAGTACATCACTGCACAAAGGCATTTCTGGCGTTTTCGATAGCCGTTATTTTTTGCTGATAGGCTACGGCAAACGCCTGATAGTCGGCGGGCGAGTCGGCCACCTGCAACCGTACCATCCCGTCTTCGGCGTAATCGAACAGGCTCTGATCGAGGCAGAGCAGCACATAACTTTTCAGCAAAGCAGGCTCGTACTCGTTATACGGCAACGCCCGGCGAACGGCTTCATAAGCCGGTTTAACCAACTTCACACTCCGCAAAAACTGACTCGCTTCGGCCACCAGCGGCCCCTGGGCCGGGGCCAGCTGCAACGCCTGCTCGTAGGCCTTCCGGGCGTCGGCGGTACGTTTTGAGGCGGCAAAGGCACTAGCCCGCAAGGCGGCAACCAGGGCACGATGCTGCGGCACAAAAAAGGTTTTTGCCAGCGAATCGGTAGCCGCTGCCTTCTTCCTGAATGACGCGATCTTTACCGACGACAGATTCTCCGTCGACCGGGCGAAGGGCGTCAACTGCGCGGGATTACCCATCTGGCTCAGAATCATCTGCGCGTAGAAGTATTGCCGCGAGGCCAGGTAATCATCGATCAGGCTTGCCCCGGAAACGGTCTTCAGGCTGGCATCGCTGATGGTTTCCCAGATGCGGCCCCGGTTGGCGTCGTCGGGGCGGTAACTGACGTAAAAGGCCTTTTCCAGATCCGTTGTCGGCTTTTTTTCATCGTACAACACGCGCTGAACACCGCGGAACGTACTATCCTGCTGCGCCGCCGTAATCCAGAACGGTCGGGCCGCCGCCAGATCGCCCGTTTTAGTCAGCGATACGGCCCGATAGAAGGTCGACAGCGTGTCGGTGTTGCGCGCAAAGGTCTGCGCGGCTAGCTTGTGCAGGCCCTGCTCCGCCTGCAAGAGGCCAAGCGTAGTGCGGTAATAACGCTGCCTTTTTAGGGTCATTTTCGGCCAGTTGCCTGAGCATATCAAACGCTTCGGGGTGTTGGTTGGCCCGGTACCGCCCCAACGCCAGGGCCAGCAGCAGCTCATCGACCAGTTCCTGATTGGCCGGGTTCAGAGCGGCGCGCTGCAAGCGGTTCAGTAGCGTACTGTCGGGGTTGGGGGCCACAAAGGCGTAGTTGTAGAGCGAGGCAAACTGACCGGCATCGAGTGCCGGATCGGGCGCCGCGTTGGCCAGCCAGCCGGGGGCCGCAGAAGCGGTTGTATCACGCGATGAACTAAAGCGCAACGCCAGTTTATTGGCGGCAAAGGCCGGATCATCCCGCGTGTCAACCTGATCGATCAGCGACGAATCGGCAGCAACCACTTCCGGATGGCGCGCATACAAGCCCAGCAGATTCGCCAGCGGCACTTCGTCGCGGCGGGTAAGGGCCACCGCCGACTGCGAATAGTAATAGGCCGAGTCGGCAATGGCGGTTTTGCCGTAGAGGTAGCCCAGGTTGGTGCGCAGTTCACCATTGTCAGGAAACGTCTGAATGCCCCGCTGCAAGGTCCTGATCGACTCGAAAAAGAGGTTTGTTTGCCGGTAGGTATCGCTCAGCCCGACAAATGCCTGGGGAGACGGTTGTTTTAGCAGCGCCCTGGAAAAGAACAGGGCGGCGGTAGTCTGGTCGTTGCGCATCAGGGCCAGCGAAGCCAGCGCGTAGTTGGCTTTGTGTTGCTGTTGTTCTTCCGCCACCGATTCCTGATAATAAGTCTGGGCCAGTTCGGTCTGATTTTCGGCCAGATACGCGTCGCCCAGGGCCGAAAGTGCGGCGGCGTAGCCCTGCCGAACGGTGAAATAATCGCCCCCGCCCACCATGCCAATCATGGCTACCAGGCCAGCCAGCCGGAACAGGGGCAAGTCGGCCATGCGGGCCTTATACACAACCCGATAAACAGGCAGGCGTTGCTGGTAAATAGGCCAGAAATTCAGGACCGTGTAGAGCACAAAGGCCAGACCCATGCCGAAATGACTGTAGACGATCGCGTCTTCAAACACCTCGATCAGGGCGTCGTTGGCCGTGGCAAAGGCGTAGGCCATTGTCAGGGTGGCCAGCGCGGCCATACCCAGATACAGGCCCGCCCCCGCTTCACGAAACGAAAGTAATTCGCGCTGTTCGACCAACCGGCGGAACCCCCAAACGCCGAGGATGATCGACACGCCAACGATGAGGAATGGACTGATGGTAAGCGCGTTCCAGTCGATCACCTTGGTATTACGGAGCCAGATCAGCAGCAGGTTCAGCAGGTACAATACGCTGACGAACAGAAAGTTGACAACGCCCAGCGGACGGCCCGGAACAACCTCCTGTAGGCCGCCATTCCGGGCTGCGAGTTCCGTATTCTGGCGGCTAACACTGGTAAGCCAGACCATCCCAGCGGGAATTTCGATGGCGATGAAGGCGATGAACACGATGCTGATGAGCACCAGACCGGGCAGCGCATAGCTAAGCAGCACCATAGCCGGATTGACCACCGACGCACTCAGCGTAATGGCCAGAGCAACAAGGCCTAGCAACGTCAGAAAAACCAGCAGCCGGGGCGTAAACCCTACTTCAGTACGGAATGCATTGAAGTAAAAGCTGACGCCCCCAAACAGGACAGTTAACCCCAGAAATACCCACCGGCCAGCCCCATTGGGCGAACCGCCGAACAAGCCCAGCGTTTCGAACCGGCAAACAGCCAGCAGCAGAATAAACAAACCCATCGCTAGCCTGTACCGCAACGTGGGCAGTCGGCTCGCACCGGCCAGCGCAAAAGCTAGGGCAATGCATAAGCCGACTACGGTAACTGTTGCCATGAGCGGGTACACCTGCATGGGCGACGCAATGAACTGACTGGCTACCGTTTGCACCCGTCCCTGAATGGGGTAGGTTAGCAGGCCGTCGGTAACCTGATAGAGCGTGGCAGGCAGGCCAACGAGTTCGTTCAGCACCTCCCAGCGCACCACGTTTTCCAGTCCGCGATACCCAGCCACCGCCAGCCAGGCCAGCGATATACTCAATAGAATAAGCCCAACAACATACACGATGCGCTCGGGCTTTGTCCAGATTTTCCAGAATTGTAACGACATACTATAGAAACGCAGAACGACCACTCGGGCCGTATAAACAGGCGAAAAGTAGCGGGTATGACCTCCTTGTGAAACTTACCTGAACTACCGAACCGCAGGCATAATAAGAAGAAGCCGCACCAGCTGATACTGGTGCGGCTTTATCCTGCATAGACTAACTGGTAGGTAGAACGATCGCTTACCTGCTGCTTTCTGCGGTTGGTTAGCGAAGGTTGCGGACAAACCGCCGCATGCTTTCGCGGTAGATCTGTTCAGTGGCTTCCTGCGTTTGCTGATGCCGCAGCAGCGAACCCAGCATGATGATGCCATGCGAGGTAGCCCACCACTCGAAATACAGCCGACGAATAGCCTCGGCCGACTTGGGAATGAACGAAAAGATGATGCGGCACACGATGTCATCGACGGCCTTGATTTCTTCCGACTCGTCGAGCGAAATCTGGCAATTAGCCCCGTCCAGGTTATACATTACCTGGTATAGTTCGGACTGCCTGGTGGCGAACTGCCATTGAACCAGCGAAATCTCGTAGAGTAGCTTCTCGGGGTCACGGTAGAGCTTCACGAGGCGCTCGTACTCGGTGCGCAGGTAGCGGAACCCTTCATTCCGAATCTCATCCAGTAGTCGGTCTTTGCTCTCGAAATAATCATAGACTACCGGAGCACTATACTCTATCGCATCGGCAATTTTGCGAATTGAAACGGCCTGCCATCCTTCGCGGCGGGCAATATCTTTAGCGGTTTGGATAATACCCGCCCGCGTCTGTTCGCGGGTGCGTTGCCTGCGCTCGACTACTTCCATAATTAGGTAAGGTTTGTTAACGGTGTTAATTAGGTTGAAAGTTAGCCGATTATCACCAATTTTTACAACCAGCAAAATTTATTTATTAAGTTTTCATCATAGGTCCACAATAAAATGCGGGACTTCCTATTTCAACCTCTACAACCGGCCTGATTGTTTAACTACTAAGTCAATTTTTTCACGGCGAGTATCCACACGCCTTCGTCGCCAATCTGATACACGTCGCCCTCGACGGTGCCATAACAGGTCACTGGTTCAAGCCCGGCTTCGACAAACAGACCGAGCAGGTCAGCCAGCGTGTAGATGTAATACTGGGCCATCCGGTCAACGACCTCGATGCCGGTTTCGCCCCGCCGGTAATACGTCAGTTGCTGATCGAGCCGGGCCTGTAGCGGGTCATACTGGTTTTCGATCAGCACCTGAATCGTGTCGCCAACCGGAAGCCAGGCCCGCTCCTGAAAGTCGGGCAGAAAGCTTTCAGCGATCATACCTGATTGCGCCAGAAACCGCCCCCCCGGTTCAAGCAGGGCGGCAATACGTTGCAGGAAAACCAGCATATCGGGGCGGGGAAAAAAGCCCAGGCTGTTACCCAGACAATACGCCGCCTGAAACGACTCGGGCACGCCCAGAATAGCCGGATCAATCGTCATGAAATCGCCCGGTACGGCCGTTAGTGCCAGCTTTTTGCGGCCGACGGCTTTTGTCAGCTCCGCAATCGACTCCTCCGAGATATCGACACCAACCAGGCTGGCCCCCATCTTCGCGAGCGGCAGGGCATGGCGCCCGTACCCGCAGAACACGTCGAGAACCCGGTCGTCAGGACCAAATTCGAGCGATTCCACAATCCGCTCAAGTTCCAGTTGGGTCTGCTCGTCGGTCTGTGCTGCCTTCCAGGCTTCCTGCGGCAGGCCAGTAAAGAAGCGGGTATACCAGGGCATAAGGGGAGGGATAGACGTTAAGCGTTGCGCTGCTGTACCGCCAGATCGTAATCAGCAACACAACTCTTAACTCTTAATCTAAGTTAATATAAGCCTGAACGGCGTTGAAATCAGGTACGTTACCGGCGTTTTCGAGTACCTCGGCGTATTTGAGAAGGCCGTTCTCATCGATAACAAAGGCGGCCCGTTTGCTAACGCCCTTCATGTTCATCCCGAAGGTTTCGTACAGCGCACCGTAGGCCTCCGACACATCCTTGTTGAAATCAGACAGCAGCGGGAAAGGCAGATTTTGCTCTTCTTTGAATTTAGCCAGGGTAAAGGGCGAGTCGACCGAAACGGCCAGGATCTCGGCGTTCAACGCAGCGTAGGTATGCAGATTATCGCGCATTTCGCAGAGTTCGGCGGTGCAGACGCTGGTGAATGCCATGGGAAAGAACAACAGAACCACATTTTTGCCAGCGTAATCACTGAGCGACACCGGCTGTTTGTCCGATGAGAAAAGCGTAAAGGAGGGGGCGGGCTGCCCAATTGCTAAAGCCATAGTCTATTTTTCGGGCTGTTTTAACCATAATACGGCAAAGGTAGGCGCAAAGAGAACAAAGGTGTTTGTTGGGCTTCCGTATGTTTGCAGCCTTATTCCTGATCAACCGAAAACTGCGGCAGCAGAAACAGTCATTATGCAAACATTCTGGGGTATTGATCTTGGCGGTACCAAGATCGAAGGTGTTATTCTTTCGTCGCCTTCGCCTGATGCCGTTGTTATCCGCAAACGAATAGATACCGAAGCGCATCTGGGCTACGAGCACATTGTGAGCCGGATTAAGCTCCTCGTCGATCAGCTGAAAGCCGACACTGGGTACGTGCCCGACCATATCGGTTTTGCCACACCCGGCACGCTTGATCCGGGTACGCAGACGATGAAAAACTCGAACACGACCTGCCTCAACGGCCAACCCCTGAAACAGGCGCTGATGGACCAGCTTGGCGTACCCGTATCGCTTGCCAACGATGCCAATTGCTTCGCTCTGGCCGAGGCTACGATGGGCGCAGTACCGGGCGTGGTGGCTAATTTTCAACTGATGTTTGGCGTCATTATGGGCACGGGCGTGGGCGGGGGGTTGGTTATACGCGGCCTCGACGGGCAACCCTTCGTTATCAACGGGCTGCATGGCATCGGTGGCGAATGGGGCCATAATATCCTCGAAGAAAATGGCTACGACTGCTACTGCGGAAAACGCGGCTGTAACGAGCAAGTTATTTCGGGGCCCGCCCTGCAACGGTTCTACCTGGAGCAGTGCGGCGAGAAACGAACCCTGAAAGAGATTGTCGAACGCCACCGGGCGGGTATCGACCCGGTAGCCTCGGCCACAATGGAACGGCTGCTGGAATACTTTGGCCGGTCGATCTCGACCCTTATCAATGTGCTCGACCCCGATGCCATTGTGCTCGGTGGCGGCGTTGGCAACATCGACGAGCTGTATACCGAAGGCGTGGAGCGGATCAAGAAATACATTTTCAACAACAAGGTCGTTCAGACGCCCATTCTGCGCCCTAAACTGGGCGATAGTGCCGGGGTGTTCGGGGCCGCCCTGCTGTAACAATACGTGCGTGCAACGGTGCATAAGTTGAGCCCCAATAGTTTACATGAAAGTGGCTAATTGCTGACGCTAGGCCCTTCGACTAGGCGTCCCCGACAGGCTCAGGGTGACAGGAACCACAAGCAGTTTGACTGAACATGGTGATGATTGATGTCACCCTGAGCCTGTCGGGGACGCCTAGTCGAAGGGCCTAGAGCAAAATCAACCTGCTCAGCGCATCAGCAACCCACAGAAGAGTTCTACACAACACACGATAGATACCGAACCACCATGAGACTATTAACTGCCTTGTTACTAACCGGATTACTGGCCTGTTCGCCGGAGAAAAAAACCGAGCAGCCAGCCGACAGTCAGGCTGTTCCCACCTATGAGCAGGTAGCGGCCGAGTCGGCGGCGATCATGACTCAACTGCATACGGCGGCCAACGAAATTAACCAGGTTTGCCCGTTGCTGGTCGATGCCGCCACCCGGCTCGATAGTGCCCAGGTGCTGTCGGAAACCGAGTTACAGTTCAACTACACGCTGACCACGGCCAGCCGCGACGACGTTGATCTGGTGCAGTTACAGGCCACCACAAAACCGGCCCTGATTCAGTCGGTGAAGGCCAACTCCGCCATGGCCGACCTGCGCGACCACAGCATTACCATGGTGTACAACTACCGCGACATGAATGGCGAATACCTGCTGAAGATACCCATTACCCCCACCGACTACGCCAGATGATGGGTTCAGTAATGACCAGTTCCGATACATGGCACGCTTTACTGCTCGCCCGCCTGCCTGGTTGATACCGTTGCCTCGGTATGTTTGCATTAGCGCTTATTGTTTCGGTAATTATGCGCTAAATGGTGTACTGACTAAACCCGGTTAGTGCGTCATTCTTTCTCTTTTAGCCTATGTTCAGCAACGCTGCTATCTCTTGGCAACGAGGGGAGTAGCGATGTACAGGCAGCCCTACTCTACTTATGAAAGTTCCACCCTCAGAGCCTTTTCAAGTTGTTTATTCGCTTCTCGAACATGAGTACCTTGGCTACCTCATTGAGGCATTTGTGGTTCGGCTAAACGCAAAAGGAGAACTGACCCTTCAGACCCAGAGCCTCTCGCCGCAGAACGTTCGTGAATTTGCGGCGGGCCTCGATGAGCATGACTTCGAACTGGTCCGGCTCACCGACTATATCTGTCAGGATACCCTGCTGCGTCGGTTCAATACCAAAAAATGGTCGGCCGTCGATTTCTTTCTCAAGGTATACGATCCGCAGAAAGGCGACAAAGCCATGCAGGACGCCATTGCCGAGCACGTGCAGCAGACAAAGGCCCAGATTCTGCCCCTGCTGGCCGGAAAGCCCATTTTTCTGATGACCAACGATGGTGACCCGGTGGGCGAGGCGGTCACGTTTATGCCCGAACCGGCGCGGGTATACTTCCATTTTGTCAGAAACGAGGAGGCTACCCACTACTTCCCCATCATTCGCTACCCGCTGGCCAAATCGGAAAACAGCACCGCCCCACCAGAAACCCCCACCAGCGAGCGGGTTGACTTTCAGCACCGCAACGCCCTGCTGCTCTGCGACGACCCTGCCTGGCTGTTGGTGAAGAACAAGCTGTACCATTTCGCCAAACTGTCGAAAAACGAACTATCGGCGGGTATCGACGTCGATGGCAAAAAGCTGCGCCCATTCCTGAACAAGCCTCATATCGTGATTCCAAAAAGCATGGAGGCCCAGTATTACGAGCGGTTCATTGTGCCGCTGATTGCCCAGTACGACGTCTTTGCCAAAGGGTTCGAGATTCGCCCCACGTCGCTTAAACCCGTTCCGGTTCTGACGCTCTCCGAGCAAATGAACAGCCAGCAGCGGGTGCCCGCTGCGCCATCCATGTTTACCGATACGCTGGTGGCCGAGGAAGACGAAGCGGGCAGCAACGAGGTCCTGCTCGACCTGTCGTTTCAATACGGCGATTACACGTTTCAGTTCAATAGCTTCGCCAATTCGGCCAACGTCAGCCTGGAAAAAGTGGGCGACGAGTACGTCTTCCATAAAATAAAGCGCGAGTTGAAAACCGAGCGCCACCGCTTTACGCAGCTCCGCGAAAAGGGACTCGATCTGCGAAACGGCCGACTTGAACTGCCCAAATCGCAGGCGTTTTCGTGGCTGGCCGAACACCGGACCGCCCTCGACGATGCCGGCTTTCAGGTCCGTCAGCGTGCCAGTGATTCGCGCCGCTATTTCCTGGGCTATTCGAGCCTCGATATTTCGATCCGCGAAACCCGCGACTGGTTCGACATCTACGCTAAAGTGCGTTTCGGTGAGTTCGAGATTCCGTTTATCCGGCTGCGCTCCCTGATTCTGGCCCAAAAGCGGGAATTCGCCCTGCCGAATGGCGAGATCGCGGTTATCCCCGAGGCGTGGTTTACGAAATACGGCGAACTGGTGGGCTTTATGGAGCATCCGCCCGCCGATGATACCCAGCCCGACCGGCTGGTGTTGCAGAAACATCATCTGGCCCTGGTGCAGGAACTCGATAACGAATCGCTGGCCGAAACGGTGATTAGCCGACGGCTGGAAGGGCTGCGTGAATTTGAGCGCATCGACGATTTTCCCCTGCCAACGGGGTTTACCGGTACGCTGCGGCCGTATCAGAAAGCAGGCTACGACTGGATGAACTTCCTGCGGCAGTACCATTTTGGCGGTTGCCTTGCCGACGATATGGGCCTGGGTAAAACCGTGATGACGCTGGCGCTGCTACAGGGCCGCAAAGAGGCCGCTCGCGAAAACCCCAGCCCTACCCTGCTGGTGATGCCCACTTCGCTGATCTACAACTGGGAGCTGGAGGCAAGCCGCTTTACGCCCAACCTCCGCGTGCTGTTGTATACCGGCACCTACCGCGATAAAAACACGGCGCAGTTCAACGACTACGACCTGATTCTGACCTCCTACGGCATTGTCAGGATCGACATTGATTTGCTGAAAACCTACCGGTTCGACTACGTGATCATGGACGAGTCGCAGGCGATCAAGAACCCGAATTCGCACATTACCCGGGCGGTGATGCAGTTGAACTCAGACCACCGGCTCATTCTGACGGGCACCCCGCTGGAGAACAGCACCATGGACCTCTGGACCCAGATGACGTTCATTAACCCCGGTTTGCTGGGCAGTCAGTCGTTTTTCCGGAATACCTACCAGATTCCCATCGAGAAGCGCGGCGACGACCAGAAGATGCACAAGCTCTACGGCCTGATTAAGCCGTTTATGCTGCGCCGTAATAAAAAACAGGTCGCTACCGACCTGCCCGCGAAGGTAGAAACGGTGCTGTACTGCGAAATGACCCCCGAGCAGGCAACGACCTACGAAGAGGCCAAATCGTATTACCGCAACCTGATTATGGACCATATCGAGAAAGATGGCCTGGCTAAATCGCAGATGCTGGTGTTGCAGGGCCTCACCCGGCTGCGGCAGATTGCCAACCACCCCCGGCTGGTCGATGCCAACTACGAAGGCGACTCAGGCAAGCTCGACGATGTGCGGATGCGCCTGGAGATTGCCCTAAACGAGGGTCATAAAATCCTGATCTTCAGCCAGTTCATCAAGCACCTGGCGGTTATTAAGCAGTACCTGAAAGAGAAAAATATCACCTACGCTTACCTCGACGGGTCGAGTACGGACCGGCCTGAACAGGTTGCCCGTTTCCAGACCGACGAGACGGTGCAGCTCTTTCTGATTTCGCTGAAAGCAGGCGGACTGGGCCACAACCTCACCGCCGCCGACTACGTCTTTCTCCTCGATCCCTGGTGGAACCCCGCCATTGAGGCGCAGGCCGTTGACCGGGCGCACCGCATTGGGCAGCAGAAACCGGTGTTTACTTACAAATTCATCACCAAGCATAGCGTGGAGGAGAAGATACTCGCGCTTCAGCGCAGTAAGCAACGCCTGGCCGGTGAACTCGTCACTACGGAAGAAAGCTTCATGAAATCGCTGACCAAAGAAGACGTACTCGTGCTGCTTGGGTAAGGTTGTTTAGTTACGCCAATCTTTGGTGGCTTGCTAACGCGTGGCTTCGCGAGCTAGGCCCTTCGACTCCGCTCAGGGTGACAATCAACACAAGAATGTGAATGACAAACTTGAGTGGGACTGTCACCCTGAGCGGAGTCGAAGGGCACGACTAGCGAAGCTACATGTAACTAGCTGACCTAACCTGCCTCTACCCTACCCAACGGCACCTTCCACCAGCGGCTGTATGCCATCGCCGGCTAGTTGTTCATTGGTAAAAATGAGTTCACGTATCCGGTGGGCTCGCTCTGATGCTTCGGCCGACCGGGCCCGGTATTGTCCAGCGGCGTTGGTCAAGCCCGCTTCTTCCAGCTGACCGGCGGCCTGTTCCAGTAGCATGATACTCTCTTCGAGCGCCCGAACCGCCTGCCACATGGTGTCTTCAACCGATTTGGTTACGTCGGCCAGCAGCGTGCTGGCTGTGTAGGAGTGGCCAGTGTGGCAACGATAGCGTATCAACTGGCCTTCGCGGAAGCTGACCAGCACCCCGTTGCACTCTGGGCAGGTTAAGGGCGTCAGCGTCCCCATTGACAGAATTCCCCGGTCGAATGGACTCGTTTGGGTAGCCGCAGCCACATTGACCTCTGTTTTTATCCGGTTCAGTTCATCGTTCACAGGAGCAGGATCAGCCACGTTATTCGGGTGCTGGCTGGCTGAGGCAGGCACCGTTTCCTTAGTTAATTGGTCTAGCATCAGCGCAATAGCAGCGAGAGGCAACACATGGTCTACCTCCACATACTCGAGCACACTCTCGGGCATACTGGCATACATAGCCTCGTCGGGCTGCTGCACAATGCCAATCCCGCCCAGCCGCTTGATCGTCCACATACCGGAGGTGCCATCGTTGAGCAAGCCCGTCAGCACCACCCCGATCACGCGCTCACCGAAGCTGTACGCCGCTGAGCGGAACAGGGCATCGATCGACGGACGAAACCGGTTTTCTTTGGGCCCTTTCCGGACCAGAATATGACCTGCCGCTTCAGTATCGGCGTCTCTTTCGATCAGCAGGTGGTGGTCGGGGGGAGCAATGTAGATATGCCCCGGCTGAATAGGCTCGCCATCGTCCGGGTGCCGCACTTCGAGCGGCCCGCATCGGTCAAGTATAGCCGGCAGCAGACTCGGCGCGTAGGCTGCCAGATGCTGAACTATAAAGATCGATCCCCTGAAACCAATTGGCAATCGGCCAATCAGTTCCTGAAGGGCAGTTACCCCGCCCTGCCGAGGAGCCAATGACCACAATATCTCGTTTCGACATTCTCTTGATTGTCTTGATGTAGGTGTGCGCAGAGACTGGTAATTAGTGGTCCGGCTAAACACAAATCAATCTACTAACTTTAAAGAGTTAATATCGCACAAAGTTTTTTTAACGCTATTCACTGAGAGAAATAGTGCATATTTATGTCTGATAGCACCGTTACCACCAAAAAATGCTTATTCACTGCCGTTTCCTGTACACGCATGTTAACTGACCAACCGCCCGATTCCCCAACGACACCAGACGCAGAGATTCCTATCGTGGCAATTGGGGGGTCGGCTGGAGGGCAAGAGGCCATTACCGCACTTCTTGGCCAACTACCGCCCACGACAGGATTTGCCTATGTGTATATCCAGCACCTTAATCCCACTCATGAGAGCCAGTTAGTCGCTATCCTGAATCATATTACGGCTATGCCGGTCATTGAAGCGGGCCCTCTGATGCCCATTCAGGCTAATCATGTCTACATCATTCCACCCAATCAGGAGATGGAAGTCGTTGACGGGGCCTTGATTCTGATGCCCCGGCGAGCGGTGGCCCATATGCCGATCGACCGGTTTTTCATTTCACTGTCGAAACAGCAAAAAGCGGGGGCGGTTGCCATTCTGTTGTCCGGCATGGCATGAGATGGTACCCTGGGCCTAAAAGCCATTAAGGTAGCAGGTGGCATTACCATGGCCCAGGACGATACCGCCCGGTACCAGACTATGCCCAAAGCAGCCATTGCCGAAGACGCTGTCGATCTGGTCCTGGCCCCTTCAGCCATGGCCAGCGAACTGATTCGCCTCAGCGAGCGGGCCGACGTGCTCAGGGAGACGACCGAACTTGAGCCAGACGCGGCCGACGACGGTAGTGAAACTGCGTCTGGCGATACTGAGCCAGACACCTACAAGTCGGGCATCGACGATAAAGACCTTCAGCCCATCATTCAACTGGTGCGCAAGACGATCGGGGTCGATTTCAGCCAGTATAAGATAACGACCATCCGGCGGCGCATCATTCGGCGGATGCTGCTCTATAAGCTCGATACCCTGGCCGACTACACCCAGTATTTGCAGCAACATTCGGCCGAAGCCAGAGTACTTTACAATGACCTGCTGATCAACGTAACGTCATTTTTTCGGGACCCCGAAGCCATGTCGTACATGGGTAAGGTGCTGTTGCCACAACTCATCCGGAACATGTCGCCCCGCGACCCGATCCGAATCTGGATTCCGGCCTGCTCGACCGGACAGGAAGCGTACTCGCTGGCCATGCTGCTGCTGGAGGCCGTTGGCGAAGGCGTAACCAACCTGCCGATCCATATTTTTGCCACCGACCTGAGCGAACCGGCCATTACCAAAGCCCGGCAGGGGATGTATACCAAAAGCGAGATCCTGGATGTGTCGCCGAAACGGTTACAGCGCTTTTTCACCAAGATAGATGACCAGTACCGAATCCATAAAACGATTCGTGATTTGTGCGTATTTGCCCCCCACAACCTATTTAAAGACCCTCCTTTTTCCCGAATCGATCTGATTAGTTGCCGTAATCTGTTAATTTACCTCGACAATGGGTTACAAAAAAGGGCCTTCTCTACCTTTCATTACGCGTTGAAACCCAGCGGTTTTTTGCTGCTGGGTAAGTCTGAAACGGTAAGTGCATCGGCCACTTTATTTACAGCCGTCGAAAAAAATTACCGGGTTTACGCCCGCCGCAATGATGGAAACGGCGCACTCCTGAGCCACGCCTCGCTTGACCGAATTAGTGGCCGGATCAACCCACACCGGATTCAGTTGGAACGCATGGATGATATGGATGATATGGATAAGAAAGGCTACGCACCTAAATCGAGCGGCAATGACCTCAATAAGCTGGTCGAAAATCTGCTACTAACCCAGTACGTGCCGGCTTCGGTGGTGGTCGATCAGGACCTGGAGATCATTCAGTTTAGGGGCTCCACGGGCTTGTTTCTGGAACCTGCACCGGGCAAAGCCAGCCTGAACCTGTTGAAAATGGCCCGTGCGCCACTGGCCTTCGAGCTACGCAACGCCATTCATAAAGCCCACAAATCGGGGCGTCCCGTGCAGAAATCGGGCCTGGGAATCACCGTAAACGGGAAAGAGCACCAGATTACCATCGAAGTAGCGCCGCTACTCACCGAGGCTGAACCCCGACTCTTTCTGGTCCTGTTTTCTGAACAACCGCTGACTGCCACCTCCGGAAACGAAGAGAACGTTCGTAACGCCCGGATTCGGCAGCTGGAAGACGAACTGGCCAACCTGCGCGAAGACATGCACTCGATCATTGAGGAAAAAGAAGCCTCGAACGAAGAGTTGCAGTCGGCCAACGAAGAGATTGTCAGCAGCAACGAAGAGCTGCAAAGCATTAACGAAGAGCTTGAAACCAGTAAGGAAGAGATTGAGTCGACCAACGAGGAACTGCTGACTATAAACCAGGAGCTGCAACTGCGCAACGACCAGCTGACGGAGGCATACGGGTACGCCGAAGCCATTTTTGATACCATCTCCGAAGCCACCGTTATTCTCGACCGGGACCTGAGTGTGAAATCGGCCAACCGGGCCTTCTACAGCATTTTCCGGGTACGTCAGGAAGACACCGAAGGAAAACTGCTGTACGACTTGGGCAACCGCCAGTGGGATATTCCGCAACTGCGCCAGATGCTCGAAAGCGTAATTGGCCAGAACGCCAATGTGCAGTCGTTCGAGGTGACTCACACGTTTCCGGAGATTGGCGAAAAAGTAATGCGGCTCAACGCCCGCAAGGTAGTTCAGCACCAGCGGCAGGAGGCCGTACTGCTGGCCGTTGAAGATATTACCGACCACCGCCGGGCGCAGCAACTGCTCGAAGAACGACAGGCCTGGTTCAGCGACCTGATGAACAACGCGCCCACGCTGATCTGGGTGTCGGCCCCCGATACAACGTTCAGCTTCGTAAACCGCGCCTGGCTCGATTTCACCGGTTACCCCGCCGACGAGGCTATCGGGCAGTCACTATCCCTTAATATTCATCCCGACGATCAGGACAGTTACCTGGCCGTTTACGCCACCAATTTCCTGCGCCGCCAGCCGTTCAGCACCGAGTACAGGCTAAAACGGCAGGATGGCGAATACCGCTGGATGCTCACCAACGCCCGGCCTCAGTATAGCCCCGACGGCAAGTTTGTGGGCTATATAGGCACAAGTCTGGAGGTGCATCTCCAAAAAACGCTGAATCAGGAGCTTGACCTGCGGGTGCAGCAACGTACCCGGCAGTGGGCCGACGCCAACGCCCGGCTCGAACAGGCCAACCGCGAACTGCAACTAACCGCCGACCGGCTGCAAAGTCTGATCAATGGGGTACCAGCCAGCATTACCATGATGGAAGTGGTGCGCGATGAAAACGGCAAGCCTGCTGATTTCATCACCTCGGCCTTCAACGAGTCGGCACTGGCGCTCACCGGGCAATCGGCAAAAGATATCATGAGCCGTACCCTGCTGGAGGCCCATCCTGACACCCGTACCAACGGCCTCTACGACCAATACCTACAGGTGCTCGAAACCGGCGAGTCGATCTACCAGGAGCGGGAACTCGACTCACCCACGCCCGGCTCCTATGCCTTTTACATTACCCGGCAAATTGACGCCAACGGGCTGGTTATAACCATTCTGAACATTACCGACCGTAAGAATGCCGAAGCGCAGGTACGGCAGACGGCCGAGAGCCTGCAGGCCGTTCTCGACAGTTCGCCGGCCTCGATCGGGTTGTTGAAAGCGAAACGGAACGAACAGGGCGAGGTCATCGACTTTGTGCTGTCGGCCTGCAACGAAAAATTTGTGTCCCTCACCGGCCGCAATACCGATACCGTGATCGGCGAATCAGTCACGGAGTTTAATGACATCCTCTGGTATGATGATACCTTCGCCAACCTCCTGCATGTATTGACAACGAAGGAATCCATGTATGAGGAGCGCCACGACACCCGTCAGGGGTCAGATAATTGGCTGGCTCTATCGCTCAGTAAACATGATGACGGCGTAGTGGTGACGGGACTGGACATTACCACGCTGAAGCAGGCCGACCAGCAGCGGGTTTCGTGGTTAAAAGAGCTGGAACGGTCGAACGAGATGCTGCTTTCGCTGGAAGGCATGCGCGAACATCATTCGGCAGCGGGGCGAATTTCTGCGGGCCACGTCGCACGACCTGCGGGGCAGTTTCGGCGTTATCGAAGGGGCGGCCTCGCTGCTCAACGAGATGGATACCGAAGAAGAACGGGCCGAAATGCTGTCTATGCTGCAGCGTAACCTCCGGCAGGTGACCCAGATGCTGACTCAGCTGCTCGACTACTCCCGTCTGGAAGCGGGGCAGGAACAGTTTCAGGATGAACCGTTTGATGCAGCCTTTATTCTGCGCGAAATGATTGCCGGTCTACAGCCCATGGCAGCCGAACAGCACTTGTTTTTACGCGGTGTTGGCTCAGAAACGCTGCCCGTAGAAGGCGACGGCGTTAAGTTCAGCCGGATTGCCCAGAACCTGATCATAAATGCGCTGAAATACACCGATAGGGGCGGCGTGACTGTAAACTGGAAGATGGATGCAGCCAGTAACCGGTGGACCTTTAGTGTGCACGATACGGGTCCGGGCCTTCCGCCATCGCTGATCAGCATGCTGACGTCCCCACCCAGTCCGGAAACGGAGCAGCCAAACGGTGTCAATGGGAAAGAGGCCACATCGTCGAGTGGTGAGGGCATCGGGCTGTTCATTGTCAAGCGGCTGTGCAATCTGCTCGGCGGTCAGATCCGGGTAGCGGGCCAACCCGGCGAAGGCACCCTGATCGAGATTGAATTACCGCTAAAGTATAAAGTCGGCTAAACGGGGGGTTTCTTGTGATGGATTGCTGAAAGGCTTCGCTCTCTAGGCTCCGCGTCCCGGGCCCTTCGACTAGGCGTCCCCGACAGGCTCAGGGTGACAGGAAACTCAGGTACGTTCCCAGCGAACTTGAGTAAGCTTGTCACCCTGAGCGGAGTCGAAGGGCCTAGAGCGCGAAGCCCAGCGTTAGCAATTATCTATCTGCCAAAAAATCAATCCCACTCATGGCGAACCGCTTTCTGATAGGAAAGGCCATCTAACCCCCGCTTAAGCTTACCAACGTGTTTTTGCAGCCCTTTTGTCGCTGGTTTTTTTTGGGCCAATAAGGTTTTTATCTCCTCTGGAGTCATCCCTTTTTTTATTTCGATCACCATACTCTTCCACCAGTTTTACGAAACTACAAAGATTTCAGCCTATAACAGAGGCATCCTTACGCCACTACTTTCTTCTTTTGGCGGCGTTCGTACACCGTCATCAGAAAGGCAGGCAACAGCACCAGATTGGAGGTCATGCCCATCAGCAGGGTGATAGAGACCAGAATACCCAGCGAGACAGTGCCCTGAAAAGTAGAGGCCGTGAAGATGGCGAAACCAGCGAAGAGAATAAACGCCGTGTACACCATGCTAACGCCCGTTTGCCGGATGGTTCGCGATACGGCATGGGCCACACTCGCTCCGTGCCGCAGTTCGTCGCGGTATTTGGTGATGAAATAGATTGTACCGTCGGACGAGAGGCCGAAGGCGATGCTGAAGATCAGGATCGTCGAGGGTTTCAGGTTGATACCGAAGTAACCCATCAGGCCCGCCGTAACCAGCAGCGGCACCACGCTCGGCAGAATAGCGATAAGACTCAGCCGAACGTCGCGCAGGAGGAAGATCAGGATACACGATACCAGAAAAATAGCCAGAGCGGTGCTTTCGGCCAGGTTACGCAGCAGGTATTCGTTGCCCCGCGTAAACACCACGCTGTTGCCCGTTAGCTTTACCTCATAGCGGTCGGCAGCGGGCACAAACTGGCCGCTCTCCCGATCGTAGTTAAAGAGCGAATCGGCGTGGGGCTGCAACTGGTCGATCAGTTGGCGAAGGCGGGCCGTACCCACATCGGCCACCTGGAAGCTGACCCGCGTAAACTGCCGGGTTGAATCGACGTAGGCCGCCAGACTCACCGACCCTTTTTTCGAGGTTCCGCTGCCCATCTGACCCGTGTAGCGTTGCAGCTTGGCCATTTCAAGCGCGGGGGGCAGAATGTAATAACGCGGTTCACCACCCCGGTACGCCTGATAGAAAAACTTTACCGCCTCGACCACCGACAGCGGGCGCGCAAATTCGGGATGCTGCGCAAACTCACGCTGCAACAACCGGATCTTGGTCAGCGTTTGTGGCGTCAGTACCCGACCCGGCCGACCGGCATCGATGCTGACCTCGAAGGGCAACACGCCATGATAGGCTTTCTCGAAATACTTCAGGTCGGTATAAATAGGGTCATTTTTGGGTAGGTCGTCGACCACGTACCCAACGGCTTTCACCAGACTCATACCCACCAAACCGGCCACGGCAAAAATGCCGACGAAGGTGTAGATGGCAGCCCGGCGTGTATGCACCAGTCGGTCAACCCAGGTCAGGAACCGCGTCAGTATGGGGCTGTCGAGGTGGCCACGCTGCTTCTCCGACGGCACCGGCAGGTAGCTGAACACAATCGGAATCAGGATCAGCGAGGTGGCGTAGGTACTCATGATGCCCAGCGCCGCCACCAACCCAAACTCGAGCAGCATGGGGCTATTGGTGAAGTAAAACACGAAGAACCCGATCGACGTGGTTACGTTGGCGAAGAAGGTGGTCTCACCAACTTTGGCCGTGGCTATGGCCAGTGCTTCGTGCTGCGAACGGCCGGGGCCACCCTTAACCGACGGGTTCAGTTCATCGTGGTAGCGATTGAGCAGGAAAATGGCGTTGGGCACCCCGATCACGATAATCAGCGGGCCGATCAGCCCCGTCAGAATGGTGATGGTGTAGCCAAACAGCACGATATAGCCCACCGCCCACACCACGCCCACGGTGACGACGGCCATAGAAATACCCACCACCGTAAGTGACCGGAAAAGGGCCAACAGGATCAGCCCGGTAACCACAAAGGCCAGCCCGATGAACAGGATCATTTCGTTGCTCACCTTCGCCGTGAACTCGGTCCGAATAAAGGGCAGCCCCGACAGGTGAAGTACCGTATCGTGCCGCTTACCAAACGCATCGACCAGGCGCTCTACCTCCCGTACCGTGGCGATGCGTCCCCGCGTGTTCAGTTTCTTCTGATCGAAGGTGACCGCCATCAGGTGCGCCCGCCCCGACGAGTCGGTGACCAATCCCTGGTAGAACGGCAGACGGCTGATGGCCGAGGCGAGGCTGTCAGTTTCGGCCTGACTCTGAGGCGGTTGGCTCAGGAGTGGGCGAAACTGAAACTTGTCGGTGCTGTCGTTCAGCGTAATCGTGTACAGCCCAGCATTCGACACCACATCGCGAATGCCGTCAATCTGTTTAATCTGCTGGTTGAGCGCCTGCCAGTCGCGGAAATAAGCGAGGCGGTACATCGAATCGGTCTCCACCCCAATCACCATCACGTTGCCATCTTCACCAAACCGCGCCTTAAAGGCGTCATACACGGCATAACCGGGATCGGTAGTCGGCAGAATTTTGGCAAACTCGTAAGAGAGCTTCACGCGGGCGGCCTGGAAGCCCATAAAGACCGTTGCCAGCAGAATAATGGCCAGCAACAGCCGCCGATTGGCGAGTATGGAATGCGAAATACGTGTCCAGATCATGGAAAAGCGAGAGGCGAGAAAGGCCGCAAGTTAGCCAAAACCAGCGGCGTTCAGCTCAACAGTGGCCTAGTTCAACCCACTAATGATGCAACGCCGCTGGCTTTCATTCCGTATAGCTGGCTATAAAACAGCGCAATGAACTACTAAGGCCCAGGGGGCCGAAACGTCGGTAGAAAAGAGCATTTATGACCAACTAATTAGCCCGGCGGGGCGTAGCATGCGCAAAAACATTCGGCCCTTAATCGCACACTGCGCCCCGCCGGGGCTGGTTCATTGCCAGGAATGTCTGTTTTCTACCGACGTTTCGGCCCCCTGGGCCTGATCCGGCTCATTCTGTACCCAGTTAGTTCCGCTTGGCTTCGCGCTCTAGGCTTCGCGGAAGCGAAACTACTTATCCAGCACTACGGTGCCAGCCACTACGTAGCTGCCGCCCTCGGTGCTGAGGCTGTAAACGGTGGCGGCGCGGCCGGTGCTGCCCGTACGGACCACACGGGCGGGGTATGTCAGGCCGTTTTCGCAGCGGTACACCAGCTCACCAACGGCTACATAGCCCAGTGCTTTTTTACCGGTAGCCGTCAGAATAGGATGGTTGGCGGTGGCCTCCAGCAGTTGGGCGGGGGCGGGCATCAATGCAGTGCTGGCGGTTAGTTCGTTCGTCGGCACGGTCCAGATTCCCACCAGCGTTGCTTCACCAGCTACGGCATGTCTGTTGCGGGCCGTGACCCGGCTGCTAGTAGTCGTTTGTGTAGCGGCATTGAAGCCCATGACCTCGTCACCTTCCCGCACCTCGACAATGGCTTTCGAGGTACCATCGGCCAGCGTAACGGGGGCCTGCGGACCGAAGCAGAAATTAAACTCTTCTTTTTTTTTCGCGCCACCTTCATCCGCTTTGCCAGCACCACCGGCCATGAGCGTCGCCATCTCGCGGCTCAGCACAAACGTCAGGGCGGGCATCAGACCGGGCTCTTTTTCACCCACATACTTCATGTCGTCGAGATAGGCATCCCAGGCTTTCCGGTCGGCAGCGGCACCGGGTACGACGAACGATTTAAGATCACCGGTTTTGCCGTTCTGGTAGATCGCCAGCAGGCCGAGGTCTTTCGTATCAGCGGCACCGTATACCTTATACAGGTAGATCTTCCGGGTGATACCGTCGCTGTAATTGAACACATAAGCGGGCCGGTCTTCGTACCGCTCCAGAATGAACCCGCCCGATTTAACGTAGGTATCTTTGTCTAAATTAGCTAATCTTCAGCGCTTTCAACGCTACCACCTGCTCGGTAGTCAAGGTACCGGGCCGGTCCGCCGGTGCGGTGGTTGCCTGCGCCATTACGCGCTGGGCAAAAAAATTGGTCAACAGGGCCGAAGCCAGAAAGAAGAGATAAGGCAGTGTACGTTTCATAGGAGTTATATTCTGGTTGATTCATTGATTAATTACAGCTTACCCACCCGGTCGTGAATAGAGGCTACCGTGCGGCGGGCCGACGTCAACGCCCCGGCCATCCAGGCGGTCAGGTACGTGGTGTGCTCCCCGGCAAAGTAAATTGGTCCGTCGGGTTCGAGCAGCGCGGTGTATTGTTTGCGGCGGGTGGTGTCGTCGTAAACGGCCCAGCCCCCGCCCGAATACGGAATGCGGTGCCAGGCGAGCGAAAAGGCATTCTCGAACTCGGTGTCGTACTGCGGGTGAATTTTACGCCCCTGCGTCAGCGCCAGTTGCTGCCGTTCAGCTACCGGCAGGGCCCCCACGGTTTCGGCCCGGCTGTAAAAATTGTAATACCCGATCAGCACGCCCTTCGGTTTCTGAAAGCCAAACGACGGATACCAGATCTGGTTAATGTCCTGATTGGTACGCGAAATGCCGCCGTAAATACCGTCTTCTTCCTCCCAGAAGCGCCGTTTGAATTGCAGCCCGATCTTGCCCGTTTTGATGTACGGCACAAAATCAGCCGCCCGCTGAACAGGGCCGGACAAATCTGACGTCAGGTTTTTCAGGACCGGCAAGGGTAACGTACACACGCAGTATTCGGCCAGCAGTTCGGTGGGTTTACCGTTTTTCTGGTACACGACCCGAACGCCGTTCTCTGTCTTGCGAAGTTCCGTCACCGGGGCGTTGAACTGAATCTTACCCGCCAGCCGCTTCTCAAACGCTTTTGGAATGGCGTCCATACCCCCAACGGGCTGGAGCAGCGTGGTCTGTTGCTCGTAGATATAGTCGCCCACGTTGTAAAAAACGGGCTGCATAAATCCCGAACGTAGCAGATCGGCCAGGCCATACGGATCATTGATAGCCCCCGCCGACGTACCCGCACCGGGTTCGCTTTTGTAGCCGCGGCGGTTGGTGCCTTTATACAGATGGGCCGTGTTCAGGTCGCCTTCGTTTTTCAGGAAATCGACCAGCTTCTCAATGTCTTCTTTGGTCAGTTGCTGGTCCAGCGCCCCCTGATCGAGGGATTTTGTGAGCAGTTCGGCGGTGTAACCCCGCATGTCGTTGTGGTACTCCTTGATCCTGATCCGGCGATTGGCAAACGGGCCCGTGCCCCCATCGTTGAAGAGGTAGGCCGCCTCGTTGTTGCCGTTGAAGATCTCCAGCGGCACCCCCAGTTCACGGCAATACTGCAACGTTAGCTGGTGGTGGTGCGGAATCCGCGCGGCGCCGCCATTGAAGTAGTAGCCTTCGTCGAAGCGGCAGGTTTGGGGTTGCCCGTCAATTTCGGTCTCCGCTGTGCCTCCCCTGACGGTCCAGACCCGGCCACCAGACCGGTTTCGGGCTTCGAGTATGGTGCAGTCGTAGCCGAGTTTTCCCAGCTCCCAGGCAGTGGCCATGCCAGCCAGCCCGGCCCCCAGAATCACTACTTTTCGCCCGGCAACGGTACCGGTTTTCGGATCGGTCACTGAGCCATTGGGCGGCAGGTCGAACGCCTGGGCGGGGGCGGGAGCTAGGAGCCCCCAGGCCAGCATGGACGCATAACTGGCCGATGTTGAATTGATAAAGTCTCGTCTGGTCATAGGTGAATAATGAGTGAAAGAATGGGGGCAAAGCCAAAGCACTCATTCTTTCACTAGTTGGCCTTAGCCCACTACTTTCTTGAAGGCGTCGATGAAGGTTTCCATTTCGGCCTGGGTGCCGATGCTGACGCGGCAGTAGGGTTGCCGGTCTATTTCGCGGGTTTGAATGCCAACGCCCTGTCCGTACATCTGCCCCTCAAAGGCTTTCGTCTTCATTTTGATGGGAAACAGTATGAAGTTGGCGTAGGAGGGAATGGGTTCGTAGCCCAGGCCTTTCAGGGCTTTCATCGTGTAGTCGCGAGCTTTGGCATTTTCGGTGCGGCAATACGTTTGCCAGGCCTGATCCTGGTAGCTGGCAATGCCGGCCATGAGTGTGGTGATACTCACGGCAAATTCACCGTTGGTGAAGGGCTTGATCTGCTGAATCGTTTTGGGTTGGGCCATCACGTACCCAAGTCGCAGTCCCGCGAATCCATGGATTTTCGAGAACGTCCGGGCCAGCATCACGTCGAGTCCTTCGGCAATGAGTTTACCCAGCACGGGCCGGTCATTGGGTTCCAGAAAGTCAATGTAGGCCTCATCGATGAAGACAGGTACGGTAGGGGCCACATCGCGGCAAAACTGAGCCAGTTCGGCAGGCGGAACAATGGTGCCGGTTGGGTTATTCGGATTCACGATGTACACCATCGACAGGCCGGGCGTGCTGAGAGCTTTCGCCTTTAGCGCGGCCAGGTCGTAGCCCATACCGGCCGTTGCGGGCACCGTTAGTATCTGGCCTTTCATGGCGGTAGCCCGCTCAAGCAGGTCATCGTAGGTAGGTCGACAGGTAAGGATAGGCCCTTTCTGCGAATAATGCACCGCCGCCGCCATCAGCACGTCCGACGAGCCGGGTGTGAGCAGAATGTTGTTCTGTTTCACGCCCTCTGCCTGACCAATCATCGTTTTCAGCTGCGCAAATTCCATCCAGGCGTAGCGGTTACCAATAGCAGTCGCTTTGTTGAGCGCCTCTTTGGCACTGGCCGCAATGCCATACGGGTTTTCGTTGGCAAACAACCGCGCTTTCAACGCCGGGATAACATCGGGTGGCAGGTTGGTTACCCGCCCGAACTCTGAGAACAAACGCTGCTCGGCGGCTACTGACTCAGGAACGAACGCAGCGCGGGCTTCCTGCCACCGGCTTAAGCCCAACCCGGCAGTGACTAAACCAGCTGATCGAATCCAGTTACGACGGTTGATGACGTTTGACATATTTTGTAAAAGTTAACTATTCCAATAGAATATTTTGATTATCAACGATAATGATTGCACAAACGGAGCAAAAACAAATCTACACAAAATTTGCGTTTCTGAGTCTGATAATTGGGTAAATGGTTGATTGGGGATTGGTTGATAGGGGTAAATGAGTAATTGGGGATTAGGTCAGTTGGTAAGAGCCGGGCCGTGAACCGAATAATAAACTCTTTGCCGTACCCTCAGCAGTCAGACCCCCTCTCAGCCCATGCACTTACATTTAAGTAGCGTTTGAGTGTGATAGAGCAAATAGCCAACCAAACTATACTATGGAAACACTGCTGGAATTTAAAGCAATCATTTTTATGATGACGGCGGCTTTAGTGACCTGGGGCATTTATGTGCTTATTCCCGCGAAATCTGCCATTATCATCGAGGGGCCTCTCAAAGGACTCAACGTAAAGTCGACTGGCCCAATAGCAGGTTTTCTGTTGGTATCTGTTGCGTGCAATTACACCGATAACCAGATTCAGAATCGCCGGGTCCACAAAGATTGGATCATCAAAGGCAACATTGTGCTGCTCAATCCGGATGGCACCAAAATTAAGGGGAATCAGGCGGTCGGCATTTTAAATCAGTTACGAGTCGAGTTAATCTCGCCCACTATTCCCGCCCAACGGATCTACCCAGACCGGAGCAGGGTTGCTTATCTGCTGTCTGACGAAATAGTGAACAACGAAATCAGCGCGCTCAACTTCACAATTGGCGGCGACACCTCTTTTCGGGCGATGCCAATCAGCCTTAGCTGTGAAGATTTTAAGCGAGATCCGTCTGAAAAAGTCATTCACCTGGGCGAAATTCTGATCCACCGTAAATAACCCATTTAGCTCATGAAAAAGGCATTTTTTCTCTTCCTGCTGGTCAGCAGCGCGGCCTGGGGCACCGATCTCAACGGGCTAGTGCGCGGCTACAACAGTCAGTCCAGAAGCTACTATCCTATTGATCGGGTAACGGTAGAGCTGGGCCGGATGGGGCCAGGTACTCAGTGGGTCCGGGTTACCGTTGGTGTAACAGATCAATCAGGCCGGTACTATTTCTACGGCGTGGCACCCGGTTCATACGCCATTCGGGTGGGCAGTAATGCCCCCGTAACTGTTACCGTCGTAAATACGCCCACCCAGGTACTGCCCGACGTACTGGTGACGGCCCCCCGGCTGATTTACAACCAACGAAGGGCTTTGCTGAACTGAACAGGCACCTGGGCCATGTGGCCTACCCGCACAATTGAGTAAAATACGCTACGTCAGGCCCGGTAGTCGGAGAGATTAGGTAGGCAGTCTACCCAGACTCCCTACCTTCGCAGCTATGAAACGCCTGAAAACGATGCTGCTCTATTTTGCTCTGCTTCTTCTTGTTCTGGCCGCCGGGGCCTGGGTTTTCCTGCAAACGGCGGTGTTCGGCGCTGACGCTACCAATGACCGACTTGCCCGGATTCAGCGATCGAAAAATTACCGCGATGGCTCATTTCAAAACGTAGAGCCAACCGACGTCATGCGTCCCCAGGCTTCGTATGCAGCCATGCTGATGGATAATTTTCGGAAGCCCTCCGATGTAGAGCCTGCTTCTGCCCTGCCTTCTGTGCAAACCAACCTCGATAACCTGCCAGGTTCAGGCACCTCCGTAGTCTGGTTCGGCCACTCGTCGTACCTTATTAAGGTGGACGGAGTTACCATCCTGGTCGATCCGGTTTTTAGCGGCCATGCCTCGCCGGTCTCGTTTTTTGGCAACGCGTTTCCGGGCACCAACGTGTATACCGCCGCCAACATGCCCCCCATCGACCTGCTGGTGCTGACGCACGACCACTACGATCATCTGGATTACGAAACCCTGGTGGCCCTTCGCGGCCGGGTTACGCGGGTGGTGGCTCCCCTCGGCGTAGGTGCGCATCTGGAACGCTGGGGCTACGACCCTACCCGCATCACTGAACTCGACTGGACAGAAGAGGTAGCCATCAGTGAAGGCTTTTTGCTGACCGCCGTGCCAGCGCGTCACTTCTCAGGTCGCGGCCTGAAACGGGGCGGTACCCTCTGGACCGCCTACGTGCTGGATATCAATACGCAACGGATCTTTCTGGGCGGCGACTCGGGCTACGGTCCGCATTTCAAGTCCATCGGTCAGCAGTACGGCCCTTTCGATCTGGCCTTTCTTGAATGTGGTCAGTATGGCCGCGACTGGCCCAGTATTCACATGTTTCCGAAGGAGGTAGCGCAGGCCGCCCGCGATTTGCACACAAACGTGCTGTTGCCGGTTCACTGGGCCAAGTTTTCGCTGGCCTTTCACCCCTGGCACGAACCCATCAGGCAGCTAACCGAGGCCATCATGCCCGCCGACTCCTTCGCCCTGACCACGCCGCGCATTGGCGAACCCGTACTGCTCGGCCAGCCACTGCCTAACAGCCGGTGGTGGGAGCAGGTTGGGAATTAATGACTAGTGAACAACGTATACTGAATACTGGTGGCTTACCCCCAACCACCATTCCTTATCCATTATCCAGGTAGCCCCCATGGCAACTCTTCTCGAACTTGTTGGCAATACGCCGCTCGTTGAACTCAACCGATTGAATACCAGCCTTAAGGCTAAACTATACGGTAAACTCGAAGGCAATAATCCCGGTGGTAGCGTAAAAGACCGCGCTGCCTATAGCATGATTCGGGGCTACATAGACCGGGGTGAGTGGAAACCCGGCATGAAGCTGATTGAAGCCACCAGCGGCAACACCGGCATTGCGCTGGCCATGATTGCCCGGCTTTTCGAGATCGACATCGAACTGGCGCTTCCTGCCAATTCTACCAAAGAACGGGTGCAAACGATGGCAGCATTCGGGGCAACAGTAACCCTGTGTGACACCATTGAAGCATCCCGGGATTATGTAGAAGCCAAAGCCGCTACCGGCGACTTTTTGCTGGTGAATCAGTTTGCCAATCCCGACAATTACCTGGCCCATTACCGCACCACCGGCCCCGAAATCTGGCGCGATACGGCTGGGAAGATCACGCATTTCGTGTCGTCGATGGGCACCACTGGCACCATCATGGGTACGTCGCGCTTTTTGAAAGAGCAAAACCCCGCCGTGCAGATCGTTGGCTGCCAACCCACCGAGGGGTCGTCGATTCCGGGCATTCGCAAATGGCCAACCGAGTACCTGCCCAAAATTTTTGAGCCGGAGCGCGTCGACCGAATCATGGAGGTGTCGCAGGACGAGGCTACCAACATGACCCGCACGCTGGCCCGTGCCGAGGGCGTTTTTGCGGGTATGAGCAGCGGCGGCGGGGTTCACGCTGCCCTCCGCCTTATCAACGAGTTGGAAGAGACCGGACAGGCCGACGGGGCCGTTGTGGTCTGCATCATCTGCGACCGGGGCGACCGCTATCTCTCATCGGGTTTATTTGGTGAGTAACTTAGCAGGACGGCGAGTGTAACGCCCCTTCAGCGTATGAAACCTGATGTTCAAGTAGCCATTATCGGGGCGGGTTTTGCGGGTCTGGGTGCCGCCATCCGGTTGACACTGAGCGGCCGCACCTCCTTTGTCGTGTATGAACGGGCTGACGACGTGGGCGGTACCTGGCGCGAAAATACGTATCCGGGTTGTGCCTGCGACGTGCCTTCGCACCTCTACTCCTATTCGTTTGCGCCGAACCCGAACTGGTCGAAAGCCTATTCGCCACAGCCGGAGATCCACCAGTATTTGCAGGCCTGTGTCGCGCAGTTTGGGCTGCGCAATAGTATCCGGTTCAATACCGAGGTGGTCGATACCCGCTGGCTTGAGGCATCGGCCTGCTGGCAACTCACCGACCAACGGGGCAACGTGCTGACCGCCCGCGTGGTGGTGGCCGCTACGGGTCCGCTGAACCGGCCCAGCGTACCCAGTCTGCCGGGGCTCGATACGTTCACCGGCACCACGTTTCACTCGGCCCGCTGGAACCATGACTATGCCCTTCGGGGCAAACGTATAGCCGTAATCGGCACGGGGGCATCGGCCATTCAGATCGTTCCGGAAATAGCCCCCATCGCCGCTCAGCTAACCGTTTTCCAACGCACGGCTCCGTACGTTACGCCGCGCAGAAACCGGTCGTATGCCAGCTGGCAGCAACGGTTGTATGCGAAGGTACCCGCCTTGCAGACACTGCACCGGGCAACGGTTTACTGGTTGAACGAACTGGTTGGCCTGTCGTTCCTGGGCAATGAAACCATTAATAAGCTGGGCACAAAAACGGCCCGCAGGCATCTGGAAGCGCAGATCAAAGACCCTGAGTTGCGCCGAAAAGCCTGGCCAACCTACAAGATGGGTTGCAAACGGGTGCTGGTTTCCGACGAGTACTATCCGGCCCTCACCCGCCCCAATGTCGAGCTGGTTACCGAAAATATCGAGACGGTAACACCAACCGGTCTCCGCACGGTAGACGGAAAAGAACGGCCGTTCGACGCGCTGATCTTTAGTACTGGTTTTGTGGTGGCCGATATTTACCTGAACCAGTTGATCGTTGGCCGCAATGGGCGCAGCCTGCTGGGCGAATGGGAACAGACCGGTGCCCAGGCGCTGTATGGCCTCACCGTTTCGGGCTTTCCGAACCTGCTGTTTTTGCTGGGCCCGAATACCGGCCTGGGTCATAACTCGGTGGTACACATGATCGAGTCGCAGCTCAACTACCTCATAGACTACATCCAGATTCTGGAACAGACGGGGGAGATGCCTTCCTGGATGTAAAGCCCGAAACGCAACGCACCCACAACGAGCAGATTCAGCAGCAACTGGCCGGTACGGTGTGGGCATCGGGTTGCCAAAGCTGGTACATGAATCAGCAGGGGCGAAACACCACCATCTGGCCCGACCTCACCGTTACCTATCGTACAGTCACCCGGCGGGTCAATCGGGCTGATTATGAAGTAGAGCAAGCCGGAGCGCTACAGACAGCAGCCGTATAGTGAGGATTCGGTCACCCCGATACCGGATTGCACGCTGCGTTGTATATTTACGGTTGCCCCAATTTATTACCCCCTGGTTCGTACCCCTATGAAGCCATTGGCCGAGTTGCCATCCACCCCCAACAGTGAGGAACTGTCTGCTTCGCTGGCCATTGTACAGGACGTGCTGGATGCCTCTCTCAACGGCATGGTTGCCTTCGGAGCCATTCGGACCAACGGGGCAGACGGACCCATTACTGACCTGCGCCTGGTGATGGCCAATCAGATAGCCGCTACCAATGCCCAGCTCCCCCTACCCGCGTTGATGGGTCAGTCGGTAAAAACAACGCTACCCCGGCTGGCTGCTTCGCCACTCTACGAACGGCTGATCCGGGTACTTGACACCGGCATCCGCGACCGGTTTACCTTTCCTCATGCTATGTCGGCGGCAACCGGCCTGCGCCAGTTCGACATGGCGCTGACCCGCATTGCCGACCTGGTGGTAGTCTCTTACAATGATATAACCGATCGCTACCTGTCTGAGCAGGCCCGTGAGCAGCAAACAGACCAGCTTCGGTTTATCACCGACAATGCCCTGAATGCCATTGCGTTGTATTCAATTGTTCGGAACCCCGCCTCTGGTGCTGTCGTTGATTTACGCTACGAGTTCGTCAACCGCATCGCCGAGCGAATGGTGGGTCGAAAAGCAGACGAGCTAACGGGAAAAACAATGCGGCAGGCATTTCCCGGCATCGACCAGTCGCCAGTCTGGTCGGCTTACATGACTCTGGCCGAAACGGGCGATACCCTGCGGCTGCATAATCACTACACCCAGCACGGCCTGGATATCTGGTACGAGGTGCGGGGCGTTCGCGAAAACGAGCGTATTCTGCTATCGTTCCTCGACATTACCGAACTGAAACAGGCGCAGGAACGCATTGAACGGCAGGGTAATGAGTTCAGGCAGGTGCTCGACAATGCCCTGACCGCCATTTCGCATTTCACCAGCGTACGGGAAGAACGGCCGGATGGCAGCCCCGGCAAGATTATCGACTTTGTTTTTCAATCGTTCAACCGGGGAGCGGAGCAATTTACCGGCAAACGGGCCGACGAAGTCATTGGTCGACGGATGCTCGATGTCTTTCCCGAACACCGGGCCAGTGGCCTGTTCGATCGGTGGGTAGAGCTGGTTGACACCCAGGGATCGATCCGGTTTCAGAATAAGCGCGAAGGAACTGATCTCTGGTTCGATACACAGGCCGTAGCCTGGAACGATGGCTTTATTCAGTCGTACATCGACATAACGCCTATTAAACAGGCCGAACTGGAACAGCAGCGGCAACGGGAGATGATCAATAGCCTGTTGGCCGCTTCGCCCGTGCTGTTCATTCAGTTCAAAGCCCTTCGTGCTGAGAGCGGGCAAATCGATGATTTCGAGGTTGTTCAGGCCAATCAAATTTCGGCGACCTCCCTGGGTTACCCGCTCAATGAATTACCGGGAAAACGACTGACAAGCATTAGTCCGACCATCAAGAACGGCCCGGTGTACGAACAGTATGTTCAGGTGGCTGAGACAGGCGAACCAGCTCATTTTGAGCGGCAATACGGTGAAAAGTGGTTTCAGATGTCGGTCGTTAAATTCGAGGATGGCTTCATCAGCTCGGCGGTCGACGTAACGGAAAGCCGACTCTATCGGCAGCAGCTCGAAGCTATGAACCAGGAATTGCTGCGCTCGAACGACAGCCTGCAACAGTTTGCTTACGTAGCCAGCCACGATTTGCAGGAACCACTCCGCAAAATTCAGTCGTTCGGCGCTCTGTTGCAGGAAAATTACGGCGATCAATTAGGTGAATTCGGACAGGACGCGCTGGCACGCATGCAGTCGGCGGCCACGCGCATGTCGCTGCTCATCACCGACTTACTCACCTACTCCCGCATCAGCACAAACCGGCAGCCTTTTCAGCCCGTCGATCTCGATGAGGTGCTGACCGAGGTACTCAATGACCTTGAGGTACCGATTAAGGCAACCCACGCCATTATCGACCGCACGCCCCTGCCCACCATTGCGGGTGATCGCACTCAGCTTCGGCAACTGTTTCAGAACCTGCTCAGTAATGCGCTGAAATTCCAGCCGTTGTCAGATGAGGCCAACGAGCAACCCCATATTCAGATCGACTGCCAGCAGGAACTGATCGACGGGCGTGTCTGGTACGATATTTCCATCAGTGACAACGGCATTGGCTTCGACCCGAAATACGTGGATCGGATTTTCCAGGTTTTTCAGCGGTTGCATGGCAAACAGGCCTATGCCGGTACGGGCGTTGGTCTGGCCATCTGCAAGCGCGTGATCGATTCGCATGGGGGTACCCTCACCGCTGCCAGCCAACCTGGTAAAGGGGCCACCTTTCAGATGCGCATTCCCGGCTGACTTACGCTGGTTTGCGGTGTTAGGTACCGCCGGGCTTACAACCAATTGCCTACCCAGTAACACGTGCCTGGAAGCCAGCTTTAATCAGGTACAGAACCGAGCTATTGCCCGAAAACGAGCCGCCCGGATACTGCGGTATAGCCTCGCCTTGCCAATTGCCCTAAAAGAATAGACGAAAACCTAAAGATGTTTAGAAACCATCGGCATAGGTCAAGATAGATAAACTTTTTATAATTATCCTGTTGTAGGATTGCACTCTAGTTGAACACCCTACCGTTCTGGCTCCTGCTTCTTTGGGCATGAAGCCAAACACCTGTCTATCTGAGAAAGGCCTTCGTTCATTAGGTAGTTGACAGGTAATGCTTTAGGGCTACAGTACTCAGGTACGTTTACATCCAGAATAGTGTCAAATAGACACATTCCAGAATCGATTTTAGAGCAGTCAGGCATGATAATGAAACTATCCTTTTTCCTTTTTCTGGTAACGCTATCAACAGCTGGCTTTTCGCAGCCGAAGTCAGCGCTGAAACTTTGGTACAATTCTCCGTCGGGCCAGACCTGGGAGAATGCCTTACCCGTTGGCAATGGCAGACTTGGCGCAATGGTGTATGGTAACGTAGCCAGAGAAACGATTCAGCTGAACGAACATACCGTGTGGAGTGGTAGCCCGAACCGCAACGATAACCCGGATGCACTGGCCGCTTTGCCTGAAGTTCGGCGGTTGATTTTCGACGGTAAGCAGAAAGAAGCGGAGAAACTGGCCAACAAAGCGATAATTTCAAAAAAATCGCAAGGCCAGATGTTTCAGCCGGTAGGTAGCCTGCACCTGACGTTTAACGGGCACGATACCTACACCAATTATTACCGCGATCTGGATATTGAGCGGGCCGTAGCCAAAACATCGTACACGGTAGGTGGGGTAACCTACACCCGCGAAGTGCTGGCTTCAATTCCCGATCAGGTGCTGGTGATGCGGCTGACCGCCAGCCAGCCAGGGCAAGTATCGTTTTCGGCTTCGTATTCTACCCCACAAACCGGAGCGACAATCAAAACCAAGTCAACCAATGAATTGACTATGGCGGGCACCACCGCCGATCACGAAGGGGTAAAAGGGCTGGTTAAGTACAAAGGCATTGCCCGGATAAAAACGGAAGGCGGTTCCCTAACGGCCAGTGACACCACGCTCACGGTGAAAGGAGCCAATGCCGCCACAATCTATATCTCGATTGCGACCAACTTTACCAGCTACAAAGACATTAGTGGTGATGAAAACGCGCGGGCGGCATCGTACCTGAACAAGGCCTACCCTAAATCGTATGCCAGCTTGCTACAGGCCCACACTGCCGCCTTTCAGACGTATTTCAACCGGGTTGGGCTGGACCTTGGCTCGTCAGCAGCGGCGGCGCTCCCAACCAACGAACGGCTGACCAATTTCCGGACGGCCAACGACCCGCAGCTGGTTACGCTGTACTACCAGTATGGCCGTTATCTGCTAATCTCATCGTCGCAACCGGGGGGGCAGCCCGCCAACCTACAGGGCATCTGGAACAACAAAATGCGGCCACCCTGGGACAGCAAGTATACGATCAACATCAACGCCCAGATGAACTACTGGCCCGCCGAGAAAACGAATCTGGCCGAACTTCACGAGCCGTTTCTGCGGATGGTGAAGGACATGTCGGAAACCGGGCAGGAAACGGCGCGGGTCATGTATGGCGCCCGCGGCTGGATGGCCCACCACAACACCGATATCTGGCGGGCTACCGGCGCTGTCGACGGAGCCACCTGGGGCATGTGGGTGGCCGGGGGCGGCTGGACCAGTCAGCACCTGTGGGAGCATTACCTCTACAGTGGCGACCGCAAATTCCTGGCTTCAGCGTATCCCATTCTGAAAGGTGCCGCCCAGTTTTACGTCGATTATCTCGTCGAGCATCCCAAATACCACTGGCTGGTAGTGACCCCAGGTACGTCGCCCGAAAACGCGCCCAGTGCGCATGGCGGTTCGTCGCTGGATGCGGGCACGACGATGGACAACCAGATCGCGTTCGACGTGTTCACGACCACCATTCGGGCGGCCGAGCTGCTGAAAAAAGATGCCGCGTTTGTCGATACTCTGAAGCAGATGCGCAGCAAGCTTCCCCCTATGCACATTGGTCAGCACGGTCAATTGCAGGAGTGGCTGGAAGATATTGACGACCCCAACGACAAACACCGCCATATTTCACACCTGTACGGTCTGTTTCCGTCGAACCAGCTGTCGGCTACCCGCACGCCCGAACTGTACAATGCCGCCAAAACAACCCTCCTGCATCGGGGCGATGTATCGACGGGCTGGAGCATGGGCTGGAAGGTGAACTGGTGGGCTCGGTTGCAGGACGGCAACCACGCCTACACCCTCATTCAGAACCAGCTAACGCCGCTGGGTGCCAACCGGGAAGCTGGTGGAGGCGGTACGTACAACAACCTCTTCGATGCCCACCCGCCGTTTCAGATCGATGGCAACTTCGGATGCACGTCGGGCATCACCGAAATGCTGATGCAAAGCGCCGACGGGGCTGTTCATCTCCTGCCCGCCCTGCCCGACGTCTGGCCAACCGGGAGCATCAAAGGCCTGCGGGCCATCGGTGGTTTTGAGGTGGTGAACATGGAGTGGAAAGGCGGAAAACTGACGAAAGTTGCCATCAGATCGAACCTGGGCGGGAACCTGCGGGTGCGGACGCCAAATACGCTGAAGGCCGACAAAGGAGTAGCCCTGAAACAGGCGTCGGGCCAGAACGTCAATCCGTTCTACATGACCGAAAACACGCCGACTCCCATTATATCCACCAAAGCCAACCTGACGCCACCCGTTTTGAAAGAAACGGTACTCTACGATTTGGCCACCCAACCCGGCAAGGTATATACGCTGGTAGCCAACTAGTTTTATCCTTTTTTAGCCGACTGATTTTTAGCTTATCGATTCAATGCGTAACCATTTGATCCTGGCTGTATGCACGGCCTTCTGCTTTGTCCTGAGCCATTCGCTAGCAGCCCAGACAACCACCCTGGTCAACCCGATCCTGACCGGCTTTTACCCCGACCCGAGCATTGTGCGGGTCGGGACTGATTACTACCTGGTCAACTCCACGTTTTCGTATTTCCCCGGCATCCCGGTCCTGCACAGCAAAGACCTGAAAAACTGGAAGCAGATTGGCAATGTCATCAGTCGCCCGTCGCAGATGGAGTTCATGGGCGAACGCCTCACCCGTGGTCTTTTTGCGCCCGCCATCCACTACTACAAAGGCCTGTTCTATGTCACCTGTACGGACATCGATCATGACGGCAACTTCATTGCCACGGCGAAGAACCCCGCCGGGCCGTGGAGTAATCCGGTCAGAGTGCCACAGGTACACGGCATTGACCCGTCGCTGTATTTCGATGAGGCAACCGACAAGGCCTACATCATCTACAACAGCGACGCCCCCGACCGTAAGCCGCTGTATTCGGGCCACCGGACCGTACGGATCTACGAGCTTGATTACACTACGCTCAAGGTAGTTGGCGAAGAAAAGCAACTGGTAAACGGGGGCGTAGACCTGTCCAAAAAGCCCGTTTGGATTGAGGCCCCGCACATTCTGAAACGGAACGACTGGTACTACCTGTACGCAGCCGAAGGCGGTACGTCGCTTAACCATACCGAAGTGGTTTTCCGGAGCAAATCGGTATGGGGGCCGTTTATCCCTTACGAAAACAACCCGATTCTGACGCAAAAGGGACTGCCCGAAGACCGCAAAGACCCGATCACCTCAGCGGGTCACGCTCAGTTCATTGAAGGCCCCGACGGGAAATGGTACGCGATTTTCCTGGCCGTGCGCCCCTACGAAGGCGACTACTATAACACGGGCCGGGAAACGTTTATTGCGCCCGTTGTCTGGAAAGACGAATGGCCGATTGTCGACCCCGACAATAAGGTCCTTCAGTATGCCTACACGGCTAACTGGAAAGAAGTGAAGCAGAAAGACGCGCTGCCGCAGTCGGGCAATTTTGGCTACACGCTCCGCTTCGACAAGCAACTTGACCCATCCTTTTTGTTTATGCGTACCGTCGACAGCAGTTCGTTTTCGCTGTCAAAAAAGCACGGTTTGACGATTAAGCTGAAGCCGGAAACGGTGATGGACCTGGGGAATCCCTCGTTCATCGGGAAGCGGCAGCAGCATCTGTACAGCATAGCGGAAACTGAACTGAATTTCTCGCCTAAATCAGCCAGTGAAAAAGCCGGTTTGATGATCTTCCAGGACGAACGCCATTTCTACCTGCTGAGCAAATCGACGGCGCAGGGAAAAGACATGCTGCAACTGTTCAAGAGCAACCCCAAAGACAAATCGATGGAGCTGCTGACCGAAGTACCCCTAACGTCGAAAACCGGTAAAGTGGGCCTGCGCATCGCTTCTCAGGGCGGAACCTACAGTTTCTCGTTTTCGGACGATGCCAAAAGCTGGAAACTCCTGAAAGACAATGTAGACGCCAAGTTCCTGAGCACGAAACAAGCGGGAGGCTTCATCGGCTGTCTGTACGGCCTATACGCTACCTCGTCGGGCGAACCCGCCACCAATTCGGCCTCTTTCCAGTACCTGACCTACAAGGGCGACGACCCCATGTACAGGAAGTAAGAGACTTCACCCCATTTTGTCATCCCGAAGCATGAGGGATCGTGGCGTTCTTATTTGAGAGGACAGATTCTTCCATTAGAGCGCCACGATCCCTCATGCTTCGGGATGACAAAAAATAACAGCAATTCCCCTTGAAAACGCCTTTATACCATATCACCTTCTTCATCCTGCTTAGCTTCGCGGCGGTGGCTCAGATGCAGCCTTTCCCGTTGCAGGATGTGCGACTAACGGGCGGTCCGTTCAGGAATGCCCAGGATGTTGACCAGAGGTATATCCTGGCCCTGAACCCGGACAAACTCCTGGCTCCGTACCTGATCGACGCCGGGCTGCCGGTGAAAGCACCGCGCTATGGCAACTGGGAAAGTTCAGGGCTTGACGGGCACATTGGCGGACATTACCTGTCGGCGCTGGCCATGATGTATGCTTCGACCGGGAACGCTGAACTGAAAAACCGGCTCGACTATATGGTCGATCAACTGGCTCGCTGTCAGGCCAAAAACGGCAATGGGTACGTTGGCGGCATTCCGCAGGGCAAGGTGTTCTGGGAGCGGATTCACAAAGGTGATATCGATGGCAGCAGCTTCGGGCTGAACAACACCTGGGTGCCGCTCTACAACATCCACAAGCTGTTTGCGGGGCTGCGCGATGCCTATGAGTACGCCGGAAACCAACAGGCCAAAAAGGTCTTGATCGGGCTGGGCGACTGGTTTGTTGACCTGATAAGCCCCTTATCCGACGAGCAGATTCAGCAGGTGTTACGCACTGAGCATGGCGGTATCAACGAAACCTTCGCCGACCTGTACATCCTGACCAAAGACAAGAAATACCTCGAAACGGCGCAGCGAATTTCGCACCGGGCTTTGCTGGATCCGCTACTGGCTAAACAGGATAAACTGACCGGGCTCCACGCCAATACGCAGATTCCGAAGGTGATCGGGTTCGAGAAAATTGCTACGCTCACCGGGAAGACCGACTGGTCGGACGCGGCCCTGTATTTCTGGCAGAACGTGTCACAAACCCGCAGTGTGGCTTTTGGCGGTAACAGCGTGCGGGAGCATTTCAACCCGACCACCGATTTCAGTCAGGTACTTCGCTCCAATCAGGGGCCGGAAACGTGCAACTCGTTCAACATGCTGCGCCTGAGCAAAGCCCTGTTTCTGGACAGGAACGAGGTGAGCTATCTCGATTTCTACGAGCGAACGCTATACAACCACATTCTGTCGAGTCAACATCCCAGAAAAGGGGGGATTTGTGTATTTCACGCCCATCCGCCCGAATCACTACCGGGTGTATTCGCAGCCCGAAACGAGCATGTGGTGCTGCGTAGGGTCGGGGATCGAAAACCACACCAAGTACGGCGAACTGATCTATAGCCATTCGGCCAGCGACCTGTTCGTCAATCTGTTTGTTCCGTCGACGGTTAACTGGGCCGCCAAAACGGTTCAGCTGACCCAGCGCACCGATTTTCCGTACCAGAACCAGTCTGAGCTGGTCGTGGAAACAGCAAAACCACAGGAATTCTCACTGAACATCCGCTACCCGAAATGGGCCGACAGCTTCGCCGTTCTGGTCAATGGTAAAGCCCAGCCTGTTACCGGAAAACCAGCGAGTTATGTGGCTGTTCGCCGAAAGTGGAAATCGGGCGATAAAGTAACCGTCCGTTTTACCACCTCGACACGGCTGGAGTATCTGCCCGACGGCTCGAACTGGGCGGCCTTCGTCAACGGTCCCATTGTGCTGGCGGCCAAAACGTCGACAGACGATCTGAAAGGGCTGTTTGCCGATGATAGCCGGATGGGGCACGAAACAAAAGGGAAGCTGTTCCCGATCACCAGTGCCTATGCGCTTGTGGGTGCCCCTGCCACGTACCTGAACCGCCTGAAACCAGTCGGGAACCTGCAATTCAGCCTCGACTCGCTGACGCTGCAACCGTTCTACGAAGTTCACGATGCCCGCTACCAGATGTATTTCCAGACCTTCTCAAAAGCAGCTTTCGACGAGCAGACCAACCGGATGAAACAGCAGGAAGCCGAGGCGCTGGCCCTGGACGCCAACACGGTCGATAAGGTGAATTGTGGTGAACAGCAACCCGAAGTAGACCATTCGTTTAAGGGTGAAAAAACCGAATCGGGTTACGACGATGAGCGGTTCTGGCGGCGTACCCGTTCCTTTATTGCCTACCAGTTGCAGAACAAAAACAGGGCGGGTAAGTACGTTGACATTCAGGCTTTAGACGATATAAAGCTGAACAATCTAACCTTGCTGATCAACGACAAACCAGCGGAGGTTCTGTCGGCGGAGGGTAAAATGATCCGGCTGAAGGTGACTGGTGACGAGGCTTTCACGCTGAGAATTGTGGCCAATAAAGGAATAAATACCCCTCGTTTTAATCAAATCAGACTTGTAACGCGCTAACGAATGTTTCTTTTAAACTCGAACAAAACGATGCTGACTACCTGCAAATGTGTCAAAATAACACTATTGGTGTTTTGGTGCGTATTGAATTCATACGCCCAATCCAATTTCACCAGCAAGACAATTGGTGTCGGGGTCGTGGTTGCCGACATCGAGCGCTCGCTGGACTTTTACGTGAATGGCATTGGGATGGTAAAAACCGGCAGCTTCACCATCAACGAGGAGTTCGGCAAACGCGCTGGCCTGACCAATGGCGTAGCAACGAACGTAACCATTCTGAAGCTTGAGAACAGCCCCGAAGCCACCGACTGGAAGCTGATGAGCTTTGGCAAAAAGGCGTCGCACCCGAAGCCTGCCTACATTCAGGACGATACCGGCATGCAGTACATCACCATTCAGGTGAAAGCCCTGCAACCCATCATCGACCGGCTCACGAAGATGAAAGTGCCGTTTCTGGGCAGTACGCCCACGCCCCTGAACGCCAAAGCACACTTCGTGTTTGTGCAGGACCCCGACGGAAATTTTGTCGAACTAATCGGACCGCTCCAATAACTACCGGTAACTGGCACCTTCCTCAATGAAAATCTCCTTGTTTCGATACGGTCTATTGGCCAGTCTGCTGCTGTTCAGATCCGTTACCGGTATGGCGCAGACCACCCAGAACCCGGTCATTTTTGCCGACGTACCCGACATGGCCATGATTCGGGTGGGCAACACCTACTACATGAGCAGCACCACCATGCACCTGAGTCCGGGGCTGCCGATCATGAAGTCGAAAGACCTGACCAACTGGCAGTTGGTTGGCTATGCGTATGACACGCTGACGAGTGTAGACGCCATGAGTCTGAACAACGGCAAAAGCACCTACGGACGCGGGTCGTGGGCCAGCAGCCTGCGCTACCACAATGGGCTGTACTACGCAACTACCTTCGCGCAGACCAGTGGCAGAACCCACGTGTACACCACCAGAAACATTGAAAAAGGCCCGTGGAAAGAAGTGTCGTTCAAGCCGTCGTACCACGATCATAGCCTGTTTTTTGATGATGATGGCCGGACGTACCTGATCTATGGCGCGGGCAAACTCAGGATTGTTGAACTGACTGCCGATGCTATGGGGGTTAAACCCGGCACCACTGAACAGGTACTGATCGAAAACGCCAGTACACCGTCGGGCACCGGTGGTGGCTTACCCGCCGAGGGGTCGCAACTGTTCAAAGTAAACGGTAAGTACTACCTGTTCAACATCACCTGGCCCCGTGGCGGCATGCGAACGGTGGTTATTCACCGGGCCGACAAGATCACCGGTCCCTGGGAAGGCCGAATAGGCTTTCAGGATCTGGGCGTGGCGCAGGGCGGGCTGATCGATACGCCCGACGGCCGCTGGTTTGCGTACCTCTTCCGCGATTTTGGCGGCGTGGGCCGTATTCCGTATCTGGTGCCGGTGACGTGGGAAGACTGGCTGGCCCGTGCTGGGCGAAAACGGTAAAGTGCCCCAGACGCTCAACCTGCCCGCCAGCAAAGGCCTGATTCCCGGCATTGTGGCTTCCGACGAGTTCACGCCGCAAAAAAGGTGACCCTGCCCTGCCGCTGGTGTGGCAGTGGAACCACAACCCCGACAATAGCCTCTGGTCGGTTTCGGCGCGAAAAGGCTACCTGCGCCTGAAAACCGGCCGCACCGACACCTCGTTTGTAATGGCCCGCAACACGCTCACCCAGCGCACCATTGGCCCCGAAAGCACAGGTGCCACCCTGCTCGATGCGTCGAACCTGAAAGACGGTGATTTTGCCGGATTGAGCCTATTACAGAAAAACTACGGACTAGTCGGTGTGAAAATGGAAAACGGGAGCCGGTCGATTGTTATGGTCAGCGCCAGTTCGGGGAAGCCGGTGGAGGTGCAGCGGGTTCCGCTTAGCCAGAAAACGGTCTACCTGAAAGCCGAATGCGATTTCAAGGCCCGCAAAGACCTCGCCCATTTCTTCTACAGCCTCGACGGCAACACGTGGACCGCCATTGGCGAACCGCTAAAGATGCCGTATACCATCCCGCATTTTATGGGCTACCGGTTCGGCCTGTTCAACTACGCCACCCAGCAAACGGGCGGTTTTGCCGACTTCGATTACTTCCGGATTGATCCTGCCATTTCTGGAAAATAATGTTTACTTGATTATGAAAAATAAATTGACCTATACCGCTTTTCTTTTTTTGCTCACGTCATTTTTGGCTACTGCGCAAACCACGACCACAACGGTAAGCAGCCCGGATGGGAAATTGCTGGTAACGGTATCGCTGGAAAATGGCAAGCCAGCCTACAGTGTGTCACTAAATGGTAAATCGTTTTTGACGAAATCACCATTAGGGCTGAAAACAAATGTGGGCGACTTTTCGGAAGGGCTTGTTGCGGGAAAACCGGCGACAAATACCAAAATTGACAAGTCGTATGAATTGCCAAACATCAAAAAAAGTAAGGTCCATTACGTAGCCAACGAAGCCGTACTTTCTCTCTCGAAAGAGACCCTGCCCGCCATCGACATTACGTTCAGGGTGAGCAATAACGATGTGGCCTTCAGATACAAGGTTTATCCACAAAAGGCGTCTCGGTCATGCGTCATCAACGAGGAGGTATCGGGGTTTGTGCTGCCCGCCGGAACAACCACGTTTCTGTCGGCGCAAAGCAAAGCGATGGTGGGTTTCGCCCGAACCATGCCGAGCTACGAAATTCCTTACACGGTTGACGATACGCTGGGCAAAAACGGCCGGAATAACGGCTACACGTTTCCCTGCTTATTCAAAGTAAACAGCACTGGCTGGGTACTGATTTCTGAAACGGGTGTTGATAGCCGGTATTGCGGCAGCCGCCTGATGGGTCATACCAACGGCTTATATACCATCGGGTACCCGATGCCGGATGAAAACAACGGTATCGGCACATCAGCACCGGGCATTCCTCTTCCTGGCGAAACACCCTGGCGGACCATTACCGTCGGCGAAACGCTGGCCCCGATTGTCGAAACAACCGTGCCCTTCGATGTGGTTGAACCCCGTTACGAAGCATCTCAAAAATACGAGTACACAAAAGGGTCGTGGAGCTGGATTATTGGGATGGACGGCCGAACGGTCTATAACGAACAGATTCGGTACATCGATTTCAGCGCGGCAATGGGCTACAAAACCGTCCTGGTCGATGCGCTGTGGGACACGCAGATTGGCCGCGAAAAAGTAGCCGAATTAGCCACCTACGCGGCCAAAAAAGGCGTAAGTCTCTACTTGTGGTACAACTCCAACGGCTACTGGAACGACGCCCCGCAAGGGCCACGGGGCATCATGGACAATACCATTGCCCGGCGCAAAGAAATGGCCTGGATGAAGCGAATAGGCGTAAAAGGCATCAAAGTCGATTTCTTTGGCGGAGATAAGCAGGAGACCATGAAGCTGTACGAAGACATTCTGTACGACGGCAACGACTACGGAATCCTGTGCATTTTTCACGGGTCAACGCTCCCGCGTGGGTGGGAACGGATGTACCCAAACTATGCAGCCAGCGAAGCCGTTCTGGCCAGCGAAAACCTTGCTTTTTCGCAACGAAGCTGCGACATGGAAGCGTTTAATGCCACGATACACCCGTTTGTGCGCAACACGGTAGGCAGTATGGATTTCGGCGGCAGTGCGCTGAACAAATTCTATAACGCGAGCAATACGCCCAACCGAGGGTCGAAACGGGTCACGTCGGATGTGTACGCGTTGGCAACGGCGGTCCTGTTTCAGAGTGGTGTGCAGCACTTCGCCCTGGCCCCCAACAACCTCACCGACGCGCCGGACTGGGCCATCAACTTCATGAAAACCGTGCCGACGACCTGGGACGAAGTCCGCTACATCGACGGCTATCCGGGCAGGTACGTTGTGCTGGCACGCCGTCAGGGTACGAAATGGTATGTAGCCGGGGTGAATGCCCAGAAAGAACCGATTAAGCTGAAACTGAAATTACCCATGATTGCCGCAGGAACTGAGTTCACACACTACAGCGACGATGCGCAGTTGACGGGTAAAGTGACCACGGCAACACTTCAAAAAAATCAGGAGGTAGACTGGATAATCCCGACAAACGGGGCCGCTCTTCTTGTGAACTGACGTGCTGAATTTTCCTGATTCCTGACGAGAAATGGATAGCAAAAATTCGTAGATGAATGAAAAACGACAAGACTTTTACCCTGCTATTAATCGGGGCACTTCTCATAACCCACCTTGCCCTGTTTGCACAAAGCAATACAGCCGATAAGTCATTTTACAATGAAGTAAAAACCTACGTGAACCCGGTGCTTCCCGGCGACCACCCCGATCCGACGATGCTGAAGGTGGGCGACGATTTTTACCACTGCGGCTCCAGTTTCCACTTTACGCCCTACCTGCCCATCTACCATTCCAAAGACATGGTGCATTGGGAAATTATCAGCCGCGTAGTGCCGCCTACCGCCAGTTTCGTATCCGACCGGCCTTCGACCGGTATCTGGCAGGGAGCGATTACCTATTTCTATGGTTCATACTGGATCTATTTCTCGGCCAATGGGCAGTGGTTTTCCAAAGCCAGTAACCCCAAAGGACCGTGGTCTGAGCCGGTTCGCGTGAAAGGAAATCCCAAAACGGGACCGCTGGGTTACGACAATTCCATCTTTGTCGACGATGACGGTAAGCCGTACATGGTGATCAAGAACGGTCAGAAAACCAACCGTTTGCAGGAGTTAGGGCAGGATGGTCAGCTAACGTCGACGGTAATGGACATGGACTGGATCAACGCTAAATTGCAGTACAGCTGGGCCGAGGGGCCAGTCATGAGCAAACGCAACGGTTTTTACTACTACTTCCCGGCGGGCGATGTGTCGGGCGGTCAATACGTGCTTCGGGGCAAATCGCTCACCGCCGATTCTACGCAATGGGAACGGCTGGGCGAGTTTTTCAAGCCAATCACCGATGCAAAAGTCGGCTTCCGTCGCCCGAACCATATTTCGGCACCCATCCAGTTGGCCGACGGTACCTGGTGGACGATTGGCCAGAGCTACGAAAAGTACGACGGTGACGACTGGTCGGGCGCTGGTCGGCAAACGGCGTTGTACCCGGTGATCTGGGAGGGCGACCGGCCCTGGGGTATGGCTCCCACGACGGCTCCGATCGAGAAACCGAACCTGCCGAAAGGGGGAATCGCGTGGCGAAGTGTCAACTCCGACCAGTTCGAGAACCAAACGCTGTCGCTGGACTGGCATTTCCTGAGCAAAAAATACACCGACAAATATTCGTTGTCGGCCCGGAAAGGATGGCTTCGACTGGCTCCCGACAGTCTGCGGACGAGCATCGTTCAAAAAGAAACCGACCACTATTATTCCGCCGTCACGAAAGTCGAACTGGATGCCGCCGATACGCTGGCCAAAGCCGGACTGTATCTGAGCAGTGGTAATCAGCGGGTCATTGTCCGGCTGTTTACGGGGTTCAATCAGGGCAAAAAAATAAGCGTCAGCTTCGAGAAGAACGTCCAGTCAATTCCCAACACGTTCGGCAAGGTGGTGTGGCTGAAAATCACGCGGAAGCTGCACGAACTGACGGCCTACGCCAGTGGCGATGGCAAAACCTGGACACCCGTTGGATCGTCTGTCAATGTGGTGAATCTGGATAAGGTACAGCCTAACTACAATTCGTGGGTGGGTACCAGCGTCGGTTTATTCACCGAAAACAAACCCGCCGATTTCGATTTCTTCGTCTGCAAAGATGGGTTCTCGGCGCTTCCGGCTGTGGGCTACAGCAACGGGTATGGCGTGGAAAAAGTAGGCGCCGGTGCCGAAAACGCCGTAACAAATTCGTCGGATCAGGGCGGCTGGTTCATGTTGTCGGGCGTGGAACTGGGCGATAAGAAAACGGCGGCCTCGCAGGTACAGCTACAAGTGTCGGCCACGGGTGCCGGGAAGCTGGAAATCTGGCTCGACGACCTGAAAAACGGCAAGCTGATCGCCACCATTCCTTACTCCACAACGAGCGGCAACTGGCAGTCTGTTTCGCAAAAACTGAAAGGCGTTTCCGGCCATCACGACGTATTCGTGAAGTTCCCGGCTGGATCGGCTAAAGCGCTGACCGTCAAATCGCTACAGTTTCAGCATTAGACAACTTATATACGATAGCAGGGTTGCTGTTGGGTTTTTGCTTTTGTCATCCTGACCGCACCGGCGGACCGGTCGGGATGACAAAGACACTGAATGACAAAAGTGGCCAATTTGCTTCGTTGAGAGCCAGCTTACTAACTGATTACACGAACAGTAGACTACACCTCCTAAACTGCTTAAACACATGAAAAAGAAACTGAGTGGCCTCCTGCTAATCGGGCTATTCCTGCTGAATGCGAACACGTTTGCGCAGGACAAAAACTTCCATATTTACCTCTGTTTCGGACAATCCAATATGGAGGGGAACGCCAAAATAGAGCCGCAGGATACAGTCAATGTGAACCCTCGTTTTCAGGTGATGGAAGCGGTGGATTGCCCGGCCATCAACCGGACAAAGGGAAATTGGTACACTGCCACGCCACCGTTATGCCGCTGCCGGACGGGCCTGACTCCCGCCGATTATTTTGGCCGGGAACTGGTTGCGAATCTTCCCGAAAAGGTACGGGTGGGCGTAATCAATGTGGCCATCGGCGGCTGCAAGATCGAGCTGTTCGATAAAGACAATTACGAGTCGTATGTGACAACGGTGCCGGGATGGATGAAAAATTTCATCAAGGAATACGACGGCAATCCATACGGCCGACTGGTCGAGATGGCGAAGCTGGCCCAGAAAGATGGCGTCATCAAGGGTGTTCTCCTGCATCAGGGGGAGTCGAATACCAACGATACGCTCTGGACCCAAAAGGTGAAGGTGGTATACGATAACCTGATGAAGGACCTGGATCTGAAACCCAGAAAAGTACCGTTACTGGCGGGCGAAACGGTCAATGCCGATCAGGATGGGAAATGCGCCAGTATGAACAGGATCATTGCCACGCTGCCGCAAACGATCAAAAATGCGCACGTGATTTCGTCGGCGGGCTGTACCGATTCGGCGGATAACCTGCACTTCAACGCGGCTGGCTACAGAGAATTAGGCAAACGCTACGCCATGCAAATGCTGTCGCTACTGGGCTACAAACCGACCGCGATGAACTAGTCCTTTCATAAACACTAAATCTGTAAGGTTTTGAAAAGCCTTGTAGGTCTGATCTAAACCCCACTAAAATGAAGCGTTTCGATGTGCATGACCTCGACTGGTTATTCGTATTCTGCAACTAAAAGAGCACTGACCCTGGCCGCCTTATCCGGGTGGTTACTGGCAGCTCCGTTGGCTGTTAACGCGCAGGAAATCATTGCATTATATGCTGGAGCTGTGCCCAATTCGAAAGCGTCGGATGTGCAGGAGTCGGGGGCAGATAAGGGTGTAATCAGGGGCATTACCAAACCCACCCTAGAGTATTTCAAACCCGCAGCCGACAAAGCGTCTGGGGCGGCTGTTATCATCATTCCCGGTGGCGGTTATGGCGTGGTTGTGTATCAGGGTGAAGGTGTCGGTACGGCAAAAGCGCTGGCCGAGAAGGGGATAGCGGCTTTTGTGCTGAAATACCGCTTGCCCAGCGACGCCATCATGCCCGACAAAAAAATCGGACCGTTGCAGGATGCCCAGCAGGCCATAAAACTGGTTCGCGAAGGGGCTGCCAAGTGGGGTATCGATCCGGCGAAAGTGGGCATCATGGGTTTTTCGGCGGGTGGCCATCTGGCTTCGACCGCAGCTACGCATTTCGAGAAAGCGTATATCGACAATACCAGCAACACCAGTCTGCGCCCTGATTTTCAGATACTGATTTACCCGGTCATCAGTATGCGCGATAGCCTGACGCATGGCGGTTCGCATGATGCGCTGCTGGGTAAAAACCCCTCGCAGCAGGACCTCGATCTCTTTTCAAATGAGCTACAGGTACGGGCCAACACGCCCCCAACGTACCTAACCCACGCGGCCGATGATAAGCTGGTCGACGTGGACAACAGCATTATCTATTTCGAAAAGCTGAGACACCTGAAGGTGCCGGTTGAAATGCACATCTACCCCAAAGGCGACCACGGCTTTGTTTTCCGGCACCCCGGCTGGATGGAGCCGCTGTTCGACTGGATGAAAATTAATCAGTGGATCAAGCCCTGACCCACCGATACACTACTTGCCAGTACAACAAAGCTCTATAGTCATGAAACGTACCCTCTTTTTCTGTTTTCTCCTGCTGGCCGTTCGGGTTGCCTTCGGGCAGCAAGCGCCGGTTTCGATTCAGGTCGATGCCGCAAAACCGGTTGGCGACATGAAGCCGTTCTGGGCGTTTTTTGGTTACGACGAGCCCAACAATACCACTCGTAAAGACGGCCAGAAACTGCTAACCGAATTACAACAGCTAAGCCCCGTTCCGGTCTACGTTCGGGCGCACAACCTGCTGACCTCTAAAGGCGAAAGCCCCGGCCCCGATCTGAAATGGGGTTTTACGGATGCGTATAAAGAAGACGCGTCCGGAAAGCCGATTTACAACTGGGTAACGGTCGACAGCATCGTAGATACGTATATCAAGCGGGGCATGAAACCGCTGATGGAAATTGGGTTTATGCCCAAAGATCTGTCATCGAAACCCGACCCCTACGCCCACACCTGGAGCAAGAACGGTACCATCTGGACCGGCTGGACGTACCCACCGAAAGACTACGACAAATGGCGGGAGTTGGTCTATCAATGGGCAAAGCACTCTGTTGACCGTTACGGGAAAAAGGAGGTGGCAAGCTGGCTTTGGGAAGTCTGGAACGAGCCGGACATTGGCTACTGGTCAGGTACGTTCGACGAATACTGCAAGACCTACGACTTTGCCGCCGACGGGCTAAAACGCGCCTGTCCCGAATGCACCATTGGCGGGCCGCACACGACCAGTCCGCGCAGCGACAAAGCGTACAGTTACCTGACCCGGTTTATCGAACATTGCCTGCGGGGCCAGAACTACGCAACGGGTAAAACCGGTACACCGCTGCAGTACATTGGCTTTCACGCCAAGGGAAGCCCAGAGATTGTGGATGGGCATATCCGCATGAACATGGGCGTGCAGTTGAAAGACGTGCAGCGGGCGTTTGAAGCTGTCAATTCGTTTCCTGAGTTGAAGAACATCCCGATCATCATCGGCGAGTGCGACCCCGAAGGTTGTGCCGCCTGCTCGGCCACGCGCGATCCCAAATACGGGTACCGCAACGGCACGATGTATTCCAGCTACACGGCTTCGTCGTATGCCCGCATCTACGAACTGATGGATCAGTACAAGGTGAACCTGCGCGGGGCGGTGAGCTGGTCGTTCGAGTTTGAGGATCAGCCGTGGTTTGCCGGTTTCCGGGATCTGGCTACGCATGGCGTGGATAAGCCCGTACTGAACGTATTTCGGATGTTTGGCAAGATGAACGGCCAGCGACTTTCGGTGCAAACCAGCAAGGGCCTGATGGCCGCCAATATCATTGCCAATGGCGTACGGGCCGAAAACGATGTCAACGCTATTGCCAGCAAAGGCAAAAATTCGGTCTGCGTGATGGTCTGGAATTACCACGACGATAACGTACCTGGCCCGGCCGCCCCCGTTGAACTGACCGTGAACGGACTTGGCAAGAACAAGGTGCAGGTTCATCACTACCGGATCGATGAGGCACACAGCAATTCGTTCGAGGCATGGAAGGCGATTGGTAGCCCGCAGCAGGTATCGACCGATCAATACAAGGCACTTGAAAAAGCGGGGCAACTACAGGAAGTGGCTCCGCCAACCTCGAAAGCGGTGGCCAACGGAACAACGAAGTTGACCTTCGACCTTCCCCGACAGGGTGTGTCACTAGTTCAACTAACCTGGTAGTCCCATGAAAAGTAGTCCTATATGTCTGTCATTGCTTACCCATTTCGACCTACCTAACCTTTCTTTCCGATGGCTAACAGGAACCAGTTTTTCAATCTAAAGCCGCCCGGTTTCCGCCGATTCAGGTTGTACATGGGCTTAATCTGTACCGCGCTTCTTGTGGCTGGTCCCGTTGTGGCTCAGCCCCCAGGTAGCCCCGTTGTGGTGTCGCCACAGGTCAATGCCGACAATACCGTCACGTTTCGGTTGCTGGCTCCGCAGGCCAAAGAGGTGAAGTTGAACGCCCAGTTCGAGAAAGCGGCCGTACCCATGACCAAAGACGCCCAGGGCGTTTGGAGCGTGACGACTGGCCCGGTGAAGCCGGATATGTACCCGTACGCGTTCAACGTAGATGGTCTGTCGATAGCCGACCCAAAAAACTCTGCGCTCTTTCCAAACGAAGGATTTCAGAACAGCGTGGTTGAAATAACGGGACCTGCGCCCCTCGTGCACACCCTGCAAAACGTACCCCACGGTACCCTGTCGTACCGCTACTACCAGTCGCCCGAATTGGGGCAGCGGCCCGTATTGGTGTACACCCCGCCGGGCTACGAAACGGACCCGAAAACGGCCTACCCCGTACTTTACCTGCTGCATGGCACCACCGATACCGAAGAAACCTGGACCAAAGTCGGGCGCGCCAATATCATTCTGGATAACCTGATTGCGCAGGGCAAGGCCAAACCCATGATCGTGGTGATGCCTTACGGTCGGGCTTATCCGGCCATCAGCAAATCGTCGGGTAGTTTACGGAACTGGGATAACCTCCAGCTCATAAAGAAGGATTTTCTGGTGAATCTCTTTCCGTTTGTCGACAAAAATTACCGGGTAAAAAAGGATAAAGACAGTCGGGCTATTGCCGGTTTTTCCGGCGGTGGTGGAACTAGCTTATTCGTCGGTCTGAACAACCCCGAGCTGTTTAGCTGGGTATGCGGCTTTGCGCCGGGTATGCTGAAAGACGAGTTTGACCGGAACAACGCTACGGCTTTTGCCAACCCCGCCCTCACCAATCAGCGGCTGAAGCTATTCTGGATCGGTGTTGGGAAAGAAGATGGGCTATACCCCGTTATCAACGATTACCTGAAGGTGCTTGACGAGAAAAAGATTAAACACGAAATGCTGATCTCTGAAGGCGGGCATACCTGGATGAACTGCAAGCTCTACCTAAACACGATTGCGCAGAAACTTTTTAAGTAGGCCTTCCAAAACCTCTAACCGAATGAAGCAGTATATTAACAAACAACGATCCGGGCGACGCTCGTTGCCGCTCCTCCTTTGCGCGGTTGGCATCGTCCGTGCTCAACCGCCACGCGGCCCGTTGGTGGTATCGCCCCAGGTAAACGCCGACAAAACCGTTACGTTCCGCTACCTGGCTCCGCAGGCCAAAGCGGTGGAACTGAGTGCCCAGTTTGAGAAAGCCCCCGTTGCCATGACCAAAGATGCGCAGGGCATCTGGAGCGTAACGGTCGGCCCCGTCAAACCCGACATTTATCCGTACAACTTTCGGGTAGATGGCATATCGGTGATGGACCCCGCCAACGTGGCGTTCTTCCCCAACGAGCGGTTCAAAGCCAGCCTGGTCGACGTACCCGGCGATACGCCGTTGGTTCATGCCATGAAGGACGTACCCCACGGCTCGATCAACTACGAATATTACCCGTCGATGGAAGGCACAACGGGTTCGGTGGTGGTGTATACGCCACCGGGTTACGACCAGAATCCGGCGAAGAAATACCCGGTGTACTACCTCATCAGCGGCACAACGGATACCGAAGAGACCTTTTTTAAAGTCGGTAAAACCAACCTGATTCTGGATAATCTCATTGCCGAAGGCAAGGCCAAACCGATGATTATCGTGATGCCCTACGGCAACATCGCGGCCCGCGTGGCCGAGCAAAAGGGCGGCTCCAAACCCGCCGACCCGACCGTTCGCGACGGGGCCGATGCCGTAAAACGGGCCAACGATTTCACGACGGATCTGGTGAGTAATGTCATTCCGTACGTCGAGAAAAACTACCGGGCCATTGCCAACCGCGAGAACCGGGCCATCGGCGGGTTTTCGCGCGGGGGTGGGCAAACGCTGCGGACGGCCTTCAGCAACATGGACAAGTTTGCCTGGGTGTGCGCCTACAGCTCGTACCTGTCGCCGGAGGAGATGGACGCGTAGCTATCCGTCAGATCGTCAGCAAACCCGATCAGACCAACAAGCAACTTAAACTGCTGTGGGTGAGCGTGGGAAGCGACGATTTTCTGTACAAGGGCACGGTGGAATTTATGGACTACCTGAAGGCGAAAAAGGTGAATTACAAAAGCCTGATTACCGACGGGGGCCATACCTGGATGAACGTGAAAACGTACGTTGCCGCTACCACCCCACTTCTTTTCAACAATAAACCCACGCCCATGAAACGCATAACTCATATCCTGCTCCTGCTGCTGGCCTGTTTTGCTCATCGGCTATTACGGGTTTGGCCCAGCAACGGCCGCCGGCCATCAGTTCGCCCGATGTGCATCCCGACCACAGCATCACGTTCCGGTATTTTTCCCGAAACGCGAAAAAAGTGATGCTGTCGGGCGAGTTTCTGAAAGCACCGGTAGCCTTGACCAAAGATACGTCGGGCATCTGGAGCGTGACGGTGCCCCCGGTGAAGCCCGACATTTACCCGTACAGCTTCTCGGTCGACAGCGTTCAGATCGCCGACCCGAACAACACCTACATCTTCGCCAACGAGCGCTTCAAACGCAGCATTGTCGACGTACCCGGCGACCAGCCGCTGGTGCATTCGTTGCAGAACGTACCCCACGGCAAAATCAGCTACCGGTATTACAAGTCAGGTACGTTGGGCACGACGCGGCAACTGCTGGTGTACACGCCACCGGGTTTCAACCCCAACGGCAAAACGAAATACCCGGTGCTGTACCTGATTCACGGCGGCTCCGATACCGAAGAAACCTGGACGAAAGTGGGCCGCGCCAACCTGATTGCCGATAACCTGATTGCGCAGGGCAAAGCCAAACCCATGCTGATTGTGATGCCCTACGGCAACGTTCGCCCGGCCCCCATGCCCGATTTTACCAAAGACATGGTCAACGACATCGTGCCGTTTGTGGAGGCCAATTACCCGGTCATCAAAGAAAGCAAAGGCCGGGCCGTAGCGGGTTTTTCGGTGGGTGGCGGACAAACGCTGAACATCGGCCTGACCAACCCCTCCACCTTCGCCTATGTGTGTTCGTATGCGCCCTACACCGCCACCGACGAGTTCAAAACGAACTTCACGAACTGGTCGCCGAATGCCGAGCAGATGAACAAACAGCTAAAATTATTCACCATCAGCGTCGGCACGGAAGACTTTCTGTACGAACCGGTGAAGCAGAACATTGCCATGTTCAACGAGAAGAAAATCAACGTCAAACCGCTCATTGTGCCGGGTGGGCATACCTGGATGAACTGCAAACTGTACCTCGCCAACACCCTGCCGCAGCTTTTTAAATGAGTGTATTTTGTCATCCCGACGTAAGGAGACGTGGGTGAGGCTGGAATACAGATACAGAGCTCCCTCCTATGTCAGGATGACAAAAAGTGATAAAACGGCATTCAAGATTTATACTAAACCTTACTAAACCAATAACCAAATGACTATCAAAACTTTAGCTGCCTTCGTGGTAGCCACGTTGATCAGCGTAAGCAGTTATTCGCAGGCCAGCCAAACGGCGGTTGCTGGAAGATTTCAAACCCTCCTCGCTGAATCAGCCGGGGCAGGAATACCCGCAGGTAAACTCCCAGGGCTACGCCCGATTCCGTATCAATGCCCCCAAAGCCGACAGTGTGAAGGTGAGCCTGGGGCTGGGCGGACGGGGAGGCACCAAACTCACCAAAGGAGCCGACGGGTTCTGGACCGGCACAACCGAAGGCCCGATGGACGAAGGCTTCCATTATTACAACGTAACGATCGACGGCGGGAAATTCAACGACCCCGGCGCCATGAATTACTATGGGTCTGTCCGGTGGGAAAGCGGCATTGAGATACCCGCCCACGACCAGGATTTCTACGCCCTGAAAGACGTTCCGCACGGCCATGTGCAGCAGGTGCTGTTCCCCTCGAAAAGCACGGGCACACCACGTCGGGCGTTTGTGTATACGCCACCGGGCTACGAAAAAGACAAATCGAAAAAGTATCCGGTGCTGTACCTGCAACACGGCTGGGGCGAAGACGAAACGGCCTGGAGCAATCAGGGCCACGCCAATCTGATCATGGACAACCTGATTGCCGACAACAAAACCAAGCCGTTTATTATCGTGATGACCTACGGCATGACCAACGAAGTGAAGTTTGGCAAGATCAGAGAGTTCAAGATCGACCCCTTCCAGACGGTGCTGACCGACGAACTGATTCCCTACGTAGATGCCAATTTCCGCACGCTGGCCAACCGCGACAACCGGGCGATGGCGGGCCTGTCGATGGGCGGCATGGAAACCAAAATGATTACCCTTAACAAGCCGGATGTGTTTGGGTATTACGGCCTGCTCAGCGGTGGCCTCTACGCGCCGGACGACATTAAAGACAAGCCCAAGCCGAAGCTTGTTTTCATTAGCTGCGGCAGCAAAGAACGGCCCGATGGGGTAAAGCAGGCGGTGACTGACCTGAAAGGGGCGGGCTACAATGCCGTTGGGTACGTTTCTGAGAAAACAGGGCACGAATTCCAGACCTGGCGTCGCAGCCTGCACGAGATGGCTCCGTTGCTGTTTAAGTAGTGTAGTGAGTACGTTTTGATCACTCGATGTTTGCCATCCCGACGACAGGAGGGGGCTTGAGTTTCGCTGACAGCACCTTGTAGCGTCAGCTAAGCTCCCTTCTAGGGCGTCGGGGTCGAACACAAATAGATTGAGCATGTGCCTCTGACGTTCGATATGTGTAATACTGAACCAACTACTATGAATAAGAAATTGATATGATAACGAACGTGCCAGGACAGTTTGTGCTGCTGCACTACTGGCTGTCTGTTATTTGATAACAGCGCCACGGTCGTTGGCTCAGGCAAAGCGAAAAAGAGCAAAACGGTAACGCCTCGCCACTACCGGAACCTGTTTCGCGAAGCGGGCTACAAACAGGCCGACATCGACGCGAAACTGGCGAAGGCCTACCATGACGTTTTTGAAGGCCCAAACAAGGTCTATTTCGAGGTCGGCGATACGATGGCCTATGTATCGGATGTGAAAAACAAAGATGCCCGGACCGAAGGCTTGTCGTATGGCATGATGGTGGCCGTGCAGCTCGACAAAAAAGACGTGTTCGACCGAATCTGGCGCTGGTCTAAAAAGTATCTGCAACACCAGAGCGGACCACGGGAAGCGTATTTCGCCTGGAGCATCAACCCGCAGACGATGAAGAAAAACTCGGAAGGGTCGGCCTCCGATGGCGAGTTGTATTACATCACCAGTCTGTTGTTTGCGGCCAACAAATGGGGCAACAACACGGGCATCAATTATTATGGGGAAGCCCGGCGGATTCTGGATGCGATGTGGAAAAAAGATGGCACCGGCAACATCTATAACCTGATCAACACCGACGCCAAACAGATTTCGTTTGTTCCCGAAGGCGGCAACTACAAATGGACCGACCCGTCGTATCACCTGCCTGCCTTTTACGATGCCTGGGTGCTATACGCCAAAGACGGGCACGAAGCGTTTTACAAAGAATGCGCCGATACGTCGCGGGTGTTTCTGCACCGCGCCTGTCATCCCGTCACGGGCCTCAACGCCGATTATACCGAGTTTAGCGGCAAACCGCACGACACCCGCTGGTCGCCCTCGGCGTTTCGTTACGATTCGTGGCGGGTGCCGATGAACATTGCCATGGATTATACCTGGTCGGGGAAAGACAAAGCCTGGCAGGAAGACTACGCCAAACGGTTTCAGGGTTTCCTGCGGTCGAAAGGGATGGACACCTATGAGGATCAGTTTAATCTGGATGGCTCACGGCCTGAGTTTATTCTTCAGGCAGGGCCGGTTAAAAAGCTCCGGCACTCGATTGGTCTGGTGTCAACATCCGCCACGCTCTCGCTTATTAACAAGGAGAAGAGCAGCCTCGATTTTGTGCATGCCTTGTGGAAGGCCAAACTGGAGCCGTTCGACGATGGCTATTTCGATCCCTATTATGACGGGCTGCTGTATGTGTTCAGCCTGATGCACCTGAGCGGGAAATACCAGATCATCACACCACAAACGAAGTAATGTACCCGAAACTCGCTAAACCTTTACCATGAAACAGTTACTCGCATTGCTGATCGGGGTTGTAACCCTGACGGTACCGGCCCAGGCCCAGAACGGCGGAACGCCCGCGTCGACCAATATTCCGGGGCAAAAATACCCGCAGATCCTGCCCGACAACCGGGTGGTATTTCGCGTGAAAGCACCCGACGCCCGCAGGCTGCAAATCGACTTGATGAAGAAGTACGACATGGTGAAAGATACCAGCGGCTTCTGGACCGTGACGACGGAGCCCGTTGGCGAAGGCTTTCACTATTACTCGCTTATTGCCGACGGTATCGCCATCTGCGACCCGGCAAGCCAGACGTTTTACGGCATGGGGCGCATGGCCAGCGGCATCGATATTCCAGACAAAGACATGGACTACTATCAGCCTAAAAATGTGCCGCATGGTCAGGTACGTTCGGTCAATTACTACTCCGACATGACCAAAGCCTGGCGACGGGCCAACGTGTATACGCCCCCCGGTTATGACGAAAATCCGAAGAAGCGCTACCCGGTGCTGTACCTGCAACATGGCTCGGGCGAAGACGAAACCGGCTGGCCAACGCAGGGAAAAATGGACTTCATTCTCGACAACCTGATTGCCGAAGGCAAAGCAACGCCCATGATCGTGGTGATGGAACGCGGCTACGCCACCGACCCCACCAAACCCGTCAGCACCAGCCGGCGGCCATGACCAGCAATGTGTTTCCTGAGGTGCTGGTGAAAGAAGTGATCCCGATGATCGACAAATCGTTCCGGACGCTGACGGACCGCGATAACCGGGCGATGGCGGGGCTGTCGATGGGCGGTTTCCAGACCTTCCAGACCACGATGACCAACCTCGATAAGTTTGCCTACATCGGTGGGTTCAGCGGAGCGGGTCGGTTGCAGCCGGGTGCCGACATCAAACAGCTTTACGACGGAGCCTGGGCCGATGCCGACGCGTTTAACAAAAAGATGAAAGTGGTGTATGTGAGCATCGGCACCAAAGAACCGGAGCGGATGTACACCGGCGTGAAAGGTTTTCATGAAGCGCTGGACAAAGCGGGCATCAAGCACGTGTATTACGAGTCGCCGGGTACGTTGCACGAATGGCAAACCTGGCGTCGGTCGCTAAGGCAGTACGCCAGCCTGATTTTTAAGAAGTAAACCCAGTATTAGTGAGCGTCTCTTCTTGTCATTCCTCCTCTCGTCGGAATGACAAGAAGAGACGCTCACTCATGATAAAACCTATAACCATGAAACAACTCCTTATACTAGCGACGACTCTCAGCCTTTTATGCGCTACCAGTTACGCGCAGAAAATCGAGAAAGAAGCCCCGAAAGGCTTCGATCAGGTACGTTCGGGCATTGCCACCGGGAAGCTCGACACCATTGCCTACCCATCGAAAACGGTTGGTACCACCCGGAAAGCGTTGGTGTATACCCCGCCCGGCTATTCGAAAAAGAAAAAATACCCCGTTCTGTATCTGCTGCACGGCATTGGGGGCGATGAAAAAGAATGGCTGAATGGTGGTAAACCGCAGGTCATTCTGGATAATCTGTATGCTGAGGGTAAACTTGAACCCATGATCGTGGTGATGCCCAACGGCCGCGCTATGAAAGACGACCGGGCGATAGGCAACGTATTCGACAAAGACAAAGTGGAAGCCTTTGCCACTTTCGAAAAAGACCTGCTGAACTGATCTGATTCCGTTCGTCGAAAAGAAGTACCCCACGCTAACCGACCGCGAGCACCGCGCCGTTGCCGGCCTGTCGATGGGCGGCGGGCAGTCGCTAAATTTTGGACTGGGCAATCTGGACAAATTCGCCTGGGTGGGTGGCTTCTCGTCGGCCCCTAACACCAAACGGCCCGAAGAACTGGTACCGAACCCCGCCGACGCCAAAAAGAAGCTGAAACTGCTCTGGATTTCGTGCGGGGATGCCGACGGGCTGATTTCGTTCAGCAAACGTACCCACGACTATCTCTACCAGAACGACGTGCCGCATATCTATTACGTGGAGCCGGGCGGGCATGATTTCAAGGTCTGGAAAAATGGCCTGTACATGTTCTCGCAGTTCCTGTTCAAGCCCGTCGATGTGGCCTCGCTGACGAAATATACGGTGCTGGGAACGCCCGCAGCAACCAATGCCCGCAACGCGAAGTACCCGCAGATTTTACCCGATAACCGCGTCGTGTTTCGTGTAAAAGCACCTGACGCGCAGAAAGTGCAGGTCGATCTGGGCAAGCAAATACGACATGGTGAAAGACACGGCGGGCTTCTGGACCGCCACCACCGATTCCATCAGTCGGGGTTTTCATTATTACTCGCTGCTAATCGACGGGGTAGCCGTTGCCGATCCGGCCAGCGAAGCCTTTTACGGCATGGGGCGTATGGCCAGCGGCATCGAAATACCCGACAAAGACGTGGCCTTTTACGCCATGAAGGACGTACCCCACGGCGATATCCGCATTAAACGCTACCTATCGAAAGCCACCAATACCTGGCGCGAGATGTACGTGTACACCCCACCGGGCTACGACAAATCGACGGAGAACTACCCGGTACTGTACCTGCTGCACGGCGGTGGCGAAGATCAGCGCGGCTGGGCCACGCAGGGCAAAACGGACATGATTCTGGATAACCTGATCGCCGAAAAGAAAGCCAAACCGATGGTCATTGCCATGCTCGACGGCAACGTGAGCGCCGGTGGACTGGCGGGTTTCAACGAGAACGTGTTGAAGGCGTTTGAAAACGAGTTGAAACTGGGCGCAATTCCCTTCGTGGAAAGCAATTTCCGGGTGGCAACCGACGCGAAGAACCGGGCGCTGGCGGGCCTGTCGATGGGTGGGTTGCAGACGCTGTACGCGGGCATCAAAAACAACAATATGTTCTCGTCGCTGGGCGTGTTCAGTTCGGGCTGGTTCGCCAACAACCCGGCTCTGACCGACCCGCAGTATGCCTTTATGAAAACCAACGCAGATGGCTATCAACAGCAACCTGAAACCGCTGTGGATTTCGATGGGTGGCAAGGAAGATATCGCCTATCAGAACTGCCAGGTCATGATGAAGAAATTCGATGAGATGGGCATCAAGTACCAGTACAGCGAATACGCCGGTGGGCATTCGTGGCCAGTCTGGCGGCACGATCTATTTAAATTTTCACAATTACTTTTCAAATAACCAGTTAACTAAAACCCCAATTTTCACAATGAAAAAGTTGTTTTTTTCTCTATTCTTATCGCTAGCCACTATGGTGGCATTTGCTCAGAACCCAATTGATGGCAATTGGAAAGGCAGCCGTGAAACGGCAAACGGCACTTTTGAAGTAAACTACACCTTTAAGGTAGAAGGCAACAAATTAACAGGAACATGGAAAACTCAATTTGGAGAGTCTCCACTACAAGAAGGCACAGTTGATGGCAAAAAGATTTCGTTTAGCATCTCATTTAACGACCGTAAAATGAGTTATACTGGCGAAATCACCTCTGACAAAGAGATAGTCATAAAAAGTGAGCGTGGTGAGATGAAGCTGGCCAAGCAGTAGAAAATACTGTCTTTTAATCGGGCTGTGAAAGTCCGATTAAAAGACATTTCTAGTTCTGTTGCTAGTTTTTAGCAGGTAAATTGGAAATTTTATTGAAAGTTGACAAGGTCAAATTATAAGTATAAAGTTTCCTAAAACGACCACTAACTATAAACACAGTGAATACATAATCAGGCGCAAATACCCCATGTAGCATCACGGCTTGTTTGAGGATTCGCAGTTGTAATTTAAGTGATCCACTAAAAAGTAAACCTCAATGATTTTAAAAAGAAACTTCGTGGCTATAAGTACGGCCATGTTCATGATGGGGACTGTGACGGGATTTTCTCAATCCATTCCATCATTAAAAGACGCTTTTAAGCGAGACTTTGGCATCGGCACGGCGCTCAACAACGCGCAGATCGAAGAAAGGGACCCCAAAACGACGGCCTTTATTGCGCGCCAGTTCAACATGGCCACGCCCGAGAATATCATGAAATCGGCACTACTGCATCCGGGCTGGGACACATACAATTTCGAGATGGCCGACAAACTGGTGGAATTCGGCAAAAAGCACAATATCAAGATCAATGGGCACACGCTGATCTGGCACAGTCAGTTACCCTCGTTCATTCGGGGGATCAAAAGCGCCGATTCTATCCGGACGTTTTTCACGAACCATATAAAAACGGTGGCCGGGCGCTACGACGGAAAAGTGTTGTCGTGGGACGTTGTCAACGAAGCCCTTAACGAAGACGGAACGATGCGCAAATCGGTGTTTCTGCAACACCTCGGCGACGATTTCGTCACGGAGGCATTCCGGCTGGCGCAGCAGGCAGCCCCCAAAACGGAGCTGTATTACAATGATTACAACAACGAGCAACCCAAAAAGCGGGCGGGCTGCATTGAACTCGTGAAAAAGATAAAAGCCGCCGGGGTACGTATCGACGGCGTGGGCATTCAGGGACACTGGCATGTGGGCCGGGTGCCACTGAAAGACATCGAAGAGAGCATTCTTCAATATGCCGCGCTGGGCGTAAAAGTCATGTTCACGGAGCTGGACATCGAGGTGCTGCCCCGCAATTTCCAGGGGGCCGATGTGGGTCAGCGCATGACCGCCAACGCCCAGTCGAACCCCTACCCCAACGCCCTGCCCGACTCGGTGCAGCAACAACTGGCCGCCGACTACGAAGCCCTGTTCAAGCTCTTTCTCAAGCATAAAGACAAAGTTACGCGCGTCACGTTCTGGGGCGTCAACGATGCCGATAGCTGGCTGAACAACTGGCCCATTCGCGGAAGAACCAGTTACCCACTGCTATTCGACCGGAACAACCAGCCGAAACCTGCGTTCGAGAAGGTCATTGCGCTGAAGAAATAACTTAGTTACGCCGTATCTCCAAGATACGGCGTAACTAAACTAGCTCTCCCTACTCGGCCAGATTAAACCGTACCTGCACGCCGCCGGAGGTAGTAGCCCGGATGAAGCTGTTGCTCACCAGCGGGTCGTTGACCGTGCAGTCGAATAGAGACGTTCACGTTCAGGCGGCGGTTGACCACGTAACTGAGTTGGGGACGGACCTGGAAGTTGACGCTACCCGCCGTGATGATCTGCTCGGCTAAAAGGTCTCTACTTCAATAATAGATTCTAACCGGATGTTACTGAACAGGTGTTGACCTAAGACATGAGCCGCTTTATTTGAGACAATGATACACGCTGTTCCTTCAGGACAAAAGAAATCACTACCATCCCAAGTCCCTGGATCAAAATATAACCCTGTCCTCTTCACGTATTCAGGCCCACCTGGCATCCTCCTCGCAATGTCTTCTCTGCACAATGACTTGATCAAACCTCCGCAGCGACCTGTAACATGAAATCCATAATAAGATTGATCAATTAAGTTAAGCTTCTTATCTAAAATAGTTACCGGGTGAAATTGAATACCTGTAGCTCCATCAAGGGCTTGCATCACCCGTTCATTAACCACAAACAGACTGGGCCACCCACAGAAAAGCAGATCAGTCCACATTATTCCCCCTTTTCTAATTCTATAAGTATTGATACTCTCCCTAACATCTGTTAATATCTCAGGATATTTGACTTGAGCGTCAGGAAAATGCTCTAACCAAGTAGTTTTCCTAACATCAAGATCACTAAATTTATAATATTCTCCATAAGGAAAGGCATCAATATTTCCTGTTTGCATAATATTTGTAAAGTGTTTATTTAAACAAGAGTTATAGAATTAAGATTATGAAACATAATCTTAATTCTATAACTCTTATACTTATTCGCTCAATTTAAAGCCAAAAAATATTAAATCCGTACTGAGACATTAATTGTTTAGCGAAATCGGTTATCTCCTCAAGTGAAGCATTCGGGTGATTGGCTATAAACTGTTCCCAAGCGCTGTTATATGCGAGTGCATTTTGTCTGTGACTACTCATCTCCCACCATACTCCAAACCGAGGATCATGAATATTGATACCTTTACTAGTGAAAAATTGTGAAAATTTTTGGGGCAACATGTGGTGAGCATCGTACAAAGCAGTGGCAGTTTCCGGTCTTTTTGTAAGTGCATTCAATGTTGAAGCGTACCTGCACGCCGCCGGAAGTGATGGCCCGGATGAAGCTGTTGCTCACCAGCGGGTCGTTAAACGTGCGGTCGAAATAGACGTTCACGTTCAGGCGGCGGTTGACCACGTAGCTCAGTTGGGGACGGACCTGGAAGTTGACGTTACCCGCCGTGGTGATTTGCTCGGCTCCCAGCTTGCCTTACAAAGTGGAGCTATTTTATAGAAAACAGCTCCACATAACTCACTCTTTGACTTTCAACGGCCGGGTGATAAACCACCAATGCAATAGCCCCCAAATAGCCCCTATTGGCGCACATAAAAGCGCAGATAACAAATTGAGCCTGTATAGTTGAGGGAAGGAAAAACAACCTGTAATAGCTGCTATAACCATTCCTAATACAACCTGTTGAAACAATTGATTTTTAGTTGCTTGCAGTCTATTATTAATAATAATAAAGACGCTAACAGGAATGATACTGTACCCTGCTAAAATAGGTCAACAATAAAAAGGGAATTGGATATTTGTAGTATCTGACGCTACAAACACAACCAATTCCCATGAAGCAGAGCCTCAAAGGCGAAATTACGGCAATCCTCCATTCGGCACCAATTGTTGATAATTTAGCGCGAAAAACCTTTGTATCCTTGTTTGTTCTGGCCCTCATTCAAAGCAGAAAAGTGCAATTCAATGAAATAGCAAATGTGCTCAATGATGACGTCAAAGTCGCTTCCAATCAAAACCGAATCGAGGACTTTTTCCGAGAAGTAGACATCAACTTTCAGGCTATAGCCCGTCTAATGCTGGTGCTTTTGCCCAAGAAAGAAAAACTCCGCCTGACGATTGATCGTACCGAATGGGACTTTGGTAAATGTCAAGTTAATATCTTGATGGTGTTAGTGGGCTGTGGGGATTTACAGTTACCAATTTATTGGGAACTACTGGATAATAAAAGCGGTAATTCCAATAGTCAAGACCGGATTGAGTTGCTGAACAAGTGCTTTGCCATCGTGCCTAAAAAGCGGATTGGCTTAGTAGTTGGAGATAGAGAATTTGTTGGTCATTTATGGTTAAGGTACCTGAAAGACAACAACTTAAACTTTGTTATGCGCTTTCCTAAACATCACTTGTTAACCACCTCGTCCGATGAAAGCTTAGCTGTCAGTGATTTGAAATTAGCTATCGGGAAGAGCTGTCAGGTTATGGATTGTTTAGTAGATGGCTGTTGGGGGAATGCTTGGATTAAGCGGCTTGATGAGAATGAATACTTGTTTCTGTTTGGTAATGTAGAAGTGAAGTTCTTAGGCCAGTTATACAAAAAGCGTTGGTGTATCGAAGCTTTTTTTCAGAATCTGAAGCTACGCGGTTTTGACTTAGAATCAACGCATCTTCGTAGCTTGCCTAAGTTGAGTAAACTGGTTGCTTTGGTGAGTTTAGCCTACGCTTGTTGTGCTAGTTTCGGTTTGTATTATCATCAAAAAGTACAATCAATCAAGAAGAAGAAGCACGGTTACAAGGCCAACAGTTTTGCCCGTTATGGGTTGAATCAACTGCGAACTATTTTGCGGGCTTCGACCACTAAGCCCGTTGCGGGTTGGCCTTTACTTGAGCGTCTTTTCAAGTGGCTAAAACGTCAACTCGCTCAAAATCAACCAACTATTTTAGCAGGGTAGAGTACAGGAATGATATACAGCCATATGCGAATAACCAGTGCAAAAGCTATATATCCAACTATAGAACTACTCCAGTCTGCATAACCCTTAGATACGGCTTGGTAAACACCTATTACAATGCCTTCACTTAGAGCCGTTATGAAAACAATTAAGGCGTATTTAGCTACTTTTTTCATTAGCGGCCCATCAAGTAATTTTTTACTGCGCTCCAACGGGGCCTTTAAATATCTGTTGGCTGGTTACTAGAACTTCCGCCGTTCTGATTAATGAAATTAATGGCGTTATTTCGTACATTATCCCAAAGTTTATCTGCTTCTTAAAATTGGAAAGGCTCCCGCTACACAAACAGGTGATTGATAATACTGATGCAAAGCGCGTCCTATGAAAAATAGCCCCGTTGGGCATAGTCTCCAGACTATGTCCTGGCGATTGCCGGTCTCTGACCGGCGTCCTTCAATACCCGGCTTAACGTACACACCTGATGATAGTCAACAGTATATCTTATCATTGCCTACCGGTCGGAGACCGGCAACCACCTGGACATAGTCCGGAGACTATGCCCAACGGGGACGTACCTAAAAATTGACGTTACCTGCCGTGATGAACTACGAAGACGGTTTGTGCGAAAATGGGTTCTATCATTGACTCAGCCGGTGACTGCTTTATGCTTTAACTATTGCCGGGCTACTGATAAACCGCCAATAAAGATAGCCCCAACCACAACCAATAGCGGCAAACAAAATAGTCTCTATAACGACCATCCTTGCCATCTGTGGATTTATCAGATTAGGCATTATCCCACCAATACATCCAGCAAGTATTAGTTGGCCCGGTAGGCTACCTACTGACCTAGGAAATAGCCGGGAGAGCCCTCCTAAAAACAGCCCTAACACTAGAATATACCAGATATCGTAGGCAAAAGCCCACAGGATTCTTAGTATCGTATATACAGGGGTTCCTTCTACTATTGCCAGATAGATTCCAGTTACTATCCCATCAATCAATGTTGTTCCCAGTACAACCTTGATGAATTGCCACAACTGGCATGTTA
>CAVVQL010000004.1:157500-258933 GCA_963750355.1 uncultured Cytophagales bacterium | reverse complement strand
AATAACGTCGGTGTAGCCTTCCGTCAGGTAGCAAACGTCTTCCTGGCGGATCGTCTGCTTGGCCTGAAAGATGCCGTAGAGCACCTGACTTTTGTGGTACGCCTCTGTTTCGGGTGAGTTGAGGTACTTCGGCGCTTTGGGATCGGGTTTCAGGATTCGCGCCCCGAAGGCAATCACCCGCCCCGATACGTTATGAATCGGGAACATGACCCGCCCCCGAAACCGGTCGAATATTCGTTCGCCCCGGTTACCGGCCGATTCTTCCCGCGTAACGGTCAGCCCCGCCTTACCGAGCAGTTCAGGGTTGTAGCCTTTGGCCTGGGCGTCGGTCAGCAGGGCGTCCCACTGATCGGGGCTATAGCCCAGGTCGAACGCGGCGATGGTGGGATCAGAGAAGCCCCGTTCGCGGAAGTAACTCAGGCCAATACCGCGCCCTTCTTCTGACTTGAGCAGGTGTTCCTGAAAGAATGTTTTGGCGTAATTGAGCACGATATACAGGCTTTCGCGCTCGGTATGCTTCAGTTGCTCTTCGGGCGTAACCTCCTGCTCCTCAATCTCGATGTTGTACTTTTTGGCCAGATAACGCAGGGCCTCCCCGTAGCCCAGGTTCTCTACGTCCATGACGAACCGGACCGCGTCGCCCGCCTTGCCACAGCCAAAACACTTATAAATCTGCCGGGCCGGGTTGACGTTGAACGAGGGCGATTTCTCGTTATGAAACGGGCAACAGGCAATGTAATTACTCCCACGCCGCTTCAACGACACAAAATCGCCCACCACTTCCAAAATATCGGCAGCCTGCCGGATTCGCTCGACGGTCTCTTCAGGAATACGCATAGACGAAGGTAAGGCTGGAAAGTCGTAAGTGTAATGTAGCCGTCAGGCCGGAACGCAGTTTCAGCTGGTGCGTGTATTCGCTCGTGTTAGTCAACGGTTCGATGGGGTAAATCGATTATCTTCCAGCCTTGTTACCGTATCGCTTAACCTATACCTTTATCCATGAGTACTTTCTCTCCCCGTCTACGTATCACCCCTGTACTTTTTCTGACGCTACTCACGGGATCTTTGCTGGCACAATCAGTTGACACCCCGTTTTATGAAAATCCGAAGGTAAGCAGCCAGAACACCGAAACACCCCACACAATACTCTGGCCCTTTGCCACTGAACAAGAGGCAATTGCCAGCGATCGCAGTACGTCACCGCGCATTCAATCGTTAAACGGCATCTGGAAATTCAAGTGGGTGAAGCACCCCAAACTCGTTTCGGCCGATTTTAGTAAGCCCGAACTAGCCGATCAGACCTGGGACGATCTGCCGGTACCATCGAACTGGCAGGTGGTAGGGGCCCGCGAAGGTCGCCCTTACGACCGGCCCATCTTCACCAACATTGTTCATCCGTTTCCTGCCAAACCACCGCTTATTCTGACAGATACCAACGCGGTGGGCCTCTACCGCAAACGCTTTACCCTGCCCACCGACTGGGTTGAACGCGAAACCTTTCTGCACTTTGCGGGCGTACAGTCTACCTGTCGGGTGTTTCTGAATGGCAAGTACATTGGCTACCACGAAGACAGCATGACCCCCGCCGAATTCAGGATCAGCGAGGCACTTAAACCCGGCGAGAATATACTGGCCGTAGAGGTGATTAACTGGTCGGATGGAAGCTACCTGGAAGACCAGGACTTCTGGCGGCTGTCGGGCATTTTTCGCGATGTGCTGCTACTCAGCCGGTCGAGATTGCACCTGCGCGACCTACAGCTGACCACCGATCTGGACGAGCCCAATTACCGCAATGGCACCCTGAAAATGACCACCTACGTGCGCAACCTCGCGCTTCAGCAGATGCCCACCTACCGGCTGAAAACAACGTTGTACGATCCGAAAAAGCAAGTTGTCTTTACCGAAGTGACCCCGTCGACAACGGCCGTTGGCTCTGATCAGGAGGGGATAATCCGGCTCACCAAATATGTACAAAACCCCCTGTTGTGGTCGGCAGAGCTACCCAATTTATACACCCTCACGCTCCAATTAATCAACTCCGACGGTGAACTGCTGGAAGTGATCAGTCAGCAGGTAGGGTTCCGCGAAATGGAACTGCGCGGCGGTCAACTACTGGTCAATGGGCAGCCGGTGGTGTTTAAAGGCGTGAACCGCCACGAATTCGACCCCAACACGGGCCGCGTTATTAGTCGGGAAAGTATGATCCGCGACATTAAGCTGATGAAGCAGTACAACATCAACGCCGTGCGGACAAGCCACTACCCAAACGTGACGGACTGGTACGACCTCTGCGACGAATATGGCCTGTACGTGATCGACGAAGCCAATATTGAAAGCCACGATCTGTGGTATAAAGGCTACGAAATTGCCGAACGGCCCGAATGGCGCGACGCCTTTGTGGCGCGGGGCCGGGCCATGGTGGAGCGGGACAAGAACCACCCGTCTATCATCATGTGGTCGCTGGGCAACGAAACCAGCATGGGGCAGAACTTCACGGATATGGCCAGCATCATTAAACTGGTCGACTCAACCCGCCCCATTCACTACGAAGGCCGCAAACCCTACAACCAAACCACGCTCAGCAGTTTCGACATCGTCACCACCATGTACCCCTCGGTCGATGAGATGGTGAAGCTGATGCAGAAAGACCCTACCCGTCCGGTCATTATCTGTGAGTACGCCCACGCCATGGGCAACAGTGTGGGCAACCTGAAAGACTACTGGAACGCGATTGATAAATACCCCCGTTTGCAGGGCGGCTTCATCTGGGACTGGGCCGACCAGGGGTTAACGCTGCGCGACAAAAAAGGGAATCTCTACGTCGATCACATCAATTACATCGACGGTGCCAACGCCTGCGACGGCCTGGTCAACCCCGACCGGATCCCCCAACCCGAACTCAACGAGGTAAAACGGGCCTATAGCTACGTCAAGTTTATCCTGCCCAAACCCCTATCGGCTACCCAGACAAAAGTAAACCTGAAAAACACGTATAACTTTCAGGGCCTCGACAACCTGAAACTGGTCTGTAAACTGATGCGCAACGGCGAAGTAGTACAGCAGGGCACCGTGCCACTCCTGACCGCCAGCGCCGGGCAAACCATTCAGGTAACGGTACCCTACAGTATTCCGGCCGTTCAGGAGCCGGGGAGCGAGTACTTTCTGGTGCTGAGCCTGCAATTGAAAGAAGATACCCCCTGGGCCGCCGCCGGTCATGAAGTGGCGGCCGAGCAGTTTCCGGTTCAAACCGACATTCCCATGCCACCGGTCATTGGCATCTCGCGCATACCGGCCCTCAAATCGGCCCCCTTACCCAACGGGATCGCCCTGCGCGGAGCCGACTTTGGTCTTCTCTTCAGTAAGGCCACGGGCGGAATCAGTCAGTGGACCTACAAGGATAAAGACATTCTGGAGGGGGAATCCAGCACGATGGGCGGTCTGTTAAAGGCCAGTTTCTTCCGGGTGCCGACTGATAATGACGAAGGCGGCGGTGCTGATTCGTTCGCCAGCCGCTGGCGGAAAGCAGGAGTGGATAAACCCGTCGTCTCGCCGGTGGATATGCGCGTTGAAAAGCTGGGCACCCAGCGGGTTCGGGTTACCTGTATCAACGATCTGGTGATGGCCGGGGGCACTATCCGCCAAACCACCCAATACCTGGTTTACGGCACCGGCGACGTGCTGGTATCGACGACCTGTACGGCGGGCACCGCCACGTCGGCAGCGGCTGGTACCCTGCCACCACTGGCCCGCGTGGGCATGCAGATTAGCCTGCCCGCCAGCCTCAGTACGCTAACCTGGTATGGACGTGGGCCTTTCGAGAGTTATCAGGATCGTAAAGACGCGGCGTTTATCGGGCAGTATTCGGGGAGTGTGGCCAACCAGTTTTTCCCCTACACCATGGCCCAGGAGAACGGCAACAAAACCGATGTGCGCTGGGCTCACTTAACCAATGGCGCCACTACCACGGGGCTCCTGATTATGGCCGAACCCAACGGAACGGGCCCCGGCCTGCTAAACATCAACGCCCGCGATTACACGGATGAGGCCCTTTTAGCCGCCAAAAACCCGCACGCACAGACAGTGGAGCGCGGAAACACAACCGTAGTGAACATCGACTACCAGCAGATGGGCCTCGGTGGCGATGACAGCTGGACGCCACGTACCCATGCCGACTACCTGCTGCCTGCCAACCGAACCTACACCTACAGTTTCCGCCTGCGCCCCACCGATGCCCGCACCGACCGCAAAGCAGTAGTTAATATGATCTTACCACGATAATGAGTCCTAAGTCTTCTGTCTTCTGTCCTCAGTCCTCAGTCCTCTGTTGCGCTGCTTAGGTAAGTTGCTGATCAGCAGCAGCGCAACAGAGGACTGAGGACTGAGGACAGAAGACATAAAACGGTAAACTTGCAGCATGACTCCCTCCGAATACCGCCAACACGATGCCCTCAGCCTTGCCGACCTGGTTCGGCGAGGTGCTGTTACGCCGCTGGAACTGCTCGATGTAGCTATTGCGCAGGCCGAGGGACAGAATCCCGCGCTCAACGCTATTGTGACCCCGCTTTATGAGCAGGGTCGGCGGATGCTCGATCAGCTACCCGATGGTGAAGAGGGGCAAAACATGCCATTGCGCGGCGTACCCTTCCTGCTGAAAGACCTGGAGCTTGAGTGGGCGGGCACCCCCATGAAAGCAGGTTGCCGGGGCTACGCCAGCCACGTATCGACAACCGACAGTTTTACGGTTACCAAATACAAGCAGGCAGGACTGATTTTCTTCGGCAAGACCAACACGCCCGAATTTGGGCTGACGCCCTATACCGAATCGCAGTTATACGGCCCGGCCCGTAACCCCTGGAATCTGGCTCACTCACCGGGCGGCAGCAGCGGCGGCTCAGCGGCGGCAGTAGCGGCGGGTATTGTTCCGGTGGCATCGGCCAGCGACGGAGGCGGAAGCATTCGCATTCCCGCGTCGTGTTGCGGCCTGTTCGGGCTTATGCCTTCGCGGGGCCGATCGTCGTTGGGTCCTACGTACGGCGAACTATGGCAGGGGTCAGTTCGTAGCCATGTGCTGTCGCGAACGGTACGTGATAGTGCTGCCTTTCTGGACGTCACTGCCGGTATGTCGCCGGGCGACCCGTATACGATCGGGCAACCGGAAGTGCCCTTTCTCGACCAGGTAGGGCTTAGCCCAGGCAAGCTCCGCATTGCGTTGACAACGCAGCACCCGTTTTCCGGTCAGAAAACGCATGACGACTGTATAGCAGCGGTTCAAAAAACGGCTAAGCTATTGGAAAGCCTGGGGCACACGGTCGAGGAGATTGCCCTCCCCTACGATCAGACAGCCCTGAGCGAACTGTTTCTGACGGTGGTGATGGGCGAAACCGGGGCTACGATCCGGGAGTTGTCAGACTATCTGAAACGGCCCGCCCGCCGCGATGATATGGAGATGAATACGTGGGCGCTGGCACGCATAGCAGATGCCTATACTGCCGTTGATTTCGCCTACCAGAAGCACCGCTGGAACAGCCTCGCCCGCCGGATGGGGCAGCTCCACGAAACGTACGACCTGATGCTGACGCCAACCATGTCGCGGCCACCGATTCGCATTGGTGAGCTGCAAAATTCGGCCGCCGAAACACAGATCATAAAAATGGTCGATGCCGTTGGTGGGCTTAAATTGCTAAAAGGCAGCCGACAGATTGACCAACTGGCCGAAAAATCGTTTGGCTACATTCCCTTTACGCCCATTGCCAACATGACCGGCCAGCCCTCCATGTCGATACCGCTGCATCAATCGGCCGACGGTTTGCCGGTTGGGTCTATGTTTACCGCCGCACTGGGCAATGAGGCCCTGCTGTTCCGGCTGGCCGCACAGTTGGAGCAGGCGCAGCCCTGGGCCGATAACTGGCCACCCAGTCTAGCGTAAGCTCTTCAGATACAGCCCCTCGACGCGTTGGCGGGCCCAATCGGTTTTGCGCAGAAAGGTCAGGCTGGATTTTATACTGGGGTTGGTTTTGAAGCAGTTGATCGGGATCCGGTCGGCCAGTTCCTCCCAGCCATACCGGTCAACGAGCTGTTCGAGAATGGTGGCTAGCGTAAGGCCATGCAGCGGGTTATTGGGTTGCGAGTCGGGCATGATAAGCAGGGGTTGAGCAGAATACAGTACCAACAAAGAAACGGCCCGCAACGTCATCGGTGCGGGCCGTTTTTACGTCACTGCGTTCAGCTACGTTATACATCGCAGAGCATGACGGCTTCGCGGAGGCTGGTGAGGGGGTCACGCTTGGGAATGAACTCCTGGGCAACGTACCCCTTGAAACCCGTTGCCAGAATCGCTTTCATCACCGCCGGGTAGTAAATCTCCTGGGTTTCGTCGATCTCATTACGGCCCGGATTCCCGCCGGTGTGGTAATGCCCAATGTACTGATGGCTGGTCTGGATGGTGCGGATGATGTCACCTTCCATAATCTGCATGTGGTAAATATCGTACAGCAGCTTGAACTTATCTGACCCTACTTTCTTGCACAGGTCAACGCCCCAGGCCGTGTGGTCGCACATGTAATCTTTGTGGTTCACCTTGCTGTTGAGCAACTCCATGATCATGGTAATACCGTATTTTTCGGCACTTGGCATCAGGCGTTTCAAGCCTACAGCACAGTTTTCCAGGCCTACTGCATCTGACATACCCCGCCGGTTACCCGAAAAGCAAATGACGGTAGTCATGCCTGCTTCTTTAAGCTTAGGAAAAATACCCTCGTAGCTGGCTACCAGCTCGTCGTGAAGTTTAGGGTCGTTGAAGCCATCGTTGATGCCTTTACCAGCTCCCCAGGGCAATGCCGAGGTGAGGCCGTACTTTTTCAGAACAGGCCACTCTTCCGGGCCAACAAGTTCAATCGACTTGATACCCATACCCTTAGCCGCCTGGCAGAGTTCGTCGAGCGGAATTTTGCTGTAACACCACCGGCATACCGAATGGTTGATATTCCCCTTCAGCGGGGCCATTACGGCACCTTTAGGGGCAGTAGGATCATGATCTTTCATGAGTTGTGCAAAAGACGGTATGGCACTCAGCGAGAGAGCGGTACCAGTTAAGTTTCGGAGTGCGCGGCGGCGTTGCATGTTTTGAGGAGGAGTAGAAACGCGACGAGTAGCAGATCCTTTCGCTCTGTTACTTAGTCGCTCTTTCATTCTTTATAATTCGCGGATACGGATGTTACGGAACCAGACCTGGTTGCCATGGTCCTGAAGGGCCAATTTACCTGTCTGGAATTTACCGAAGCCAGACCAGGTCTTGAATTTACTTTCCGATACCATTTTATCCCACTCCGGGCCAGAAGTGGCGTATTCGGCTGTTTTCTTTCCGTTCAGGTATTGCTCAGCCTTGCCTTTGCTGATGACCAGCCGGGCTTTGTTCCATTCGCCGGCAGGGTTGGCCGCCATGGGGGTAACAGGCTTTTGCAAATCATATAATGAGCCGGCCGTACGGTTACCATCACGTCCCTGTTTGGCGTCGGGGTGCCGCTCGTTGTCGAGCACCTGCATTTCGGGACCGGTTTCGTAGGTAGCCTTGTACTTAGGGTCTTCGGAAACGTGGTAGATGATGCCGCTGTTGCCACCTGGGGCAATTTTCCACTCAATCTCCAGTTCAAAATCACCGTACTCTTTGTCGGTGACCAGGTCACCGGCGCCGCCTTGGGCCAAGTGAATAGCCCCGTCCTGAACCACCCATTTATCCGTAACAGGCTCACCGGGTTTCAGGTATATATGCCAGCCCGACAGGGTTTTACCATCGAACAGTGTTTGCCACGGTTTCCGCGAGTTTCCTTTTTTCAGAAGAGACTTAGCTGGCAGATCCGAGCGCAGACTAGCTGGGTCACGATCAGCAGTTGAGCTGGGTACGTTAAAAAGCAGAGTCAGCGCAACGGCCCCTCCGGTAGTCAAATGCTTTAGGTTCATTGCCAAAAAGACGTTGGTTTCGAGACTATCAATACGTCATTCAGCAAAAGGGCCGCCCAACGCACTTTTACCCACAAGAAGGAGGCGACCCTACAGAGATTCTTGCAGAATGCCCTATTGAGTCGCCTCCTTCTTGTGGGTAAAAGCCCTTACTTACTGCTCTTTCCCGGCTTTATCATCATAGCCCTTGTTATGGGGGTCATACTGATGGGTTGGGTCGTCGCCCTGTTCCAGATAGGTAGCATCGCCCCGGTGGAACAGGGCTTCGTCGGAGGGATTATCGGGAAGGCTCTCCAGTTTTTTAGCTTCGTCTTCGGTCATGCCCTTCTGGGGCTTGTTCGGGTTTAACAAATTGGGGTCTACATCCCATTCCTGGTAGGTACCCACGCTCTCGCCACTGGGTGCATCCGGATTGTTGTTGCCAAAAGTTTCAGCGCGTGTTCCGGCTACATAGTCGCGATTTTCGGTATCCATATCCTGGCCGGATGTACTGTCTTTATAAGCATTGGTACCTACCCCTTCCGATTCACGGCCGTAATCAGATTTTCCCTGTAGGTCGGGGTCTTTTGAATAATAATCAGGGTCGACGTTATCGGGGTCGAAAGGCGATTGGGTTGCCATAGCGTTGATGGATTTGTTTCCCTTATAACCCCGCCCGTTCCTGACTTGTTTTAGCGGGTTGGAATCGCCTTTTTCACCCTTTGCCCAGACCAATTATCGTTCAAGTAAAACAGTGCCGTATTTAGGTCGGTCAGGACGAGCAGCAAGTAGGCAAAGTATAGTGCCAGACGCATTTCAGAGGGGCTACAGCCTGCAATACAGAATGAAAACAGGGGGGAGTATGGCTCGCTATTTTTGTTTGTTTTATGCAATAAAAAACGCACTGTATGTTTTTCTATTTGACTATCTATGCGTATCTTTAAACCAGTAAACAGCACCCCTATAAAAGGCAAAAGGGTCTCAACCGGACCCCCTGCTCGAACAGTAAACAACAAATACTAATGAACACGCAAAACAAGAACACAATCGAGACATTTCAAAACGCTCAGGTAGTGAAACCGTATCAAATGATTCATGAGGGTACGGGTGAAGTGGTCAGTCGGTACAAATATCTGGAGGGCCACCCCCGCCAATATCGATTTGATGCCAAAGAAGGTGTGTTCAATATCAACGGCTCTGAGAAGCTGGGCCGCACCCTCACTTTCCAGCCTATTGCGTGGCGTATTTTCACGGATAACATCCTGAATATGGGCACAAAGAACTGGGCAGAGCTATTCTTTATCGACGAGAAAAACTGCGTCTCAGCGGTGCTTTTTCACGGCTATTCGGTCGATAATATCTTCCGCCTCATCGAGCCGTTGTACTACGATGACCTAACCCTGGCCGACGTAATCATTACGGCTGTTGCGGAGAAAAAAGAAAATAATAAAATTCAGCCCAAGGGGGTTTATTACATCGCCAACTTCTCCTACAAGATGGCCAACCCTGAAAAGTCAGCTGAAGTCAAGCAGTTTGCTCAGGATTACAAGGTCTTCCGCCAGGAGACACTAACCGACATCGCAAACATAAAAACGGCGTTCAATTACTACAACCCGTTTGCCCACGTCATCGACGAGCCAGCCCCTGCCCTGCTGACGGCTGGCGAATAGACTTGTTTCATACCTCACCCCCAGCCCCTCTCCTTGTTTTAAGGAGAGGGGCTGGGGGTGAGGTCACCTACTCACGTATGACTTCATCCCCGCTGTACGACCAGCTGTCTCCGATGGCCTTGTCGCCCGGACTGGCATTAGTCGCCCGCGACCACGGCCTTGACTACCGTTCGCTACCACGTATTTCAAATTCAGATCTGACCCGGATCAAAGAAGAACAACTGGGTTATCAGTTGTCGACAACCCGCTGGGCTACTGAGCCGGTCCGCCGCTCGCCGAATCGGTGCGGCACCCGCACCTTTGGCAAGGCATTTCACCAGCACCTGCTCGAACCCGAAACGGTAGGCACCGTGCTCGAACAATTGCTACCCGACCTGACTGATGGTCGCCTCACCAGTGGGGACCTAACCAAACCAGATGGCGGTTCCGCGTCCAGACTGACAGAGGCCGTGCGGCAGGACGCTTTCTGCCGCCGTTACCTGCGTATGGCCGAGCGTCAACCAGCCCAAATCCATTCGCATGAGCGCAACCTGACCGGATCAAGTGCCGCGCAGGCGGAACGCGAGCGGATTGTGCTTTTCACCGATCCAACCACCCAACTTGCCTGCAAATCGCGCCTCGATCTGGTGTATACCAGCCCCAGGCGACAGAACGCCCTGATCTTCGACTTCAAAACCACGTCGGCCCGTACCCAGGCCCAGTTCCTGCAAAGCTGTTACGATTACGACTACGACCGGCAGGCCGCGTTTTATCTCGATAGCCTCCGCTACGCTGACGGACATGAGTGGGCCACCACCAAACGGTTCCGGTTCGTGTTCATTGGCGTCATGAAACAGACCGCCTCACCGCCTCTTCGCCGTTGACGCTACCTCGCTGCCGGGCTTCATTGACTATGGTCGGAAAAAGTACCGGTTCTGGCTTAAAAAGTGGCAGAAAACCAACGGATTAACGGATTAATCGGTACTCGTTTTTGTTCTATAGAAACAACAGACTATGAACACGAAAACGCCGTCAACGACACCCTCAACGACCCAGTTGACTGACACAGCCGCGCTAACCGCCGTTCTGCTGTCGGTACGGCCGTCGCCAATCCAGTTCGATTGGGGAACCGACAACCTGGTGCTTTGGATCGAAGATCTCAGCACAACAGGTACGTTGCTCGATCAGATGCCGGAGGTCATTAGCCGCGTTGGTTTCGCTATTGAGCTACAGACCGGCTGGGACCATCGCACCGATGAAGCTACGTATCATCCGCTCTACGGCTACCGACTGCTTCTGCGCGACGCTACGGGGCTCTGGCACGGTATTCGGGTCAACGCCGCCGGTGAGTTTATCGATACACTTCCGCTGGAAGAAATCAATTATGAAATTGCCTATGATAAGGTGATGTGGGTTGATTGAAAAAAGGGTTCAACGTTTGAAGCCCAATGTCTAATGTTGCTTCGCAGTATTCTCCATGCGAAGCAACATTAGACATTGGGCTTCAAACGTTGAACCCTTTTTTATTGCCCTGCGATCACACAGACGGGTGCGGGAATTTTTAGTTCATGCCCGGTGGCGGTGAGCATGCCCGTGCTGGCGTTGCGCCGAAACACCACCAGGTTATCTGAGTCCTGATTGGCGACGATGACAAATTCCCCACGCGGATCGAGCCAAAAATTACGGGGTGTTTTGCCGCCCGTTGGCACGTTTCCGATCAGCGTGGGTATACCGTTGGTGCCGATCTTTAGAACGGCCAGCGAGTTATGCCCCCGGTTCGACTGGTAGATGTACTTCCCGGTTACATCGATGTGGATATCCGCCGAGGTATTTTTGCTTCTATCGGTAAAGTCGGCGGGAAGCGTAGCAATGTCCTCCTGAATGAGCGTTAGTGAACCCGTTTTGGGGTTGCGGGAAAACACAGCCATCGACGAGGTCAGTTCCTCCACTAAGTAGGCGAACCGCCCCTTTGGATGAATGGCCATGTGGCGCGGTCCCGACCCCTTTTCCACCGACACAACCGGTACGGCGTTGGGCTGTGGTTTACTGCCACCGATATTATAGCAGTGGACCTGGTCGGTACCCAAATCAGCCACGTAAATCTGTTTGTTATCGGGCGAAATAGTGGCCGAATGAACATGCGGACCGTCCTGACGGGGATGCAATGGATTACCGCCCTTGTACTTGACTGCTTCGACCAGCGGACCAAGTTGCCCATTGGCCGCTACGGGCAGGGCTGTGAATACGCCGCCGCCATAGGCCGAAACAAACGCCATCTTCCCCGTTTGGTCGATACTGATATGACAGGGTCCCGATCCGTTGGTGGCCTGCTGGTTCAATAGCTGCAACGCTCCCGTAGCCTTGTCGATCGTGTAGGCACTCACGCCAGCCGCGCCGCTGTTGGCCTCATTTACCGCATACAGGTAGTTCTTGGTTGGGTGAAGCGCAAGAAATGACGGGTTTTCTTTGTTCTGAGCGGTACCCACAACAGACAACGAGCCTGTTTTTCGGTCCAACTGAACGATGTAGATCCCTTCGCTGCCCCGTATCGAGTAGGTGCCCACGTAGAGCCGATCGGCTGTCGAGTTAGATTGTGCCTGGGAAGCTGACACGAGACCAACGGTTAAAAGGCCAACAAAAAAAGCGAAGCATTTCATGGAATAAGTCGTTACGGAAAGGATGCTACGGTCAAAGATAAGGAGGGTTTTAGTTTAAGGTCTAATGTCTGAAGTCCAAGGTCCAGTGTATAAAGTCCAAAGGCTCCGCTTACTGACCAATTGGTCAATAAGCGGAGCCTTTGGACTTTATACACTGGACCTTGGACCCTTCCTCATTCCACCGGCGAATCGACGATACTGATGATTTTCCAGATGCCCCGCAGGTCTTTATGGCCAACGGTGACACTACCGCCCAGCGGATTGTCGGAGTGCAGGGTGAGGTATTTCTTGGTCATCAGTTCATTGTCGCGAATTCGTTTCACCACAAAATAATCGCGATACATCACGGCGTATATGCCGCCCGACTGGTATTCCCAGTTGCTTTGGTCAACTTGCTCAGCCAGCACTTTAGCGCCGTTGCCAAGCTGTGGGGTCATGCTGTTTCCCGAAATCTCGATCACCACGACCGGCTTGTTCGAGCGAACCGACGAACTACGTACCCGGTAGGTATCCATGTCCATTTTCCGGAAACCTTCGGTGTAGGTCTCCACGAAACTGGCGTAAAACTTAATGGGCACAAAGGGCACTTCGATCAGATTTTCGTCGGTAACGATAAACTTGCTGTTTCCCCCGTCGGCGGCACCATCGGCCAGCACCGGGTGAATGCCTCTCAGCAGGAAATCGGCCCGGATTTGCGGGTAGCAGGCCAGCAGACTCATGATGGTGTCGTACGAGGGCTTGGCCCGCCCGCTGAGTATATTGTAGAACTTCGACGGATTTTCGCCCAAATCCTTGGAAATCTGATAGATAGTCATCCCCAGCGCGTCGAATACCTGCTTGAGCCGATCCTGAATTGTTTCCACTGCCTCGATGTTTACTGCACAGTCTTCCATTTTTGTGTTATATTATTTGGATAGTGTGTTATAAGTAAAATATATTGCACCGTTCCTATGCAAGTTTACGACAAATTACTATCAAAAGGAAAGCATACCGTATGAGTTTTAGCTGATATTTCATGAATGACAACCGCCTGCGTACCCACATTGAGCCAACGGTACTTTTTGTCGATATGAACAGCTTCTTTGCCAGTTGCGAGCAGCAGGACAACTACTGGTTGCGGGGGCGGCCCGTTGCCGTTTGTGTCTATACCGGGCCACGCAGCTGCATCATTGCGCCGTCGGTCGAGGCCAAACAACAGGGCGTAAAAACGGGCATGCGGCTCGACGAAGCCATGGTTCTCTGCCCAGGTCTGATTCCGGTCGAGACGAGTCCTGACCGGTACCGGAGGTATCACGTAAAACTCATTGCGCTGTTCAAACGCTTTTCTGACGATGTACTGGCCAAAAGCATCGACGAGGCGGTGATTGACCTCACGCGCTATCAGCTGGCCTACAAAAGCATGCCTGAGGTAGCGCAGCGGATTAAGCAGGCCATTCGCACCGACGTGGGCGACTACCTGCGCTGCTCGATTGGCATTGCGCCCAATGCGTTTCTGGCCAAACTCGCCTCTACCCTCCAGAAACCCGATGGCCTGGTCACGATTTCACCCGAAAACATAGACAACGTCCTGGACAATCTCAGCCTGACAGATCTGCCCGGCATTGGCAACGGAATGGCCGCCCGGTTACGAGCGGGCGGGATCAACTCACCGCTTGACCTGCGGTATGCCTCGCCCGACCGGTTAAAGCTTGTTTGCAAAAGCATTGTTGGGTGGCACTGGCACCTGCGGCTGAATTTCGGTGGGGAAGTTGACCTGGCTACTCATGCCTACAAACAGATGCAGGCCATCCGGTCGGTGTCGGCCGAGCAGCGGCAATCACCCGAACTGCTGGAAACGATTCTCAGAACCCTTTGCCTGACGCTGGAACGGCGCATGGTGCATCAGCAGTTTTTCTGTCGGCGGCTACAGGGCTGGGTCCGTTATTACAACGGAAAACGGTACGAGGATGAGCTACGATTCACCATCCCGATGCAGGACGGCATTGAGTTATTCGAGCTGTTGACCAGCCGGATGAAACGCTATGAGGAAGCGCACCGGTCTGGCCCGCTGCTAAACGCCGATGTCCGGCAAATTGGGGTGGGGGTCAGCGACTTCATACCGGCAGACAGTGTTCAGTACACGCTGTTCGACGACCATAGCCGCAAAGACAAATTCAGACAGACCCTGCATGCCATCAAGGAGCGATTCGGCCACAACAGCCTCGTCCGCGCCACCGAGTTGCGCAGCGAGGCCCCAATACGGGATCTGATAGGGTTTGGCTCGATACGGGATTTGGGCGGGGAATAGCTGGTTTTTGCCACCAACTACTTAATGGCCAGTACCTTGAATTCGGTGCGTCGGTTGCGCTGGTGTTCGTTCTCCGTGCAAATCACCCCGTCTGTACATTTGTTAACCAGCATTGACTCCCCGTAGCCCGACGCCATCATGCGATTACGGCTGATGCCCTTCGACGCCAGATAATTGACGACAGCCTTAGCCCGCCGGGTCGACAATTCTTTGTTGGTCACGGCATCGCCCCGGCTGTCGGTATGCGAACGAATCTCGATCACCAGTGAAGGATACCGGCGCATAGTAGCCAGTAGTTTACCCAGTTCACGGGCCGCGTCGGGCCGAATGTCGGCATTACCAAGGTCATAATAAATATTATCGATCGCGACCACGTCACCCACTTTCAGCATCCTGACGGTAGAGACGACCTCTTTAGGCTTCGACTTCTTTTCGATGCGCTTCACCCGGCTGGTACTTGTTCCGTAGGTTGGTTTGCTGGCTATAAGGGTATAGTCGCAGCCTTCAACCATATCGAATTGATAGGTACCCTCAGGTCCGGTTACCGTCGATGACCATTCTTCGGTACACTCGTTTTTCAGTTTCACTTCTACGCCTTCGATAGGCAACCCGTTTCCCTGACTGATGACGGTGCCACCAATCCGCGAGCTGGTCAATACAGGTTCGGTAGCGGGCTCGTCAACATATATAGTATCGAGAATAATACCGGGCTGCATCATCGATAGTTCGAGCCGCAGCGGTAAATCGTCGGTAAGGCCCCTGGTCGACAGGCCAACCGTGCTGTTGATGTACCCGTCGCGCGATACGGTGAAGATGTAATCGTTTTCGGCGTCGATGCATAGCCGCGCCAGGCCGTTTTTATCTACCGTCAGCTGCTGATCGGTTTGCCCAACGCGCTTGCCCACTACCGTCACCAAGGCGCTATCGACAGGCATGTCGGTAGCGATGTCGAACACCCGGACGGTCAGATCGCGACAACCAAAAAGCGAGCTTTCGCGGTTGAACCGAAACACGTCGTCGGACCCATTGCGATTACTGCTAAAATACCCAGTGCGGCGGGCCCCATCGGTAATAAGGCCAAAGTCATCGCCGCTAGAGTTGATAGGTGCTTCAATAGGTTCTACAGCCTGTACGGTTACCCCATCCATGGCCGCGTAGAAAATATCCAGCCCCCCCTGTCCGCGCCGTCCATCGGTCGAGAAATACAGGTTCCCATTTTCATCGGCGAAGGGAAATAGTTCGTTACTTTTTGTATTGATCAACGGGCCCAGATTTACCGGCTGGCTCCAGCGATTATTCATCCAACGAGCCACGTACAGATCGGTGCCGCCCAGTCCGCCGGGCATATCCGAGACAAAAAACAGCAGTTGGTCGGGCGTACCGTCGCTTCCTTTGCATAGCGCCGGATGGCCAGTTGAGTAGTCGTCGCTGTTAAAGGGAAGCTCGGTAATGGTGGTCCACTCTCCATTGACTTGCCGGGCGGTGTATAGCTTCAGTTTATTGACGTTCTCTTCACTGGTTTTAACCTTGCCGTTGTTGTAATTATTACGGGTAAAAATAATCTGGGTACCGTCGGCCGAGAATGTAGCCGGCCCCTCATGGTACTTTGTGTTGAGAGACCGCGAAAACTGTCGATCGGCGCTTACAGGCCTTCTCTCATAGCCGAGCCCCTGTGTCACGTTGATGCCCTGCTGGAAGGTAGCAGCCGTACGCGAATCGTTGGCCGTAGGGGGCGTATACTGGTCTAGTCCCACCGTCCGTTTGGGTATTTCCCGGGCTGTCGAGTCTCTTTGGGCGGGCATAACCTGACCATCTGCATCTATCCGGCGCCGGGCCGTAAGCAATGATCGGTTGGGTACGTACACCAGGTCGAGGTAACCGGCGCCCCCACCATTGCCGGATGTTTCGATGGTTGAGCCACCCTTGCTACCCGCTACATAGACCAGCCCGTCGCGGTAGAACATAGGGCTAAACTCTTCATTGGCTGTGTTCAGACTGAGATCGTCGATCTGATAGCGCACCGTTTCACCGCGCGCCCCGGCGGGGCGGCCACTACCAGCCGTAGGGATTGTGGAAAGGCGCGGAGCAACCTGTGCTTCTTTAAGCACCTGGTACTGCTCATACGATTCCTGAGCTTCTTTAAACTTGCCGTTGCTGGCCAGCGTCTGGGCATAGGCCAGCAGAGCCGCAGGTTGTTCCTGACCGGGGGCCAGGGCTGCTTTCCACTCCCGAAAGACGCGTTCGGCCTTTACATTATCGCCTACCGCCCGGTATGCCTGCGCCAGCGACAGCCGAGCGCTGCTCCGTTGCGTCGGCTCTAGTTTAGCGTTGCTCAGTGCCTGCGTATAAAGCTCAATGGCACGTCCATACGCTTTATAACTCAGCATTCTGTCGGCCTGAATGAGCAGGGAGTCGGCTTGTTGCTTTTGGCCAGCTATGGCTAAGCCAGAGCCAAGCAGAAGCAAACAAATAATTGTATAAAAAATCCGTACCATACGCACTGCTGCCGTGTTAATCGCGTGCCTAAGTTATAGACCAGTAATTGAAATACCGATTTTGTTTTAAAGGCTTAGCCTGTCTTGTTGGTCTCTAGTGTTACAAGCTTAACGCACTAATGTTCACGGCTGATGCGTATTCCCAGCTAAAACAACTTTCCGGGAACCGTGCCAAACGGGCTTGTTTACCCTGCAATCCTACCAGCCATTCTCTTTTACAACTGGCTAAACCGCCGACACGGCGTGGAGCGTTAAGGGAAACGAACTGAACATTGTCATCAGATTGTCGAACGTTAGTCAGCCAGTTCGCGCAGAATTGCCGCTGTGTCGGCCCCTGGCTGAGGAGCAGGCCCGGCCGGCCGAGCCGACGTTACCGAGAACTTTATGGGTACGCCCACGCCTGATACCGGCCCGGCCACAGGGTGCTGCTGTGTGTAAATCATCTGCCGGGCCTGTAGGTGCGGGTCGTCAGCCAGCTGGTCGAGCGTTAACACAGGTGTAATCAGCAGGTCATGTTCGGTACCCAGCTGCACCCACTCGGCCTGGGTCCGTTTGCCGATCAGCGCCTGAATCTGCGCCCGGTAATCGTCTGCCTGGTCTGGTGATTGAGGCAGCATGAACTCCAGCCAGGCAGGCCGGTTGATGACAGTACAGAACTTCAGCCAGAATTTGGGTTCCAGGGCACCCAGCGCCACGTAGCGGGGTAGCGCAGCACCAGTCTGTGGGTCAGCCTCGTCGCAACAGCGGTATACCCCATAATTTGGCTGCCCGCCCGAGAGCGGCATGCGCCCCCGTTCAGGTAAGTTGCCCGTACCGGCAAACTGCGCGTAGGCTACCGACAGGAGCGGCATCACACAGTCGGTCATCGATACATCGACATGTTGGCCTTCACCGGTTTGCTGCCGGGCATAGATGGCCGCCAGCGTAGCCATCACACATCCATAAGACCCCCCGGCAATGTCGGCCAATTGTACACCGGGCATCACCGGCGTCTGGCCTGGTTCGCCCGTCAGACTGAGTACACCCGACAGGCCCAGGTAATTGAGGTCATGCCCGGCCAGGTGAGCGTAGGGCCCCGTTTGGCCGTAACCCGTCACCGACACGTAGATAATCTGCGGGTTACGGCTGCGGACGGCAGCGTAACCCAGTCCCAGCCGGTCGAGGTACCCCGGCCGAAACTGTTCAACCAGCACGTCGGCCGTGTCAATCAGTTTCAGAAAGGTTTCGCGTCCTTCATTGGTAGTGTAATCGAGCAGCAGGCTCTTTTTAGAACGGTTGTAGGCCAGGTAGTTGACCGACTCCCCGTTGATATAAGGCGGAAACATGCGCACATAGTCAGGACTGGCGGGGTTCTCGATTTTGATTACCTCGGCCCCCATGTCGGCCATCATCATGGTGCCAAGTGGGCCGGGCAGCAACCGGGTCAGATCAAGAATACGCAAGCCACGCAACGGGCCGGTGCGGTCCAACGTTTCGGTAGGGGTTTGGGGCATAAAGGCAAGTTACGGCAACAGGTAATGCCAATGGCTTTCCTGCCTTAAACAAAAGTCTGTTCAGCACGTTATCAGCCTCCAGATCGCCCAACTACCGACTGTACGTTCACGTTTAAAAACTATACGTTCTCTTCTACGCAACCGGTCAACTTCAATCCCATCGAGTTCAACGTTGAGTGATGAGTAGCCCTACCCCTCCCTATCCAGCCTGAACCGGAACTCGGTGCCTTTTTCGAGGCGGCTCAAGACGGTGATTTTCGTTCGGTGGGCGTTCAGGATGTGCTTCACAATGGCGAGGCCGAGGCCCGTACCGCCCTGCTCTTTCGAGCGGCTCTTCTCCACCCGGTAGAACCGCTCGAAAATACGGTTAAGGTGTTCGGGCGGAATGCCGGGGCCATCGTCTCTTACCGTAATCTGAGTATGCTTTTTCCCCTCCTCTTCCAGCAGCACCATCACCTTGCCATTGTCATTCCCGTATTTCACGGCGTTCTGGATCAGGTTGGTCATCACCTGGGTAATTCGCCGCCGGTCGGCTTTTACCCAAACCGGACCGGGCGATGTACTCCTGATTTTTAGGGTGGTCTGGCGGGCGTTGGCGACGCTCTCCAACTGCTCGAAAATATCTTCTGTAATTTGCCGGATATCCACCCGGTCGAAGTGCATTTTCAGTTCGCCGGTTTCCAGCTGCGACAAGGCCACCAGGTCCTGCACCAGGGCATCGAGCCCGTCGAGGGAACGGGCAGCTTTAGCCAGAAATTTATCCCGCACGTACTCATCGTCTACCGCCCCGTCGATCAGCGTATGAATGAAGCCCTGAGCGGCGAAAATCGGCGTCTTCAGTTCGTGCGATACGTCGGCCAGGAATTCACGCCGAAACTGCTCCATCTTCTTCAGCTCGTCGATCTCTTTCTGCTTGCGGGCCACGTACACGAAGATCTCGTCGTTGAGTTTCTTGAATGGATTACCCGTATTCAGAATGGATTTGCGCGAGATGGAGAAGTCACGGACCTTCAGTTTCCGGATGGCCTCGTAGAGTTTCGTGATCTCACGATACACCAGAATGTCGATGGTGTAGAGCACCAGAAAGAACGACAGCAGAAACGACGAGATGCCCACCACAAACAGCATACTGCTGGTCGTTCCCGGCACGAAAGCCAGAAACGCCATGGTCAGCCCCGCAATCAGCGAAGCCAGTATCAGCGCAATAAACCGGGGAGAAAGCGACATGGGTTGAAAGAGTGACGAATGAACGAGCTAACGAGTGCCAGGCTCTGCAACCAGTCAGGAACCTGACATGGCAAAGCCTGGCACTCGTTCGCTCGTTCATTCGTTCACTTAGTTAGGCCACCTCGAACATATACCCAACGCCTTTCAGGGTACGGATATAGCCTTCACCGATCTTCTCGCGAAGTTTGCGGATGTGTACGTCGACGGTGCGTTCGAGGACGTAAATATCGGCACCCCAAATCTTTTGCAGCAATTCTTCCCGGCTGAAAACCTTATTGGGCGTTTGGGCCAGGTGAAAAAAGAGCTCGAACTCTTTCTTGGGCAGAATGATGGTCTGATCGCCCCGGTTCACCGAATAATTCTGCCGGTTGATGCTCAGGTCAGCAATCTGGATCAGGTCGCCGGTATCGGCTTTCTGGGCCTCGCGCCGAAATAGCGCATTGATGCGGCTCATCAGGGCGCGGGGTTTAATGGGCTTGGTAATGTAATCGTCGGCACCAACGTCAAACGCAGCCACTTCCGAATACTCTTCAGACCGGGCTGTCAGGTAAATAATGTAGGTCTGCCGCAGATCGGGCAGGGCGCGCAACTGCCGACCCGCTTCAATCCCGTCGAGGTGCGGCATCATAATGTCGAGCAGGACCAGTTCGGGCTGAAATGTCCGGGCAATGTCAACCGCTTTACGGCCATCGGGGGCCGTACGTACCTCGTAGCCTTCTTTCCGGAGGTTATAATCCAGCAACTCAACGATGTCTGGATCATCATCGACAACCAGTATGCGATGGGCTTTTTCTGTACTCATGGGTAGCAACAAAATGCGTTGGCCTGAAAGTTAACGGGCATTGGCAGCAAGTTATGCCCAATATCAAACTGTTAACATAAAGATAACGTGCCATCGGGTACTGGATGAGCCGTTTTCTACCGGCGAACAACGCGGTACACCCGCCCCCGTTCATTGGTGATAAGCAGTTCGGTAGGGCTCAGAAAGGTAATCGCTTCGGCCTGCCCACGGGGTAGCCGCAAACAGCCGGTGGGCCGGTTGAGCCGGGTGGCGCGGCCAGTTGGCAGGTCGAAGAACAGCACCTTGCCGTAGGTCAGCACCGCCAGCGTTTTCCCCGGCCCGCCGCCACGGTCAGGGCTTATTGCCGCGCCGGTCACCATCGACCTGATAAAGACCGAATCCAGCGGCGCGAGCACGTAGTTACCAGCCCGGGCAGGCAGTCCGTATAACCGCACCATATGGCCCGATCGGTTTTTCGACAACAGGAACAGGCTATCAGTCTGGTAGAAAACGGCCTCGCAGTCGAAATTGCGGGCCCCGGGCGGAAAAGCCGGTTGATTGCCATACCGAAGTCGGATGGTTTCTGTCGAGGTCGGCCGCGCCAGGTCAACGCTGTAGATAACCAGGTCAGTACGGGCATTCGCGTTGTTACCCAGATCAGCGATGAACAGACGCGATGAGTCCTGCTGAGCCAGGTCTTCCCAATCCACGTTCTGAAGGTGGGGAAACGTGAGCGAGTCGAGTAACTTACCTGGCTGAGTCGGCGAAAACCCGTAGAGTGTGGGTCGTCCGCCACCATCGTTATGCGTCCAGACCGTTTGGCCATCCGCTGTTCGCCGAGCCAGTCCCGAGCTTTCATTGACTACGCCCGGCAACGTACCCAGTCGTTCGACGCGGTATAAGGAACGCACCCGCGCCACGCCCAGCCGACGAACTTCGGGAGTACACGAACAAAATCCGACCTTTATAGCTGATTAATACGTTAAGGAGCCAGGGAAGCATGATTTCAACTGTCGGTTAGCACCGTAAAGTGCACTTGATTCGAATGTAACATAGCTAATCGGGTTAGCCCTGCTTGCTGATACCTATTTACTGCTAATTGACTACTGAATTATGACAAACCGCGCTACAGAGGTACAACAATCCTTTCCCGTTCGTTTGGCCGCCATACTCACGTCGATACTGATTCTGGTGTATGGCCTTTATGAACTCAGGGAATTACTGATTCCGCTGGTGTTTGCTATTTTGTTCTCTGTCCTTCTTTTCCCGCTTTGTTCACGCCTCGAAAAGTGGCGGGTGCCCCGTATACCAGCGGTTATACTCTGCCTTATTCTTATGCTGGCAGCCATTGTGGGCATTCTGTATGCAATCACCACCCAGATCAGCAATTTTACGGAAGTGCTGCCTCTGCTTGGTAAGAAGGGGAACGAACTGCTTAACAACCTGCAAATCTACGCCGACGAGCATTTTAAAATAGACAGGAAGCGGCAGCTGACCGAGATTCGGAAGTACTACAGCACAGCCCTGGAAACAGGCGGCACCCTGCTGACCTCGACCCTGTCTGGCAACGACCAGCACGCTGACCGATGTGCTCATTGTGCTGTTGTTTGTCTTCTTCTTTCTGCTTTACCGCGACTTTTTCCGGTCGTTTTTCTACAAGGTGTTCGGTCCCGGCCAGCGCTCTAAAGTCGACGCCATTCTGGCCAAAATATACGATGTTGTCAAAGACTACCTCGCCGGGCTGCTGCTGGTTATTTTGGTTACCGGTACACTGATGACCGTCGGCCTGATGATTCTGGGGGTCGACTATGCGGTATTCTTTGGGTTCTTCGGGGCCAGCCTGGTCTTGATTCCGTACTTCGGCATTTCGCTGGGGTCGCTACTGCCGGCGGCCTATACCCTGGTTACGCAGGATAACCCGCTTAAAGCCCTGGGGGTGATCGGGGTGTTTCTGTTTGTGCAGGCGCTGGAGGGCAACTTCATCACGCCCTACATTGTGGGGTCGAAAGTAAGCATCAACCCCCTGGCGGCCATCGTTGCGCTGTTACTCTGGGACACGCTTTGGGGACTGCCCGGCCTGATTCTGGCCCTGCCACTGACGGCCATTATTAAGGTCATCTTCGATTCCGTCGACGGACTGACCCCCTACGGTTTTCTGATTGGTGAAGCCGAGAAACCACGCCCGCCGATCAAGAATCTCCAGGAATTGGCCGATCAGTTGCCCAGACGGGTCAAGAAAGTTGGTAAAGTCGATGAAAAAAAGTAGCCGACAGCCGGAACGCCAACGCTGGTTTTTCAGGTACGCTCAGCGCAGTAACATCAGATCGAACTCAAATCCGGGCAACACCGACTCACCCGATACTGTCTGGTTGAACCCGTGTAATACGCTGACCGACCCATCGGCCCGGTAAACACGGATCTCCTCTGTTTTCGGATCAATCAACCAGCCGAGTTGGCAACCGTTGGCCATGTATTCGCGCAGTTTGGCTTCAATGTCGGCCAGGGTATCTGACTCGCTCAGCAATTCAACGACAAAATCGGGGCAGATGGGCGGAAACCGTTTCCGCTGATCGGGTGTCAGGGTGGCCCATTGCCCATTGCTCACCCAGGCGGCATCGGGCCCACGGGTAGCACCGTTCGGCAATCGAAATCCCGTCGACGAGTCAAAAACGATACCAGCCTTAGCCTGACGGTTCCAGATCATCAATTCCGCATTCAGTTCACTGTTTTTTCGGCCTGTCTCGCCCCCTGTTTGCCCCATACGCGTTACGATAGTTCCGTCGGCATTTCGCTCGAACGTGTAATCAGGATTTTCCTGACAGAAGAAATAAAACTCCTCATCAGTCATGTGCCGCAGCCGATCGATAAAATCGACGCCGGGTTCGGGAACAATCGGCACCACAATGGCCATAGCAGCTGATTTTTTAGTTGACACGCAAGATACGGGAGTTGATGAACTGACAAACAAAGCGTTAGCTCTTTTTCAATTCGTTAAAAGCTGAGCGGATCGAGGTTTTTAAAATGACCATTCATTTTGATCCGGTCTTTGGTGCGCTCCATGTCGGCCAGCATGGGAATCACTTTGTCGAGGTGGCGAATCAGGAATTGCTGTCGTTCTGCCTCGGTGTTGAGGGTGAGCAGTTCGTATTCCTGCTCAATTGACAACCCAACTTTGTGCGCAATTCTATACGAGAAAGGGGGTGATTTTGCGGGGTCATAATCGTGCTCGATCTGTAGCAGGTCATAGAGCCGCCCCAGCCGGTCGAGCAGGGGCGTTAGGTAAGGCCCCGAGGCAGGTAGGTTTTCGGGTTCGAGCAGTTGCACGCGGCCACCCGCATACAGCTTATCGGGGATGGGGTTCAGAAAATCGACGAGCCGGAAGATGCGCAGCCCCTTGGTTTTAACATCCATCCGGCCATCGTCGTAGCGCTTTTCCAGCGTTATAACGTGTACTTCGGTACCGTATCCGGGAAGCTTGTTGCCAATAAATGCCGGAATACCGAAGGTTTTTTCTTCTTCGATGCATTCACTGACCAGTTGACGGTAGCGCGGTTCAAAAATATGCAGATTCAGATCTTCGCCCGGATACACTACCAGGCTCAGCGGAAAGAGGGGTATGAGATCGTCCATACGGTAATTGGTCAACGTCTACAGGTTCAGATGCACAGCTAAAGATGTAAGACCTGCCTGGGTAGTTATCTGTTCAAAATTCCACTAGCCTTTTTGCCGGGTGCAGCTCGAAACGCGGCGGTTCACTGCCCGCTTTTCTCGACGCTGATACCCACACTAACCACATCGGGCAGGGGATCTTGCCGCATGTATTGCTTTATACGCAGGATATACGTGCCTGGTTTGGCAAACCGATAGGCGCGTTTCATCAGCACCTTGTTGTCGTACAGATCGCCGAGGCCCTTACCACGGGGTCGCCCGGTTTTAGGGTCCATCAGAATCAGTTCATCCAGCCGCGACTCGATTTCCTTACCCTGGTCGTCGGTCAGGTAGCGGGTCAGGTACAGGTTGTAATACGGGTACGTCAGGTTATGCCGCAGCGTATAATACAGATCGTAGGGTATCGTGGCGTCGGTAATAGTGAACCGGAACGAGGGCGTGTTTTTTACGAACCACTTTCCGTTTTCTATGTCGGCATTTTCTTTATACACCACATTGGGGTCCTGTTCGCAGGCCACCACAAGGACCATCAGCGCCATACACAGGCGAATACGTTTCATAGGCTATTATTTCGACGCCGTCAGTACCTTTAGTCAGACCGGCCAACTACATTGCCGGCAAAGCTACTCAACGATAAAGTAGCCCCCTACAGTATGATCAGGCAGATTGCCCGCTTAGATGCCCACCACCGCCTTGCCATTGGCCTGGCTGTGGCTTTGCTCACCTACCTGGGCAGCCGCCCTGTTCTGATCTGGCCCACCCAGATTTTGCTGATCTATGTCTGCTACGCGCTCACCATCATTGTACTGGCCTGGGTATCAATGGCCTATTCCCATCCGCATGAGGCGTTGAACGCCTACCGCCTGCAGGACTCAAGCCGCCTGATTATTCTGACATTTGCCGTCATCAGCCGCCGTAGCCAGCCTGTTTGCCGTTATCTTCCTGCTCGACACCGTCAAAGAGGTAGATCCCAAACTAGACCCTACCCAGGCGCATTTGCGTGGCTATGTCATTTTGTCGGTTCTGACCGTTCTGAGTTCGTGGACCCTGTTGCATACGCTCTTTACACTACGGTACGCCCATCTCTATTACCTGCCAACCCCCGCTGGCGGGCTCAATTTCCCCGACACCAGCCAGCCGGGTTACGCCGATTTCGCCTACGTGGCCTTTGGCATTGGCATGACGAGCCAGGTAGCCGACGTAGGGCCCACCAACCAACGTTTCCGGCGGCTTATTCTGACCCACAGTCTGCTCTCGTTTGGCTTCAACACGCTCATTGTGGCCCTTAGTATCAATGTTGTAGCGAGTTTGTTGTGAACGCCGTGCCGAGGCCAGTTGCCCAGTAGGCGTTGACCTGCCAAAATCCATACTGACAGTTTGCTAAGTTTTCGGCACCTGCCCTTGCGATACTTGGCTGAAAGGGGCAATTTGCCCGCCTAAAACCCGTAGTTCTGCATGTTTACCTCAACCGACCTCGATCAGATTACCGCCCAGGGTACCACCACCCAAACGGTCAATCAGCAAATTCAGCATTTTATCGATGGCTTTCCTTTCCTGCATGTCATCCGGGCCGCAACGGTCGGCGACGGTATTATTCGCGTACCCGAAGAGCAGCTAACCCGCTATATCCGGCAGTTCGATGAGCAGGCCGGCGAGCTGTCGCTGATGAAGTTTGTACCCGCTTCAGGAGCCGCCACGCGTATGTTTAAATCGCTGTTTGCGGCACTGGAAGGCAAAACCGACAAAGCAACCGACGCGTTTTTCGCTCGGCTGACCGACTTTGCTTTTTATGACGACCTGAAAGCTGTGATGACACGCGACGGACTTGATCTCGACAAGGCCGATCAGCCGACGGTGCTAACGTACCTGCTTACCGATAAGGGCCTCGATTATGGCAGCCTGCCCAAAGGGTTGCTGAAATTTCATAACTACGCAGACGGACCACGCACCCCGGTAGAGGAACACCTGGTTGAAGGAGCCGCCTACGCCAACAGCAACGGTCGGGTACGCCTTCACTTCACCGTATCGCCCGAACACCGGAGCCGCTTTGAAGCCCTGATCAAACAGGAACTGGCCGACTACGAATTGTGGCTTGGCGTGGACTTCGAGGTAACGTTTTCGGAACAGAAAAAAGCGACCGACACCATTTCGGTCAACCCCGACAACACCCCGTTCCGCAATGAAAACGGGTCGCTGTTGTTCCGACCGGCGGGTCATGGCGCGCTGATCGAGAACCTCAACGACATCGACGCTGATCTGGTCTTCATCAAGAACATCGACAATGTGGTGCCCGACGAGTTGAAGGAGCCCACCGTGACCTATAAAAAAGTGCTGGCCACCGTACTGCTCGACGCTCAGAAGCAGCTTTTCCGCTTGCAGGAACTGCTGGAGGGCGACCATGTCAGCGACGGATACCTGGCCGAGGTTGATACATTCCTGAAAACGACCCTATGCGTAACCCCGCCCGACGATTTTGCCAGCCTCAGCGAGTCAGAGAAGCTGGCCTATTACCGCCAGAAACTCGACCGGCCGATCCGCGCTTGCGGCATGGTGCAGAACGTTGGTGAGCCGGGCGGCGGGCCATTCTGGGCCAAAAACGCCGATGGGTCGGTATCGCTTCAGGTGGTTGAGTCGGCACAGATCGATATGGACAACGTTGAGCAGAGAAACCTGTTCGAACAGGCTACGCACTTCAACCCCGTCGATCTGGTGTGCAGCCTGAAAAACCGCCAGGGTCAGAAATACAACCTGCCCGATTTCCGTGACCCGCTGACGGGTTTCATTACGGCTAAATCGAAGGATGGCAAAGAGTTGAAAGCGCAGGAACTGCCCGGCCTTTGGAATGGTGCCATGGCCGATTGGAACACGCTCTTCGTCGAAGTGCCGCTCCTTACGTTTAACCCCGTAAAGACCGTCAACGATCTGCTCCGCCCTGAACACCAGCCCGTTGGCATTGTCGATTAGGGTGAGTTTGGCTGATTGGTCGACCTGCACGATAGAGTCCTGAAAACACAAAACCCCGACAGCAGCTGTCGGGGTTTTGTGTTTGAGTTAAGAGGTATCAGTTGGCCATAAGCACTACTTTTTTTAGGCAGACATGAGCCCGGCATCGGGAACGCTGCTGGTGGCTGCACCGATGGCAATTTCTTTTGTTGCCAGCGACTCAAGATTCTGGAACGTAAGCAGGGTTGTGTTTTCATAAACCCCCAGGTTGGCGTCACGCACCCGCTCCATAATGGGTTTCAGGGCGCAGGTCACTTCATCTTCGCAGTCGTCGCACTTCACATAAAAGTTGTGTGAAACGCAGGGCGTCGGCGCAATGGGACCGTCGATGACGCGGAGTACCTGCGCCAGATTCACCCGGGCGGGGTCAATACGGAGCAGATAACCACCGCCTTTCCCTTTCTGACTTTGCAGAATACCGTGGTTACGTAGTTCGAGGAGAATGGCCTCTAAAAATTTCTTGGGAATATTCTCACGAGCCGAGATGTAGGAGATTAAAACTGGCCCTTTACCAAACTCTTCGGTGAGAACTTTCAATGCCTTGATGGCGTACTTTGCTTTTTTTGAGATCATTTAGTTACGGTAATAGACACCGTTCATCGCGGTTAGGTGAGAATGAAAGGTAGGTTAGGCTCAGTTTACAAACGGCCAAGTTAGTAAGCAACTCTGTATCAGTCAAAATTTTAAGCCGCTATTTCCTTACACTAGCCTATATCAGCCCAAAAAGTTCGCTCTATTCTATAGACAAATGTCCGAACTGCGCGTTCAAGGCTTCGTTTATACGAGTGGAAGTCGACCTGAAGCGTGTGCCGGGCCGAGTGGTTATACCGGCGGCGATTACGGGCAGCCTCTTTTTGAATAGAGGCTACCATGGCCGCGCAGTCAGGCAGGCGATAAAAGGCAAAGGCATAAAAAAACCGGATCTTAGATCCGGCTTCGTTGATTCAAAATCTATTGGTTAATCAATTACACGTTCACATCAGCCACTTCTTCTTCGCGTACGGGCTGGCCCATCAGCGTGGCAAAGCGGTTGATATTGAATGTCGGTTCAAACCATACTTCACCAAGTACCGGATGCTTTACGGGTACATCGGGATTCTGAATTTCGGCCAGTAGTACGCCCGTTTCTCCGGTGGTGTGCTGCTTTACCTGCCGAATCGTGTACAGCGTATCACGCTTCGGTGTTTTCACCCCAAACTCGGCGTAAAAAGCCAGCACAGGGGCCGGAAAATTGTCATTTGTGCAAATAACTTCCATCACAATTCATTGATATGCTATTAAAAACGGAACTGGCAGACCGAAAGTTCAGGTCGGCGACTCAACGGAACTGATTGACCGGGCGGCCGCTACCTGCTGGCAAACCTGCACAAACCGTGCAACAACCGGGTTTGTGTTGGCTGTACGCCAGATTACATACAGTTGGGTGGTGGAGGGGAGGGGCAGGAACCGCACATCGAGCGATGAACCAAACTGGTACGAAATGGGCAGGATAGACAGGCCCAGGTTTTTCTCAACTAACCGCAGAATAGTGGCCCCATAATTCGATTCGTACAGGGTTCGGGGCTCGTAGCCATGCACGGTGAACAGCCGCAACAACATTTTTGAATACTCATTGTCTTTCCCCGGCGACGGCAACACAAACGGTTCGTTGCGGCATTGAGCCATACTTGTAAACGTATTGGCGGTGAGCCAGTGCGAACCGGGAACTACTAAGGCCAACGGCTCCTCAAAAATCAACTGGGTGCTAAACGCCGGGTCGTCAGGTACTAAGCGCGTTAGCCCCACGTCGATTTTCTGTAGCGTAAGGGCTTCCTGTAATTCCAGTTCGGCAATTTCGCGCAGACAGGATAGCACATCGGGGCATGAGTGGGCCAACTGAGCCAGGGCATCGGGCAAGACCGAATACAGGGCAGAGCCGGGGTGACCAATGCAGAGTTCGCCCAGTTCGCCGTTGTGGATGCGCTTCGTCTGCGTGGTCAGGTGGGTGAGCGTGTCGAGCCAGGGGCCAAGTTGCTCGTTCAGGTAGGTACCGGCGGTGGTTAAGCGCACGCTACGCTTGGTCCGGTCGAACAACAACACGCCCAGCTCATCTTCCAATTGCTGGATCTGTCTACTCAGGGCCGGTTGGGCAACAAATAGCTTTTCGGCCGACCGGGAGAAGTTCAGGTCAGCGGCCACCTGCCGAAATGAACGAAGTAGACGGAGTTCCATGCAGATACGTTCAGTTATGCCCAAACAGAATAAGTTGATGCGAAAATAGCATTTCCAAACATACCTAAATAGTCGGTGCTTTACGGCCAATCCGGGCAATTAATTCAGCTACCCCCCTGATTACCAATACGCCATGACACGCCTCCTGCACCTTACACTCTTTGGTCTTACCTTGTTTACACAGTCGGTTAGTTTCGCTCAATTTGCCGACAGGTATGTCCATACCGGGTATGGACATACCGGGTACGCTGCTGGTAGTTCATCGGTAACGGTCGAGGAGGCTGATTTCAGGCTGATTCTATCGCCCGCCGGCTCAACACTCCTTGATGTATCGATTGAAAAACGACCTGATACACTGATCGAACTGCGGTTGCGCGACGATAACCGCTATACGTTGTTCGCATGCCGCTCCCGCACCGATGCGCCCCTCTTTGTGCGGCGCATCGACCTGCGGGAATTAGACAATGGCACCTACCGGTTAGACATTCAGGTTGGTAACAGCCACACCAGCCGTAAGCTGCGGCTGATTTCACTCAGCAACACCGAGCAAATGGTGCTGCTGGAGGATTAACTGATGCTGCGTTACTCGAAGAGGTTGCCCAGTTGGCCCAGCACCGAGCCACCTTCTTTGGTAGCCTGTCCACCGCCGGGCGATAGGCGCTGCACCAGTTTTGAGATTGGCATCGACTGAATCCAGACACGGCCGGTACCGCGCAGAGTAGCCAGAAACATGCCTTCGCCGCCGAACACCATGCTCCGAAGACCACCCGATCGCTCGATGCTGAAATCGATCTGTGGTTCAAACGCTACTACGCAGCCCGTATCGACGCGCAACACAGTGTTGTTCAGTTGTTTCTCGATGACCACGCCGCCGGCATGAACGAAAGCCAGTCCGTCGCCCTGAATTTTGGCCAGAATGAAGCCCTCACCACCGAACAGGCCCGTGCCAAACCGTTGGTTGAAATGGATGCCCAGCCGCGTACCCAGGGCCGCGCACAGGAAACCGTCTTTCTGCACAATCAGCGTGTTCTGGTAAATACTCCCCAAATTAATCGGCATGACGGTGCCGGGATACGGAGCCGCAAACGCTACTTTCCGCTTGCCGGCACCCCGGTTGGTAAAGTGCGTCATGAACAGCGACTCACCCGTAACGAGGCGTGTACCGGCCTGTAGCAGCTTGCCTAAAAACCCCTGATCGGGTTGCGAACCGTCGCCCATTTTAGTCTCGAAGACAATGCCCTCTTCCATAAAGAGCATGCTGCCCGCTTCGGCAATAACCGTTTCGTTGGGGTCCAGTTCAATCTCAACTACCTGAATGTCTTCGCCAATGATTTTGTAATCGATCTCGTGTGAGGTCATGGTCTACGTCTAGGTTTATGTATCGGCTCGAAAACTACCCGCCTTTCGCACGCCGCCCGCCAAAATCTTGACAAACGGGCAAAATAAAATCCGCAGCGGTCGGTAGGACGGTTCTGGTTGAAACGGTTAGCTACATCGGACTCGGTATTTAACCGGCACCAATAGGCCAGCTCCCCCTTAGATCGCCCGCATGCGGTTGCCTTTAGCGTCATGCGTTAATTCGGCAAGGCCCAGCTTTTCCATGAGCGGCGGCACATACATGCCAAAGCGGCCCCGGAGGCCCTTTTTCAAGCCATACCACCCCCCTACCGGATTATTTTCAGACCGGCCCCACGCTTCCACCGTGCCTTCTTTGGCGGGTTTCTGCTCATCGGCAGAGCCAAGATCCACCCAGTCGCCATGTTCTTTCAGCATCGTATGAAGATCGGCCAGGCATTGGTACTCGTAGAGCAACACCGTTTTTCCGACGGTGCAGACCAGCACGTCCTTACCATCTTTCATATCCCGGTGCATGGTATAATCAGCTGATAACGATGGCGTCTTCAACAGCCAGGGACTTTCCTTTGTACCTTCTTCGCTTAGCATTGGTTTGGCTTTTTGTGCAGTACCAGGTTACCTGTCGAGAGTGCCAACTAACTACTGAACAGCATCAGTTCTTCCCCAGTATCCGGAGCAGTGATTGTCTTTACAAACGTTAACCCGATCTTTTTCAGGAGCTTTACTGATGCCTGATTGGTGGGGAGTACAATGGCATAAATAACGGGTAATTTCAGTGTATTTTTCGCAAATTCCATCACTGCTCCCGCTATTTCAGTGGCATAGCCCTTTTCGGTAAAGGCGGGCAGCAACGCAAACCCAATATCAGGACTTCCCAGGCTAGCTCTCTTGAGAATACCACACATGCCAATGGCCGTATGGTCACTTTTCAATTCTACCAGATACAAGCCAAATCCGTTGGCTTCGTAGCTTGCCAGCGGCCCCTGCCGAAGATAGGCCCTTGCCTGTTCTTTCGTCTGTATCTGTCGATCGCCGATATTCTCCAGCCAGCTCGGACTATTGACAAGCTTAATGATAAACGGTGCGTCATCAAGGGTAAGTTGCCGGAGTAACAGGCGTTCAGTCGCCAGTATATGGGTCATAGCAGCCATCAATTACCCGCCGCCCGATGTGCCGTCAGCACATCCTTAATCGTTGTCCAGTGCATTGACGGATAGCGGTCGTTATCGAGCTTCTTGATGGTTGACCGCTCGTCGATCATGTTGTGCATGTATTGCATGCCCTGCCAGGCCGGGTACAGCTCACCCTCGCCGGGAGCAACAGTCCGGGCCACTTTTGTCAGGAAGCGGAGCAACCCCGGCCCGCCGGGCCGAAACAGCCGAAACTTCTCTCCGTACACCCCGCTCACCACCGTTCGTATCTCGCGCGGACTCAGTTGATCACCAGCTATTCGGAGGTAACGCGGCGTAGACGGGTCAAGTGCGGCGTTGGCGGTAAATTCAGCTGTATCGTCTTTAGTCGTAAAAGCCATGCGGTGGTCTGTATCGCCCCAGTACAGAACCAACTTCTGTTTAAACAGGACAAGAGGCATGTCGCCGGTTATCAACTCAGCAAAGGCCCCGTTGAAAATAGACGTGGCCGCAATGGGTGCTTTGTCGAGGTAGCGGTGAAACGCCCGCCGCAGGTCTAAATTTCGATTCTCCCCGTCTGAGAACCTGGTAAAGTCCAACGAATAGTCCGACGGTATAAAGCGGGGAACAGCGGCCACTATGGCGGCATCCAGCAGTACTTTTTGGGTGTCTACAACCGTATCGCGAAAGCCAGCCAAAGCAGACACGACACAATCGGCCCCGGTGCAGGCTGTCACTACGTCATTGACATCGTCTGTATTCACCCTGAACACCGTTACACCGAGTGTTTCCAGCTGCGCTATTTTCTCCGAATCGCTGCTCATGCGAACCACGGCCCGAACGTCAGCTCCTTTAGCAAGCAACGCCCGAACAATGCGTGCACCCAAGTCGCCGGTTGCGCCTGCTACCAGTATTACTTTTTCCATTTTCTCGTTGGCTATCAGTCCGCCGATTACGTACGGCTTAGACTAGTAACCATTTGTTACCCCTAACCATTTGTTACCCTCTACGTTTATTTACACCAACTATTACTTGCCACCCAGGCCTGCTCATACCTGACGCATACTGAAATCAGGTTACACAGAATAGCCTGATTCGGTCGTCAATATGGGCTGTTCAACAGCTCACACGACAACTGAATCAGGCTATTCTGTGTAACCTATACCGTTTCCTTTCAGACCCTCCGGGTTTGGTTGCGCCTAAAATTTCACCACTTCAGCAAAGGCTTTTTTGGGTTGGTAGTTCTGATCGAAGAGGAGCGGAAAGTCTTTACGGTTGGGAACGGGAAACGAATCGAGCCACGAGTATTTGTCGGAGAGATTCCAGAAGGTGACGCCGGTGAGGTTGGCCTTATGCTTCCGGAACACCTCGAACAGCATGTTGTATTGGGCCGCCTGTTTGTCGTTCATCGCTGCCGTGAACTCGCTCTTATCCGTATCCCGGCGCTCCCGACGTTCGTGCTCTTTCGGGTACACCGACATATCCAGTTCGGTGATCTGTACTTTCAGACCCAGGCTGAGCAAAGCGGTTGATCGACTCTTCCAACTCCTGCGCCGTGGGTTCGTAAATCGACCAGTGGCCCTGCAAGCCAACGCCGTTGATGGGTACGCCTTTGGCCTTCAGCTTTTTCACCAACTGATAAATGCGGTCCCGTTTCGAGGCATTCTCTGTATTGTAGTCATTATAGAACAACTGGGCGGATGGGTCGGCGGCGTGGGCGTATTCGAAAGCCTTTTCGATATACTCTTCGCCGATGATCTCGTAAAATTTCGACTTCCGATAGATGTCGGGGCCTGCATCGGGAACGGCCTCGTTAACCACATCCCAGGCGTAGATTTTACCTTTGTAGCGGCCCACCACGTCATTGATATGCTGTTTCATGCGGGCCAGCAGCACCTCGCGGCTCACCTGCTTGCCGGTCGAGTCGGTGAAGAACCATCGCGGGGTCTGGTTATGCCAGCAGAGGGTATGCCCCCGCACTTTGAGGTTATTCTGCTGGGCGAAGTCGACAATGGCGTCGGCGTCTTTCCAGAAATAGCGTTTCTCTTCGGGGTGAATCGGCCCCATTTTCATGGCGTTTTCGGGCGTCAGGCTACTGAACTGGGCCTTGATGAACTCCGCTTCAGGCCCCGGCTGCACCATCCGTGGGCTCACGGCCACGCCAATTGGGAAGTAATTCCTGTAATAGTCTTTCAGCCCCTTCTGCGATTGCGCGGGAGCCACGCCAATGGAGCCAGCCAGCAGCAAAGCGAGCCAGCGAAACGTCGTTTTGTTTTTCATGGATTGGAGAAGGTTGGGAGAGAGTTGAGTGGGGTTTACCTCACCCCCAGCCCCTCTCCTGAAAACCAGGAGAGGGGAGCTACTCTACAGGAGCCTCGCTAACAGGCGCAGCTACGCTAAATCGGCTCCCCTCTCCTGGTTTTCAGGAGAGGGGCTGGGGGTGAGGTGAACAGCATTACAATGCCTACTTATACGCCTCGATGGGTTTGATGGTGCCGTCGGGGTTATAGGTTAGCTCGGTCACTTTCACATTGCGGAGGTGCGTTTTGCCCGACAGTTGTACGTCATGGTAGAAGATGTACCATTTTGGGCCAACCTGCACAATGGAATGGTGGTTGGTCCAGCCCTGAACGGGTTTGAGCACGATGCCTTTGTAGGTAAACGGGCCGTATGGGCTATCGCCAATGGCGTAGCAGATGTTGTGCGTGTCGCCGGTCGAGTACGAGAAGTAATACTTTCCGTTGTACTTATGCATCCAGGCGGCTTCAAAGAAACGTTTATCGTTGTCTTTTTCCAGGAAAGGTTTCCCGTTTTCATCAACGAGCTGTAACTCTTTCACTGGCTCGGCAAACTCCTTCATGTCGGCGGTCAAGCGGGCTACACGGGGTTGATAGGCAAGTTCATCGGGCTTCTTCAGGGCCGCCTTTAGCATCGTACTGATTACCGCTCCAACGCTGTAACTGACCACCCCAGATGCCGCCAAAATAGAGGTACGCTTTACCGTCGGTATCCTGAAAAACGGTCGGGTCGATGCTGTAGCTGCCTTTGATGGGCGCGGGTTCGGGCTTGAAGGGGCCGGTTGGTTTTTTGCTGGTCGCTACGCCAATCCGAAAAATATCCTGCTTGTCTTTCACGGGGAAGTAGAGGTAGTACGTCCCATTTTTGTAGGTAGCATCGGGGGCCCAGAGCTGCCGCCCCGCCCAGGGAATGTCTTTGATATCCAGGGCAACGCCATTGTCAGTGACCTTTCCGCCAATTTTATCCATCGACAAAATGTGGTAGTCCTTCATGGCGAAGTGACCGCCTTCATCATCTTCCTTGGTTGCGGCATCGATGTCGTGCGAGGGGTAGATATAGATCCTGCCGTTGAAGACATGGGCCGACGGGTCGGCAGTGTAAATGTGCGACACCAGCGGCTGAGAAATAGGCTTTTGACCAGCCGACTGGCCGAACGTGGTGATTGTGCAACCCAGCAGGGCGGCAAGAACGAGTAGTGATTGGGTACGTTGCATTGTGGTTTGATTATGATGTTTTTGGGTGGGGTCGGCGAAAAGCGCTACTCGCTCCAGACGCCGAATTTCCCCAGTTGATAATCCTGATACGCTTCCATGATTTCCTGCTCGGTATTCATCACAAATGGGCCACGGGACACTACAGGCTCGTTGAACGGAGCAGCATGACCAACTAGCACTAGCGAGTCGCTCTGGGCAGTCACCTCAAGGGTATCGCCATCCTGGTCGAACTCGGCTAATTCGCGTTGCTTTACTTCCTGTGCATTCACTGTCAACCCACCCCGGATGAGGTAAAAAAGGATGTTCCGGTTATCAGCGACGGGCAATGAAACGGCACCACCCGCTTTGATGGACACGGTACTCAGAAATACATCAGACAGGGTAGTAAAGGCGCCGGTCTGACCGTTCCACGTACCTGACACGAGGTTGACCTCTACCTTGTCGTTCACCGCGATGGTTGGAATATCTTCTTTTTGCAGACCCGAATAAGCAGGCTCGGTCATCTTCAAACGAGCGGGCAGGTTCACCCACAGTTGCAGGATTTCCAGCGGGCCGCCCTTCTGCTTGAATTCATCCGACGATACCTCGGCGTGAATCAACCCGCGACCGGCGGTCATCCACTGCACACCACCCGCCCCGATCACGCTTTTGTAGCCCTGCGAGTCTTTGTGCATAATGTCACCCTCGATAATGAAGGTGACGGTTTCCATTCCCCGATGCGGGTGCGGACCAAAGGGTAAACCCTGATTGCGCGGTTTATACGTCTGAAAGCCATGATGGTTCAGAAACAGAAACGGGTCGATCTGCGGTAGCTGCCGCGAGGGCAACGGCGAATACGTAACCAGATCCGCGATGGGCCGGTACTCAGCCTGATGAATTTTCCTGACCGTGCGCATAAGGTTGAGTTTTAAGTTTCCTCTAAAACCCAATTGAGTTACCACCGTCTACAGGTAACGAGACACCGGTAACGTATTTGGCCGCTTCGGAAGCCAAAAACACAGCCGCCCAGCCAATGTCTTCAGGTTGCCCGAATTTACCCATTGGCGTACGGCGCATGGCGCGGGCAAAGCGGTCGGGGTCGCCACCCATCGCGGTTTTGCTCATGGCGGTTTCGATGAAGCCCGGCGCAATGGCATTGACCCGGACACCCTGACCCGAAAACTCGGAAGCCAGCACTTTCACCATCCCTTCTACGGCTGATTTAGACGCGGCATAGGCCACCACCCGGTCGATACCATAGTAGGCCGCCATGGATGAGATCATGATGATGGAGCCGCTTTGCCGCTCGATCATCCGCTGGGCACAGGCGCGGGTCAGCGTGAAGACCGAGTTGAGGTTGGTGTGTACAATCCGGTCAAAATCGTCGTCGGTGACTTCGAGGGCGGGTTTTTTCATGTTGATGCCCGCGTTGTTGACCAGAATATCAATCGGGCCGTACGTGGCTTCGATCGTGGCCACCAGCTTATCCAGCGACCCGCGCTCGGTAACGTCATTCACCACGTAATGGCCTTTATCGCCCAGCGTGTCAACGGCATCGCGCAGGGGTTGCTCCCGGCGACCGGTGATGACCACGTCGGCACCAGCCAGCACCATACACCGGGCAATGTCGAAGCCAATGCCGCTGCCCCCACCGGTTATCAGCGCCAGTTTTCCTTCGAGCGAGAAAACCCGGGCGAGGTTATGCTGAACGTTGGGGATGCCATCGGCCTGAACTGTGTCATCTACTTTCATTATCGTAACAGGTATAAGTTTACGGATTGCTTAACGTCGTCGAGGGTACGATCCGGCTGTTTGAATGGGGCCGGAATGGGCTGTTTGGCGAACGACTGGAGGTAGAGCACCCAGGCATCGCGCCACCAAATGGCTTCGCGTTGTTGTGTTGCCAGCCGGGCCGCCACGTCGGCGTGAATGTTCGGGGTTTACGGCCGGTTTTACCTGCGCCCATTCCTGCTGCATCCAGCGGACTGAGTCGGCCCCGGTATAGAACCGGGTGCAGAGTTCATTCCAGAGCGTACGGCCCGAACTCAGCTTTTTGTTCCAGGCCACATGGTGAAACCAGAGCAGATAGGGCAACGGGCAAGTCTCCGGGTTCTCCCACTGCCGGCGTACTTCGGGCCGGTACTGCGCCAGGGCGTTGCTGCCCTTCACGGTGCGATCGAAACCAAGGCCCAGCGAATCGGCTTTGTGGTAATAAACGGCCGTCCAGTCGGGGCGGGCGCTGCGGGCCTGCCAGGGCTCCGGGGCAAAATGCACCCCCGACCAGGGGCGCGACAAGCCCAAGCGGTGTGTTGTAATCGACGTAGATGTCCCGCGATTTCAGCATCAGGTTCGTGATCTGTTTCACCGCCTGTGGCTCGTGGGTCAGGGTCATGGTCACCCATTCGTTGGCAATGGCTTCCGACGACAGGGTATGGTCCCAGGCCAGCCGCCCGAAGGCATACCAGTTTGCCTGCGCCATCGGGTGACCCGTCCAGTTTCGGGCCGACCCGGCATTGGCAACGCCCGCCATGACCGTTTTGGTGTACCCATGCAGGCTGCCGTCAATCACTTTGGCCACGGTAGAGCCTTTGCCATTTACGTAGGTATCCGCGTCCAGGCATTCCTTGAAAAGCGGCGCTTCGTAGACCAGGTGCGTGGCAAAGCCGAGGTACTCCTGCGTGATCTGAAACTCGATACCAAGCGGCGTTTTGGGCATGTTGCCAAACATTGGCGAGAACGGCTCGCGCGGCTGAAAGTCGATCGGGCCATTTTTTACCTGCACGATCACCTTCTTGTCGAACTGGCCATCGAGGGGCGTAAACTCCTCGTAGGCCGCCTTGAACCGATCGCCGTTGGGGTCGGCCTTGTAAACGAATGCGCGCCAGATAATCACGCCATCGTAGGGTTTCATGGCCTCGGCCAGCATATTGGCCCCGTCGGCGTGATTACGTCCGTAATCCTGCGGGCCGGGCTCCCCTTCCGAATTGGCTTTAACCAGCAGGCCCCCAAAATCAGGAATGGCCTGGTACAGTTCGTTCACCTTGTCGGCCCACCAGGCCCGTACCTGCGGATCGAGTGGGTCAGCCGTTTTGAGGCCACCCAGTGTTTTGGGGGCCGCCCAATACACCGACAGATACACGCGAATACCGTAGGGCCGGAACACAGCAGCCAGTGCGGCCACTTTCCGGATGTACTCGGCCGACATAAACCGGGCGCTGGCATTTACGTTGTTGACCACCGTACCGTTGATACCGATCGACGCGTTGGCACGGGCATAATCGCGGTAACGGGGATCTACCCGCTCGGGCAGTTCATACCATTTCCAAAGCGACTGGCCCGGCGTAGCCCCGCTCGACGGTTCCATCTACGTTATCCCAGTGATTCAGCATCCGGTACTGCACTTTCGGGTTGCTCATTATCGAAACACGATCGATCGATTGTCCCGTCTGCATGTGGCGAAGCAACGCAAACGCGCCGTAGAGCACACCCGCATCTGTTTTGCCGGTAATGGTGATGTTGCCCGAAGTCGTTGCGATCTGATACCCTTCGTTGTTGAGCGCCTGCCCACCGGCCCGGGGGCCGACACGACCGATAAAACGATACCGCCCGTTCGGCCAGCGGCACTACTGACCACCGGCACCGACTTTCCTAACAAGCCCTGTAAGCCCATCCGCAACTCATCAGCGGCCGATTTCAGGATAGGTGAGTTTCCCGCCAGGACAATGAACTGCGCTGCCTTCGTATATGCCTGCCGCCTAGGCACGTCATTGATCAGGTCATATTTCAGCCAGAGCCGATACCCATCATCGCCCGCTGGCGGTGCCTGTGCGTAGCCAACGTAGTGGTGAGTAAAAGCGCAAAAAGCCAGTGATACTTCTTCATTATTGTTGAATACTGGGTAATTATGACCGTAATTGTGATGGGTGTAGCTGGCCTGCTTCCCGCCTCGGCGTAGCCCCCCGCCCTAAAGGGAGCCCGCTGGCGCATTAATAGCATACGCGTGAGTAATACTGTGCGCCAGCGGGCTCCCTTTAGGGCGGGGGGCTACGCCGAAGCGGGAAGCAGCGCTACACCTATTAACGAGCGGTGATTTAATATAGCGATCAGCGTATTGCAGAAACGCAGGCCAGTTGGGGCCGGTTGTGTGCCCGCCACTATGCTGCCGATAGGCAATTTCACCACTGTCTACCGCCACTTCCTGAGCGGGATACTCCGTTGTTCCCAGGCCTTTTTTACCCAGTAGTTCGTAGACCGGACCAGCATATACACCGCCCAGAAACATGCCTTTTGCATCGAGCCAGCGGCCTTCTACGTCGGGCGAACCCGAGCTGATAAAGACCGGGCGGGGAGCGCAAAGGGCAACCAATTCATGCGAATCGACGGGCAGGTCGTTCGGCGTCAGTGGACCGGCGTATTTAATGAAGTTGCCCGCCATCCAATGGTATTCTGCTGAACTGGCTACGTTTTCGACCTGCTCACCGTAAAGCCTACGGTGAAGTTTCACGCCTCCTTCGCCCGACGAGCCAATGAATCCGATGGCGAAGCGAGGTTCGTAGGCCATCGCCACCACCGCCGCTTTACCGTAGCGCGACAGCCCTTCGATTCCCACCTGCTTCGCGTCGACGTCTTTGTCAGTCTCGAAATAATCGAGGGCCCGACTGGCACCCCAGCCCCAGGCCCGCAGCGCCCCCCAGTCGTCGGGCTTCCGGCGTTCGCCTTTGTTTACCAGCCCAATGATGCCTTCGGTGAGGCCCGCGCCGTTATCGGCCTGAAAACTGGTGGGCACCAGCAGCGCGTAGCCCCAGCCTTTTTCAAGCAGTTGCTGCTGCCAGTTGGGTGGCGGTGGGGGCGTACCGGCGGGGGGCTGCGGCGGACGAAAACCAGCGGGGAACTGGAAAATAAACTCCATCATCACCGGCACCGGCTTGGTTGCCTTCGCCGGGGTAGCCAGCGTCAGATCGATATTAACGTTGATGGCGGGATAGGTGGCGTTGTCGACATGCCCGACCAGCTTTTTCAATTTAATCGGGTAGGGCCCGTTCATGGTGTCTTTGGTGCTGACCACCCGCCAGGTCACCTTCGGCACATTGGCCGGCAGGCGACCGTAGACCTCCCGGTCGAAGTCCTCCACGATTTCGGGACGCCGCTTCTGCCACCAGTCTTTCGCCGATGTCACGCGCTTGCCGTTTTTCAGCACCAGCGGATCGGGCAGCGAGGTGTAAGGAGTGGCCTTACTTTCGTCTGCGTTAGCGGCATTGGGCGCCTTCGGATTACCCGATGGACCCGGCCGTAACTCCTTGATATTGAGCTGCGCCATCATAGCCCGGTGGTCGGCCTGCGTTTTACGCTGCATCCGGGCCATGAGGCTGTCCTGTTCGGGCGTTCGCGGGCCAAATTGAGCGAGCAACGTGACGGGCAGGGTCAACAGCAGGCTACTGGCAAGTAATCGCTTCATTGGAGTAAGTGGGTCTAGTTTACCGGTTTATGACTCTCATTCATGCGTACGTCGCCCTTCATCGGCCGGTTGATTCGCCTGGTTGCTCACCGACACCCCCCCGGTGGAAACTTTCGGGTGGCCCGAGATAACTGGGTTTGAGCGTTCCCCGGCTGATGACCAGTTTTTGCACCACCACGGCCGGATCAACCATCCAGATTTTAAGCGTATGGGTACCCGACTTACTCAATTTATGCTGCGAGGGCACAATCCGAATGTTGTTGGCTACCGACTGCTCCCAGATACGGTTGGTTTCCTTCGCGTGGATGTCGATTACCTGCGGCGTTTCATCGTCGAACGAAATGGCGTACCGAAGGCCTTTGTTATCGTTGAAATTGAGCGAAGGCGACAAGTACGTTTGCACCTGCACGGCCCCACTGTCGGCGAGATACACCGTGTATTCGAGCCGGGGCGACGTACCCGAAAATTCCTGGATGCTGGGGGCTGTAACCGGCGACACTGTCATACCGGAAGCGGTGCGGCCAACGTCTGGAATGAGCAGCCATTTCACTGAGGCCGTTTCAACCTGTCGGCTGGCGTGTTCGGCTTCGATGGAGACGTACCCGTTACTTTCTACGAAACCCGTTACGGCATCTGGTTTGGGTGATGCCGGGTTGTTCACCACCGCCTGCACGGTAACCCGCTTCCCATCCGGCCCGCTAATGGTGATCGGGACACGCTGCGTTCCGATGGGGGCCTGCTTCCAGTCGACACTAACGAGTAGGCGGGTTTCTTTCGTAACCGTACCCGTCGGCGAGGCAATTTTTAGCCAGGGCGCGCCCGCTTCGACCCTGTACGCGAAGGGTGCCCGCCCCCGGTTGAACACGTCGATGTAGTAGGTCTGCCGATTATACGGATCGAACGTTGGCAATACGGCCTCACCCGATTCGCCCGGCCACCAGGCATCAGCGCCTTCGATGGCCACGCCCATATCGGCAGTGGCCGGTACATCCAGCGTTTTCACATCCGGCATTTTGTTCTTGTCGGGTTGTTGCCAGTACGTGTAGCCAATGTGGGTCTGGTCCATCAGGTGGCTCCACTTTACCACCCGCCAGCGTGTCGTTGTAGAAGCGGGTGATCTGCGCATCCTTCTCGAAAAGCTGCTTCACCCGTTCGGCGAGGTCATTGGTGGCGGCGCGCCCCTGTTTAGCGTACCACTGATTTCGTCCCGCCGTTACGTACAGACTCGTTCACCGTCGCGCAGGCTTTTATGGGGTGCAGCACCAACTGAAAATACGCATCCTGATAAGCGGCCGGGAGTTGGGCACCCAGCTGCTCAGCCTCGGTCAGTAGCTTGTTGTACTCGGCCACTACGGTTTCAGCTTCGCGGTAGTTGGTCAGGCTGTAGGTGTCGGGGGCCAGCAGTTCGGGTTTCCGGCGGGCGTTGTACTTCGTGTATTTGGCTAGCATGTCGGCAATGGCCGCCGCATGTTTGGGGCCGAACTGCTTCTCCGCCCATAGCCGGGTGTATTCGTTTAGTTTGGTGGCGGGCCATTTGCCGGGGTTCCAGGCGTAGTCGAGAAAGAACTCGATGGGAAACTCCATGGGCTTAATGTCCCCGACGTTGACGATCCAGATGCGATCAACACCGTGTTCGTAAGCGAGGTGCATTTGCTCCCAGGTATGTGCAATCGGGCTTGTATTCAGCCATTTGTAGTTGCGCGGACCACCCACGTAATCGTAGTGGTAATAGATGCCGTAGCCGCCCGCCCGCTTGGGTGTTCCTACAGCTGGCAGCTTGCGGATATTGCCCCAGTTATCGTCGCAGAGCAGCAGCGTTACGTCGTCGGGAACGCGCATGCCTTTGTCGTAATAGTCCTGCACTTCTTTGTACAGGGCCCAGAGTTGCGGCGTGGCCGAAGCGTCTTTGCCCGTTACTTCGGTAATGATCCTGCGCTGATCGGCCACGATCTGCTCCAGCAGCGCGGTGTTACTTTCGCGGCTCATGGGCGCGTCGCCATCGCCCCGCATACCCAGGCTGATGATGCTTTCATTGGAACCCATCCGCTGGATACCCGTTCGCCAGAAGTCGCGGAGGGCGGCGTCGTTTTTCTGGTAGTTCCAGACGCCCCCTTTGCCATACCGACGCCATTCGTCATGGGCCCGCATCAGGGGTTCGTGGTGGGTGGTGCCGATTACCACGCCATACTCATCCGCCAGTTTGGGGTTCATCGCGTCATCGTCGTAGAAGGCACTACCCCACATAGCGGGCCAGAGGTAATTGCCTTTCATCCGGAGAATCAACTCGAACACGTGTTCGTAGAATGTGTGGTTGAACCCACCGAATTTGGCCTTCGACCAGCCCGATAGCGCGGGGGCCTCGTCATTGATGAAAATACCCCGGTAGGTCACGGCCGGGGTTCCCTGCGTATGCCGACCAGGCAGCACATACAGCGCCGCCTGGGTCTGCACCGGCACGTCGGCCCACCAGCTCCAGGGCGACACACCAATCTGCGCCGACAGGTCGTAAACGCCGTAAATGGTGCCGCGTTTGTCGCTACCCGCAATGACCAGCGCCCGATCGACACCGGGAAATGGCTTCTCGATGGTCTGCGTCACGAACATTTCCCACTTACCCGTGAGATCAGCCACATTGAGTTTTTTCGCCTTTACCAACTGGTCGATCAGCGGGCTTTTCCCCAACGTACCGACCAGCACGATTTCCCGGCCAGCCGCAGCGGTTGTTGTCAACACCGCTGGCTCTACGCTGGTCACCTTCCGGAGATCGGCCTGTAGGTTTTTCACGGCCCGTAGCACACCCGGAAAATCAGCTTCGGCTGCGACAAGCACCGTTGCCTTTCCGTTGGCGGCCAGCGCAAAACGGCCTTTCCCATTCTGGCCCGATACGTAGGAATCCGGGTCGATGGCAACGGCTGAAGCGCTGATCAACAGGCAGAGTAGAAAGAGGCTAACTTTGTTCATCATGGCAGTATAGCGGTTCAGGCCGCCCCGGCCTGAACAACTTGATTTTACACAAAAAATGGCACGTCTTTCGGCGCGTATTTGCGCATGCCTTCTTCGTTGATCTCCACGCCGATACCCGGTTTTTCCGAGAGCGGGATAAATCCGTTCTTCACCATGGGCCCGTCGAACGTGACAATTTCCTTGAACATCGGTTCTTCGTGAAAATAGATCTGCCACTCCAGAATCAGGAAGTTCGGCACTGATGCGCATACGTGGCTCGACGCCATGGCACCCAGGTAGGAGGCCACCATGTGGGGCGCAAACGGCACGTAATACAGGTTGGCCAGGTTGGCAATGCGCTGCCCTTCGCCTAAGCCGCCCGCCTTCTGTAGGTCAGGCATGATGATATCGACGGCCCCTATTTCGAGCAGCTTCCGGAAACCATGCGCCAGGTAATGATTTTCGCCCGCGCAGATCGGCGTGTTCGACGCCTCCCGGATCTGCTTATACGCCTCGGCGTTTTCGGCCGGGATGGGCTCTTCCAGAAACAGCAGGTTCAGCGGCTCCATCATCTTGGCCACGCGCCGACCCGTGGTCATGTCGTAGCGGCCGTGCATGTCCACGCAGATGTCGATTTTCGGCCCAACGGCTTTCCGAACCCCGGCAATCTGGTTGTACATCCGCTCCAGTTCACCCTGGCTGGCGGTCCAGTTATAGGCATCGTATTTATTGGGGTCGTTGCGCTCGTCGATATCGTATTTCACGGCGGTGAAGCCCATATCGACCGCTTTTTTGGCACTTTTACCAAAGGCCTCCGCGCTGGTATCGGTTTCGCGGTAGGCACCCGTATCGCAATACACGCGGACCTTATCGCGGTATTTACCGCCCAGCAATTGGTACACGGGCAGCCCCAGCGCTTTGCCGGTCAGATCCCACAGCGCGGTTTCAATGGCCGACAGCACCGAGATGTACATACCAGCCTGCGCGCCCTCGAAGAAGCCTGATTTGCGAACGTCCTCGAACAGGCGGTTCACGTTCAGTGGGCTTTTGCCTTTGATGCGCTCCCCCATCAGCTTCACCAGGTGATACGTACCCACCGACGCATCGACGGCTTCGCCGCAGCCCCAGATGCCCTGGTTGGTGTGCACTTTCACAAACAGGCTGTGCCCGCCACGAGTGTAGCCACATTTGATGTCGGTGATTTTAAGATCAGACGGAGCCGAGGAAAGGGGCGCGCGCTGAACGGCCGTTTCCAGCCCTTCGCCAAATGTTGATATCGATGTGGCTGCCAGGGCACTGGCGATGGCGCCTTTGGTCAGAAATGAACGACGAGACGTAGTCATGGAAGTAGAGAGGTTTAGGGATTTTGGATTGGGGATGTCGGATTTGGGATTTGTTGTTTACGCCTAGTCGAAAGGCTATGCGTCAGCAACAAATCCCAAATCCGAAATTCGACATCATATTACCAGGTGCGGGTTTTCAGGTAATCCTGAATCTGTTCTTTCGGTACGGGTAGCTCGCTGACGTGGTCGTTGAGCCACTTCGAAAAATCCTTCTCAATCTCATCCGACCAGCGGGTATCGATTTGCCCAGGCGTGTACTTCTGCTCGCGCAGCCGCAGGTGCCCGAACATATCGCGCAGGCGTATGATCTCCGAGGTCTTCACGACCTTTTCGGCCAGGTGAGGCGGAATGAAGGAAACGGCTCCGTCGCGGCCCAGCACAATATCGCCGGGCATGACCAGCACCTTACCAATGCGGGTTGGTTTGTTTATCCCGATCAGCACGGTGTTCAGATCGCCCGGTGGGTTATGGTGCGAGGGGTGGTAGGTACGGAAGTACGACGTAAAGCCGCCGATCTCTTTTAGCCCGGCCACATCCCGAACGGCCCCTTCGTACACAATCCCGTTACCGGTTTTGGCGTAGATCGAGTTACCCAGGTTGTCGCCAATGGTAGGCCCATCTTCGTGCATACCGTACTGATCCACCACGTAAACGTCGCCCCTCACCAGCAGGTCGATTGGCCAGGAGTTCTGCCCTTTCACGCGCCCGTCTTTGTCGTGGCCCTTCTGGTCGATCACCCGGTGCACATCCGGGCGGCCAGGCATGAAACAGGCCGTAACGGCACGGCCAACCAATACGCTGTCGGGATTGATCGTTTGCCAGCCTTCAGCATACTGATACTTATAGTTCTCTCCTTTCATCACCGCCCAGGCCTCCTCGTGCGTGACGCGTTTCATGCGTTTCAGCAACGCGTCGGGCACTTTCGGGCGACCGTCAGCGAAGCGTTCGCCTTTCCATTCCGGTGTTAAAAAAAGAAGTTCGTCGCGGGAAATTTGCTGCCCCAGCGATACGCCTGCCTGACCGAGCAGGCATAGCATTACGGCAGTTACGAGTAGTAGTCTCATGAAAAAAGAGGTTGATTTAGGATTGGTTATACGCAAAAACAGAAGGGGCTTACCCCGGCACTTCTACCCGTTTTCAACCGCTTGCTAAGGCCATTATAACGATACCTGTCAACTTAAAGACCGGTAAGCGTTTCAACTCGTCCGAATCAGCAGCGAGCGGCTTCTTCTGCCGTTCACTATAGTCCAGAAAACCTATTTATCCGTTCGGAAGGGCGACGCAGGCAGGCCTTCTTTGTTATACAGATTTGGGTTCACCGGGTTGTCGGCCCAGGCATAGCGAACGTATTGAGGGGCGGTCACGTCATCGCTCCATACCACCACCTTTCCGCCTTCTAGTTTGGCGTTGGCCCACACGAATTTTTTATCGCTGCCGGCAATGGCAAACTCACCCAATGGCTCGCCATCGTTAGTGATTAACCCGCCGCCCACGTTCGTAAAACTGACCACGATTCTGTTACCCTCAATGGCAGCCGATTGATACAGCGGGCCGGAAGACACTACGTTTTCGTGGTAAGCCGATTTGAAAGCCGCCAGCGCAAGGCGCTCGCCGACTGCCTTTTTATTATCGGGATGAATGTCGTTCCACTCGCCCAGATCAATGGCTACGGCCATAGCCGTGTTGGGAACCGACAACGCCTTCAACTGCGCCTCCCGCAACAGGGCCCAATCGCTTTCTACAGGCAGGTACGTATAGTCCATGAAGTTAGGCAGTTGCACGTACAGAAACGGCAAGTTGCTTTGCTGCCATCGGGCCCGCCAGTCGTTGATCAGCGCGGGCATCAGGGCAGCGTATTCCTGCGCACGACCCGCGTTACTCTCCCCCTGATACCAGCAAAATCCTTTAAGAGCGTAGCCGACTTCGGGGGCTACCATCGCATTGTACAGCGCCGTGGGCTGGTTTTGGGCCGAAATTCCGCCGCCGAAGCCACCGCCCGTAAAGGGTTTGTATACGGTGCCCACTTTGTATTGCCAGGTCCCTTTCAGATCGACCGTATCGGCCCCCGCAAAAACAGAGTAGGGTTTATCGGGTACAAAACCACCTTTACCGCCATTATTGGTAACCCGCACAACAAACACATTCTTGCCCGGTTTCAGCAGGTCGGCCGGAATCATGTACCGGCGTTGCGGATACATATAGGTGGTTCTACCCACCGACTTGCCGTTGATGTACAGCTCGTCGGCATCTACAATCCGCCCCAGAAAAGCGCGGGCAGGCTTGCCGGTCATCGACGCGGGGATGGTCACTTCTTTTCGATACCAGACCACGCCATTCAGGTCTTTGACGCCCTGATCTTCCCAATAGCCCGGCACGTTGATCGAGTGCCAGCCCTTAGGGGTATACGCCAGGTCGTACCACTTCGTTTGGCCCGCCGTACCCAGATCAACGGGGGGTTGCGGGCGGTTGGTGGCAGGTTGCCTCCGCGACAGGCTATTGATGTAGGTCGTGTCTTTGTTTTTCTCTGCGGTTGTTTTCAGCGTCGAAAAGTCAGTCAGCCCTTCCTCGCTCAGCCAGGCTTCGATGGGCGTACCGCCCACGCTGGCGTTGATGATACCAACGGGTACCTTGTATCGTTCGTGAATTTGTTTGGCAAAGAAATACGCTACCGCCGAGAATGGCCTGACGGCTTCGCCCACCGCAGCACTCCACCGCCCGTTTGGCAGATCCTGCTGCGGCCCCTGAAGGCTGGTGAGCGTGGGTACCCAGAACTGGCGAATCTGCGGGTAATTGGCGGTCTGAATCTCGTCGGCGTAGGTAACATCATGAATGTTCAGCTGATGGACCATGTTGCTTTGGCCGCTGCAAAACCAAACGTCGCCGACCAGAACATCGCTGATCGTGAGGCGGGAGCTACCGGCAACGTCCATCACAAAAGGCCCGCCCGGCGGCATGGGTGGCAGCGTCGCCTGCCATTTACCCCCCTTATCGGTCGTTGCCTTATAGTTTTTATCCCTGAAACGGATGGTGATTTTCTCGCCTGGTTTGTCCCATCCCCACACGGTCAGGGCGGCGTCACGCTGTAACACCATCCCATCGCTGATCAGTTTGGGTAATCGCAATTGAGCCCGAGCGGTAGCCCCGGCCCAAAGCAGCAAAACAAGGAGAACGATCTGTTTCATGATGGGTAATTGGTTGATTGGGTAACTGGTTGATTAGGTGATTGGCGTAGCCCCCAACCCCCTAATCAACCAGTTACCCAATCAATAACCTGTATTCTGAGGAAACTTCGGCCCCGCCACCGTGCGGTCGATCTGGTTCTGCGGAATCGGGCGCAGCATGTGAAAATCCTTGATATTAGCCGCTGCTTCGGGGTTCCAGGCTTGTACACGGCGTACCAGCGAACGGGTACGAACCAGGTCGTGCCAGCGCTGCCATTCGCCAAAGAACTCGCGGCTGCGCTCATCCAGAATAAAATCGACCGTTACGTCGGCGGGCGTGATGACCATAGCCGTTGCGGCGGCGGCATTTTGGGCGGCTGTATTGGTTTTTTTGAAGGCCGCCCGCTGGCGCACCACGTTAATCAAAGCAGCTGCCTTAGTGGCATCACCGGCTTTCAGATAAGCCTCGGCACCCGTCATGTAAACGTCCGAGAAACGGTACAACACAACCGGGCGGGTGGATGGATCGTTGAAGTTGGCGCCCCGGCTGGGGTCCATAAATTTCTTTAACGATGGGAAAATTCCATTATTCCACAAGCTTGGTGGCACCACGATTCCCTTGAAAGGTCTTGTTCCAACAAACTGGGGCGCACCAGCCACCTCAAAGTCGGGAAGCCAAACGGCGGTATCGGCCCCAACTACGGTTGTGTAACTAATGCCGCGTTTGTTGTTGGCCGCAGTAGCCGAGTTGGTAACCGCCGTATTGGCGATGTATACCGTGTAGAACGAATTGGCAAATCGGGTATCGATAGTCCGATTGGTGAATGCCTGATCAAGAAAATAACTCTTGCCTGCATTAGGACCCGTTTTCAATTTATCGCTGTTAGGACGCATCCGAATAAAGGGGCGGCCATAGAAAGAATCCCGGATCATGCCCGATGTTCCGCTGTTTACCAGGGCTCCAGCCGCATTAACGAACGAGTTGATACCGCTGTTATTGGGATAATTCCAGTTGGTAAACCAGGGGGTCAGGTTCTGAGCGCCTCCACCAGCGGCCCCCCCACCCACGGTATAGTAACCAAACTTCGGGTCGTTGATATGGTCACTCACAAACATCGTCTCCTTCCCGTAATCGTTGGCTGGCACAAACGCATCGCCATAATCGGCCCACAAATCCAGTCCGTATGTTCCTTTGTTAGCGATGATATCGGCGCAGATAGTGGCTGCCTGCGTAAAGTCAGCCGCCGTATTGTTAAGCCAGCCACGAGTCAGGTACGCTTTGGCCAACAGCAGTTGCGCTACGGGTTTGGTAGCTGCTTTACCCAGGAATGGAGCTGTTGGTGTGTTCGGCAGATCGGCCGCAGCTTCGGTCAGATCCTTAATAATCTGAACATACACATCGGCGGCTGGCTGACGTGACGCTGCCTGGGAGGGCACTGTAATGAACGTGGTATTCAGGGGTACGTCGCCAAAGGTCTGCACCAGATAAAAATACCAGAACCCACGCAGGAACTTGGCCTGTGCCAGGTATTGCTTGCGGGTAGCCTCCGGCAAATCGATGGTAGCGCCATACTGCAACACGCCATTGAGCGTATTGATGTCCTGGAAAGCTACACCCCATGCCGCACCGAAGTTACTCCCGTTGAGACCGTTGTAGGTGTAGGCAGGCCCCCCGCCTGAGCTGGCACCCTGTAAAAAATCATCCGTACCGGCCTGCATTTCAACGGTGAATCCTTCGGTTCCCCACTGCCCCCGAATGTCGTTGTAGACGCCGGCAATACCCCCCAGTACACCCGAAGGACTGTTGAAATAAGAAGGAACAATCTGCGATTGTGGATTCTCCTCCAGTATGTTCTCACAGCCTGTGCTTAGTAAAGCCATAAGGCCAACCAGAGTCCAACCTTTTATATTCTTCATAAGAGTGTCAATGATTAGAATTTGAGATTTACGCCGAACGTGAATTGCCGTACAGGCGGGTTATTCAGGTTTACGGAGATTTGGCGCTCTGGGGTTGCCCGGTTTCCCGACTGGTCATTCAGTGTTGACTGACCAGTAGCATACCCGTTCCCCTCCGGATCGATAGCCAGATTTTGGCTTACCAGCGGTGAATACAGGATGAGCGGATTGGTAGCATTGAAGTAAACCCTGGCCGAACTGGCACCAACATATTTAAGCAATTGGCTGGAGAACGTGTAGCCCAGGTTAATACTCCTTACTTTAATGAAAGATCCGTCATAATAACCCAGCGTTGAACCAAATTGAGCCACCGCACCACCGGCATCAGGAGCAGGAAAGGCGTTGGTTGGGTTGGTATCCGTCCAGTAATCTGTTTTTACCTGGTTTACCCGGCCCTGGTTAAAGAACGCGAATCCGCCCGAACCTGTAGAGTTACCCGTTAGGTAGGGCACAATTACTTTCATTCCCATCCGGGCGAAGGTCACGATAGACGCATCGAAGTTTTTGAAGGTAAACCGGTTGGTAAACCCACCTTCCCACTTAGGCTGGAAAGTACCCAGTATCTGACGATCGGCCGGATCAATTTTACCGTCGTTATTTACGTCCTGAACTCTGATTTGTCCGGGGAACTGCACCGGCGATGTCTGTTTAGCCAGCGTACCATCGCCTTGGTCAGCTGTTTGCCAGATGCCAATCTTGTTGTAGTCATAGATGACCGAAAGAGGCTGTCCAACAAACCAGCCGGCACCAATATTCGACTGTTCAGCTGGTGTGGTAAGCTGAGTGATTTTTTCCCGATTGAAGAAATAGATCACGTCGGCACTCCAGTTGAACCCGCCGGGCTTTCTGAAGATATCAAACGTCAGCGATGTTTCTAAGCCCCGTCCCTCCGTTGCGCCCAGGTTCTTCAGCGTTGAACCCGCACCATTGCTGGGGGGCAGAGGAACAGACAACAGAATATCTTTGGTTTTCTGGAGATACCAGTCGACCGTACCCGTAATCCGGTTGTTAAATAAGCCAAAGTCCACGCCGATATCAACCTGTGAGGTTGATTGCCAGCCCAGATTGGAAGCAGGCAGGCTGGTAACAGTGTAGGCCAACTGCTGGCCGACCGTGCCAAGCCCAAAATTGTAATAGCCTGCCGATAAAGCACCCAGCGTTGAATAGGCACCTACGTTCCGGTTACCAGAGATACCCCAGCCACCTCTCAATTTCAGGTTCGATATCGCAGGAACGCTTTTCATGAACGGCTCATCAATCACGTTCCAGCCAGCGCCAACGGCAGGGTAGTTGAAGTAACGGTTCTGCGGCGACAGCGTAGATGAACCGTCCCGGCGCAGGGTCAGCGTCAGCAGGTAGCGGTCATTGAAGCTGTAGTTGACCCGTCCCATGTAGGAAAGCAGACCAGTTTCTTGAAACGAGTTACCAAAATCCGAGTTAGCTACAGGTTGGCCTGATGCCAGCGAGAAGTTGGACGTCTTGATATAATCGGCCGGCACCCCCGTCACTGTGAAGCGGCTTCCCAGCGAATGGTTTTGCGTGACTTCATACAGTCCGGTAAAACCCAGTTTATGCTTTCCAATCGTTTTGTCATAATACAGCAAGTGCTGAAGGTTGATATCCCAAAACTCACTATTGCTGATCTCGGCGTTGGACGATGACTGAACCGTAGCCTGGTTAAAATACGTGAGCGGACCGCCATAACCATTGTAGTTCGACTGGCTGAAGTTCAGACCGGCATTGAACCGGTACCGCAGACCGGGTAGAATGTTCCATTCGCCATATAAACTGTTGAATGTTCTCAACGACCGGGTACGTCCTAAATACGCATCCTTCTTGGTGATGATCGTCAGCGGGTTTATGCCGGCCGCATCAATCGAGCCTTCTGAAGGAAACGTGTTCACCGAGCCATCTGCGTTATAAGGAGATGCCAGGGGGGTTAACCGAACCAATCCACCCGGTATACCACCGCCACCGGGCGTATTGGTGTAGGTGAGGGTATTCAGGGTGTTCAGACCAATTTTGATGTTTTTTCCAAGGCGCTGATCAATGGTAGCCCGAACGGTGTACCGTTCGAATTTCTGGCTGGGAATAATACCCGTCTCATTGAAATAACCCATACCCAGTGAGTACTGCGTGTTTTCAGTACCACCCTGCAAACCCAGCTGATGATTGGTATTGAAACCTGGTTTGTAGATCAAACCCTGCCAGTCTGTAGAAACACCAGCGGCCAGCGCCTCCTGCTCTTTTACGGTAAGCGGGTAGGCCGTCGTTCCGGGAGCCGTGCGGTTGTACTTGGCAGCCTCCTGCTTGAACTGGGCATACTCGGCACCATTCATGACGTTGTACTTGCCCATGATGTTGGTTACCCCGTGGTAGCCGTCGTAACTGAGAACCGGTTTGCCGATTTTACCCCGTTTGGTCGTAACCAGAATAACACCACCGGCACCGCGAGAGCCGTAAATAGCTGTTGCAGACGCATCTTTCAGAATTTCAAGGTTGGCAATGTCGTCCGGATTTATATCATTCAAACCGCCATAGGGTATTCCATCAACCACGACCAGCGGACCATCGAGACCATCGCCGTTACCGGTCGTCAGTGAGCGGTTACCACGGATACGAATAGATCCCTGCGAACCCGGCGTAGACCCATTGCTGATGATAGTTACCCCGGCCGCCCGGCCTTTCAGCTGGTTGATCAGGTTAGGGGCGGGTACTTCTTTCAGTGTGGCCTCATTCACCGACACAACCGACCCCGTAACATCCCGTTTGCGTTGAACGCCATAACCCACTACCACCACTTCGTTTAAGGCCTTGACATCGGCCGCCAGCGTCACGTCCACGGTTGAGCGACCATTGACGGGTACCTCCTGCGACGTATAGCCAATGAACGAAAAGACCAGCGTTCCTCCGCTGGCCGGTACGTTGACCGAATAAAGGCCATTGGGATCGGTTACGTTACCAACCTGTGTTCCTTTCAGAACAACCGACACGCCGGGCAGCTCGCTCCCGTTTTCGTCGGTTACCCGGCCCCGTACTGCTGACTGAGCCTGAGCCATCAGGAGGCTACTGAAGAAGAGTAGCCCGGTAATAAACAGGTGGCTGACCCATGCTGGACAGCGTACGGCCATCCGCGGGTTAGTGCTGTTCCCGCATAAAGATGTTCCCATCATTTGTGAAGAGATAAGGTGTATATGAATTGTAACAAGCTAGAATGACTGGGTAATAGCTGATCTGCTTACAGATCAAGTGCAAAGTTTTTATGAAAAAGTTAAAAAAGCAACCGATTGCATAAAATTTAATGCAAAACACGTTTATTGCAACTCAGATAAATCCTGTTTTTTGCCTAAAATACTAGGGTTTTCACTAGTATTTTTGTCTTTTCTTACCCAAATACTGTACAAACCAGCTACATTTGCCCAATAAGCAGCCTCTATTTAACGCTGTGCGTATCTCAATTGGGCCGGGAGGTTATGTAAGCGATTGCACGAATTCAGGGCTAATCGGACAAATAACCTTGGTTTCATAAGTTGCCTAAAACGGGGGCCGCAGTTCAGGCTATGGAAAAAGAAGTTACGATTTACGACATCGCAAAGCGGTTGAACTACTCGCCGGCAACGGTTAGCCGGGCGCTCAACGACCACCCGGCAATCAAAGGCAACACCAAGGATGTCATTACGTCGATGGCCCGCGAGATGGGCTACCGCTCCAATACGTTTGCCAGTAACCTCCGGCGGCAGCGAACCAACACGATTGGCGTCATTGTACCCCGCCTGAACAGCAACTTTGTCTCGTGCGTGTTGGCCGGGATGGAGAAAGTGGCCAACGAAGCCGGTTATAACCTGATTATCAGCCAGTCGCTTGAGTCGGTAACGAAAGAGAAAGCAAACGCCCAAACCATGTTCAACAGCCGGGTCGATGGGTTGCTGGTGTCGGTTGCGTATGACACCGAAGATATATCCCACTTCAACGCCTTCATCAACAAGGGGGTCCCGCTGCTGTTTTTCGATCGGGTTATTGCCACTGACCAGTCTACAAGCATTGTCATCGACAACATGAAGGCCGGGTATGAAGCAACGGCTCACCTGCTGAACCAGGGCCGCAAGCGGATTCTGCACGTGACGGGCAATCTCAAACGCAACGTTTATGCCGACCGGTTGAAGGGGTATCAGCAGGCGCTGACCGAGCAGGGCATTCCCTTCGATGAAGGGCTGCTGCTGGTAACCGACCTCAGTCAGGAGGTGGGCGTAGACGTAGCCAAACAGATTCAGCGCATGTCGGCACGACCGGATGGCCTTTTCGTCACCAATGATTTATGCGCGGTAAGCTGCATGACAACGCTCAAACAGGCCGGTATGCACATCCCCGACGACATCGCCATTGTGGGTTTCAACAATGACCCGGTCTCGCAGGTAGTCGAGCCCGCGCTGACGACAATTCATTACCCAGGGCGCGAAATGGGCGAAATAGCGGCGAAGAGCCTCATCAACCACCTGAACGGGTTGATGGATATGCACACCACGAACACGATCATCCTGCGCTCGGAACTGCTCATCCGTGGTTCCTCGCAAAAGCTACCGGGTTAACCCGATAGCTACGGTAGTACCCGGAAAAGCTAAATCTGCTGCTAAATCTACCCCACTGGAACCGATTGCAATACGTTTCGATTACCTACTCGATTCTGGTCATGGTTGACTAATCCTACCTGCCCTATCAAGTAGCAAACAGCAATCAACCAGCTTCGGCAGCAGGGGCTTGATTGTGTGTTTTCCGGTGAAGCGACGGCATAGGGTAAACCCTAATTTTTGGCGGAATTGGGTTTTCACTATTCTTTTAGCGGCTACTTGAGTCCTAATTTTGCTAAACAAAGTTCAATTGTCCCTAGCTTGAGTTGTGTAAAAAGAGCGGCCCTGGCGAATACGACACGCCATCTCATCGACTACCTGATCCGTTACGTTTAACACTGGCTGTCCAGCGGTTACCGATTAACTCACTCTTTTAGCACCAATCATTTCCAGTACATCATGATACGCGTACTAATTGCCGATGATCATAATGTCTTCGTTGAAGGGATTGCGTCACTTATTTCCGGTTCGTCGGAAATAGAAGTAACGCAGCGGTGTTACAACGTTGCCTCCGTGCTGGAGTCATTGAAACAGGCGCCGATTGATGTGATCCTGCTGGATATTTCGTTTCCGCTGATCGATGACGGCCTTACCCTCTGTGAGCAGATCACCAAAACGTATCCACAGACCAAAGTGATTGCGCTGACCATGCACGACGATGCCAGCCTGATCAAGCGAATGGTGAAAAAAGGGGCCAAAGGCTACCTGCTGAAGAACACGACCAAAAGCGAACTCCTACAGGCCATTCAGACGGTCCATAGCGAGAAACAATATTTCAACGAGTCGATCATGCACATTCTGCTGAACGATGAACCGCGGGTTAGAAAATCAACGGCTGGGGTGGGCCTCCGACCAAACCTGACCCCGCGCGAATCGGAAGTGCTGACCCTGATTTCGCAGGGCCTGACTACTCAGCAAATGGCCAACCAACTGTTTGTCAGCGCTAAAGCGGTTGAATTTCACCGCAGCAGTCTGTTAATGAAATTTGGCGTTCCCAACACGGCTTTGTTGATCAAAACCGCCATGGAAATGCAGTGCATTGATTGATGGCTTGTTATTCCAGTGCGTTCCAGACCTGATGAATCCATACGCCCTCCTGCTTCTGTTTCTTGGCTATAGCGGTTTGTTTCAACAAGTCGGCGCCAGAGCGGATACGCTGACGATCGACCGGGTGAAGAAAGAAATAAGGCAACTACAGGTTGAAAAAAAGTACGGTCAGGCCGCCAAATCATCCGAGCAGTTGGGTCAGCTTTACGATCAGCAGTATGGGTACAACAAGCACACGCTGGAGGCGTATTTTAACAGCCTGAAATACTACAATCTGCTTGGCGATTCACTGGGGTATTACAACGTGCATATCACCATCGGCAATTACTACACGCAGGACTATTTTATGCAGTCATACGCCGAGCGATACCTGAACAGAGCGTTGCATTTTTTTGAGCGAACGCACAACAACCCGAAGGTGATCGAGTGTCGGCTGGGCATTGCCAACATCAATGAAAAAAAGGAGCCGATCGCTAAAAACCTGATAACCGAATTACGCGCGACCGAACAGATGTGCGTCACGTATAAACAGCCCCATTTTCAGACGTATGCCCTGAACCTACTGGCCGATACGTACCTGCGCTTAAAGCAGCCTGACTCGGCCCAGTATTTCGCCACCCGAAGCCTGACCATGGCCAAACAACTAAAGATCAACTGGTTGATTTCGTTGAACTACTTCTACTTAGGCATTGTCGAGCAGTTTAAAAACCAGCACGCCAGGGCAATCGACTACTACCAGAAAAGCTATGTGATAGCCGAGGCCGAGAAAAACATTTCGACCCTGCGCGAATTGTCGAAGCATACGGCTAATAGCTATTCGTACATCAAAGATTATAAAAATGCGTACCTCGCTTCGCTGAAGACACTCGACTTTACCAATCAGTTTTATTACTCGCAGCAAACGAAAAGTATTCGGTTGCAGGAGCTCGACAGCCAGGTTAAAACGCTGGCCGTCGAGAAGCAATTAGCTGAAGAACAAAGTCGTCATCAGCGCATCATTAATTCAACGTTGATCGCCATTCTTCTCATCAGCATTCTGGGCGTTGTTGCGCTTGTCTTCCTGCGGCGGCAACAGAAATTAATTGCCCGTCAACAGTCCGTTATTGCGCAGCAGCAGATCCGGCAGTTGGAACTTAAATCGCTTCAGGCAATGATCGAGGGGCAGGAAGGCGAACGCAGCCGTATTGCCCGCGACCTGCACGATGGCCTGGGCATTCAACTGTCGCGCATTAAACTGTTTGTCGAAGCGCATCAGGAACAGCTGCCTAAGTCGGTGAAAGATCCGCTCAACCAGTTTCTCGACGAAGCCTGTACCGAAACCCGACTGATCTCCAACAACTTACGCCCTTACGCCCTATCGACGTTTGGCCTGATTCCGGCCCTGGACGATCTGGTTCAAAAGCTAAACCTGGTCAACGAAACCAAACTGGTACTTGAGCACTACGGCGAAATCCCGGACCTGGTCGATGAGGCGTCGGTGATGCTCTACCGGGTGGTTCAGGAGTTGCTGAACAATGCCCTGAAGCACGCCCACGCGCAAACGATCACCATTCAGATCATGGCCAATGACGAATCGTTGCTGGTCAGCGTCGACGACGACGGGCAGGGCGGCGATTTTCCCGATCAGCCATCGAAAGGGAATGGCATTGCCAACATCAAGTCCCGCATTGCATACCTGGGCGGGCAGGTCATGTGGCAGAGTGCGGTCGGCAAAGGCACCTCGGTCATGATTTCGCTGCCGATGCCCAAACTGGTAAAGCCTGCTGCCCTGGCAGTGGCCTAACCGATGCGGAGCCTTGTCGAAGCCAGAAAAATGTCTTACCAGCTTACTTAATCCTCAATACTCAATTCGAACAATTAAGTCAATCTCTTATGATTAAACATGTGCTTTCAGGGGCCGTTCTTTTGTGCAGCTGGCTACAGGTCAACGCACAGGAGCGAGCGACCGCAAGACCAGCCATCGATAAAAAAACCGTCGCGCTGGCAACGACAAAAGGCAGTGGAGCCAGCGTCAGTGGCCCATCAGACGTGAAGGGGCTGATTAAAGGAACCGTCTCTGACGAGAAAGGAGTCGGACTTCCTGGGGCAACGGTGTCGGTAAAAGGGACGCAGTTGGGCACCACCACCGACGTCGACGGGGCGTTTTCGATCAACATGCCGGCAGGCAGCACAACACTGGTCATCTCCTTTATCGGCATGACCACGCAGGAGGTTCAGGTTGGCAATCGCACCACCCTCAACATCACCATGCAGAATACCGGTCAGGCGCTGGACGAAGTGGTGGTTATCGGGTACGGAACGGCCAAACGGTCGGACGTTACCTCGTCGATCACAACCATCAAGGCCTCTGAATTGAAAGACATTCCGGCGGCGGGTATCGATCAACTTTTGCAGGGCAAGGCAGCCGGGGTAACCGTAACCAGCAATGGTGGTCAGCCCGGCGGGGGTGTTTCCGTGAAAGTGCGGGGCGTTACGTCGATCAACAGCAATGACCCGCTGTTTGTGATCGACGGCGTGCCGTTTGTGGGGGGCAACACCTCGAACAGCACGGGCTACGCTGGTTTGGGCGGCGGCGATGGACAGACCGGCAACTCGGTGATGGCCATGCTGAACCCCAACGATATTGAGTCGATCGACGTGTTGAAAGATGCCTCCGCCCAGGCCATTTACGGGTCGCAGGCGGCCAACGGGGTGATCATGATCACGACCAAGAAAGGCAAGCAGGGCGAAGGCAAGATCAACTACGAAATGTACACGGGTGTTTCGGAAGTGGCCAAGCGGCTGGATCTGATGGACCTGCGTTCGTTTGCCAAGTTTCAGAACGCCGTATTGCCGATCATTGGTAACCCGGTAGCTGATGAGTTCAAAAACCCCGACCTGTTGGGTAAGGGTACCGACTGGCAGGAGGCTATGTTCCAGAAAGGAACAATCAACAACCATCAGTTGAGCTTCTCGGGCGGTCAGAATAAAACAACGTATTACCTCTCGCTGAACTACTTCGACAACAAGGGTATCCTGCTGGGGTCGGACTTCAAGCGGTATTCGTCGCGCCTCAGCCTCGATACGCAGTTGAAAAGCTGGGCCAAAGTAGGCATCAGCGCCAACGTATCGCGCAGCATTCAGAAGGTATCGCTGGCCGATGCCGCCGAAGGTACCATCTGGTGGGGTGCCTCGACCAGCCCGCTGACACCGGTGAAAAACGTGGACGGCACCTGGGGTGGCGGCCAAACGGTTGGCGGCGTTCAGTATTATGGCTCTAACCTGGTTGGTAACAGCCAGTTCCGGGGCAATACCAAAACGACCAACAACATTTTCGGGAGCCTGTATGCCGAACTGCAACTGACCAAAGACATTTCGCTGCGGAACGAACTGTCGTATTCGCTGGGCCAGAACAACAACATTGCCTACCAGAAAGGCGGCAACGTGGGCAGCACTTCCTTCCGCAGCAAACTGATCGACTCGCGTTCTGACAGCTACTACTGGTCATTGACCAACTACCTGAGCTACAACAAATACGTGGGTAAGCATGGTATTCAGGCAACGGTAGGTCACCAGGCGCAAAACTCGTATTACCAGGGTATTTCGGGTACCAAAGTAGATTTGCAGGCCAATATTTTCGACCTCAGCACGGGTAGCTCCGACCAGACCACCTGGGGCCTGAACGGCGGTAAAGGGCAGTGGGCCATGGAATCGTACTTCGCCCGCGCCAACTACACCTTCGACGATAAATACTCGATCTCGGCCAGTTTCCGGACCGACGGCTCATCGAACTTCGGTCCCAACAACCGTTGGGGTGCATTCCCCGGTGTATCGGCTGGCTGGACGGTATCCAACGAGAAGTTCATGAAAGGTGCTGTATCCAATGTGCTGAGCTACACTAAACTGCGCGTTGGCTACGGGGCAGTGGGTAACCAGAACTTCCCCGGCGGCGCGCCGAACCCGGCCTATGTGGGGGCGGTGCAGTTCTTCTCAGGCCCGGTAGGTTTCGGCTCGTCGAACATGATCAACGGTATTCCGAACCCGAACCTCAAATGGGAATCGGTGAAGACCACGAACGTGGGGGTTGACCTGGGCTTCCTGAGTGGCCGGATCGACGCGACGATCGATGTGTATAAGAAAGTAACGTCAGACATGATCATCTTCCTGACGGGTCCAAACCTGATCGGGGTGGGCGACCAGTGGGACGACCTGAAGGCTCCGCTGGGCAACGCCGGGCAGATGACCAATACGGGGGTCGATATTGGCCTCACCACGACCAACATCAAGAAGGGTAACTTCAGCTGGAAGACGAACGCGGTGTTCACCCAGTTTACCAATACCTACGACCGGGCCGCCAGTGCCGCCTCGGCGCTCGATGGGAAGGTGTATTACAACAACTACCTGATTTCGCACACGACGCCGGGCCGTCCGGTGGGTTCATTCTGGGGTCTGGTAACCGACGGGCTGTTCCGTACGCAGGCCGATCTGGACGCCAGCCTGCCCCAGTTTGGCTACAAAGTGAACCAGACAGAGACCTGGCTGGGTGACATCCGCTTCAAGGACATCAACGGCGACAAGAAGATCGACGCCTCGGATTACACCTTCATTGGCAGCCCACTGCCTAAGTTCAGCTGGGGCCTGACCAACAGCCTGAACTACGGCGACTTCGATTTCTCGGTGTTCCTACAGGGAAGCCAGGGGGCCAAGGCGTTCAACTTCCTGCGCTGGCAGCTGGAGGGCCTGAACAACGCCTATACCAACCAGATGAACTCGGTAAACGACCGCTACACGGCTGAGAACCCGAATGGCTCACTGCCCCGGTTCACGAACACCAACAAGAACAACACCGCCATGTCGGACCGCTACGTGGAGGATGCCTCGTACATGCGGATTCAGAACCTGTCGCTGGGGTACCGGTTGCCAAAGGCGCTGCTGAGCAAGATCAAGGTGCAGGGCCTGCGCGTTTACGGCACGGTTCAGAACCTGAAAACTTTCACGAAATACTCTGGATACGATCCTGAGATTGGCGCGTTCAACAACAGCATCAAGCTGATGAACGTCGATACTGGTCACTATCCAAACCCGCGTACGTTCACGGTAGGCGCTAATCTGCAATTCTAAAAAAGTACCCCGACCCGGCGTAGCCCCCAACCCCCTGAAGGGGACTAAGGCGCTGCAAAGAGGCAAAGTAATTGGCGAAGCTTTAGCCCCCTTCAGAGGGTTGGGGGCTACGCCGGGTCGGGGGTAAATCTCAATACTCATGAAACTCAATCGCAAATCAATCTATGCCCTGCTGGTGCCAGCCCTGTTGCTGACTGCCTGCAAAGAGGATTTCATTGAACGGCCCTCGCTGTCGGGTACAACCACCGGCAACTATTACAACAACGCCGAAGAAGTGCGGGGAGCCACCAGCACGCTCTACAGCGGTCTGCCCTGGCGGAACTACGAAAGCCGGGCGCAGGACGCCATCGGCGACGTAATGGCGGGTAACATGTTTACCTACACCGACGTTGAATACCTCAATTTCTCGGTCTCGTCGGCCTCTGAGCGCATTGGTGCCTCGTGGGGCGCGTTTTACAAGATCATTGGGTACGCCAACGTAATGATCAAAACGTTTGAAGAGAAGAAAGCATCGGGTGGCGGAGCGGCCTATCTGGACCCCGCCATTGCCGAATGTCACTTCATCCGGGGCATGCTGTATTTCTTCATTGCCCGTACCTGGGGTGCCGCCCCAATCATCACCGATCCGGGTGAAACCGCGCTGTCGGGTAACTTCAACATTCCCCGTTACCTGCAAAAAGACGTGCTTCGGTTTGCCCTCGAAGAGATGCAGCTGGCCGAGAAGAACCTGCCCGAAACCGACGTACCGGGCCGATTGACCAAGTACGTGGCGAAGGGCATGATGGCGAAGCTGTATCTGTACACGAAAGATTACGCCAATGCCAAAGCGAAAGCCGAAGAGGTCATCAATTCGGGTAAGTACACGCTGGTGAGCGATTACACCGGCATGTTCACCAAGATGAGCATGAATAACAACCCTGAAGCACTTTTCTCGATTCAGCACCAGTTTTCGCAGGACCCCTGGGGAACAGGTAACATCAAGAATCCAGACCGGGGTGCGGGTGCCCTGCGGACGTCGGAGGCCGACGCCTGGGAAATGTACGTGCCCTCGGTAGACATTCTGAAAGAGTACGAGTTCGGTGATCTGCGCCGGAAATGGTCGGTTATGGAACACGGCTGGACAAACCTAAGCTGGAAGCCACAGCGTGCCAATGCCCCCGCCTACAACACGTTTATGGCCAATGGCTTTAAGTACGACACCCTGCAGCCAGTCGCCAGCGGCGGTAGCCTGTCGCCAACCCGCGCCAACATCGTGAAGTACTTCGCCGGTCCCGGCAAGAGCTTCGGGGGCGACCCTGTGCTGGGCCAGAATTCGGGCAACAACGTGGTGCTGCTGCGTTATGCCGACATCCTGCTGATCTACGCCGAGGCGGTTCTGGCTGGTCAGGCTTCGACCTCGGATGCGAAAGCACTCGACGCCCTGAACAAGGTGCGGAGCCGCGCTGGTCTGCCTGCCAAGTCGGTCATCACCAACAACGACATTCTGCACGAGCGTCGGGTTGAGTTTGCTTTCGAGGGTGACTACTGGTACGATATCCAGCGCCAGGGCTATGCCAAAGCCAAAGCGATCATCGAGAAGCAGGACCGGGGTACCAAGAGCTATTCAAGCTTCGTGACCAACTTCTCTGAAGACAAGATGTTCCTGCCCATTCCGGCCGGTGAGATCGTTCAGGATCCTGAGTTGGGTAAAGACCCTGTTCCGTATTATAAGTGATAGTCTCGGCTTGCCCCCCGCCCTAAAGGGAGCCCGCTGGCGCATTCTAGCTTCGCGTTAGCGTACTCCTGCGCCAGCGGGCTCCCTTTAGGGCGGGGGGCAAGCCGAAACCAACTTTAAAAAGACCAAACACATGAAATTCACTTCAATATATAGCCTGGCAAGCCTGTCGATGCTGACGCTGGCAACCGGGTTGGCAATCAGTTCCTGCCAGAAAGATACCGACGGAACGCCCCAGATTGGACCGGGCAATCCGGTAGCAACTAAAATCCTGCCCGACTCGGCGTCGGGGGGTGCGGTGGTTACCCTCACCGGAACAGGCCTGGGCGACATCAGGACGATTCTGTTCGACAAACAGAACGTACCGGCCGGTTTCCAGACCACGCTGAATACAGACGGTGCCATTATCTTCCGGGTTCCCTCCGAGGCGGTTGGTGGAAAGCAGAACATCATCCTGACCAACAGCGCCGGTCAGTCGGTGAAGGTTCCGTTCAAAGTGCTGGCCTTCCCAACGGTGTCGGCCGTGTCGATGTACGACTTCACGAAGGGCACGAAGGTCACCCTGACGGGCAACAACTTCGACGATGTGACTTCCGTAGCCCTGGCCGACTCGGTGAAAGGCATTTCGGACGCAGCCACCATCGTATCGAAGTCGAAAACCGAGCTGGTCGTTACCATGCCTGCTTCGACGCTGACGCGTGGTACGCTGGCCATTACAAACGGCACCGGCCGCATACGGACCAAGCAGGAATTTATCAACACCGATCTGGCGCATCAGATCTTTACGGATGTGTATGGCAAAAACTACCAGGATAACTCATGGGGTGATGCCGGTGCGGTGTCGACCAAGGAGACTTTAATAGGAACGGCCTCGGTCAGCAAAAACTTCCAGAAAGGAAACTGGCACCTGTTCGCCTTCGCCAACTGGACTACTCCCCTCGCCTATTCAGCTGATTACACGTACATGACTGGCTGGATCAAAGGTGGATCAGTAGACTATCCGCTGTTCATTACTACTGATGCCAGCAAGGCAGGTTTTGGCAACTTCGTCGATGCCAACCAGGTGAATGTGAAAGCCGGCGTCTGGAACTACTTCAAAATCAAGCTGTCAGACATGGACTTCTGGGGACCCGGTAAAAAGCTTCAGCAGGTTGGCTTCCGGATCAAAGGCCCGGATAAGCAGGATGAAGTGTTCTACTTCGATAACATCATGCTGGTTAAGTAATCGATTTTAGGTACGTCGCCATCGCTTTCTGATGGACTGGCAAAGAGCACCGGAGCATTTTCGGTGCTCTTTTACTAATAGGCCTGCTCACAACCTCAACGCTATGCGGCTATTCGTCTTCAACTTATTTCTGCTCACCCTACCCTTCTCCGGCTTTGCGGCCGACCCACTCCGGGTTGAAGCAGAAACCGGCGTACTGACCGGCGTAACCATCGCCACCGCAACGGCTGGGTATTCGGGTACCGGCTACATAACTGGCTTCGACGCCGATACCGATAAGCTAACGATGACCTTTACCGCCAAAGCGGGGCTGTATGAACTGGGCATTGGCTACGCGTCTCCGTCTGGCAACAAAGGCATCGACTTCCAGTTGAACGACGACAAAGGAAGCAGTACACTTACCCAGACAACGGCGGGCTTTCGGGTGGCCAGCCTGGGTAAGTTTATGCTGAAAGAAGGCCAGAACACCATCACCGTGTTTCGCGGCTGGGGCTATTTCGATGTCGACTATATGCTGCTAACGCCGACCACCGCTACCCTGCCTACCAAACCACCCAAAACGCTCGTCGATGCGCAGGCTACAGCGTCGACCAGGGGCTTGTTTGCTTACATGGTCGATCAGTATGGCAGTAAGGTCATTTCGGCGCAGCAGGACGATGTGGAGTACATTCTGGAAAAAACCGGTAAAGAGCCCGCCATCGGGGCGTTCGATCTGATCGACTACTCGCCCACCCGCGTACAGAACGGAGCCAGGCCCGTACGAACCAGCGAGGCCATCATCGACTGGGCAAAGAAAGGTAATGGCCAGGGCATTATCAGTCTGATGTGGCACTGGAATGCGCCAACCGACCTGATCAACCAGGCTCCTGACAAGCTCTGGTGGAGTGGTTTTTACAGTTCGGCCACGACCTTCGACCTGGCGACGGCACTAGCCGATAAGAACGGCGCTAAGTATAAACTTCTCTTGAGTGACATCGATGCCATTGCCGTTCAGTTGAAGAAGTTTCAGGCCGCCGACGTACCGGTGCTCTGGCGGCCGCTGCACGAGGCACCGGGTGGCTGGTTCTGGTGGGGAGCCAAAGGAGCGGGTCCGTTCAAAGAGCTCTGGACGATTCTATACGACCGCCTGACCAACGTGCATAACCTGCATAACCTGATCTGGGTATACACGGCCACCGATACGTTTAACGCCGACTGGTATCCCGGCGATCAGTACGTCGACGTGGTGGGGCTGGATGTGTATGCCGATGCCAGCGCCAACATGAGCGGAAACTGGGGCAGTGCGCTGTCGGCAGTCAACGGTAAAAAACTTGTCACCTTGTCTGAAACGGGTAACATGCCAACGGCCGACAAAATCCGGGGCTTTGGTACCTGGTGGTCGTGGTTTGCCGTCTGGACCGGCAACGACTACATCAAAAAGCAACCGATCGACCATCTAAAAGCGGTATTTACGGATGCCGACATAATCACCCGCGACGAACTGCCCGACTGGCGCGTATCGGCGGCGCCACTGGTTACGGCAACAGAGCCGCCCTTCCAGCTCACAGTATTGGGTAATCCGGTGCCGGGCAATCAAGTGAATCTGGAAATAAAAGGCGCGCAAGCCATTCGCCTTTCGCTCCGCCTAACCGATCTGCTGGGCCGTCCGTTGCTCGACCAAACGATTGTACCAGCCTCGGCAACAGTTCAGCATCAGCTTCCGCTGGGCGCGCAGGCTGGCGTCTATTTGCTGCAAGTCAGTAGTAGCGTTGGTACAAAGACTTTCAGGATTGTTATGTATTGATTAATTGGCCACACTTGGCAACGCCCAGTGCGACTATCATATAACCTAAACCGAATGAGAATCCTTAAACTAACCCTGCTGGCAGGCCTTTCCAGCTTACTCCTGACTAGCAACCATATAGCGCTGGCGCAGAAACAATCGCTCGGCATCTTCGATGGACATAGCGACGTTGGGGCCGTAAAAAAGTCGGGTTCGGCGCAGTTCAACCCCAAAACCAACGAGTACGAACTATCCGGGGCAGGCTACAACATCTGGTTCGACCATGACGAATTCCACTACCTGTGGAAACGCATGAAGGGCGATTTCATCCTGACCACGCGGGCCTCGCTGGTTGGCAAAGGCGTCGATCCGCATCGGAAAGTAGGCTGGATGGTCCGCAGCAGCCTCGACAGTAACTCAGCGCATATCAACGCGGCCGAACATGGCGACGGGCTCACGTCCCTGCAATTCCGGCGCAAAACCGGTGCTATGACCGAGGAGGTAAAGGCTAAACTAACCGGGGCCGACGTCATTCAGCTGGCCCGGCGCGGCAACAAATACACCATGTCGGTTGCTAAATTCGGCGAGCCCTTCGTAACCGAGCAGGTCAGCGATCTGGACCTGGGCGACGAGGTGTACGTGGGCCTGTTTATCGGCTCGCATAACAAAGATGTAGTCGAACAGGGCGTTTTTCAGGACGTGCGCATCAGCATACCCGCCCGCGAGAATTTTGTACCCTACCGCGAATACATCGGCAGTAACATTGAAGTGATGGACGTGGCCTCCGGCAAGCGCGACATCATCTACTACGCCCCCGAATCGTTGCAGGCCCCCAACTGGACACCCGATAACAAGGCGCTGATTTACAACAGCAACGGCAAAATCTACCGCTTCGACCTGAAGAAGAAAACGCCGACGCTGGTGAACACGGGCGAGGTGACCAACAACAATAACGATCACGTGATCTCGTTCGATGGGAAGATGCTGGGCCTCAGCAACAGCAACACGCCCACACCAGACGGCAACAAATCGATCATTTATACCGTGCCCATCGGTGGCGGTACGCCCAAACGCATTACGCCCACTGGCCACTCGTACCTGCACGGCTGGTCGCCGGATGGGAAGTGGCTCGTCTTTACTGCCGAGCGGAATGGCGATTACAACATCTACAAAGTACCTGCTCAAGGCGGCCCTGAAGTTCAGCTGACGACAGCCAAAGGCCTGGACGACGGTCCCGAGTATTCGCCGGATGGCAAATACATCTACTTCAACTCGACCCGCAGCGGTCTGATGCAGATCTGGCGCATGAACGCCGACGGCAGCGACCAGATTCAGATCACTAACGACGAGTTTAACAACTGGTTCCCCCACATTTCGCCTGACGGCAAGCAGATGGTGATTCTATCATTTGGTCAGGATGTTAAGCCCGACGACCACCCGTTCTACAAGCAGGTGTACCTCCGCCACTTGCCGATCGAAAACGGCCAGCCCGCCAAACAGATGCCGAAGGTACTGGCCTACATCTACGGCGGTCAGGGCACGATCAACACCCCTTCCTGGTCACCCGATAGCAAAAAAGTAGCGTTCATCAGCAACTCCGCGCCACTTACAGGAAAATGATTTACTGTCTTCAGTCCACTGTCTTCTGTTGCGCTGCTAACGTACCTGGCTTTACCTCCCTATGAAACGAAAATCATGCAGCGTATTGCTGCTTGCCGCTGCCCTGTCGCTCACCACGGCGCTGGCGCAAACCCTCCGTCCACCCGCTTACCCACTCATTACCCACGACCCGTATTTCAGTATCTGGAGTACCACCGACCGACTCACCGACAGCCCCACGCGCCACTGGACCGGTAAACCCCAATCGCTCGAAGGCATTGTGCGGGTTGATGGGCAGACGTATCAGTTCCTGGGCGGGTCGCCAACCCTGTATACGGCGCTGCTGCCCACTGGCGAAGCGAAGCCCTACACCGCCCAATACACGCTGACAGACCCTGGCGAAGGCTGGGAGAAGCCGGACTACCAGGCGCAGGGCTGGCAAACAGGGCCGGGGCCGTTTGGCGACACCCCCGAATCGCGCACGCCCTGGCTCAGCAGCCGCACCGACAAAAACGGCATTCATATCCGGCGCGAATTCACGTACAATGGCCAGATTGATCCGTCGCAACTGCTGCTGGCCCTCAGCCACGACGACAACGTGGAGGTGTACCTCAACGGGGTGCTGCTGGTGAACAAACCCTGTTGCGCGGGCGAACACATCTACCTGGCGTTATCGCCCGAAGGCCAGCAGGCCCTGCGCAAAGGGCGTAATGTCCTGGCGGCGCACTGCGTGAGCCCGGTAGGGGCGGCGTTCATCGACATGGGGCTGGTGAGCCTGGCCGCCGTGCCAACGGTAACGCAGGCGATCCAGACAAACGTCAACGTGACGGCCACCCAGACCGACTACACCTTTACGGCTGGCCCGGTTGATCTGCACGTCAATTTCCTGTCGCCGCTGCTGCTCGATGAACTGGAAATAGCCGCCCGCCCCGTTAGCTACGTCACGTTCGAGGCCCGGTCGCTCGATGGTAAATCCCATGCGGTACAGGTCTATTTCGGTGAAGCAGCCACGGTAGCGACCAACACCACCAGCCAGGATGTGGTAACGAAAGCAGGGCAAGGCGCTGGCCTGACCTACGCCTCGGTGGGCACTAAAGCGCAGTCTGTTTTGGGCCGCAAAGGCGACAACGTCCGCATCGATTGGGGCTATGCCTATCTGGCGGTGCCGCAGGGAACGGGCAGCCGGGTAGTGGCGGGTTCGTCGGCGGCGCTGAAGCAGGCATTTTCGAGCAAAGGCCTGCTGGCCCTAAACAGCAAACCCGTGGCCGATCTGGCCGGTAACGTCACGCTGGCAACGGTGCTGAACCTGGGCAACGTCTCGAAAGAAGGCACCGCCAAACACCTGCTGCTGGGGTACGATGACGTATATTCGGTGCAGTATTTTGGCAAGAACCTGCGGGGCTGGTGGCACCGCGACCCCAACATGACGATGGAGAAAACGCTGCAACTCGCCGAAACGGACTACAACCGAATTCGCCAGAAAAGCACCGATTTCGACAAGCAACTCTACGATGAAGCCCGCAAAGCCGGCGGAAAAGAGTATGCCGATCTCTGCCAGCTGGCCTATCGGCAGGCCATTGCCGCGCACAAGATTGTGGCCGGACCCAAAGGTGAGGTGTTCTTTTTCTCGAAAGAGAATTTTTCCAACGGCTCGATCGGCACGGTGGATGTAACGTACCCGTCGGCACCCATGTTTCTGCTGTATAACAACGAGTTAGCCAAGGGCCTGCTCCGGTTCATCTTTGATTACAGCGAGTCGGGGCGGTGGAAAAAAGACTTTCCGGCCCACGACATCGGCACGTACCCACTCGCCAACGGCCAGACCTACGGCGAAGATATGCCCGTTGAAGAAGCCGGTAACATGATGATTCTGACGGCGGCCTCGGTGAAGATGGACGGTAACCCCAACTTCGCCCGCGAGCACTGGCCAACACTGACCAAATGGGTGGGCTTCCTGAAACGCGACGGTTTCGACCCCGGCAATCAGCTCTGCACCGATGATTTTGCCGGTCACCTGGCCCGCAACGCCAACCTCTCGGCCAAGGCCATTATGGGCATTGCCTGCTACGGACAGATGGCCGGGCAACTCGGCGACCAGAAAACAGCCGACGAGCACCTGACGCTGGCCCGCGACATGGCCCGCAGTTGGATGGACATGGCCAAGTTAGACGACCACTACGCGCTGACCTTCGACAAAACGCCCGGTAGCTGGAGCCAGAAGTACAACATCGTGTGGGACAAGCTACTGGACCTAAACGTGTTTCCAAAGGAAGTGGCGAAAACAGAAATCGACTTTTACCTGAAGCAGCAAAAACCCTACGGCCTGCCCCTCGACAGCCGCAAAACCTACACCAAATCAGATTGGATTATCTGGACCGCCACTATGGCCGACTCAGACCGCGATTTCAAGGCGCTGGTAGAGCCCATCTGGAAGTATGCCAACGAAACCCCGTCGCGCGTACCCCTCGGCGACTGGCACGAAACCACCAACGCGAAACAAGTCGGTTTCCAGGCCCGCTCCGTCATAGGCGGCTACTTCATCAAAATGCTCGACGAGCGCCTCAAGCAGAAGAAATAATTGCTTATCGAATAAGCCAGGTACGTTACTCCGCCAAAAAGCCGCGCCAGTCAACACAGAGCGCGGCTTTTTGCTAGCACTTCATCGAGCACGTTTATCTAGCTGTAACATATAAAGGCTGGCGAACACCCAACGACTGTAGATGTTGATAGTGAGCGATAGCAAGCCTTTACACACCTGCGGTCATTGGGCTGTCCACGTTGACCTTGCGGTCTTCTGCCTGGCGCATGAGACCTGACCAAACAGAACAAAATTAAGGCCACAATCTAAAACACTGGTTGTCAGTTTGCCAGTTAATCAATATTTGGCCTGACCTTTGTACTATCTGTTACATTACACTCGCTAATGATGAGTAAAAGCTCAGAGTGAAGCGTTTATAAGAGTGAGTAGACTCTCTCTTTAGTTTATGCCAATCGAATCCCTTCAAGATATAGCTTTTCGATTTCAGATTGACCCTACAGCTACCATTGGACACGCTGCTCGTGTGTCGTCGGTAATTACTGTATTGTCAGCAATTAATCAATCTTATATAAATTTTTTAGAAGTTGAATTCTTCAAGAATCAAGAATTCGCGAAGGTATATGCGACAAATCCTAAAGTTCTTGATTCATTAAAAGCCGACCTTGAGTTGTTGTTGGTTGATTTAAAATTTGGCAGTTTTGAAGCGGCAGCCGCTCCGAATGTTTTAGAAACGACCCTTTTCAACGAGTCAGTAAATAGCTGGAAAAGAAAAACCTTTACTGATTACAAAGAAGATATATTATATGCAGACTATTACGACATCAAATATTTGAGAAGGACGATTGATAGGTTTACGGATGAAGAGCGGTCGAAGATTTTCAAACCGCTTTTTGCGGCCGTATCTCCCGACCGACCATATCGTCTTAACATACTCGACAAACAGGGAAAAACACGCAAAATTTTGTCACAGCCTAAGAACTGGATAGATTTTTACGTTCCTAAGCAAGAACGCAACGCCCAAATAGAAGACGAGTTTCACACTGTATCTTTCGTTGCACAAGTTCGTAAGAATGATGACATAGAGGGTTATAATTTAAGTAAACGTAATATAAAGCAAGTGCTATTTGCAGAACGACTTGAATACGAAACTTACCCATACAAACCGAAAGTTCTTCAGTTTGAAGATGTAATATATGTGTTGTCTGAGCCTTTAGTTTGCGAAGTGAGCTACGAAGATGAAAGCTATATAATACGAAATGAGCGTTTAGACCTTACGGTTTGGGGGGACAGCCGCGAGGAAGCCGAAACGGCTTTCTCATTTGCATTTCATTCGCTTTATCAAAACTTTGCAGAAGAAGCAGACGGTCAGCTTTCTGACGATGCTAAAAGTTTAAAATCTGACTTATCTTCTCTTGTAAAAATCAAGAAATGAAGCCACGCAAAACTAAAGATTTACAGCAAGTACTGGAACGAAAAGGATTTACGCTTAATCCGGCAAAAGACCATCATCAATTTTATTCCCTTCATGTAGACGGCAAAAAGCAAGCGATATATACTTACTTAAGTCATGGGGGCAAAGAGTATGGCAAAAACTTAATGAGTTCAGTAAAAAAACAATTAAAGTTTACGGACAACCAAAAGGCGGAAGACTTTTTTGACTGCCCAATGTCGGCTGAGCAGTATGTTGAGATGCTCCGAGAAGATGGGCACATAAAGTAAAAAGCTGATTCTCTTCGAGATCGTTTCCCTTGTCGTCCGAAACCTAGAAACGGAAGCACAGCCTGGCCGGTCCACCTAACATACTATTGTACGCAACATCATTAAACTATAAGTATTTGATAATCAAAAATTAGTGGTTTAGTGATACTGTTCTGAGCAGTTATACTCATGATATGATTTAGCAGGTAATTAATCGGTATGATCACAAATGAATTAGTGAAATGGATATTGTATTTATTAGACAGTTATGTAGGCTATTCATCCTCACTCAATCAGCATATACGTTAACCTCCTCTTTCAGTCCGAAATTTTAGTCTTTTTCGATTGTGCGTCAGTAAAGTACGGGGATCGGTTTCATTTAGGTTAGTGTACTACTTACTCCGAAACTAACCATGATGAAACGACTTATCTCCTCCCTACTCCTTGCTTCGCTGTCGGCCGCAATGGGGCAGGCTCAGAACTGGTCCGAATCGAAAGATGGTACCTATTGTAACGGTCACTAATAAAGGCGGGCAGACGCTGGGGTATGCCACCACCTCCGGCGTGAAGCTGATCATCGACAAGGGGCTGGCTTTTAAAGACCTGAACAAGAATGGTAAGCTCGACCCGTATGAAGACTGGCGGCTACCCGTTGCCGTTCGGGCCAAAGACCTGGCGGCCAAAATGAGCATCGAGCAGATTGCCGGGCTCATGCTGTACAGCAAGCACCAACCCATTCCGTCGGCACCGGCGGGGCCGTTTGCCGGTACGTATGGCGGGAAAGTATTTGCCGAAAGCGGGGCCAAACCCACCGATCTATCCGATCAGCAGCAGGAGTTTCTGACCAAAGACAACGTGCGGCACGTGCTGATCACGTCGGTGCAAAGTCCGGCCATTGCGGCGGGCTGGAACAACAACGCGCAGGCGCTGGTGGAAGGGCTCGGCCTGGGTATTCCAGCCAACAACAGCTCTGACCCTCGGCATGGCACCCGCGCCGATGCCGAATACAATGCAGGTGCTGGCGGTACCATTTCCATGTGGCCCGGCTCGCTGGGACTGGCCGCGACGTTTAACCCCGAAACCGTTCGGAAATTCGGGCAGATTGCCGCCGCTGAGTACCGGGCCTTAGGCATCGCCACGGCGCTATCGCCGCAGGTCGACCTGGCGACTGATCCGCGCTGGTATCGGTTCAGCGGCACGTTTGGCGAAGACCCGAAGCTGACCACCGATCTGGCCCGCGCCTATATCGACGGTTTCCAGACATCGACGGGGAGCAGCGAGATCAAAGACGGCTGGGGATACTCGAGCGTCAACGCGATGGTGAAGCACTGGCCGGGTGGTGGTTCGGGCGAAGGCGGACGCGATGCGCACTATGGCTACGGCAAATACGCGGTGTATCCCGGCAATAACTTCAGTACGCACTTTCTCCCTTTCACCGAAGGCGCTTTCAAGCTAAACGGCAAAACCCGCATGGCGTCGGCCGTGATGCCGTACTACACCATCTCGTTGGGGCAAGACAAGAAGAACAACGAGAATGTGGGCAACAGCTATAACAAATACATCATCACCGATCTGCTGCGTACCAAATATGGCTATAACGGCGTGGTCTGCACTGACTGGAACATCACGGCCGACGAAACCGCCGTCGACGTATTCCTGACGGGCAAATCGTGGGGCGTCGAAAAACTATCGGTGGCCGAACGGCACTACAGGATCCTGATGGCGGGGGCCGATCAGTTTGGCGGCAACAACGACGCCGCGCCCGTGATGGCTGCCTACCAGATGGGGGTAAAAGAGCTGGGTTCAACAGCCATGCGCTCGCGGATGGAGCAGTCGGCGGTGCGGTTGCTGACGAATATTTTCCGCGTCGGGCTTTTCGAGAATCCATACCTCAAGCCTGAGATAACGGCTACGGTCGTGGGGCAGTCGGAGTATATGCAGGCCGGTTACCAGGCGCAGTTGCAGTCGGTTGTGCTGTTGAAAAACAAGGCCAGTGCGCTGCCGCTTACGAAGGGCAAAACGGTCTACATTCCGAAACGCTTCACGCCCGCCGGACGTAACTTTCTCGGCATAAACACGCCGGAGCGGCTCGATTATCCGGTTAATCTGGCCATCGTGAAAAAGTATTTCACCCTGACCGACAACCCCGACGAGGCCGACTACGCCCTTGCTTTCATCCGCAGCCCGGATTCGGGGGGCGGCTACAGCAGTCAGGATGCCAAAGCGGGCGGTACTGGGTACGTACCTATCAGCCTGCAATACGGCGATTACACCGCGCAGGGCACCCGCAACCCAAGCCTCGGTGGTGGCGATCCGCTGGAGAAATTCACCAACCGCAGCTATAATGGCAAGTCGGTGAAGACCGTAAACAGCAGCGATTTAACGATGGTGACCGAAACCTACGCCAAGATGAAGGGGAAACCGGTGATTGTGGCCGTTCAGATGAGCAACCCAACCATATTCAGCGAGTTCGACAAGCAGGCCAACGCCATTCTGGTCCATTTCAGCGTGCAGGATCAGGCGTTGCTGGACATTCTGACCGGCGTTAGCGAGCCATCGGGCCTGCTACCGATGCAGATGCCCGCCGATATGAAAACCGTTGAAGCCCAGGCCGAGGACGTACCCAGAGACATGAAGAGCTACGTCGACTCAGAAGGCAACACCTACGATTTCGCCTTCGGCCTGAACTGGAAAGGCGTTATCCGCGACAGCCGGACCAATACTTACAAGAAAGAAACGATGAAGGCTAAGCTGGCCAGCAACTAAGCCAGTTGTCAGCCACGCCTGGCTTAGTTTACTCTATCGGAAGAGGTAGACTGGAAATGGCGACGTAACCATCCCCTGGGCTGGGAACTGCTCGACAGTCGCAGGGGCAACGCCTGGGTCAATAACCGCACCAAGCTCCTGGAGGGGGTTGCTCGATCGACCGTAAAGTCAGCGAGGTTGGGTGAAAAGGTGAAATGCACCTTACGGGGCTAACGTCGGCATTGCAGGCCGGGCATTGTGTAGGGGAGGTCAGTTCAGTTCAGGAGAAAGCAGTCATGCGTTCGGGTTTATCCGTCAGGCAATCGACAGCACTAATTTACCCAGTTGCTGCCCGGCGTTCATGCGATCGAAGGCGGCCTGCGCCTCAGCCAGTGGCCGCACCGAATCGATGACAGGACGAAGCTGATGCTTTTCGACAAACCGCAGCATGTCGGAAAATTCGGCATCGTTGCCCATGGTAGTACCGTAAATGGACAACTGCTTGAAGAAAATCACCGAGGGCTGCACATCGGTAATTTTACCCGACGTACCGCCAAAAAAGGCGATTCGACCAGCCGGGGCGGCTACCTGCGTCAGTTTGGCAAAATCTGGTCCGGCGGCACTATCGATGATTACATCGAAATAACCCGCTCTGCTCCGGGCAGCGTCGCCATTGGTAGCGAGTTTCAGCAGCGTCTTGTGCCAGTCGGCTTCTTTATAGTTCACGCCCCCTTTGGCCCCCAGTTCCTGCGCTTTAGCCAGCTTCTCGTCCGATCCCGACGTTACCCATACTTCAGCTCCGGCCGCCACGGCAAATTGCAGGGCAAACAGGGCCGCGCCACCGCCTACCCCCGTAATCAGCACCCGTTCATGACCCGTCTGATTCAACCCCGCCCGCGACATCAGGGCACGCCAGGCCGTGAGGCCAGCCAACGGCAGCGCGGCCGCTTCCTGAAATGACAAATGCGTTGGTTTATGGTAGATGTTTGCCTGCGAAATCACGATTTTTTCGGCGAAGGTACCTTTGTCAGGCATCCCTAAAATCTTAAACGCCGGACTGTTTACCAGATGATTGGTTCCCCAGTTCAACGCCGGATTGATCACCACCTCACAATTCAGCCAGGAGCGGTCTACCCCCTCGCCAATCGCCGACACAATGCCTGCCCCGTCGGAACCGGGCAGCACCGGCAATGCGATACCCGGATACAGACCCTGTTGCACAAATACGTCGCGGTGGTTGAGCGCAGCGGCTTTTACGTCAATGACCACCTCACCAGCACCAGGCGTCGGATCAGGTATGTCGACCAGCGCAAGCGGCTGATGAAGGGCAAGGAGTTGTATGGCTTTCATGAAATTCGGGTTCAATGTTCAATGTCTAAGCGGCGGACCGCTTAGACATTGAACATTGAACTATTTAAAATTATCAATCGCTCCGCGCACGTTACCAAAGCGATTGAGCAGGTCTTTGGCGGTTTCTTCGGGTACGTTCAGCTCTTCCATAACCATGCGGGCGGCGCGTTGTTGGAGCTTAATGTTCGACAACTGCATATCGACCATCTTATTCCCCTTCACGCGGCCCAACTGGATCATCACGGTAGTGGATAACATATTGAGGGCCAGCTTTTGGGCCGTGCCTGCTTTCATGCGCGTGCTGCCCGTGACAAACTCAGGGCCCGTTACCACTTCAACGGGGAATTCAGCCGCCTGCGCCACCGCCGAACCGGGGTTGCAGACGATACAGCCCGTGAGGCAACCGGCGGCACGGGCTGCGTTCAACCCGCCAATAACATAAGGCGTTCGGCCCGAAGCGGCAATGCCCACTACCGTATCGATAGGCTCAATTTTATAGGCACTCAGGTCTTTCCACGCCTGTTCGGGGTCATCCTCGGCAAATTCCACGGCTTTACGAATAGCACCGTCGCCCCCGGCAATCAGGCCTACGACCAGATCGTGCGGCACACCGTAGGTCGGCGGGCACTCCGACGCGTCGACCACGCCGAGCCGTCCGCTGGTGCCCGCGCCGATGTAGAACAGCCGCCCGCCCTCACGCATCCGCGCCGTAACCTGTGTGGCCAGGGCGTCAAGCTGCGGAATGGCTTTTTCAACGGCCAGCGGCACCGTCTGGTCTTCGCGGTTGATATTCACCAGCAGGTCGTGTACCGACATCTGCTCTAAATGGTCGTAGTGGGACGTGGTTTCAGTAATCATAGTCAGGTACGTTCGAGAACGGTAAAGCTACCAAACGTTTGCTTACCGGACAGCTAGCCCGTTAGGCCAGACAAGCGCTGTGTTTGCATAAAACCAGCCCAACGAAACAGAGAGGTTGACCGTTTAACAGGTATGACTCAACGTACCCAACTCAACCCCGCCCTTCCAGCCCATTATTTCCGGCGGTATGACGAAACACCCGACGATGCATTCTACCAAGCGACCCGTCTCGTCGTGCATATCGACGACCCGGCGATTGCGGCTACCACGGCGTTGTTCCGCGAGCTTTTACCGCCCGGCGGGGCCATCCTCGACCTGATGAGCAGTTGGCGCAGTCACCTGCCGACCGATGTAGCTTACAGTCGCGTGGCCGGACAGGGAATGAACGAGACGGAACTCCGCCAAAACCCACAGCTAACGGACTACATCGTACAGAACCTGAATGAAAATCCAACGCTCCCTTACCAGAACGGTGAGTTCGACGGCTGCGTCGTGACCGTTTCGGTGCAGTATCTGACGCAGCCCGTAGCTGTCTTCCGGGAAGTCGCGCGGGTATTGAAGCCCAACTCACCGTTCATCGCCGTATTCTCGAACCGGATGTTTCCGACCAAAGCCGTAGCCGTTTGGCAGGCGCTCGATGACGCCGGTCATGCGCAACTGGTCGAACTGTATTACCAACAAACGGGTCAGTTTGTTAATATTCACACAGAAGACCGCAGCCCGTCGCCCCGCCGCAGTGATCCACTTTTTGCCACGATTGGCCATCGGAAAGAGTTGCCGTAACTCAAAATTAATCGAATACAATAACAGCTTCCCGGCTGACCTCAAGGTAGAAACTGCCAGTATCGTTTAAACGCTCAATAGCTGGCAGATGTGTTTCGACTAGACCAAGTAACTCGGTGTTAGACAAATTACCCAAACAGAGTCGAATCAATTTCCGAGGTGTTTTCTGAAGAAAATAGCTGTTGCGGAAGGCAGCATCCTTCGTTATTACAATAAAATCATGCTGGTCCGGGTACTGAGCAATTAAGCGGTCAGGCGTGGCAGATTTGCTCAATATCTGATTTACATGTGTTGCCTCGTACCCCTGACTTGCCAGAAACTTACACAGTTTAATGGGCAAGTGGACATCACACAGAAACCTGGTCATACGTCGGCCAGAAGAAGCTTCCCTGATACAGCCAGACGGGCATAGCTCAAGCAAGCCAGAATGTCTTCCCGCTGTAGTTCGGGATGGTCTTCTAATATCTCGTCAGTCGTCATAGCCGAGCCTAATAGGTCTAAAATGACTTCAACAGGCCAGCGCATACCACGTATGCACGGTTTACCATGACAAACTTCAGGATCAATGGTGATACGTTCCAGGTACATAAGGCGCTTTTTTCAAAGATACTACATACCCATACTATTTCCGTAACCCCATCCAGCCCAATGTACCGGCCAGGGCGGCGAAGAAGAGCGCACCCAGCAGTTGATAACCACCTGCCCCAAACGCACCTTCCAGCGCCGGTTCGAGCGATAGGCTCGACAAAGCGGTGTACACGCCATCATTCACAGAAAGCAGCGCCACCAGTACACCAGCGAGGGCACCGCCAGCTACCAGGCCCGTTGCAAACAGATTGCCTTTGCTCAGATCGTCGGTTTCTTCCATCTCCGATTCAAGCGGGTTCCCTTCATTATGCAGGACGGGCTTCTTCCTTCGCCAGTCGGTGAAGGCTTTTACGCAGCCCCCCGCAAAAATGGGCAGGGTCGTTGATAGGGGCAGGTAGAGACCAACGGCAAAGGCCAGTGCACTAACGCCGATCAGCTCGAATACGAAGGCCAGCACCGCCCCCACCAGCACAAACTGCCAGTCGAGGTTGAACGACAGCAGGCCTTTAATCAGCGTGGCCATGAGCGTTCCCTGGGGGGCGGGAAATTTGTCGGTGCCGATGGCGTGGGTAATTCCCTGGGCGACCAGATCGGGCGTGGGCGTATCGAGCAGTTTTACGGTAGCCCCCACCACCAGCGACGATACCACTACCCCAACCAGCAGGGCCAGTTGCTGCGAACGCGGCGTAGCCCCCACGAGGTACCCCGTTTTTAAATCCTGCGAGGTAGCCCCGGCATTAGCAGCGGCTACGCAGATCAGGCTACCGACCACCAATACGGCGGGTTCGTAGGTACGCCCCGTCAGGCCAATACCGATGAAGATCAGCGCCGTGCCCATGATCGTGGCGATGGTCATGCCCGATACCGGCGATGAACTCGACCCGATCAGGCCAACGATGCGACTGGCGACGGTGACGAAGAAAAAGCCGAACACAAGCACCAGAATGGCAATCAGGGCCTTGGTCAGGTACGTATCGCCGGGTATCTGCGGCAGTATCACCATCAGCAGCGCCAGCACTACGCAGCCAATCACCACGAAACGGCCGCTCAGTTCACGATCGGTACGCAGTAAGCCACCCGGTTGACCGGCCAGTTGGGCATTAGAACCCTCCCCTTTTCCGATCGACGCTTTGAACGAAGACACAATGGTTGGAATGGTTTTCAACAGGGTCATAAACCCACCCGCCGTAACAGCCCCAGCCCCAATCTGACGAATGTAAGCGCGGTAAATGGCGGCGGCGGTGTCGGTAAATGTTTTCGTTTCCGGGTTCCAGCCACCGGGTCCACCCGCTTTCGCCAGATCGGCCAGATAGCCAAGCTTCTGTAGTTGCAACGCGATGGTTTCGCCCGGAACGACCGAGGCCAGCAACGGAATCAAACCAAGCCAGGCCAGAAAGCCACCCGCAACCAGTACGGCCGAAATGCGAAAGCCGATGATATAGCCCACACCCAGATACTCCGGCGTGATCTCGCCCGCTACCTGCGCGGAGGGGAAATAGCGGTTCACCTGATTGGTGGCCCAGACGGGCACCTCGGCTATGACGTGCAACACTTTTTGCAACGCCGCGTACAGAAACGCTACGCCCAGACCCAGATACGCCGTTTTAGCGAAATCACCGCCCCGCTCACCGGCAATCAGCACAGAGGCGCAGGCCGTTCCTTCGGGATACGGCAGCGTACCGTGTTCCTGCACAATCAGCGAGCGGCGTAGCGGCACCATCATCAGCGTACCCACTAGGCCACCCACGATAGCCAGCGTCAGGATCGTCCAGTAATTGAAGAAGTCGGCGGAGGCTCCATCGGTCAGAAACAGGAAGCCGGGCATGGTGAACACTACGCCCGACGCTATGCTTTCGCCCGCCGAGCCGGTGGTCTGGATGATGTTATTTTCCAGGATAGTCGTGTTCAGAAACCGCCGCCCCAGCGAGATGGCAAGCACCGAAATGGGGATCGACGCCGAGACCGACAGGCCAGCTTTCAATGACAGGTAAACCGTGGCGGCACCGAAGAGCACACCAAACAGCGCACCGACAATAACGGCCTTTACCGATAGCTCGGCGGGGGATTCAGAAGCGGGGATGAAGGACAAGGTTTACGCTTGGGGTCTAAAGTTCAAGGTCTAAAGGCCAAAGTTGCGCTACTTTTACCAATACTCTAAGGGAGCAACACAACTTTGGCCTTTAGACCTTGAACTTATGTTCTGCTTGCTGCTATAAAAACCATAGAAAACCTCGTACTTAACCAATAATTCATCAACGCCCGTCGGCTACGCGTCATTCTATGCTCCGTACTAGTTTACTTACCTTAAGTGCAATTCTGCTGGTCCATACGCTGGCCCCTGCGCAAACCGTACCCACGCCGAAAGATCACTTCGGCTTCAACATCGGCGACGATTACCAACTCGCCACCTTTACCCAAACGGAGGCCTACTTCAGAAAACTGGCCACGTCGCCCCGCACCAAACTGACCATCATTGGGAAGACGGAAGAAGGGCGTGATCAGTTTATGCTGATCGTGACCTCGCCCGAAAACCACAAAAAGCTGGCCCGCTATCAGGAGATTTCGACTAAACTGGCGCGGGCCGAAGGGCTGACCGACGAGCAGGCACGGGCGATGGCCGAGGAAGGCAAAGCCGTGGTCTGGATCGACGGGGGGCTGCACGCCACCGAGACTGTAGGTACGCATCAACTGATCGAAACGGCCTATCAACTCGTAAGTCGCACTGATCCCGAAACGATGCGGATTCTCGACAACGTGGTGATTTTGCTTACCCACGCCAATCCCGACGGGCAGGAACTGGTCTCGAACTGGTACATGCGCAACGCTACGCCCGAAAAACGGTCGCTCGACAACCTGCCCCGCCTCTACGAAAAGTACGCCGGGCACGACAATAACCGCGATTTCTACATCATGAACCTGAAGGAGTCGCAGAATATCGGGCGGCAACTGTTTGTCGACTGGATTCCGCAGATCATGTATAACCACCACCAGCGCGGCCCGGCGGGGTCGGTGCTGGCGGGACCGCCCTACCGCGATCCATTTAATTATGTGTTCGACCCACTGATGATTACGGGAATCGACGCGGTGGGCGCGGCTATGTACAACCGGCTTAATGTGGAGAACAAACCTGGCTATACCCGCCTCAATGGCTCGGTCTTCTCCACCTGGTATAACGGCGGTTTACGCACAACCACGCACTTCCACAACATGATTGGCCTGCTGACGGAAATCGTGGGTGGCCCCACGCCTGAAACCATTCCCCTGGTTCCAGCGCGGCTGATTCCAAACGGCAATACGCCCAGCCCCGTTACGCCGCAGCGGTGGAAATTCCGGCAGTCTATTGATTATTCGATATCGCTCAACTACGCCGTGCTCGACTATGCTGCCCGGCAGCGCGACCAACTGCTGTTCAACATGTACCGGATGGGCAAAAACTCCATTGAGCGCGGCAGCCAGGATTACTGGACCCTCTCGCCCAAACGCGTCGACGCCATCAATGACTTATACCAGGCCGATCAGCGAAAAGCTACCGCGCCTGGCAGCGGCACAGCAGCCACCGGCACCCCGCTAGCCAGTGCTACGCCAGCGGATCGCAGAACAACCGCCCCGGCCAGCGCCACAGCCACCAACGCAACCGCCTCGGCCAGCACTACGGCAGTCAACCTATCAACGCCCAGCAACGCAACCATCAACTCCGATCAGGCCCCGGCTCCGCGTACCGAAGGTATTCCCCTGAAATACTACACTGCCGTGCTGAAAGACTCGACCCTGCGCGACCCGCGTGGGTACATCATACCGGCCAGCCAGACCGACTGGCCCACGGCGATGAAGTTTGTGAACGCACTGATCAAAACGGGTATCCAGGTGCAGGAGGCCACAGCCCCCTTCAGCGTAGCGGGTAAAACGTACCCGGCGGGTTCGTATATCGTGAAGCTCGCTCAGGCGTTCCGCCCCCATATTCTGGATATGTTTGAGCCGCAGGACCACCCCAACGATTTTCAGTACCCTGGTGGCCCGCCCATCCGCCCCTACGACGCGGCGGGCTGGACGCTGGCTTACCAAATGAACGTGCAGTTTGACCGCCTGCTCACCGATTTCGACGGCCCATTCAGAAAGTTGCCTTATGGTGAACTGCAATCACCCAAGCCTAAAGTGAGTGGCGGTATCGCGTCTGGATCGGAGGCCGGGTACGTGCTGAGCAGTCAGGTTAACAACGCCTTCCTGGCGGTCAATGACTTAATCAAAGCCGGTATCGATGTGTACCGGATGCCGGTGGGTATGGGCACGTCAACCATTCGTGCAGCGGCGGGGTCCTTCTACGTACCTGCGTCGGCCAAGGCCAGGTCGATTCTCGGCGCGGCGGGTCTGAGCGTAACGGCGATGAACAAGCGACCAACGAACGCCAAACGGGTGAAGCCGCTGCGGATTGGCCTTTGGGATACCTACGGTGGGTCGATGCCGTCGGGCTGGGTACGTTTGCTGATGGAACAGTATCATTATCCCATGCAACTCGTTTACGCACAAGACATCGACGGGGGCAATCTGAACAGCAAATACGACGTCATTGTCTTTGTCACCCGCGCCATTCCCGCCGTGAGCACCTCCACCACGGCAGCACGGGGCGAAGGCGAATACGGCCCAACGCGGGAGCCTAAACCCGAAGAAACGCCCGCCGAATACCGGCCCACGATGGGGCGAATCACGGCTCAGAAATCAATTCCGCAACTCAAAGCGTTCATGGAAGCAGGCGGGCAGGTAGTGACCATCGGCAGCAGCACCAACCTGGCATATCACCTGGGTTTGCCCGTTCGCAACGCACTAACGGAGATGGGACCAAATGGGCAGGAACGACCACTCAGCAACGAGAAATATTTCATTCCCGGCAGCATCCTGCGCGTCTCTCTCGACTCAACGCAACAGGCCACCTGGGGCATGCCCACGCAGACGGACGTGTATTTCGATTCAAGCCCAGTGTTCAAACTGGCCCCCGAAGCCATTGCCAAAGGAGTTGTTACCCCGCTGATGTGGTTCCCCAATGACAAACCGCTCCGCAGCGGCTGGGCCTGGGGACAAGCGTACCTGCGCGACGGCGTTACCGCGTTTATGGCCCCTGTCGGCGCAGGTAAACTGTTTGCGTTTGGTCCCGAAATTACGTTTCGGGCGCAGGCGCAGGGTACGTTCAAACTGCTCTTTAATCAGCTCTACAGCCTCACGGACTGATTGTAGGTTGCTGTCGCGCTGGTTCAGCGCGACAGCAACCTTACAATCAATTCTGTCTGAGCACTTACTAGCCTTGATTCAGCTTAAATAACCGGCCATTTCTTCCTGAATCGCTTTAGCTTCAGCGGCAGCGGCCTCCGCAAAATCAGGACCAGCGGAAGCATAGAGGATGGTGCGTGACACATTGACCAGCAAACCGCCGTCTTTTGTCAGGCCATTTTTCGATACGTCGGCCAGCGAACCGCCCTGCGCCCCAATACCCGGCACCAGCAGAAAATGGTCGGGGGCATACTCGCGAATACGCGCTATCTGCTGGGCCTGGGTAGCGCCCACCACAAACATCAGTTGCTCGTGCGACGCCCAGCCTTGGGCCTTCTGAATCACGGTTTCAAACAGTTCCTGCGTTTCATTATCGACCAGTTGGCGCTGAAAATCGGCGCTTCCGGGGTTGCTGGTCAGCGCCAGCAGAATAACCCACTTGCCCGGATACGCCAGAAAAGGCATCACCGAGTCATGCCCCATGTAGGGAGTCACCGTGATGGCGTCGAAGTCGAGCCCGGCCGCTGTAGGATCAAAAAAAGCTCTGGCGTAGAGGCCCGATGTGTTGCCAATGTCGCCGCGCTTGGCATCGGCAATGGAGAAACAGTCTTTCGGTAAATAATCCAGCGTTTTTTGCAGGCTCTCCCAACCCCGTGGCCCCTGGGCTTCGTAGAAGGCGATATTGGGTTTGTAGGCCACGGCGTAGGGGGCCGTGGCATCGATTATGGCCTTATTGAAGGCAAAAACGGGGTCAGGTTCAGAAGCCAGATGCGGGGGTAATTTTTGACGATCGGTGTCCAACCCCACGCAGAGGTACGATTTTTTTTGCCGGATCTGCGCCGACAGGGCCTGATAGTTCATAAGCGTTTGTTACCAATTCCTAAAATGGGAGGGCTCAAAAGTACGAACGTAGCTAAGAGAAGTCTATTTTTGTGCCTGACTACCTAAAATGTTATGCAAGTGCGCCAAACGGCCATCGACGGCCTAATCGAGTTAATCCCCCGCATTTTCGAAGACGAACGCGGCCATTTTTTCGAGTCGTACAGCAAACCCCTGTTTACCTCGCTGGGCTTGCCATATGAGTTCGTACAGGATAATCAGTCCTTTTCAACCAAAGGCGTGCTGCGCGGATTGCATTTTCAGAATGAACCCTTTGCGCAGGGTAAACTAGTTCGTGTTATCACCGGTCAGGTACTCGACGTAGCGGTAGACTGCCGCCCCGATTCGCCTACGTTCGGCAAATGCGAAACGTTTCTGTTAGACTCTAAAATCGCCAACATGGCCTGGATTCCGCCCGGATTCGCCCATGGCTTCGTGGCTCTGGAAGACAGCATCTTCAGCTATAAGTGCACCAACGTCTACAACAAGGCGGCTGAAGGCGGTATCTTGTGGAACGACCCCGACCTTGCTATCGACTGGGGGATTACCAACCCCAATGTGTCGGAAAAAGACCAGGTGCTTCCCTCCTTCCGGTCTGTATTCCCCCATGTGGTGATTTAAGTATTATAGGGGTTAAAAAGTATCTCTGCTGGCACCTCTGCGTAACTCCGTGTTACAACCCTTTTATTCTACTCTATTTCTCAAACATCTCCTCCACTACTTTCCGGCCCACTTTGCGGGCCGACAGCGGATTCTGACCCGTTACCAGGCGTTCATCTACTTCGAGGTGGGGCACGTAGGGAATCAGCGATTTGCTGTAAATGGCTCCCCGTTCTTTCAGGGCGTCTTCGAGCAGAAACGGCACCTCTTCAGAAAGCCTGACAATCTTTTCTTCCATGTTGGAGAAACCCGTCACCTGCTTGTTCTTCAGAAAAAGCGTTCCGTCTGACAGGGTCACGTTGAGCAGCCCCGCCACACCGTGGCAGACAGCCGCCACCATGCCGCCCTGCTCGTAGATCTGCCGGGTAATGGTTTGTAGCGTAGTGTCATTGGGGAAATCCCACATGGTACCGTGCCCGCCCGTGAAGTAAATGATCTGGTAATCGGCCGGGTTGATCTGGTCGGGCCGCAACGAATTGGCCAGTTTTTCCTGAAAAGCCGGGTTGTGCATCCATTTTTCATTGGTTGTATCGCGTGCTTCCACACTCCGCTGATCGAGCGGAATAGGACCACCCTTCGGGCTTACGAAATCGAACTGAATGTTGCGATCCTGCAATTCGTCGTAGAAATGCGTGGCTTCGCTCAGCCAAAGCCCCGTTTTCTGAGGCTTTGTGGGGTAATCGGTATGGTTGGTGCAAACGATCAGGGCTTTCATAGGAATAGCAAAACGTGCGTTGGCAAATGTACTACTTGCCAACGCACGTACATAAACAACTTCTATTGAGAATGATAGCTAGAGCTTTCCCTTCAGGAAATCGGCCGTATAACTCACGCCTTCGTCCAGGGTAATCATCTGTTCGGGCGTGCCGGTGAAGGTGACGTACCCACCCGCATCGCCGCCCTCTTTGCCCAGGTCAATGATGTGGTCGGCCGATTTGATCACCTCCATGTTGTGTTCGATGATAATCACCGAATCGCCCTGATCGACCAGGGCATTGATGGCTTTCAGCAGTTTGCGGATATCGTGGAAATGAAGACCCGTCGTAGGTTCGTCGAAAATAAACAGCGTCCTGCCTTTGTTGGGGTTCCCTTTGCCCAGAAAAGACGCCAGTTTCACCCGTTGCGCCTCCCCGCCCGATAGCGTATTGGCCGATTGCCCCAGGCCAATGTAGCCCAGGCCAACATCCTGCAAGGGCAGCAGTTTATCGGCCATCTTCGGCTCTACTTTCCTGAAAAAGTCAATGGCCTCATCGACCGTCATGCCCAGCATGTCCGACACGTTTTTGTCGGCCAGCGTCACGTCCAGTATTTCCTGCTTGAAGCGTTGGCCATTGCAGCCCTCGCACTTGAGGAAAATATCGGCCATAAACTGCATCTCTACCTTCACTTCCCCTTCACCCTGGCACACTTCGCAACGCCCCCCGTCTACGTTGAACGAGAAGTGACTCGGTTTATAGCCCCTGGCTTTCGATACGGGCTGGTCGGCCATTACCTGACGGAGGTAGTCGTAGGCTTTGATGTACGTGACCGGATTCGACCGGCTCGACTTGCCAATCGGGTTTTGGTCGATCAGTTCAATGGATGCAATGCGATCGGTGGAGCCCGTCAGGTCCGAATATTTACCGGCCTCTTCACCCGCATCGCCTTTCAGTCGGCACAGTGCCGGAAACAATACTTTTCGAATCAGGGTCGATTTACCAGAGCCCGACACGCCCGTTACCACCGTTAGTGTATTGAGCGGGAACCGCACGTCAACTTCTTTGAGGTTATGTTCCCGGGCCCCTTTCAGATCGATCCAGTGCGTCGGCACGCGCCGGTAAGCAGGCACCGGCACGGTCTCCCGCCCGGTCAGGAAATCGAGGGTATGTGAAGGGAATTCAGAATTAAGAATTAAGAATGGCTCTGCGCCTTCACCCTCGTAGTCAGCGGCGCCACTCTTAATTCTTAATTCTTCATTTTTAATTAAATCCCAGGTTCCCTGAAACACCAGATGCCCGCCGCCCGAACCGGCTTCGGGTCCAATGTCGATAATCTGGTCGGCGGCCCGCATTACCTCTTCTTCATGCTCCACCACAATGACCGTGTTGCCCATGTCGCGCAGCGTTTCCAGCACGCTCACCAACCGCTGGGTGTCGCGGGGGTGCAGGCCAATACTTGGTTCATCGAGGATATACATGGAACCCACCAGCGCCGACCCCAACGAAGTAGCGAGTTTAATACGCTGGTATTCACCACCCGACAGGCTATTCGTGAGGCGGTTAAGCGTCAGATAGCCCAAGCCAACGCGCTCCATATAATCGAGGCGGTTCTGAATTTCGATCAGAATCCGGTCGGCTATTCGGCGTTGGGCGGCGGGGATGTCGATGGTGCGAAAGAAAGCAGCCGATTCGGCAATGGGCATCAACACAAGGTCGGTAATAGACTTGCCCGCCACCTTCACAAAGCTGGCATCGCGCCGCAACCGCGACCCCCGACATTCCGGGCAGGTGGTTTTGCCCCGGTACCGCGACAGCATCACCCGGTACTGTACCTTGAAAGTCTGGCTCTCTACGTAGGCGAAGAAATCGTTCAGCCCATTGAAGTACTTATTACCCGTCCAGAGCAATTCTTTCTGTTCGGGCGTTAATTCTTTATACGGGCGATGAATCGGGAAGTCGAAGCGAATGCCGTTGCGCAGCAGCGGTTTCATGAACTCTTCGCTCATTTTCTCACTCCGCCACGGGGCAATGGCGCCCTCAAAAATCGACAGGTTCTTGTCGGGAATAACCAGATCGGGGTCTATGCCCAATACCTTCCCAAAGCCATCGCAACGGCGGCAGGCTCCATAGGGATTGTTGAAGGTAAACAGGTTAACGCTCGGCTCCTCGAAGGCGATACCATCCAGCTCGAACCGATCTGAAAACACCCTCGATTGACCCGGTACATCGTCACTGCCCAGCACCTCGACCCGACACGAGCCGTCGCTTTCGCTGAAGGCCGTTTGCACCGAATCGGAGAACCGGTACTGCGTGTCTTCATCGGGTTCGCCCTGCGCATCGAACTGCACCGTACTCCGGTCGATCAGGATTTCAAGCGTAGCCTCCTGATTGGGGAACAACGACCGGACCAGATCACCGGTCTCACCAGCGGCCACCAGTTTGTCTGCCTCATCGAGCAGGTCTTCCATCTGAAACACCTTACCATCGGCAACGAGACGCGTGTAGCCTTTCTGGAGCAGGATCTTCAGTTCATCGGCTACTGTCCGGTCTTCACGCACGTACATGGGTGCCATTACCATCACCCGCGTGCCTTCGGGTTGCGAGAAGATAAAACTGACCACATCGGTTACCGTATCTTTCTTAACCTCATTGCCCGACACCGGCGAGAACGTACGGCCTGCCCTGGCAAAAAGCAATTTAAGGTAATCATAAATTTCCGTCGAGGTGCCGACCGTTGACCGGGGATTGCGCGAGGTAACCTTTTGCTCGATCGCGATAGCGGGCGAAACCCCTTTAATGTACTCGACCTCCGGTTTTTCCATCCGGCCCAGAAACTGGCGGGCGTAGCTGCTCAGGCTCTCGACATACATGCGCTGCCCCTCGGCAAATAATGTGTCGAAAGCGAGCGACGATTTACCCGAGCCTGACAGGCCTGTTACCACCACCAGCTTGTTACGCGGGATGGCCACATCCAGATTTTTTAGATTATGCACTCTGGCCCCCTTGATAATGATGAATTGCTTGGGGTCCAGGTGGTCGACCGACTTAGTAGGCGAGCCGTTGAGCGTACTAGCCATCGTGTCGGTTTCGGCAGGTTGAATCATGCGTTGAATTAGCGTTACCTTATCTAGAATTCAACGGAAAACAGCCCTACTCCGTTCAGTTTTCACTGAGCAATGAATCGTAGGGGCGGGGCTGTAACAGACTGCGCCCATTCGCTCCGGCTAGTCAATGCTGCTTTGCCCGCACTGAACTATTGACTACCTGGTTAGTTGTCATGGTCTGATCACTTTGTACATGACACCTTTCATTAACCTATGACTTTCCACCAGGAAGATATAATCCGTTTGGGAGTGGCCCTGGTGCTGGGCGGACTAATCGGAGCCGAACGTGAATACAGATCTAAAGCTGCGGGATTTCGCACAACCATCCTGATTTGTGTGGGCGCTACCCTATTCACCATGATATCGGCCCGTATTGGCGACGACCGCATTGCAGCCAACATTGTCAACGGGATTGGTTTCCTGGGTGCCGGACTAATCTACAAAGAAGAAAATCGCGTGAAAGGCCTCACCAGTGCAGCTACGGTCTGGTCGGTATCAGCCTTGGGCATGAGTATTGGTGGTGGCTATTACGATATTGCCATTATCGGTTTTGTGCTGATAATTGGGTCGCTCCTGTTTCTGGCAAAACTCTCCGACAAGATTACATACCGGAATCAGACCCGCGAGTATAAAGTAGTTACTACCTACAAAAACAAAACGCTGAACCAGTATGAACGTATTTTTATTGAATACGGTCTAACGCCACGTCGGGGCCCTCAGCAGCGTATTGGTAATGAGATCAGTGGCCGCTGGATGGTTTCTGGCCCTGAACAGGCCCATGAGAAATGCATTAAGCGGTTACTCAATGACAGTGACGTGAAGGAGTTTATGTTTTAACACAACCTTCACGCTAAAGCAACCCATTATATCGTTATTTATACTGATTTTTTGTTTTGACACTACCGCCCCGGCGGACCACTATGAGACATATACATCATTTTTTACTGTTGGTTGCTCTCCTGACCAGCAGTGTAGCCTTCGGGCAGATTACCGAAGATCCTGAAGAACGCCGCGACCAGGGCCAGGCTCCGTTGAAATCCCAGACGCCGGAAGGTAACCCATTACCGCTGAAAGATCGGCTCCGCTTTGGTGGGGGCGTGTCGGCCCTTACGTTCAATCCGTTCAGTATTGGTTTGTCGCCCGTGGTAGCCTACCAGGTATCCGAGCATTTTGTGGCTGGCCTCGGTGTAGGGTATACCTATACCAATTTCAAGAACTATTACGGAGGCAATCTAAACCAGTACTCTGGGCGGATTTTTGGTATGTACGAGATTCTGCCGGCCCTTATTCCCAACATTTACGCCCATGTCGAACTCGATCAGCGGTCGTACAGTACAACGGGGCAACTCTCGGTTGGCGGCCGTACCACGGGCTCCTCAACAGCCACCTGGCTTGGCGCTACCTATTCGCAACCGATCGGGCGGCTGTTCTCGGCCAACCTGTCAGCCCTGTACAATGTAAGCTACTCGGCCAACTCGGCCAATGATCAGATACTGTACGGCAGTAGCCCCTTCACAATCAGGATATTGTTTTTCTAAGCTACATCCAGCCGGTAACCAAACAGAGGGCCATCCCGGTTGGGATGGCCCTCTGTTTGGTTACCGGCTGGTCAATCCTATTTTCCTGGTATGCTAACCTCCTGCTGGGTTAGGGTAGCCAACCAGCCAGCCGGTGTCTGGCGTATCCAGCCAAGATGATATAACCCCGGTTTGAGCATCACAGGCAATACTTCAGATTTTACCCCTTTATCGGCCAGCCACGGCTTCATAATTGGCTTAGGCATACGCTGTGCCTGCATCACATACCAGTTATCCGCCGATTGCACGTAGAGGAAATCCGGTTTTGGCAGGCTATCCTGTTCCACAAAAAGCGCGTTGGTGCTCAAATACGATAAATACCGGCTGTTGGTGGCAAACCGGGTGGTTGAATCGCGGGCGGGCGTCGATTGCATGGCGGCTTCGACACCACGAATTTCGGGAAGGTCAGGCACCTGATAAATACCCTTGTCCATCGCCTCTACCCAGCCTCGCTGCCAGTAGGGGTCTAACCCAAACGGCTGACTTATCACCGAATACCGATAGTATTTGAGCGCTATCCCCTCCGCTACCTGCCGGTTATACCGATCGGCCAATTGAGGTCCGTACAGCAGCCAGGCATTCAGCCAGAACCAGCCGGCCAGGGCCATCCCTGCCCAGCCCGCCAACTGCCGCGCCCGGCCTGTTAGCTGCATAACGACCAGTGCATACACGACTAATCAGGCACCATACCGCATACACCTGATACCGGCCTATCACCATCAAACCACCATCACTGCGAGCCAGTGCCGCCGCTACACCAGATAGCACCAGCACAGCGCCAAGCCCCAGAAAAGGAAGTATAGCGGCCGAAAACGGCTTGCCTGACTTAAGCGACATAACCAACAGACGAAGCCAGCTCAGGACAATTACCGACAGCACCAACACGCCTACGCCCAGAACCAGCCACTGGGCAGGTACCAGCAACCATCGCCTTTGGTCGAAATACACCCCGGTACCGGCAAAGCTGATGATACTTTTAACGATCCAGCCCGGATGTTGAGCCACTGTTGCCAGTGAGTCTTTGGAAGTGAAGTTGTAGTTAACGCTGAAATAGAGCCCAATCAGTACTACACCAGCAACCGCCCAGGCAATTGCCCAGCGCCACTGGCGAGTCAGTGCCAACAGCCCGATTATGGCAACCCACATAAAAATTCCGTTGCTGTTCGAGTACAGTACGAGCCCACCCAGTGCCAGAGCCCAAATCCGGGCCCGCGTCTCTGGACGGATAAGTAGCCGGAAAACGATAACAAGCAGCAGCAGCGTGAGCGTATGTTGCAACAGACACAACACCCACCACACGTCTTCCTGATACGAAGGTTGAAACAGGAGTAAGGCCACTGGCACTACCATCCAGGCGGCTAAGCCTGCCTGGCGGAACAACCGGTAGATGTGCCATAGAACACCCGCTATACTCAAACTGCCGATCAGCGTCAGGGTTCGGTAGTTGACCTGCCCTTCAACCCAGTAATCGGCCAGAACAAGCAGGCGTGACAGTAAAATTCGGTGGTCATTATGCTGCTCTACAGTCAGCCGCACAACCTCCGCAAAAGGTGTACCGGTGGCCATGATCCGCCGAACACTATCTATATAGAGGAAATCATCAACCTGGGGCACGTTGATGGCGTATCGGAAAATAGCAACATAGAACAGAGCGGCGAGTAGAACGATGGTAGCGGCTACCCAGCGATCGGCAGCACGCGAAGAAATCAAACTGGAACCTGACATGCATAAAAAAGTTTGCAGCCTCAAAAGTAGAGAATTAAGAATGGGCTATTTGATTTTGCAGGGCAGTTTTGCCGCTTACTCATCGGCTGAGGTCGGCCCTGTTTGAGTGTAGAGGTAACGATTCAGCACGTATCTTACGACGGCCAAAGAGGGAGGAGTTTGGCACCCATAGTCTCGCAGTTCAATAGACTATCTGGTCAGTTGGGACGCTGTGTCAACATCGTTATTTAATTCAGGCTTTTACTCGATTCAGGTTTCGTAATTTTGACGAAGCAAGTCGAGCTAGTCACTACCTATCACTTATTTACAACCAATTGCAGCTTTCTGTACACACCTGGTTTTTTCAACCCTATTTCCCGTATACAACCCACGCAACGGCAAACAGCCAAACGCCTGTTTATTTATTTCTGCTATCAGTTAATTCATTTGTGAACTTATGTTATTCAGCTCACCCGTTTTTTTGTTTTTGTTTCTGCCTTGTTTTTTACTTAGTTATTATTTATTACCAAATCGCTGGAGGAATCTATTCTTATTTATTGCCAGTCTTTTTTTCTACGCCTGGGGCGAGCGTGAGATTGTACTGGTGTTATTAGTATCAGCGGGTCTGAATTTTGTGGCTGGTTTATTGATCGAGAAGGGCCATAAGCGCACGGGCATGGCTTTGTCATTGATCGGTAGCCTAAGCCTGTTGGCTTACTTTAAATACGCGAATTTCCTGACTGATCTGGCGCTTAATGTAACGCAGCTGGTTGACCCACAAGCCAATTTTTCCATCGCCACTGTCTTTCTCCCCATTGGCATCAGCTTTTATACATTCCAGGGTATTTCCTACGCTTACGATGTGTATCGGGGGCATATTCCCGCCGATCACAGTTTCGTTCGGTTTGGCACCTATCTGGCCATGTTTCCGCATCAGATTGCCGGCCCCATCGTTCGGTATGCCGACATCGCCCCGGAGCTTCATGAACGCCACACCTCGCTGGACTCCTTCGGTAAAGGGGCTGAGCGGTTTATTCTGGGCCTGGCAAAAAAAATGCTGCTGGCCAATACCTTCGCCGCTGTAGCCGATCAGCTATTTGCCGCGCCCCTCTCCGGTATCGAAACCGCTACGGCCTGGTTGGGAATTGTGGCCTACAGCCTCCAGATCTACCTCGATTTTTCGGCCTATTCCGATATGGCTATTGGGCTGGGCAAGATGATTGGCTTCGATTTCAAAGAAAATTTTAACTATCCCTACATCGCCATCTCCGTAACCGATTTCTGGCGTCGCTGGCATATTTCATTATCCACCTGGTTTCGCGACTACCTGTACATTCCCCTTGGCGGTAATCGTGGCAGTCGCCTCCAAACGTACCGGAATCTGCTGCTTGTCTTTTTTGTGACGGGCCTCTGGCACGGGGCCAGCTGGAATTTTATTGTCTGGGGGCTGTACCACGGCTTGTTTCTGCTTGTCGAGCGGGCAGGGCTGAATCAATGGCTTCAACGTACCTGGCCTGTCGTGGCCCGTGCCTATACCCTGCTTGTGGTGCTTGTTGGCTGGGTGTTCTTTCGGGCAACCGATCTGCCAGCGGCTATCCACTACCTTCAGAAAATGATGGGGTTGTTACCAACCCTCCAGCCTGTGTACTGGCTGCGCTCCTTTACCTCGGTTGAGTTCGTCGTGACGCTCCTGCTGGGCGTTCTCGTTTGTGCACCAGTTCATTTGATTATCAAACGTGGAATGGCAAAAACTAGCCACTTCACTGGCTGGTTTTTCGTGGCTGCGCCCTACAGCCAACATTCTTTACGTAGTTTGCCTAATGGCCTTGTTTACGCTTTCAGCGATGTATCTGGCCGCAGGTACCTACAATCCGTTTATTTATTTCCGCTTCTAAACCACTATGAAAAACTTCCGGTACAACTTATTGGCTATTGCCTTTATCTTTTTTATCTGGTTACCAACGCTCGATAACTGGCTTGGATTCACCAGTAATTATAAGTATGTAGAAAATAGGCCAGTAGATGCGTTTCCAACTTTTACTGCGCAAAACCCGTATACTTTTTTTCAGAACTTCAAGATTTATTACCCAGCGAATTTCGGCCTGCGTAACTTTCTTCTACATACCTACAGCCATTTCAAGTATAGCCTGTTACAGGTTTCTCCCTTGCCCGAAAAAATGGTAATGGGCAAAAATAAGTGGCTTTTTCTGGGTAACAGTTTCGAAAAAGTATTCGATCAACATCGGGGTTTGGTTAGCTTTCCGGACGATACCCTGAACAAGTCAATCGATCACCTGATCAGTTACCAACGCGAATTAAACCAGCGCGGAATTCGGCTTTATGTTACGGTAGCTCCCGATGCCAATACGATCTATCCTGAAAATATGCCCGACAACTTACCGATCGTGCCGCATGGATCATCATTCGATCGCTTCAAGCAATTGTTGGCTAGCCGGACCACTATTCCGTTTATCGACCTACGTCAGCCCCTACTGACAGGCAAAGCAAAACGGCCCGTATATTACCATAATGATACGCACTGGAATAACTGGGGGGCCTTACTTGCCACAAGAGCGCTTGTCGAACGCATACATCATGATGTGCCCAAGGAGGTACCCATGCCGCGCGACGATGAGTTTACCATAGAGCAAAAAGGTTTGAAGATGGGTGATTTGGCCTACATAACAGCATTGGCTGATTACTACCCTCAGGCACCCTTCTTTGCTGTTACTCCTGCCGAAGATAAAGCAGCACGTCAGGTGTTCGAGTTACCAATTACGCCACCCCTCACAGCTCATTTTCGGTCAAACACCGGTTCAGCTACTCGCCTGCTCTATTTTGGCGATTCGTTCACCCCGAGCATTGCTCCACTACTGGCAGCTTACTTTAACGAATCGTTTTTTATTGATAAATCTCAATTCAAGCTGCCTCTGGTTGAGGCTTGTAAACCGAATATTGTGATACTGGAAGTAGTAGAGCGCAAGTTGCAGTGGTAAGTTTAAAGAGCGCTTTGGGTTGTGTCGGCGGTTGCCTTTGTGGCGGTTCCTGGGTTTAGAATCAGGTCGGCTGCTTTTTCGGCAATCATGATTACCGGCGCGTTTGTGTTGCCCGATACAATAGTTGGCATTATCGATGCATCGACCACGCGCAGGTTCTCAATGCCCCGCACGCGCAACTGAGCATCCACTACTGCTCCTTCGTCATGGCCCATACGGCACGTACCCACCGGATGATAAACCGTTTCGACGATCCTGCGAATGTGGGCCATCAATGCCTCATCAGAGGCCCCTTCGGCGGGTATAAGTGCCCGCTCTCGCCACGGGCCAAACGCTTCAGCCCGGTTCAATTCGAGCGCCAGCCTGGTGCCCGTCAGCAGCAGGTTACGGTCTTTCTCCGTCGACAAGAAATTGGGCTGAATGACAGGGGGGTCCATTGGATTGGCCGATCTCAGGCTTACGTAGCCACGGCTTGTTGGCTGTACCAAGGTTGGCAAAATAGACCACCCATCTGTTTTTGTAGGAAAAGTCGTTACATCGTAGAAATCGGCTTTGTAGTCATCCCCAATGTGAATTGGGGCAAAATGCAGTTGTAAGTCGGGCTGACGTAGCGCCTCCGACGTGCGCACAAACGCATTGGCTTCCAGCGGGCTTATGGTGAACGGGCCCCTTCGAGCCGTTAGATACTGCCATAGTCCTTTTAATTGATTGACTGGTTTCAACCAATGATTGGTACCCACCAGTTGGTTGGCGAGTGAGCTTACACCGGCAAACAGATGGTCCTGCAAGTTTTGCCCAACGCCCCGTAGGTCCAGCCGCACGTCGATCTGATGACGACGCAATTCCTCAACTGGCCCAATGCCCGAGAGCATCAGCAATTGCGGCGAATTAAAGGCCCCAGCCGCCAGAATTACTTCCTTGCGGGCCATAACCGTTTCGGTTAAGTTCTTCCCCGTTGTTAGTTCAACCCCAACGGCCCGCCCGTCTTTTAGCACGATTCGCTGGCTGTGCGCCTGTGTACGAACGGTTAAATTAGGCCGGTTCAAAACGGGTTTCAGAAAGGCCGCTGCCGTACTATGGCGTTTGCCATTTTTAATTGTAAATTGGAGTAAGCCAGCTCCTTCCTGTTCAGCACCATTCATATCGTGGTTTTCAGCAATCCCATATTGTGTGCAGGCCTTCACAAAAGCATCAGCCAACGGGGTCTTGAATCGGGTTGCATAAGTCACGTTGAGCGGACCATCGGCTCCGTGGAATCGTTCATCAAGTTGGTCCAGTTGTTCGTTGTGCTCAGACCGTTTGAAATAAGGGAGGATCGATTCATAATCCCAGCCATCATTGCCAGCTGTAGCCCAGGCATTCGTAATCGGCCCGGTTACCCCGCACATACGCCATGGCGTTGGTCGAGCTACTACCCCCCAATGTTTTACCACGCGGCAGATACATCCGCCTACCGTCAATATGCTCCTGCGGCTCAGTCCAGTAAGCCCAGTCGACGGCCGTCCGGTTTAACCTGGAATAGGCTGCCGGTACATGTATGTCCAGCTTTTTATCGGGCGAACCCGCCTCCAGCAGCAGAACTGTCGTGTCTGGATTGGCTGAGAGACGATTGGCAAGCACACAACCCGCCGAGCCAGCGCCAATGATCACATAATCGAACGACATACCGCTTTCACTCTTTTAGACTATCCAGTCCCAATTTAGTGAAATAAAACGACCGTTGCTTTGTTAAGACGCCCAGTCGAACGATCGCTGAATGGCCATTTGCCAGTGGCGCAATAAGTCTGTACGCTTTTCGTCAGCCATTGCCGGGGCGAATGTTGCCTCTACTCCCCAGTTGGCTTTTAGCTCCTCGATCGATGACCAGTAGCCAACTGCAAGACCAGCGGCATAAGCGGCACCTATAGCGGTTGTCTCAGTAACGCGCGGCCGAATCACGGGCACATTATTTATATCAGCCTGAAATTGCATCAGCAGGTCGTTAACCACCATGCCGCCATCAACGCGTAACGTCTTTAAACCAATGCCGGCATCTTCCTGCATGGCCTGCAATACATCATATGTCTGGAAAGCGGTTGCTTCCAAAGCAGCTCTGGCAATATGATTTTTAGTAACAAAACGGGTTAATCCAGCGATCGTACCTCGTGCATCTGTACGCCAATAGGGGGCATATAAGCCCGAGAAGGCGGGTACTATATAGGTACCTCCATTGTCTTCTACCTGCTCGGCCAGCGTTTGCACCTCACCACTCGACTGAATGATACCCAGGTTATCGCGCAACCATTGCACCAACGCCCCGGCAATCGCCACACTTCCCTCTAGTGCGTAATGTGGTGCCTCATCGCCGAATTGATAGGCTACTGTCGTGAGCAAACCGCATGTCGATGCACGAATTTGCGTGCCTGTATTCATCAATAAGAAGCAGCCTGTTCCGTACGTATTCTTCGCCTGACCTGGTTCAAAGCAGGTTTGCCCAACCAGGGCTGCCTGCTGGTCACCCAGCACACCGGTAATAGCTACACCTGGCATTACTTCCGAACTGATCGTACCAAACATACCACTGCTAGGCCGGATTGCTGGCAACATCGCTCTAGGGACAGTCAAAGCTGCCAACAGTTCATCGTCCCAGTCAAGGGTGTGTAGGTTCATCAGTTGGGTACGGCTGGCATTGGTCACATCAGTAACATGCTCACCTCCCTGAGGTCCACCCGTTAAATTCCAAATCAGAAAGCTATCGATAGTGCCGAACAGCGCAATTCCCCGTTCAGCATCTTCTCGTAAGCCAGGTATATTATCCAGCAACCAGCCCAATTTGAGCGCGCTGAAATAAGTCGCTAACGGCAATCCCGTTTTATCGCGAAACCGATCAGCACCGCCCTCCTGAGCTAATTTCGTAACTACGTCCTCTGTTCGCACATCCTGCCACACAATCGCATTGTAATACGGCTTTCCTGTTTTACGATTCCAGACAACAGTCGTTTCGCGCTGATTCGTAATCCCAACCGCTACTATATCGCGTGTTGTAAGCCGCAGTTTGATGCGGGCGTTCGCAATGACCTCAAGTGTGTTTTGCCAGATCTCTTCCGGGTCATGTTCTACCCAACCTGGCTTAGGATAAATTTGTGCGTGCTCTTTTTGCGCTACAGAATGGATGTTGCCTTGACTATCTACTATCATACACCGGGTACTTGTTGTACCCTGATCAATTGCTGCAACAAACGAGGCCATGTAATGCGATTTAAGAATGTGTATAATTAGAATTTATATATAAACTGCGCAGTAAGCATAAAATACCCATCATTATTGGTAGGCTCTCCACGCTTTGCCCCAGAAACATTGGGTGGCGACAAATTTTCAGCAATCCGCTTATCCGCTAATGCTTTTTCTAACGCCGATGCCTGCGATTTATCAGCGTATACGGTACTAACATCATCCAGGTAATCGCTAAACAGGTGAGTGTACCTTCCTACAAAACGCAGTTGAGTTGTTGAACCTATATTTATTGGTATACCTACTCCGTAGTGAATCTGACCTACCCATAAAGGATAGTCTATGCCCTCAGTTTTAAATTCAGGTAATGAGTAAGTCACCCCACCTAATTCAGTCTTCGCCCCTATCTTAGTTATCCCCAACCCTGCAAACACATATACAATGTTATGTAGATTATAATCGATAGGTCGAACATCCCACTGCACACCGATGTTTGCTGAGGGATTTGTGGAAAAAAAATTCAAAACATTTTGGGCATTACGGCTATAGCGTTGCTCAGCCCGAACGTGATATACACCTATGTCTATTCTATAACACCACCGTTCGTCAAATCGATAACGTGCGTTCACTTCAGCACCCCAACCAAGTTGCCAGTGGTTCCAATTAATTGCATCACTTAAATCACCCCGATAACGGGTTGTAGATAGGTTGAGGCCAATGTATTTATCGCCAACTTCTTCGCGCCATCTGAAGTATCTGGATTGTGCAGAAACAGTAGTTACAGCACAGAAACAAGGCAATAGGACCAATATATATAGACTTACATATTTCATCAGAATTGGATTTAACCTTGCTATGCCTGCAATATATCCTAACTTTTTCTTCGGACATAGCTACAACCAGGTTTTAAGTAAACAGCCGTTAAAATGCATAAATAAGCTGAATCATTATTTGATCGCTGATGATCTGTAGCAACAAAAATCCCCACCTCTTTTGGAAGTGGGGATGCAATGTCTAGGGGTGGCGACCGCCTACTCTCCCGGTCGTGACACCAGTACCATCGGCAGTGCGGGGCTTAACGGCTCTGTTCGGAATGGGAAAAGGTGTGCACCCGCCCGTCGTCACCAACCTCCTATCTCTTCAACCTTGCCTTGTTTAGTGATCGCTCACTGCACTCAGGTTGGTAATGCCTTGTCATTCTTTTGCCCATCGAGAAGAAAGCCCTTTCAACCACACACACTTGTAGTGTTCTTTGTCAGTTCGCCAGCTGACGATCAGACCAGTGTCGCGACACTAACCTGACAGGCTCATTAGTACGGCTCGGCTCCATCCATTTCTGAACCTCCACCTGCCGCCTATCAACGTGGTCGTCTCCCACAGCCTTTATTAACGGATGACTCATCTTGGGGCCGGTTTCGCACTTAGATGCTTTCAGCGCTTATCCAATCCGCACGTAGCTACTCGGCCGTGCCGCGGGCACGACAACCGATCCGCCAGCGGTGCGTCCAGCCCGGTCCTCTCGTACTAAGGCCAGATCCCCGCAATCATCCCACGCCCACCACAGATAGGGACCGAACTGTCTCACGACGTTCTGAACCCAGCTCGCGTGCCACTTTAATCGGCGAACAGCCGAACCCTTGGAACCTTCTCCAGCCCCAGGATGTGACGAGCCGACATCGAGGTGCCAAACCTCCCCGTCGATGTGAGCTCTTGGGGGAGATCAGCCTGTTATCCCCGGCGTACCTTTTATCCTTTGAGCGATGGCCCACCCATGCAGCACCACCGGATCACTATACCCTACTTTCGTACCAGATCGGCCTGTTTGCCTCACTGTCAAGCTTGCTTCTGCTATTGCACTCCACGACCGATTACCGTCCGGCCTGAGCAAACCTTGGGAAGCCTCCGTTACCCTTTCGGAGGCGACCACCCCAGTCAAACTACCCACCAAACACTGTCCCCAAACGGGTTAGACAGCCAATTGCTAAAGGGCGGTATTTCAAGGTTGGATCCACAACGCCTGGCGACGCCGCTTCAACTCCTCCCGCCTATCCTACACATCAGCAACCAGCCGCCCATGTTAAGCTGTAGTAAAGGTGCACGGGGTCTTTCCGTCCCGTGGCGGGTAAGCGGCATCTTCACCGCTACTACAATTTCACCGAGCTCATGGCTGAGACAGTGCCCAGATCGTTACACCATTCGTGCAGGTCGGAACTTACCCGACAAGGAATTTCGCTACCTTAGGACCGTTATAGTTACGGCCGCCGTTTACTGGGGCTTCAGTTCAGACCCTCGAGATATCGCTACCCCTAAGCCCCCCCCTTAACCTTCCAGCACCGGGCAGGTGTCAGACCCTATGCGTCATCTTTCGATTTGGCAGAGTCCTGTGTTTTTGGTAAACAGTCGCCTGGGCCTTTGCTCTGCAACCTCTCAGTATTGCTACTGAGGAGGCCCCCCTTCTCCCGAAGTTACAGGGTCATCTTGCCGAGTTCCTTGGCCATGATTCTCTCGTGCGCCTTGGGCTATTCGCCCCAACTACCTGTGTCGGTTTACGGTACGGGTACCCCCTAACTAGAGCTTCACCACCTTTTCTTGAAACCAACTTTGAGCTCTCGCTTTGGCCGAAGCCGCTGCTCAGCGCCCTATTCCCGCAGGACGCGCTCTCTCCATCAATTTGTCAGTGATTTGCATTAGGGGGTAGTGCAGGAGTATTAACCTGCTGTCCATCTGACCTCCGCTTTCGCTCAGCCATTAGGTCCCGACTAACCCCGGGTTGACTGGCGTCGCCCGGGAACCCTTAGTCTTACGGCGTGAGGGGTTCCCACCCTCATTCTCGTTACTTATGCCTACATTTGCTCTACCACGCGGTCCACCAAGGCTCACGCCTCAACTTCACCCCCCGCAGTATGCTCTCCTACCATCAATGACTAGTAAACTAATCATGATCCACCGCTTCGGTGATGTGCTTGATGCCCGTTTATTATCGATGCCCGCCCCGCTCGACCAGTGAGCTGTTACGCACTCTTTAAAGGAATAGCTGCTTCCAAGCTAACCTCCTGGCTGTCTCGGCAGCCGGACCACCTTTGTTCAACTTAGCACACACTTGGGGACCTTAGCGGATGGTCTGGGTTGTTCCCCTCTCGGAGCAGGACCTTAGCACCCTGCCCCTCACTGCCCTTCACCCCCACGCGCATTCGGAGTTCGACTGAAGTTGGTAGGCTATGACACCCCCGCATCCAATCGGTCGCTCTACCTCACGTGGGGTAACAAAAGACGCTGTTCCTAAAAACATTTCGGAGAGTACGAGCTATTTCTCAGTTTGATTGGCCTTTCACCCCTACCCACAACTCATCCGGAAACTTTTCAACGTTTATCGGTGCGGTCCTCCACGGTGTGTTACCACCCCTTCAACCTGGCCATGGGTAGATCACCAAGTTTCGCGTCAACAGCCACTAACTAGATCGCCCTGTTCAG
>CAVVQL010000004.1:0-155000 GCA_963750355.1 uncultured Cytophagales bacterium | reverse complement strand
CTGACAAGACGCTTAATTGTATTGCTGACAGTTGGTCAAAGAACGAGGCGATCAGCCGTTGCCGATCGTGGTGCCAATTACCTGGCTACTTACGCTACTCGAGGGCCGTTACTCGTACTACTTGGGTGGCTCTCGTTTTGTTTCCCTCATTTGGGACTGCAAAGGTACGCGGTTTATTTCGTTTGTCAAGCATTCGGCTAAAAATATTTTTTGTACTCTGCCGGGATGCTGTCCCTGTGCGGTCTTCAGTAAAAGCGGCGGGTTTGCTGTTGCTCAAGCGCCGTTGTTCCTGATTGGGACTGCAAAAGTAGTGGCTTCCATACCCCATGTCAAGCCCTGTTTGAAAGAAAATGGTTAACAATTTTGAGTAACTCTTGTTACCCACTTTCTTTCAGTTAGTTAGGTCCGTAAAGTTTTTCAAACTTTTTTCAACAAGTGGTTTTTCTTGCCCTTCGACACTAGCAAATAGCGATCCTGTAGCCATTCAACGGCGATTGTAGCCGCCGGATCATTCACTTTGGTCTTGTTCAGACTCACCGCATTTTGACTAATTGCCCGTCTGGCTTCGCCTTTCGATGCATAAACTTCGCCTTTCGAGCCTACTGACAAGAGGTCTGTGATGTCTTTACAGTTGGCCAATTCCTCAGAAGACACCTCTGTTTGCGGGACACCTTCAAATATTATGTCAAACTCATCGACAGCTATGGACCGCAACGTGTCGATCGTTGCCTTGCCAAATAGTACTTCTGACGCTTTTACCGCTAACTCATAGCCTGCCTGACCGTGTACGCGGGTTGTGACTTCCTGGGCAATGGCTTTCTGGAGTAATCGCAGGTGTGGAGCTTCAGCATGTTGTGCCTCTAACTGAATAATCTCTTCCTGGCTTAGTAAGGTAAAGACGCGGATCAGTCGGGGGCAATCGTTATCAGTGGTGTTGAGCCAGAACTGGTAGAACTGGTAGGGCGATGTCAGCCTGGGGTCGAGCCAGACGTTACCACTTTCTGACTTGCCAAACTTAGTACCATCTGCTTTCGTGACCAGCGGTGTTGTCAATGCAAAGGCTTTGTCGTCTTCGGCGTCGGCACTCCGCTCTTCCTTTCGTCGGATAAGCTCGGTACCGGTGGTGATGTTTCCCCATTGATCGGAGCCCCCCATCTGTAGCCTGATGCCCTTATTCTTGTACAGCCAATAGTAGTCGTACCCCTGTAATAGCTGGTAGGAAAATTCGGTGAAGGAGATACCCGTTTCGAACCGTTTTTTTACCGAATCTTTCGCCATCATGTAATTAACGGTTAAGTGCTTGCCTGCTTCACGCAGGAACCCCAGAAACGAGAAGTCTTTGAACCAGTCATAGTTGTTGACCATCTCGGCTGAGTTAAGGGCATCACTGAACTCCAGGAACTTCTCTAACTGTGCCTGGATGCCCTCCTGATTGAGCCGCAGGGTTTCTTCGGACAGAAAATCACGTTCAGCCGCTTTACCAGAGGGGTCACCAATCATACCAGTAGCTCCACCCACCAGCGCAAACGGCTTGTGGCCGGCCCGTTGGAAATGAACCAAGAGCATGATGGTTGCCAAGTTGCCGATATGAAGTGAAGCGGCTGTAGGATCAAATCCAATATAGCCAGCGGTCATTTCTTTGCTGAGTTGCGCTTCGGTTCCGGGCGTCATGTCGTTGAGCATGCCCCGCCAGCGGAGTTCTTCAATGAAATTCATAAGAGAGAGACGTCAAAGAGTGAAAGATAGCATAAGTGAACGAGTGTCAGGCTCTGCTCAGTTAGGACCATTGCCATTGAGTATCCACTCGTTCACTCAGTCTAGCTTTCTCCCTTTCAGTTAGTAGTTCAAGGTAATAGCAATGATGAATCGCCGTAGCTAAGAAAACGGTAGTCGGTATTCAAGGCTTCCGAATATATAGAACGCCATGCGTCGCCCAGCAAGGCAGCGATCAGCAGGATGAGCGTAGAACTGGGCTGGTGGAAATTGGTGATCAGCCCCCGACACATCTTTATCTGGTAGCCCGGTGTAATATAGATGGCGGTATGCGCCGTCAGTTGCGGCAACTTATGCTGTTTCATATATATACGCACCGCTTCGATAGCCTGACTTGCCGACGGTTGTTCGTTTACTGGTACGTTATACGCGAATTCCTGATCCAGATGAAAGGGGTCAGGGTGATTCTGTAACAGACGCACACCAAGCCAGTAAAGGCTTTCCAACGATCGCATGGATGTGGTGCCTACCGGAATAAGGTGATCGATGTGAGCCAAGATATTGGTCAGGTTGCTCTGGGTGTACACGACCTGTTCGGCATGCATGGTGTGTGCTCTCGGATCATCGGCCTTGATGGGCTGGAACGTACCTGCGCCGACATGCAACGTTAGCGCATCGTGGCCGATTTCGCGCTCAGCCAACTTAGCCAGTATGTCGTTAGTCATGTGTAGGCCGGCGGTGGGGGCAGCAACGGCTCCTTCCTGTTTGGCATACACCGTCTGGTAGGTCTGCTTGTCGGCGGCTACCGGCTCGCGTTTCAGGTAGGGCGGCAACGGCATCTGACCAGCCTGCTGAATTAACTCAGCGAAGGTTATAGCCTCGGGCTGCCAGGTGAAGCGGACCAGGCTCTGCTCCGGATTTTCCCATTCGGCAATAAGTATCACTTCGCCGAGCGTTAGCAGCAACGTCTCGCCCTCCCGCCAGCGTTTACGGTTACCGATCATGCATTGCCAGATGGCGCTGCCTTTATCGAGCATCGCCTCGCCCACGGGCCTATCGGCGGGCATTGGGTTAAGCAGGAACAGTTCGATGGTTGCGCCAGTCGACCTGGTGAACAGCAACCGCGCCGGAATCACCTTTGTATTGTTGAATACCAGAAAACTGTTGGCGGGCAGTAAATCGGGTAAGTCGAAGAACTGGTGGTGGCTGATCTGACCTGCTCTGTAAACCAGCAGTTTCGACTGGTCGCGCTGGGGCAATGGAAACCGGGCAATGCGCTCGTCGGGCAGGTTGTACTGAAACTGATCGAGACGAAGTTCAGGCAACATGATCAACAGGTGGTTTCATCATCAGCCGGATGGGCAACGATATAATTACGATTGCGATGATAGCGGTACTTAGGGGCAGCAGCCAGCCGTAGTCGTTCGAGTCTGCGTTTACGTTGCTGCGGTTCAGGAACGACAACACCATCAGGCCAAGGGCCAAAATAGTGTTGAAGGCGGCCGCCAGCGCATAAAACCAGTTTACGTAGACATCCGCCAGTTTACGGCGTTGGCCCTCCCAGACAACCGGATTTGGGTTGGGAATTTTCTCGATGGGCAATTTTGGAAACAGGCGGGCAACAGCATTGGTTATGACATAGACTGCCATAAAAATACCAATACTGACGTAGAAAATGGTTTCCCGACTTAGGTACTGTACTGCCTGGCCTGCGTCGTTAAATCGGAAAGCCACTTCATTAGGGTATGATATATAGCTGCTCATCAGGAGGCCTACAAAGCCGATGATGGACAATATTCGCCAAGTGCGAACAAAAAAAGAACCAGCGCGCATAAGTACGGTGTGACGTGTTGTGTAATGGGCCGCAAAGGTACTTTTGCGACACCGTATTTAGCCAGTTAACCTTGATTTACCACAAAAAGTCTCCATGAAAATATATACACGAACCGGCGACACAGGTCAGACATCACTTATCGGCGGGCGGCGTGTCAGCAAAGCTGATCTACGAATTGACACGTACGGTACAGTGGATGAATTGAATTCGTGGATTGGTCTGTTGCGCGACCAGCCCGTAAACGCCAATCGTCGGCCGTTGCTGAAAGAGATTCAGGATCGATTGTTTACAGTAGGTGCTGAGTTGGCAACAGACCCGAACAAACCGCCCCGGCAAGCTATTCCAGCAATTATTGAAGGGGATGTGACTCGCCTCGAAGACAATATGGATGCCATGGATGCAGAACTGCCTGAACTCAGGAAATTTGTGCTGCCGGGTGGTCATGCGTCGGTTTCATTTGCTCATTTAGCCCGAACCGTTTGCCGCCGCGCCGAACGGCTCGCCATTGCGCTCAACACCGATTCGCCGGTTGACCCACTGGTGATTACGTACCTAAACCGCTTATCAGATTACCTCTTTGTTCTGAGCCGAAAAATGGCCCAGGAACTTGCAGCGGAGGAAGTGGCATGGGAGCCGAGGGTGTGAAAATCAGTTTCAAGTCTCAAGTTTCAGGTTTCAAGTGGCGCTGCAACTTCCACATCTGGTAGACTAACAGCGCCACTTGAAACCGCGGCGGCGGACCGTCTGAAACCACGCGGCGGCCGCTTAAAACTCCCTTACTCTCTCCCCAGCATCATTCGATCGACGGAGTAAAAATTGGATTGTCGAACCCAAATAAGCACGAAGAGAATAAAGGAGTAGATTAGCTGCGAGGCGACGACATCCCATTTTTGCTGAAAGGAGGTACCTACCATCAGCGCCATCATCAGTAAACTGGCAACTACAAGGGTAGAACGTGTGTAGAGACCGATGGTCAGGAGTATACCGATGATCAGTTCAATGTAGGTGAGCGCCGTACCAAAGGCATAGACGAAGAAACCCGGAATAGGCGTTTGACTAAAGTCAGCAACCATTTTGTCGCGGAACCCGCCAACGCCTTTGACGAACCTTGGGATGGCGTGGAAGGTAAAGTTTACACCCATAGTAAGCCGTAACAACAGGTAGGCCAGGAACTGATCGGACATTTTCATACGTCAGGATAATTTAGGGTAAAACTGCAATACGGCCTCTTTAGCCCATTTAGTGCAGAATTTGTTTACTTTTTGGTTAATTCCATGAGAATGAGTACTTGATTTTTTTACATTTGTTGTCAAAGCAACTAAATCACAGTTCAATGTTTACCCGCTGCTGATCAATGTAGTAGAGCCGAGTCAAGGCTTTGTATCCAGCAACGCAACACTGCCTAGTAGAAGGTAGAGATTGAACCTACATTTAATAAACCATGACCACTGACTTGCTTCAAATTGAGATGCAGAAGGCTTCGCAAAGCCGCATCAAGGAGGTTGACTTCAATAACCTGCCCTTCGGTAAACACTTTGCCGATCACATGTTCGTGGCTGACTATGCCGACGGGCAGTGGACCGACCTTCGGGTTGTTCCGTTCGGCGATTTTGCGTTTAATCCAGCTCTCTCCTCCCTTCACTACGGTCAGTCGATCTTTGAGGGAATGAAAGCTTACAAGAACGAAGCCGGTGAGGTGCTGATGTTCCGCCCGCTCGACAACTGGGCGCGTATGAACGAATCGGCCAAGCGCATGTGCATGGCTACCATTCCTGAAGAGGTATTTATGGGTGGCCTGGAAACATTGCTGCGCACCGACGCAGACTGGGTTCCTGACCAGCCGGGCAGTTCGCTCTACATACGGCCCTACATGTTTGCCACCGATGTTTATCTGGGCGTGGCTGCGTCAAAGACGTACCGGTTCTGCATTTTCACCTGTCCGGTAGGGGTATACTATTCTAAACCGCTGAAAGTAAAGGTCGAGATGCAGTATATCCGATCGGCTCCGGGTGGGGTTGGTTATGCGAAGTGTGCCGGTAACTACGCCGGATCATTGTACCCGACGGTGCAGGCGCAGCAGGCGGGCTACGACCAGTTGATCTGGACAGATGCTACGGAGCATCAATACATTGAAGAGTCGGGCACCATGAACGTAATGTTCGTGATCGATGGCAAACTGGTAACCCCGGCGCTATCTGATTCGATTCTGAATGGAGTAACGCGCCGGAGCATCGTAGAGATTGCCCAAAGCTGGGGGATGCCCGTTGAGGAGCGTAACGTTTCGATCCGGGAGGTTATCGATGGCATACAGAACGGCTCGTTGACCGAAGCATTTGGTGCCGGCACCGCTGTGGTTGTATCACCCTTCCAGGCAATTGGCTTTGAAGGCAAAGATTATATGTTACCAGAAAACGCTGCTACCGATTCATTTGCAGCACGCGTGAAGGAGTACATGAGCGACTTACGCACCGGCAAAATCGAAGATACCTTCGGCTGGACGTATAAGATCTAGGAAACTGTTTAACGGCGTAGCCCCCCGCCGGAATGCCGGACCACCTAAAGGGTGCCTTGCTTGCGCTAGATTACGCCTTAGGCGAAGCTGATCCTGCGCAAGCAAGGCACCCTTTAGGTGGTCCGGCATTCCGGCGGGGGGCTACGCCGTTAAATACACTGCTATTTCATTTTTTCACTTATGCGATCACTCCTTATTTTTTGCCTGTTGGTTGGCCTGACTGCCTTTCTCAGCGATAAACCGACGTATCAGTTCTACACCCAAACGGGTAAGGCGTCTTCTTACCAAAAGCTGTTGAAAGAAGCGGCCGGGGCCGATGTGGTGTTGTTTGGCGAATTACACAACAACCCCATATGCCATTGGCTGGAACTTCAATTGGCAAAGGACCTGGCCGTGCAACGGGGAACCAACCTTGTCCTGGGCGCAGAGATGTTTGAAGCCGACAATCAGCAGGCGTTGACCAATTATGTAAGCGGCCAGACAACGGATAAAGAATTTGCCAAACAAGCCCGGCTTTGGTCTAACTACGACACCGACTACCGCCCGGTTGTTGAGCTGGCGCGGGAGAAAAAGCTGGCCTTCGTGGCGACAAACGTACCCAGACGGTACGCCAGTCTGGTATCGCGGCAGGGCCTGGTCGCCCTTGATACGGTATCGGCAACGGGCAAACAGCAAATGGCGAAGCTCCCGCTCACCGTCGATTTAACGCTGCCCGGCTACAAGGGCATGCTTGAGATGATGGGAGCACATGGCGGTTCGACGCACGGTAGCGGTGGCGCACAAGCCAGTGGTGGCCCCGCCGAAAACTTTGCGCGGGCCCAGGCGTTGAAAGATGCGACTATGGCGCGTTTCATTCTGGAAAATGGACAATTTACCGGGGCAAAACAGGGCCGAACAGTATTGCACCTAAACGGCGATTACCATTCCAAGAACTTTGAGGGAATTGTCTGGTATCTTCGGCAGCAACAGCCAGATCTAAAGATTGTGACAATCTCGTCGGTGGATGCCGAGGACGTGTCGCGTCCACAGGCTGACTGGAAGGGGCTGGCCACCTACGTACTGGCTATTCCCGTGGATATGACGAAGACGTACTGATCGCATGCTTATTACCTGCATTTCGCTCTATCTGCTGTCTAACATCGCTATTGGGGCGTGGGCAGCGCGGCGCGTAACCACCTCCCAGGATTTTGTCCTGGCTGGCCGGGGATTGTCATTGGCTCTGGCTACGTCGGTCACCTTTGCTACCTGGTTTGGGTCTGAGAGCATCATGGGAGCCCCCGCCAAGTTTGTAGAGGGTGGGGTGTTGAGCATTATCGAAGAACCATTTGGGTCGGCGCTCTGCCTGTTTCTGGTAGGGGCTTTTTTTGCCCGACCGCTCTACGAACAGAAAATCACTACCTTTTCCGACTACTTCCGAATCCGGTTCGGCCGCTCGGCTGAGTTGCTCAGCGCGGTGATTATGATTCCGTCCTACTTCAGCTGGATTGCCGCCCAATATATTGCTATTGGTATTGTGCTGAATGTAGTGATGGGCATTCCAATGGCCTGGGGCATCATTGCCAGTGCGTCGATTGTCATGATCTATACGCTATTGGGGGGCATGTGGTCTATTTCCATAACCGATTTCCTGCATAACCTAATCATCATTCTGGCTCTGCTGGTACTGGCTTTTGTGCTGTATCCACAGGTAGGCGGCCTATCGGGCGTGGCGGCCAAGATGCCCGATCATTTCTTCCAGTTTCTTCCACCGGCCAGCATCAGCGGCTGGGCAACGTACCTGGCGGCCTGGATGACCATTGGGCTGGGCAGCATTCCGCAGCAGGATGTTTTTCAACGGGTGATGTCGGCCAAGTCGGCCCGCGTGTCAGTGCAGGCGTCGTATCTGGCATCGGGGCTGTATCTGACCGTGGCGGCGTTGCCCCTTTTCATTGCGTTGGCGGCCCGCTTGCTTCATCCCGATCTGGCGGGGACTGGCCCATTGGGCGAGGAGCAAAGCCGTCAACTGATTATTCCGAATATGGTGATGCGGCACGGGAGTTTGCCGCTACAAATCCTGTTCTTCGGTGCGCTCACCTCAGCGATTCTTAGCGTATCGAGCGGGGCCATTCTGGCCCCGGCCACTGTGTTTGGCGAAAACATTCTGAAGTTTTTCCGTCCCGATCTTAGCGACAGCGCGTTGCTCAAAGCCATCCGCTGGGCCATTGTGGTGATCTCGGTAATCTGCGTGGGCATGACCTTACAGCGTACAACCAGCATTTTCGACCTCGTGGGCGAGTCATCGGCGTTCAGTCTGGTATCGCTTTTTGTGCCGCTAACGGCAGGTATTTACTGGAAACGGGCCACTAACCAGGGTTGCTTGTGGTCAATTATGCTTGGCTTTAGCGTGTGGTTGCTCTCCCTCTGGCTAGATACAGCCTTCCCACCTATGCTTTGGGGGTTACTGGCCAGCACAGTCGGTATGGTTGGGGGGACCTTAGTAAAAAGTTAATTGTAAAAGGGTTGCTCGATATAACCCAGGTACGCAGTGGGCAGCAGGGCCGTATGGTGTTCCTGAATAGCCGAAGCAACGCTGGGATACATGGCCAGGTCGGTTAACTCATCGACGGGTTTCCAGATTACACGACAGGCGCTTGTGTGAGCCGGATTCAGAACGGGTTCGCCACCGACGATGCTGCCGAAAAAAACGCAGTGCAGCACATCCTCCTTCTGGTTTGGCCGCGTTACTACGCCACAGAACAGCATAGTAAATACCTGAATGTCAACCCCTAACTCTTCTATCAGTTCACGCTCCAGCGTGGCTTCAAGATCTTCGCCGGGGTCTGGGTTACCGCCGGGCAGGGCAAAGACATCCGTATCGCCGTAGCGATACTGCATGAGCAATACCTCCTCGTTACGAAGAAGAACAACAGCGGGACGAACAGTCATTGAACTTGATTTATCGTTAGGTATGCTACGCAGGGCTACAGCTCAAAAAGTGAGGTAGTGACCATTGCGGCTTTTATCCAATTCTGGAAAGATACTGTAATATCATTTTGCACAACAGCATTAAATTAATCAATTCTATGCCTTTATAGCTAAATAAACTCTGATCTGCTTATGAAATTTATCGCTGTCCTGCTGCTTGCCAGCCTCACTTATACCACCTATGCGCAGGATGCTGTGCTGGTTTTTTCCAGAACGAAGGGTTATCGACATGCCTCCATTGGTGCGGGGAAAGTGGCCATGATGAAGCTGGGGCAGGAAAACAAATTCCGCGTCGACACCACCGAAGACGCGAATGCATTTACCCTCAACAACCTTAAAAAGTACAAGGCGGTAATCTTTTTGAGTACGACTGGAAACGTCCTCGATACCCTTCAGCAAGAGGCATTTGAAAAGTACATTAAGCAGGGCGGTGGGTACGTTGGCGTTCATGCCGCCGCCGATACCGAGTACAACTGGCCCTGGTATAATCAGTTGTGTGGTGCCTACTTCCTAAGCCACCCGAAACAGCAGGACGCCGAAGTCGAGGTCATCAATAAAAAGCATCCATCGACAAAGGGCCTGCCTGACCGCTGGAAACGGTTCGATGAGTGGTACAGCTACAAGAGCATCGTTGCCGGGCCAACAGTGCTGGCGAAGCTTGATGAAAAGACCTACACAGGTGGAGCCAATGGGGATAACCACCCAATTGCCTGGTACCGCAACTTCGACGGAGGACGGTCATTCTACACCGGCATGGGCCATACCGATGCCTCGTACGTAGATCCACTTTTTGTAGGCCACCTACTGGGCGGTGTTACCTGGGCAATGGGCCGGGCGAAGTAGTTAATTGGTTGAATGGGTAATTGGTGATTGGGATTGGGTAACTGCTACCGCGAGCTAGTTAACTAATTACCCATTCAACCAATCAACTACTTTCCCATTCAACCAATTACCTACTTTCTGAACACCAGTGCTTTCCCCTCTATCGGTACCACAAACCGTTGGAGGGGAATTTTCTGTTTTAAGAGCTCTTTGGTTAGGTCATCTCGTGGTTCAAAGAGCCCATCGTCGCCCTGTTGAAAGGTACCGAAATGGATACCAATGCTTTGGGGCTGCCCGAGGTCATTGAACGCCTGTACGGCTTCGACAGGCGACATGTGAACAGGGGCCATAAACCAGGTAGGGCGATATGATCCGATGGGCAGCATGGCCAGTTTGACAGGGCCAGTTTCGCTTTGATTAGCCTGCTGCGCAATCTTTGGAAACAGATCGCCGTAGCCCGTGTCACCGGCAAAATAGATGGTGCCAAAGCGGGTATGCAACAGGTACCCGCCCCAGAGTGTGCGGTCACGGTCGCCCATGCCCCGGTTGCTGAAATGCCGCGCCTCTGTACAGGTTATGGTTAGTTTATCAGACAGCACCAGTTTCTCGTTCCAGTCCAGCTCCCTGCTGGTGTTGCCGCCCACTTTCCTGGGCAAATACGACACGCCCAGGGGGGTAACCATCGATGGGTTGAAATCCTTCGCCAGCCGTTTCAACGTACCCAGATCCAGGTGGTCGTAGTGACAGTGGCTCAGCAACACGGCGTCGATAGGCGGCAGGTCGTCGTAGCGTAGGCCCGGCGGACGGCGGCGTTTGATACCCAGCCATTTTGTCGGCCCAATTTTGTCTGACCAAACGGGGTCGGTCAGGATATTGAGCCCGTCGACCTGAAGCAGGAAACTCGAATGGCCCACGAAGGTTACCACCAGGCTATCGCCCGAAATCCGGGTTTGAGGTTTAGGGCCGGGTTGCGCGTCGGGTGTGTTTAGCCAGGGACCTTTGTCCCGATTAAAGAGCCATTTCAGCAAACCTCCCTTTCGCTCAACGGCGGGGCCGGTATTGGCAAACTTCGTCCCTTTGAAATGATCGGTTACCGGCCCCTTGTAGCGTGGCGCACAAGCGGCAAGAAAGAGAATAAACAGCAGGTGTGTATGCTTCATGATGGGCGCTACAGCGTATTCATGTCGATCACAAACCGGTAGCGTACGTCGCCATCCAGCATCCGATCATACGCGGTATGAATGTAGCTCATCGGAATCACCTCTACGTCGGAAACGATGTTGTGTTCGCCGCAGTAATCGAGCATTTCCTGGGTTTCGGGCATTCCACCTGTGTTTGAACCGGCAATGCTTTTCCGGCCACCAAGCAGGCTGAATACAGCAAGTTGAGCTGGGGTTGGGGGCGCACCCACGCAGATATGGACACCGCTCGTCTTTAACAGACCCAGATACAGGTTGTAGTCATGCGGAGCCGAAACGGTATCGATAATAAAATCGAACGTGTTCCTTACCGCTTTTACCTGATCCTTATCACTGGTCAGTACAAACCTGTGCGCGCCCAACCGGCGGGCATCTTCTTCTTTAGCGGGCGATGTGCTTAGCATTGTTACTTCGGCCCCGAAAGCGACAGCAAATTTAACGGCCATGTGACCCAGCCCTCCCAGGCCCAGCACGGCTACCTTATGGCCCGGCCCTACCTTCCAGTGCCGCAGGGGCGAATAGGTAGTAATGCCGGCACACAGCAGGGGTGCTACGCCGGGCAAGTCGAGCGATTCGGGTACGTGAAACACAAAATCCTCATGCGCCATAATCAGGTTTGAATAGCCCCCATAAGTTGGCGTTTTCTTATCCTGCTCCAGCCCATTGTACGTCTGCGTGTTCCCGTTCAGGCAATACTGTTCCAGCCCTTCTTCACAGTTTTCGCACTGCCGACACGAGTCAACGATACAACCAACGGCTGCCAGATCGCCCACCTTGAATTTGGTAACGTGATTACCCACCGCCGTTACCCGCCCCACAATTTCGTGGCCCGGTACCATAGGGTACATCGAGTTACCCCATTCGCCGCGAACCTGGTGTAAATCAGAGTGGCAGACGCCACAATACTGAATGTCGAACTGAACATCGTGGGGTTTCAGATCCCGCCGTTCAAATTGAAAAGGGGCCAGAGGTGTCTCCGCCTGTTGAGCCGCGTATCCTTTCGCTGCAATCATAGTGTGTTTGTGTAGTTTTATTAAACTGGAGAGGTTTGTTCGCCACCCCGACTTCATAGATAACGCCAAAAATGAGCTTATGGCTGTCAACTGATCCTAATACCAGGGCTACCTACTCAACCACCTTGGCATCGATCCATTCCCCGTCGTCAGGTTCCTCATCGTCAAGGGCTGAATAACCCGAAGGGTCTGTTCCCCCTATGTATGCTACGTAGTGAAAATTACCGCTCCCCACCGATTTTTCGAGTTTGGTAATTACATCCATCGGTTTGTCATACGGTCCACTCACGTAGAATGGCTGTCCATCCTTGCCAAACGTCAGATCGAGCAGTTCAATGGCTTCATCGTCGGCTTCGAGAATATACTGCGTCAGCACCCAGTCTTTATCAGCGGGTTTCAGGCCAAGGTCTTCCGCATAAGCGATGGCCGCCGTAAATGACATTATGGGCAAGTACGTAGTTGGTTTTCTCCCTTTCCTGAATCTCAAAGAGACGATCAACCGTGAAGCGGTAATTGTCATCAGTATCATTTACAATAAAAGCCGTTTGTTTCAGGCCCAGACAGAACACATCGATCAGGTAGGTACCTACCGTGAGATTGCCATTTTTGTGTTGCCGCGCCACCACAACCGTCGCCAGTCCCGACTCCTGCCAGTTGGGGTTGATCAAGCATTCGACAACAGGTAATCGGCGGGCCATACCGCTAAGGAGGTACTGTTTGTCCGTTTTGGGAAGGGCTGAATTGGACTGAGGTTTCTTTTTGGGCGATTTACTCATCTGTTGAACGGTTAAAACGAAACAATGTGCAAATATCGGCCTCTACCATTTCCCGGCAAAAGTTTCCCTGTGAGCGCGGTGAATGGAAAAGCAGGTTTATCGCTTTTCTGTATGCTGTCAGTTATTCTCGCCGACCAGATTACCACGGTCACGTAGGCCACCAACCAAAAGAAGAGCACCGACTGAAAAGGCCCTACACACGAGCGTAACACCTAGACAGTCGGCTCAGCAGCCAGTTGGTGAAAGGATATAGACGAAATGGGGTTCACCGGGTAGCTTTTTATCGTGTAGGCGGTAGCGAAAGCCGTGGATGTGCAGGAAGTTGCGGACAATCAGTTCGGGTTTGGTGTCCCTACTTTTCACGCGACTCATGTTGTAGCTACCAACCGAATCGGTTACGTACCTGCTTCTTACGCCAATTACCAGATCACCTCCACAATGTCGCGGTATCGATGAAAATGGCCACGGCACTGGCCGAGATAATTGGAATTTTCTCGGCCAGTGCCGTGGCCAGAAGCAATCGATCGAAGGGATCACGGTGATCCGTATGGAACGGAATTTGCCGGTACGCAACTACATGCTTTAAGGCTATCGGCAAAATCACAAATCCATCCGTTTCCGCCGTATGAGCAAGCTCTTCAGTCAGAACGGCGAATGTTGGCAACCGATTGGTTACCTGTTTGATCGTTATTTCTATAAAACTTAACGGACTAATGACGACTTCATTAGCCGGGCCCTCAATTAACAGGCGAATCCGACGAGGCAGTAGCGCATCATTTAGCTGAAACCAAATTAGTATCTGTGTATCAAGGAGTAGTTTCATACTACATATAGTCGGCCAAATCATCGAGCGGCTCGTTGAAATCAGGCGGAATTGAGCCCCGGCCCGCCAGAGAACCTGCTTTGCGAGGCTTACCTGACCGATGCGACTCTTGCTCCAGAAAAGTAACAATCACTTCGGTCTGCTCCTGAACCGGGGGCGTTTCGTGCAGAATAATCTGGCCGTTGGTATAGGTACCTTTAACTTCTGTCAGCATAGCGAATAACGTTTTATCAAAGATACGATTTCGCCATCAACCCGGCTCAGCCAGGTGCATTAGCCACACGTCAATGGAAGAAGAAGTAGCCCAGGGCGATACCGGCGAGCACGCCGATCAGATCGGCGAAAAGACCGGCAACGATGGCATAGCGGGTCTTTTTGATACCCACTGAGCCGAAATATAGCGCCACAATGTAGAAGGTTGTTTCGGCAGCCCCCTGAAAAATGCAGCTTAAACGCCCCACAAACGAATCGGGGCCAAACTGCTTCATGGCGTCGATCATCAAGGCCCGCGAGGCACTTCCGCTTAGCGGACGCATCAGGGCCACGGGCAGGGCATCGGTAAAGTCGGTGTTGACACCCGTGAGCCCGATAACGTATTTCATCCCGTCGACTACGTAGCCCATTGCCCCCGAATTGCGGAACGCGCTGATAGCTACCAACATACCAACGAGGTATGGAATGATACGAACCGATGTCTCGAACCCGGCCTTAGCCCCTTCGATAAACGTACTGAACACATCGATCTTGCGCCGGATGGCCCCGATCAGGAACGTCACAACGATGCTCATCAGCAATACATTACCCACAATTTTCGACACTGTTTCCAGTCGCTCTTTTGGCAGGCCCGCTAACCCCCAAAGTGCCAAACCCAACACGGCCGTTACGCCCAGAATACCGCCCAACACGGTGGTATTAAACAGGTTAAGCCGCTGCTTGATCCCGACAATCAGAATGCTGGCAACGGTGGCAACGTAGGTGCCGATCAAGCAGGGGATAAAAATGTCGGAGGGGTCGGCGGCCCCCAGAATGGCCCGCTGCGCCATGATGCCGAGCGGAATGATGGTGAGGCCGGAGGTATGCAACACCAGAAACATGATTTGTGCATTGGAAGCGGTCTCTTTGTCGGGATTCAGTTCCTGTAGGCTCTCCATGGCTTTCAGGCCGAACGGCGTGGCGGCGTTGTCGAGACCGAGCATGTTTGCCGAAAAGTTCATAATCATCTGCCCGTTGGCGGGGTGATCGCTGGGCACTTCAGGAAACAGTTTGTTGAAGAACGGACCAATCACCCGCGCAATGGCATTGATGGCCCCGATCTTCTCGGCAATGTTGAGCAGCCCCAAAAAGAAGGTCATCACCCCGGCGAGTGGCAAGGCAATATCCATCACCGCCGATTTCGAGGAATCGAACAACCCCTCGACCAGTATTTTGAAGATTTCGGTATCGCCCAGAAAAATCAGCTTGGCAAGGGCAACAAGGAAGGCAATGACGAAAAAGGCTACCCAGATGTAGTTAAGGGCCATATAGTGATGAGTGAAAGAATGAATGGGTGAAAGATTGACCAGCCGGGCGGCGTTCCCTTTCACAGTAAGTTTACGACCGCAAATACTAACAAGCAACCAGCCCGATGAAGCTCCGATTAACGCTCTTACAGGCAGTCACTCTTTCGCTCATTCACTCGTTCGCCCATTGTCAGGATGCCTCGATGCAGAAACAGGGCCTGGTGAACGTTCAGACTGTTGATCCCACCCTGCTGGTTGAACTGAAGTACTCGACCACAGATAACTTTGTGAAGGAGGACGTGTATGGCGACCTGACCCGGGCCTATCTGCAACCTATGGCCGCCCGTAAACTGGCGGCGGCCAGCAAATGGCTACAGGCACGCCGACCCGATCTGCGGTTGCTGATTTACGATGCCGCCCGTCCGCAGTGGGCCCAGTGGAAATTATGGAAAGCGCTGCCTCAGTACTCCGAACGACAGCGGCGGACCTACGTAGCCGACCCTCGCGAAGGGTCTATTCATAGCTACGGTTGCGCTGTGGATTTAACGCTGGCTACGGCCGATGGCCGCAACGGCGGACCGCACGCCCTGGATATGGGCACACCCTACGATTTTTTCGGGCCTAAAGCGTATCCGAAGCAGGAAGCGGCCCTGCTCAAATCGGGGCAATTGACAAAGCAGCAGGTCGAGAACCGCCGTCTGCTCCGGCAAGCCATGCAGGCGGGTGGGTTCATGCCCATTGAGTACGAATGGTGGCATTTCAACGCGCTCTCCCGCCGACAGGCCAAACAACAGTTCAAACGGGTTGAGTAGGTTCGGTGACCGCTACCGGGCCGCGCCTCAGATGCCGGACAGCTAACCACACGCACCAGCAAAAACCCGCGATGACGAGCCACTCCATTACATACTCGGCCACATTGAGCGGATTGGTGAAGGAACTGAACGTGTGGTAGGGCTGCTTCATCCGCCACCAGATTGATGGGTGGTTTGCCGCCAGTATATTGAAAATGAGCAGAACAGCCACTTCAGCCTTATCGTTAAAATTGGTCAGGCAAAACACCAGCGGCAGCATGAAGGCAAAGGCATAGATGCTGATCGAATTTTGCTGCAATACGCTCATGGCCGCGAAAATGGTGATATAAAGCATAGGCAGGTAACCCATCAGGGCGTCGCGCTTACGCACCAGGAACGTAGTAACGACAATGATAAGGAGCAGCAGCGACAGCGTAATCCACTTCCCAATTTTACCGTTCACCGTCATGTTCCCTGCGAGTACAGGGTTCAGCACCGACCGCCAGTTGGGGGCTTTCAGGTAATCGCCTTCGATCAGGGGCTGTTCAATAAACAACGTACCTGTGGTCAGGTAGAGCCAAATCAGAACAGGCAGGCCAACGACGGCTGCCCCGGCAACAAACGACACCTTACGGCGGGTGAGCAGAAAGAACGGAATCAGCAAGCAGCACAAACGTAGCTTTAGTCAGCAGCAACCCAACCCCAAGGGCCAGGCCACCCAAAAATGCGTTCTGTCGGGTTTGCCAGATCCAGACAGCTAGCAGAGCGATACCCCAAAAGGCCACATCTTCCTGCCCGCTCAAGGCCGCAAACACGAAAGAAATAGGCAGTAGATAATAGATCAGGCATCGGAACAGCCGTTCGCCCTGATTGAGGTGAGGCAGATAAATACGCTGTGTGAGCCAGACGGTTGCCGCCTCAAACAGCAGCAACGTCAGCATAATGGTCCGCAGGTTGTCGTATAAAGCCAGTGGAATAGCCAGCAGATAGCCAAAAAAGGGGCTATAAGGGCTGTACACATCGCGATACGGCATTCCAAATTTGGTAGCCGAAGAGACAATCGGATAATAATACTGTATGTCCGACTGCGGTTCGTAGCCTAGTACCACGTATGTACCCAGAAAAGGAAGCAACCGAAGAAAGACAAAAAACAACGTAAGCCAGGGCGTTTTTTTTGTGTTCAGCAAGTGCTCAACACGGGTACGTTGCCAGAGTAGTAAACAAATAGCCAGCGTCAATACCAGCGATAAGATACCTTTTGCAAGAAGAACGATCATAACAGACAATTAGGGGGCCATCGGCGTAGAAGCCGACGGGGCTTGTTGTTCAGCTGGGCGGCGGCTGGACGCTACTACGGCAAATCGATCTTTTAAGGCCAAAAATGGTTTTTCGAAATACCGGTACGACAGCCAGGCGACCAGCGTAGTCAGGGCGAAACTACCCACGTACAGCAAGGCCATAAACAGGAGACTGACGCTCTCACCCTGAACCGGCAAGCCAGGCCACAGCAGCAACAGGCTGTTCATACACAAGGTGATCAACAGCGGATGGTACATATAGAGGCCATACGAAATGTCGCCCATGAACCGCGTCAGGGGATTGTCGAGCTTCACCAGCGAATCTGGATTACCCGCCAGGTTTAGCAGCATGAAGCAGAAAAACAGGGCGTAGAACTCGTAGTTGAACCCCGGCACCTGCAGGCTGAACACAAAGCAAAGGGCCAGCACGCTGTAAACGGCGATCTGCACCCGCCGCTGAAAAACAGTTTTCAACACCCGGTGTTGCGAGAATACCAGCCAGGCACCTACCCCGCCAATGGCCATACAGCCAATGCGGAATTGCGCCATAAAAAAGGCCAGCACCACAAATGGCGTCCGTTCGGGGTTGTCGCCCAGATAGGCGGGCGGGCCACAAACCGTTCGTAGAGAAACCAGATAGCCAGCACACTGGCAATGCCAATCACAATTTTCAACGTTTGCCGGGGGTTTCGGCTCATCACCAGCCACGGCCACATGAGGTAAAACTGTTCTTCAACCCCAATTGACCAGGCGTGCGACACCAGCGGTACGTTGCCGAACAGGGCCAGCGCGAAGTTGGGCAGCACCAGCCCGTAAAACAGGAGTTTGAGGCCAAACTGATCATACACATCGCCCAGCAACGCAGGAGTTTGCAGAAGGGGAACCAGTGGCCATACCAGCAAACCCAGCCCCACCACCAGAAAGTAGAGGGGCCAAATGCGTAATACGCGCCGGATATAGAATTTACGAATGGCAATCCGGCCGGTCTTTTGTTTCTCGGCCAGCAACAGGTACGTGATCAGGAATCCGCTGAGAACAAAAAACAGCGATACCCCCAACCGGCCCAGCTGGTAGGCAAATGGCCGCGCCCAGAGGTCTTCCCGGCCAAACAAAAACACAGACTTATACTCTTCGATATGGTGCACAATCACCGCCGATGCAGCAATGAATCGTACGCCGTTAAAGCCTTTAAAATAAATTGGGTTAGCCGTTTGAGCCATACTCACTCCGTTCAGAATCCGATTTTGGATGGTACAAAACTACGCCAACCGACTCAGACCGGTGTTGACACACGCGAAGTTTTCGGGTTGGTCGCGATAGACCGGGCTCACCAGAAGCGAACAGCAAGCTCCTACACCAACGGCATTCCGCGCAACTATACGGGACCTACTGCCCCAAAAGCCTATACAGGAAAGGTCGCTTCGTCCCGGTCGGGTACGTAATGAGTCAAGTCTGGAATGGGCAATAATCGACAGAACGGCCCACGTCAGAGCGAAAAGGCTACGTACTGATTGCCCTTCTTCGTACCTAATTTGCTCCCCCCACAGGCGATAACGATGTATTGCTTGCCCCCAACCTCATAAACGCTTGGGGTGGCATACCCAGCGGCAGGCAGCGTTGTTTGCCAAACTACCTTGCCCGTTTTTGTATCGAATGCCCGGAACTGCTCGTCTTTTGTGGCGGCAATAAATAGTAACCCGCTAGCCGTTACCGCCGGACCGCCGTAGTTTTCGGTTCCTGTTGGCACGCCGCCATTTTTGTCCGAAATCGCCTTAACATCACCCAGTGGCACCCGCCAGCGGTGCTGACCGGTATTCAGGTCAATGGCCGTGAGCGTACCCCAGGGCGGCGCAATAGCGGGCATACCCTGACTGTCGACAAAGCGATTATAGCCCGTGACTTTGTAAGGCTGCTCTGGCGCTTTGGCACCCGCTTTAGCCGATGTTGGATAAGCACTGACCTCTTTCTTTTCCTGATCGAACAGGAAGGCCAGCAACGCCTGTTTCTCGTCGCCCGACAGTTGCGCAAAGCCCGGCATCATGCCTTTGCCTCCGTTCACAATCTGCGACACGTAGGCCCGGTCGCGCCGTTGCCCAATAGCCACCAGCGACGGATAGCCACTCTTCGGATTCCCTTTCCGCTCGGGCCCGTGGCAAGTCTGGCAGTTTACCGCATAAACCCGCTGACCGGGGCTCAGGTGGGCCAGTTCATCCTGTTTGGGAGTAGCCTTAAGTTTGAAAATCCAGGCCATCTCGTTGGCGTTCACATACAGCGTACCGTTCTGGTCGGCTGCTGAGCCGCCCCATTCGGCCCCACCGTCGCAGCCCGGAAACAGCAACGTACCCGTTGTTTGGTTAATCGGCGCAAAAGGCCGGTGATCGATGGTGTTGAACAGGGCCCTGATCGAATCTTTATCGACCGAATACGGATTCAGTTCCTTAACGGTCAATGTCTGTCTCGCAAAAGGCGCGGGCAGCGTTGGCAGGGGCTGAGTTGGCCAGGCTGCTTCGCCGGGCATGTCAGACGGAAGCATGGGCATTTCGCGAATCGGAAAAACAGGCTTCCCCGTTTGCCGGTCAAAGACGTATACGTACCCGGTCTTTGTCGTTTGGGCTACCACATCGATTGGCTGCCCATTTTTCCGGATCGTCATCAGGGTAGGCGGCGCGGGCAGGTCACGGTCCCAGATGTCGTGGTGAACGAACTGAAAATGCCAGAGTCGTTTGCCCGTGCGGGCGTCGAGGGCCAGCAGGCAGTTGGCAAACAGGTTTGCCCCTTTGCGGTTAGCCCCGTAGAAATCGTAGGAGGCCGACCCAGTAGGTACGTACACAATCTGCCGTTTGGCGTCGTAGGCCATACCCGCCCAGCAGTTGGCCGCGCCTATATTCGGATTTTTGTAGGCGTCTTTAGGCCAGGTATCGTGACCCACCTCACCAGGATGCGGAATAGTACGGAAAGTCCAGACCAGCCGCCCCGTCTGCACGTCGAACGCCCGCACATGCCCCGGTGCGGCCCCGGCTTCTTCTGATACCCGGACGGGCATAATAATGAGGTTCCCCGCAATAGTGCCGGGCGTGTTTGAGATGATGAACTTCTCCGTGTTCTCCTCACCAAGGCCAGTATGTAGGTCAACGTGACCGGCATCGCCAAATGTCGGGATCGGTTTTCCCGTCCGGGCATCCAGCGCGTAAAGGTTACTGCCGAGTGTGTACAGGATACGACGATCCGTTTTATCGGGGTTCTGCCAGTAAGCTACACCCCGGCTGGTGCTGTGCCACGCCTTTAGTGCATCGCCAAACCGCCATAATTCGCGCCCTGTAGCGGCATCGAGGGCAAACGCCTGCACTGAAGCGGTTACGCCATACAGCACGCCATCGATTATCAGTGAATTGCACTGCACCTGACCACTGTCGGGCGCACTATACGTCCAGGCGACATGGAGCCCTTGCACGTTTTCCGGCGTAATCTGGGTCAGTGAAGAGTAATGCGCTCGGTCAGGGCCACCCAGGTAATCGGGCCAATCAGTATTATTGACAGTAGACGGAGTGAGGGCCGGTAAAAAAGTTAAACCGAAAACGGTTAGAACCGCTACAATCAGCGAGAGGAGGAGACGATGCATAAAGCATATTTCTTGTACTATTTACCAAATATATAGCACGCTGCGCTGGAATCAGTCTAAAAATATAGGCCCCACAACCGTGGATGAGGGGTTAACTGTAGCGTAGGCATAGGCACTTTAATGTAGCTCAGCACCTGCAACACCGACCGCATAAACGGCTTACGGGGTTTGAAAAGCTTCACCAGATTAATATCCGGGGCCAGATAGACCTCCCACAAACCCCCTTCGCCCGAACGGGTAGGGCTCCAGGTATCCGCATCAAGGCCGAATCCTACCGACAACTGAAGCCAGTCGGGCCATTTCTGCCTGAACGTTGGCCCGAAGATGTAGTTGGGCGAAAAAGAGAACCAGTACGTTTGGTTGATGTAATCGTCGATATAGAAAGCCTGTAATTTTATACCCCGTTGGTCGAAATACTTGGTTGTTCGTTGCCAGTAGCTGAACTTCATCTGGCTGTCTTTGAGAAACGGCGAGCGATTCTGTAGCATGGGCCAGAAGCCGCCCACCGTACCTGCCGCAACATCGGCCCAACTGAAGCCATAACGAGGGGAGAACCCGTCTTTGAATTCGATCGTCAGTTGCACAAAGGCGGTTGCGCCGAGGGCATACCATTCAGCCCGTCGCTGCGACATACCCGCCCAGCGAAACGCACCGTAATACACATTGGCGGTGAACATACCACCCAGTAAGTGACCAAACTTGTCGATGTTACTCGCGTAACGAAGGTCACGGCCATCATCGAGGTGAAAGTTGGTATAGCCTTCGCTCCACCATTTTTTTTCAAGATACACAAACGTAGCCCCCAGCGACAACACCGACGACCCGAATAGCAGGCCCGTGCGTAGGCGGCGTGTTGATCGGGAAAGCGTATCGGGCCGGGTCAGCGTATCACTTATAACTGGTTCGAAAACAGCACCCACGGCCACTGAATCGACGGCTATCTGGTCAGGTATCGGCGCATAAACGGGCTGGGACATGACCAGGCTGTCATCAGTGGCAACAAGTGTACTTGTCTGTCCCTGAGCCGACTCCCACAGGCAAGGTATCACGCAGCCAATAAAGAGAAGCAGGCGGATAAAAATGGGCATTGGCTACGAAGTCAAGGGGAAAGCAATAGGGTCAAAATTACCCAAATTTCCGCCTTGATGGCAACCGCCTAAGCCGTATATTTGCCCATCACAAAAATAGTATGCATGCATACTACCCAGCTCAGCAACTCAGGTCAATTGGTACCAACAAAAAAGCCTTCCCTAGTTAGAGAAGGCTTTTTGCAAAGAATTCTTCGCGGTGGTGATGGACGGAATCGAACCGCCGACACAAGGATTTTCAGTCCTTTGCTCTACCAACTGAGCTACATCACCGTAACGACGGCCCGGCGCGACGTCTGTGTTAAACGTGGGTGCAAAAGTAGGTTCCGGCGGCTTGCTGTGCAACACCTAACTGTAAAAAAGTTTTTCCAATGAACAACCTAACCACCTCTGAGTTGACCCTTAGCCGATTAACCTGCTAAAAAATATGGAACTGATTCAACAAGTAGTATTTGCTGCTGCCCTTATCATGGCCGTGGTCGTGATTACCCGCCGGGTCAAGTACATTGCCGGGGCTATCAACCTGGGTCGTCCCGAGGATCGCAGCGATAATCCGGGGGAACGCTTCAACCTCATGTTGCTGATCGCATTCGGACAGAAGAAGATGTTCACCAACCCCACCGTAGCCCTGATGCACCTGGTCATCTACGTTGGCTTCGTGATTATCAACCTCGAAATTCTGGAGATTATCATCGACGGGCTTCTGGGTACACACCGCGTCTTTGCGCCGTACATTGCCCCGATCTACCCCTTTCTGATTGGGGTATTCGAGGTGCTGGCCTTTGGTGTACTGGCCGTTTGTGTGGGCTTTCTGGCCCGCCGCTACCTCACCAAAGTGAGCCGGTTGCAGCCCGAACGACATGAAGAAATGCGCCCCCGCTGGCCCCGTCTCGACGCCACGCTCATTCTGGTGTTCGAAATCGTGCTGATGATTGCTTTCCTGACCTGGAATGCCTCCGACAGCGTTTTGCGCGATCGTGGCGTGGGCCACTATGGTGAACTGAAGGGTATTGTCCCCGATTTCCTGATTAGCCAGTACTTCAAACCCCTGTTTGCGGGCATGAGCGACACGGCTCTTGTGGCCTACGAACGCTTCTCGTGGTGGTTCCATATTCTCGGTATCCTGTTTTTTGCGGCCTATGTAACCTACTCAAAGCACCTGCACATCGGGTTAGCCTTCCCGAACGTGTACTTTTCGGATTTGCAACCCAAAGGTGAGATGAAGAACATGCCGACCATTACCAAAGAGGTGCAACTAGCGCTCGGTATTGAACCAACTGTTGCGGAAGATGCCACCGGTAACGCAACGCAAGCCAATGAAAACGGAGAGCAACCGGCCGATCTGGGCAAATTTGGCGCGAAGGACGTACCTGACCTGTCGTGGGTCGATGTGATGGGCGCGTTCTCCTGTACCCAGTGCGGTCGGTGTACCGCCGCCTGTCCGGCCAACATCACAGGCAAGAAATTGTCGCCGCGTAAGATTATGATGGATACGCGCTGGCGGGCCGAAGAGATCATGACTGGCAGACAACAGCACGGAGCCGATTACACCGACGGCAAATCGCTACTGGGCGATTACACCACTGTTGAGGAGATAAACGCCTGTACCACCTGCCAGGCCTGCGTAAACGCCTGTCCGATAAACATTAATCCATTGAGCATTATTCTGCAAATGCGCCGCTATAAAGTGATGGAAGATGCGCAGGCTCCTGCTTCCTGGAATGCCATGTTCAGCAACGTAGAAAACAACATGGCCCCCTGGAAATTCTCGCCAAGCGACCGATTCAACTGGGCCGACGAAATCAATCAAAAATAGTCTTCTTTCTCAGTCCTCTGTCTTCTATCTTCTGTTGCGCTGCTAAGGGACGTAACGCTGAAGTAGCAGCGCAACAGAAGACAGAGCGAGACAGAAGACAGTAAAATGGAGACACCAAAAGACATGACTGAAAAGACATTCACAGTCCCTACCATGGCCGATATGATGGCCGCTGGCGACGAACCAGAAATTCTGTTCTGGGTTGGGTGCGCCGGGTCATTCGACGACCGATATAAACGCGTTACCCTGGCCTTCGTGCGTATTCTGAACCATGTGGGCATCAAGTTCGCCGTGCTAGGGCCCGAAGAAGCCTGCACGGGCGACCCGGCACGGCGGGCGGGCAACGAATTCCTGTTCCAGATGCAGGCCGTAAGCAATATTCAGGTGCTGAACGGCTATAATATCAGGAAGATCGTTACCGCCTGTCCGCATTGCTTCAACACCCTGAAAAACGAATACCCCGACTTAGGCGGTACCTATGAGGTGATTCATCACTCGCAGTTCCTGCAACAGCTCATCAATGAAGGCCGCGTAAAAGTGCAGGATGGGCAAGCATTTAAAGGCCGCAAAATCACGTTCCATGATTCGTGCTACCTGGGCCGGGCTAATAAGATCTATGAAGCCCCCCGCGAGGTACTTGCTTCGCTCGACGCCGATTTGGTGGAAATGAAACGCATAAAAGCCAATGGCCTCTGCTGCGGAGCGGGTGGGGCTCAGTATTTTAAAGAGCCCGAGCCCGGCAAAAAAGACGTAAACGTCGAGCGGGCGCAGGAAGCCCTTGCCACAGGTGCCGATACCATTGCCGTAGCGTGCCCCTTCTGCATGACGATGATGAGCGACGGCGTGAAAAACCAGAACCGCGAAGACTCCGTTAAGGTCTACGACATTTCGGAACTGATCGCGCAGGGCCAGGGGTTGTAGAATTTAGGAATGACGATTTACGACTTACGATTTAGTCTACTGAGCAAAGTCTATCGCCTGGTAGCCGTAAATCGTAATTCGTAAATCATAACCGGGGCGGCGTACCGCTCGTACTTCAGACCGTGTACATCTCTTTCGACCAAATCACGCCCGACGCCCGTTTGTGGGTGTATCAGGCAAACCGGGCGCTAACGGCCAACGAAACAGCGGCCATTGAGGCGGCTTTGCAGCCCGCGCTGGCAAACTGGGCGGCTCATGGTCAGCCATTACTGGCTTCTGCCCGCGTAGTCGACGAGCGGTTTCTGCTGATCGCTGTAGATGAAGGGGCCGGACTGCCCAGTGGCTGCTCAATCGATTCGTCGGTGCACACAGTACAGGCTATTGGTCAGGCAATGGAAATCGACTTTATGGATCGTTCGGTAACCTACCTTGCCGCCGATAAAACGGTGCAGAGCCTGCCGCTGGGCGGGCTCAAAGCTGCTTTTGCCGACGGCACACTTACACCGGACATGATCGTTTTCAATACGCTGGTAAAGACAAAAGCCGATTACCTGGCGGCCTGGCACGTACCTGCCGCCCAAACCTGGTTGAAGCGGTATAGTAAACCGGTGGCCGCGTAACCAATCATGAAAAACCCTTTTTTCTATGTGCTGCTGGCCGTGCTTGTTATGCTCGACGGCTGGCTGATGGCACACCCGAACCTGATTGGCCGCGCTGGTGTGTTTTTTTACGACTACAATTACCTGAAAACCTTTCCGCGTGCATTGGGTACCGTGTCGGCGGTGATTGTAGCGTCTCTGCTGCTGGCGTGGGTATTTAGCAAAGCGGGTCGGACTCTGGCCATCCTGTTATTGCTGGTACTGTTCCTGAGCAGTGGCTACTGGTTTGTACTGAGCTATACACAATTTAATTCCGGGGTGTACAAGCTGACTGGCGCTGGCTTTCGGGCGGGAGCCAGTCTGTTGCCACTTTTGGTTTCGCTGGTATTTGGTAAAAACCTGTTTGAACGAATTTCTCAACGATCATGACTAATCTCTTTTCCCTGCAAGGGCAACGGGCACTCGTAACGGGCGCTACCAAAGGCATTGGCGAAGCCATTGTGCGGCAGTTTCTGCAATTGGGTGCGGCCGTATTTCTGGTAGCCCGCGACAATGACCTGCTTCAGCAGCAACTCACAGACTACCGACAGCAGGGCCACGTGGTGGAAGGGCTAGCCGTTGACCTGAGCCAGCCCAATGCCGCCCGGACACTCGCCGACGCCGTGAAAGATAGGTGGGGCAGCGTAGGCATTCTCGTCAACAACGTCGGTACGAACATTCGCAAGCCCACCGCCGACTACACGGCCGACGAGTACGACTACGTATTGAATACCAATATCCGTTCCGCTTATGAACTGACGCAGGCTATATATCCACTGTTGAAAGCGACTGGTCAGAGCAGCATTGTGTTTGTTTCGTCGGTGTCGGGCCTGAGCCATACCAGCAGTGGCTCGCTGTACGGCATGACAAAGGCCGCCATGAACCAGCTGACGCGCAATCTGGCGGTAGAATGGGCCACCGACGGCATCCGGGTCAACGCGGTGGCCCCCTGGTATATTCGTACACCACTGGCCGCACCCGTACTCGAAAACCCCGAAAAATTGCAGGCTATTGTAGCCCGAACCCCCATGAACCGGGTGGGTGAACCTGAAGAGGTAGCCTCAGCGGTATCGTTTCTGAGCATGCCCGCCGCCAGTTACATCACCGGTCAGATACTCGCCATCGACGGTGGCCTGCTGGCGAATGGATATTAACGGAGTTCAAGTTTCAAAGTTCAAGTTTCAAGTGCGCTGCTAGATCACCTTTCGGTTGACAAGCAGCGCACTTGAAACTTGAAGCCCTGAAACTTGAAACTTAACGTTATTTCGACGTTGCCATTACCATTTTGATATTCAGCTTGGCTCCGGTCTGTAACACATCCACCAGGTCCTGAACGGTCAGCGTTTTGTCGAAACGAACCACGATGGTCGGCTCGTCGATACCGGCCATGATCGTTTTCAGTTCCTCTTCCAGGCTTGCTGTGGGTACGGGCTGCTTGTCGATAAAATACTGTTTGTTGCCATCGACTGATAACGTCACCTGCTTTTTGCTTAACTGCTGCGTTGCGGCAGCCTTAGGCAACAACAGTTTGATCACGTTCGGGTTGGCTACCGTTGAAATAATCAGAAAGAACAGCAACAGGAAGAACATAATGTCGTTCAACGACGACGTAGCCACCTCTGCGGCAAATTTTCGTTTTCGGCGAAGCTTCATGAGAAGGGAGTTTACTGTCTTCAGTCTTCAGTTTTCTGTCTTCTGTTGCGCTGCTACATCACCACATTGGCTGATAAGCGGAGCAACAGAAGACAGAAGACTGAAAACAGTAAGACTATTTTATCGTACCCGTGCCGTTTCGGTGGGTTTCTGAAGGACTTCCATGAATTCAAACGCATTCATCTCCAGCTTGAGCGTGAAGCGTTCGATCATCATGTTGAGCAGGTGATAGCCTGTGTAGGCGATCACCCCGACGATAAGGCCTGAACCAGACGTGATCATTTTTTCGTACAGACCACCCGCAATGATACCGACGCTGATATTGTCAGACAGTGAGATATCGTAGAAGATGCGGATAATGCCGGAGATGGTACCGATGAAGCCAAGCATGGGGGCAATACCGGCAATGACGCCCAGGTAGCCCAGGTTCCGCTCCATCCGCGACAGTTCGATCTGGCCGACGGTTTCGATGGTTCCCTCAATTTCTTTGTTCGACGCCACACCCACGCGGCCCACCGCTTTTTCAAAGATGCGGCCAATGGCGGTGCGCTGATTCTTGCAGAACGATTCGGCTGACTTCACGTTGCCCTGCAACAGCATGTCTTTCACATTATCGACAAAGCCATCGTCAACTTTGCTCTGCTTGCTGATGAGAATCCATCGTTCAACGATCAGGTAAAGCGTAGCAAAGAACAAAAAGGCGATGGGCACCATTACCCAACCGCCTTTGGCCACCAGATCAAACAGGCCAAGCGATTGCGTATTGGCTGCCGCCCCGTTAAGCGCACTGGCGGTGGTATCGGACACGGCCGATGCAGAAGGAACCTGAAGCAGAATGGTCATAGACAGGAAGTAGCGTAAAAAAAGTTGATCGTCGCTACGTTCAGCAAACACAACGCGCAACGGACTATGAATCGTATGCCAAAGATAACAAAGCCGCCTCTGGATTGCCGGTTCCGGTAGATAATAGAACGGCTGGTACGTTTGCACCACGATCCAATACCGACAACTACCTTTGCCTTATGAGGCTTTCCGCATTGGTTCGGGCTAACCGATTATTTTTTGTAACCTACCTGTTGTTGCTTCTCACGGTGGGTACGTTGATGGCCCTGTATTCAAAAGAGCAGTTGATCCGCTTTGTCAATGAGCACAACAATCCAGTCGGAGACACGCTCTTCCCCTACCTGACATACCTGGGAGACGGAGCCTTTGTTATTGTCGTTGGGGTGCTGATACTGGTACTGAATCGGCGGGCGGGGTGGCTGGTCCTGGCCAGTTTCGCCGTTTCCGGATTGATCAGTCTATTTCTAAAATTGGTTGTTTTTCCTGAACGGCTCCGGCCTCTCCGCTACTTCGAGCACTCAAATTGGGAGTACCACCTGATTAAAGACCTGCACATCAACGAGTACAACAGCTTTCCATCGGGGCACACAACCTCGGCTTTCGCGCTGTACAGTATGGTTGCGTTCTTATGGCGTCGGAAGGCATGGGGCTGGTTATGCACACTCCTCGGGGCGATTGCGGGCTACTCGCGGGTCTATCTGTTCCAGCATTTCGTAGAAGACGCCTTTGCCGGTTCACTATTGGGCGTGCTGACTTCAGTAGTACTTGTTCTCTATTACCAAAAGCGGGTTGATACCTTACCTGACCTTGGTCCGGTGACGAAGGGATGACTCAAAATCGGCGGTAGCAAAGTCAACTTCGATCTGAGGATATGATTGCGCTCAACAAATCGGTGGAGGGGGGTTATGAGTAAACTCTACTAATCTACCGGAATTGTACAATAAGAGGAGGCAATGGCCCTGATTGCCCGCAGGCGCATTAATATGTTGTAAATATCTGTTTTACAGCATGAATTTTCGTACCTTTGCGGGAAAATTGCCGGTGTTTTTCCTGCTGGATAGACGCCATTCCAAACTTTGTATGCAATCCATCCGCAATATTGCGATTATCGCCCACGTTGACCACGGCAAAACTACGCTGGTCGACAAGATTATTCACGCGTCGAAACTTTTCCGCGAGAACCAGGAATTCCAGGACCTGATTCTTGATAGCAACGACCTGGAACGTGAGCGTGGCATTACCATTGTTTCGAAAAACGTATCGGTTCGGTACAAAGACGTTAAGATCAACATCATCGATACCCCAGGTCACAGTGACTTCGGCGGTGAGGTAGAGCGTGTCCTGAAAATGGCCGATGGCGTTTGCCTGCTCGTCGATGCCTTTGAAGGTGCCATGCCCCAAACGCGTTTTGTACTGGGTAAAGCCCTTCAATTGGGTCTCAAGCCGATCGTGATCGTTAACAAGGTCGACAAAGAAAACTGCCGCCCCGACGAGGTTCACGAACAGGTGTTCGACCTGATGTTTAACCTCGGTGCTACCGAAGACCAGCTTGATTTCCCAACCGTTTACGGCTCGTCGAAACAAGGCTGGATGGGTCCCGACTGGAGAACCCCAACCGACAATATCACCTACCTGCTCGATACGATTATCGAGACAATTCCGCCGGTACCGGTCAACGAAGGCACCCCACAGATGCAGATTACGTCGCTCGATTATTCGGCCTTCGTTGGTCGGATTGCCATCGGGCGGGTGCATCGCGGCGTGCTGAAAGAAGGCGCCAACATGGCCCTCATAAAGTCGGACGGCAGTGTGAAGCGCGCCAAGATCAAAGAACTGCAAACGTTTGAAGGTCTTGGCAAGCAAAAAGTGAGCGAAGTTCAGTGTGGCGACATCTGCGCCATCACGGGTCTGGAGGATTTTGAGATTGGTGATACCATTACCGATATTGAAAATCCGGAGGCGCTCGACCGTATCTCGGTTGATGAGCCCACCATGAACATGCTGTTCACGATCAATAACTCACCGTTCTTTGGTCGGGAAGGTAAATTCGTCACTTCGCGCCACCTGCGTGATCGTCTTTACAAAGAGATCGAGAAAAACCTGGCCCTGCGGGTAGAAGCAACCGACAGCGAAGACCGCTTCCTGGTGTATGGTCGGGGGATTCTTCACCTTTCGGTACTGATCGAGACCATGCGCCGCGAGGGGTATGAGCTACAGGTTGGTCAGCCACAGGTGTTGTACAAGGAAGACGAAAATGGCCAGAAACTGGAGCCGATCGAGACCCTCGTTGTCGATGTACCCGAAGAAACGGCCGGTAAAGTAATTGAACTGGCTACCCAACGGAAAGGCGAGCTGCTGATCATGGAACCGAAAGGCGACCTGCAGCACCTTGAGTTCGACATTCCATCGCGGGGCCTGATCGGTCTGCGGTCAAACGTGCTCACGGCTACGTTTGGTGAGGCCGTGATGTCGCACCGCTTCAAAGAGTACCAGCCGTACAAAGGCCCAATCCAGGAGCGGATCAACGGATCATTGATCTCAATGACGTCGGGTGTTGCTACGGCGTATTCGATTGACAAACTACAGGATCGCGGCGTATTCTTCGTCGATCCGGGTGAGGAAATCTACGCGGGTCAGGTAATCGGCGAGCACAACCGGCAGAATGACATCGTCGTGAACGTACAGACGGCCAAGCAGTTGACCAACATGCGGGCCTCTGGTTCAGACAACAACGTGCGGATCGTGCCCAAGATCACTTTCTCGCTGGAAGAGTCGATGGAATACATCCAGAAAGATGAATACCTGGAAGTGACGCCCAAGTCGATGCGTATCCGTAAGATCTACCTTGACGAGAACGAGCGGAAACGGAACGCCAACAAGTTCGCGATGGCGTAAGGGTATTTACGAGGTACGATTTACGAATTGGGCTCCGCCGTTCAACCACATTGGTGAATAGCGGAGCCCAATTCGTAAATCATAATTCGTACCTCGTAATTCTCTAAAAGCTAATTCCCAGCCGCACGGCCAGCCGGTTATATACCCGGCTTTCTTCGCGGCGGATATCGTTCCATTGCAGGGGTTTAGTCGATTCTACGCTTTGGCGTTTGTAGCTAACCGACAGCACGAACGCCCCTTTATCGGGTTTACCAAACCGGAGGCCGATGCCGGGGTTGAGCATCAGACCGCCTTTGGTCAGCTCGTAACCCGACGATGATTTGTTGAGCCAGGTGAGGCCATAGCCAACGTCGGCGGAGGCAAAAACCTGCACGTTTTTCGGGTTAGGCTGGGCCAGGTCGTACCGTACCCCCGCTCCTACGGGCATCAACAGCGCATTGGCGTACCAGTCCACTCCTACTACGCCACCAACGGCCAGCCTTGGCCGTACCTGCACACCGTTGAACGTTTGCAAGGTCAGGCTGAGTTTGTTCTCTACCACCTCGTTCGGTGATCCGAAAAAGTCTGGGTACGCTACCCGTCCGAAAAGCCCCCCTACTTCGGTGTAGTTAACGAAGGGATACACGCGCTTCGTTACAGGAAACTGCGCGTAGATCGCCTGGGCGCTGCCCGCCAGCACAGCCAGCAGGCAACAAAAAGTCCGGAACAGCTTCATATCAGGTGAGGTCTGGGCGGCTTACCGGAATTTTGCTCAGCAAACGCAGGCGGCTGGGGTTCGAATAATCGAACTGGTAGAAGCCGTCCTTTCCAATCAGTAGCAGCGTTTTTACCCCCGAAACGCCACCCAGCGGAATCACGTCATAGGCCTGGAGGTCTTCTATGTACTGTTGCAAATTCTTATCAATCTGCATGGGGTCGCTCACGTTAAACGACTTCAACCCGTAGGCGCCTTCGCAGATGAACAGGTTTGGGAAATCGACACCCAGCCCGTGTGGATTACGCATCGGATAGCTTTTCAACAGCTTTGGATTCGTCAGATTCGTGATATCGACTACATCCAGCTGATTCGTGAAGCCCTGGCACGCGCTGCCCGAACGAAGGGTTACGTAGGCGGTATTATCGTTTACCACCACAGGATCGCAAACGCGGGCGTGCTGGAATACCGAGAGTTGCTTAGGCTTGGCCGGGTCGGCATTGTCGTAAATCAGCATACCCGTTTGCGAGCCAATGAACAGTTTATCTTTATAGGGGAAGATGGTTTCGATGCCCCAGCCCATGTTTACCGTGCTGCTCAAGGCCGGTTTCGACGGTTGCTGCACATTGAAGAGCTTCATTTCTGAGGTAGACACCGCGTACAGAAACTTGTCGTAGAGTGCGAAACGCGCCATTGAGCCACCCGTTCCGCTGCCACTTCCGCCCGGTGAGGCTTTTGTATCATTCGAGACACTGGCACTGGCAAACATCACACCGCCGCCGCGCCAGACATTCGAGCCGGGCGTGGCTTCGCAATTCGTCTTAACCGTTTGCTTGACGTACTCAACGCGCTGATCCTGAATAAGCTGGTTGCCATTAGAATTCGAGTAATACCAATAGCCGCCATCGAACTGACCCTGGGTAAACACGTTCTGCGTCCGGGCTACTTCGTGAATGTCGGCCAGATTACTGATGTCAAGGGTGACCAGATCCATATAGCTGTCGGCGTACAGAAAATTATCCCGGATAGCGATGTCGCCATTGCCCGGAATATTGATAAATGCCAGTGGCTTAGGGGCCGACGGATTCCGGTTGTCGATGACATGAATCCCCATCTTCAACTCGTTGATGAACAGGTAGCCATCTTTCGTATAAAGCTTACCCGGATTAACCAGTCCCCGGGCATTGGCCACATTCAGGCCCATTCTGACCTGGTTGGTTGTAAGCGATAGAGGGGTAAACTGCCGGAACACGCGCGTTTCCGTGCATTGGTCTGTGCAGGCCGTGTCGATCCAGACTAAAGGCCCCAGGAGCAGGAGGTAGAGTAATCGTTTCATAAAGCCGATCTGTTAAGGAATGTTAACCGAATGACCCAGCCGTACTTACGACCGTTGTAATCAATCGAAAAAAAATCGCCCGGCAGCAAAACCACCGGGCGATCGAGTCCTACACAATATAACTGAAATCGATTACTGGAAAGTTATTGTCGTTGGTACACCAACACGCCGGGCGTAGCCCCGCCATAGCTAAGACGAAGCCGATCAGTGCCAGCCAATTCAGCGCGGTTCACAGCCTCTAATCGCGCAAAGTAGTCTTCCTCAAATTGCATCGATGCCGGAGGTCCCGCCATTTTGGTGGCACCAAGACCAGCTATACGGCCCGTTCCAGCCTCGCCCGATTCAATCGACGGCCCCTGACTGAAGCTGGCAGTAGCGAAGTACTGATTGACCGATGACCGACCGCTCAATTCAACGCCGTAGTGGCTGACCCACGGTGCAGATGCCGCCGTAATGCGTAATGTAATCGTATAGGCCGACGCGGGTTCGATCAACACCCAATCACCCGTGACTAGGTTGGCATCACTGGCAGGCCTGATGGCCTCTTTCTTCGTTGAACAGCCGACGGTGACCAGGAGCAGCATACACAACAAGGCAAGCAACGTACTGTTTGTGTTTTTCATGACGTTTGACAAATCAATTAAAAATGCCGGTCAACGCTGAAACTCAGTCCCACTTGCTGCGGCTGCGCCTGTAAATTCACATCGGTGCGGGTGAGCGATTGCAGGCTCTGCTGGAACGTACCGGCTACCGAGGCCGACCAGTGCCCGTCGGGACGGTAACGCAGGCGCATGCCCGCCGTACCCGCCAGGGTTACGGGCCGATATACGCCATCGCTGGCGTTGATGGTGATGGATTCAGCCACGGTATTCCGAACAAACCAGTTCGATACCATACCCGTTAGCAGGGCCAGACCAAACTTGCGCCGGGGTCGTAGCTCATAGCCTACCTGCACCGGCACCTGCACAAACTGATACACGTTACTCACGGCCTGTTGCTGGTTCGAGGCATAACTGCTTGCCTGACTGGCCCGTATAGCGTCATTGGCGGCGTATGACGCACCCGCTGAATAAGTTGCCAAAGCAGCCTGATCTGCCAGGCGGCCAATCAGTTCCATATACAGGTTATCGGCGGTAGCCGATTTGACGGCCGACGTCAATGACGCCACCCGCATCGGGCTTTGTACTTCATTCTGGCCACTCAGATAGCCCACACCCGTTTCAATCGACCAGTGTTCGCCCAACGGAATACCAAGGCCGGCCTGAAAGGCAACGGCTCTGCCGGCCTGACTCTGTATGGCCGGTGTCGCCGCAGCCGTATTGCCAGCCGCTATACTCTGCTGTAAACTACTGGCCGCCACCGGGCTGAACGCCGAACGAAGACCGACAGTGGGGTTGTACGCCGACGCAACAAAACCAGCTGACAACCATGGACGTTGACGCCGTTTTTTCGAGGAAGTCGCGGCAGGCTCAGCCCCAGCTGCTTCGGCGTTTGCTACGGCGGTCCGGTTGTCGGCCTGCTGACGAGGCGGCGATGGGTTGGTAGCCAGTGGAGCACCAGCCATTGTTATGCGTTCGGGCGCATCAGGTACGGCCAACGTGGCGGCCGGGGCGGCGGAAGGCACCAAAGCCAGCGTAGTAGGCTGACCATCAGCAGGAGGTAGATGACCCGACTCAGACTGGCCCACAATTGATTGCCTGCTGAACGACTGAGTCAGTCCCGAACGGCTCATCGAAGCAGGCTGACTACCCACACCAACTGGCTGATACGGTTCTGCCACTTTCATCCGCATAGACATTGTTATTGTCGTTTCCGTGAAAACCCGAATGCTACTCGACTCACCGGCCTGGTTCAATGCTGGGTCGGCCGTTTGTTTATCGGGCTGCGGTATGGCTTTATCAGTCGGCTCAACCCGTTTCCCGACCACAGCAAAGGCAGCTGCATCGAGCAACGTACCTGGCTTATTTTGGCGGCGAATGGCGCGATTTACCCGATAAGGCTTCGCCGTCGAAGCTAATAACGTTGACGGCTGGGGCTGAACTATCTGCGGCTTAGCGCCCGCTACTGTGGCATCGGCAGGAGCCAAAGCGGTAGCCGGGGCCGTTTGGAGCGGCCTAGGGGCCACAGCAACGGCGACATCGGGCCGAATGGCATCTTCGCGATGCCAGGCCCACCAGCCCAGCGCGGTCAGCAGCAGCGAAGCGGCAATACCGGCCACCCAACGGCCAAACAGCATAGACTGCCGCCCTTCCCGGTGTTGCCAAAGGGGTAAAATCCCGTCCGACTCGTCGAGGTCGAGTTGCCGTTCTACACCCTCCCAAACACGGGGCGGGGGCACATCGGATGCATCCTCAAAGGCCCGCTGCCAGTACGGGTCGGGCGTGCCGCCGGGTTGCGGAAAAAGATCGTCAGAACGATTCATTGCGAATAGACTGGTCGTCCGTTAACTTTTGTTGTAACAGGCCTCGGGCCCGAAAAAACTGTGATTTTGATGTACCCTCCGAAATGCCAAGCAACCCGGCAATTTCGGGATGGGTGTACCCCTCTATGGCGTACAGATTAAATACCGTGCGGCAGCCGGTGGGCAACTCCTGAACGAGCTTAAGCAGGTACTGATAATTCAGACCAGGCAGGCTTTCATCGGCTTGTGGCAGAGTATTCGCCAGCTCGTCCACATCCGTCATGTGTTCGAAGGGTTTATTCTTGCGCAGTTGCTTCAGGGCCGTATTAATGGTCACCCGTTTTAGCCAGGCTTCCAGCGGGCACTCGAACCGAAATTGATCGATGTGCCGGAATACTTTCACAAACGAGTCCTGCAATACGTCGGCGGCTTCGTCGGGGTCTTTTACGTAGCGTTTACAAACAGCAAACAACTTCCCGGCAAACCGCTCGTAGAGCAGTCGCTGCGAAAGTCGGTCCTGTTGCCGACAGCCATCAACAAGGGTTCGTTCGTCCAGCATAATACGTTGGTGACTCATAGACTCACCTCCGTAGGGAAGGGTTGTAAAGGACAGAAAAAAAATGGCCGATTGGGGACTGTATAGCATATATGCCTATTGGAAACGCGTATATTTCCAACTTTACAGCACTCAAGTTCCTAGCCGAAGAGCGATGTCATCAGCCTATAAGTTACGCATAAATCACCTGAAGCGCCAGTTGGCGGGCTACTTCATGGGGCTACTTGCCTTGACGGGCACCGTCCATGTAAAGGCGCAAACTACACAGACCACGCAGGGGCAGGCCGATCAGGCACGTACCGCCATAGCCGACCCCTACACCGCCAGCAACACCCTGCGCACGTTCAATATGAGCACCGTTGGGTTGAAAGGCACTCCGCTCGCAGTACCCAACTGGGCACCGGGCGAGCTTACCCTTGAGGGCGGCAAAACCATCAGGGCGGGTCTATTCAATTACGATGTGTACAGTAAACTGGTAGCAGTGAAGCGTTCGCCCCGCGATTCTGTCGTTTACGACATTGCCTCGGTGATGCAACTAACGCTGCAACCGGGTGGCGGCGCAGCTCTTCAATACGAACACGTACCTGACCTGATTACCAACGAGGCCAACCTGAAAACTGACCTCTTGCGCATCATTCATAAAGGCACCTACAGCCTCGTGGAGCAACCGGTTAAAACGTTTGTAAAGGCCCCAACTAAACAGACGTACGGCGGATTGGGCGAAGTAAGCAATGAGTACCGCGATGAATCGGTCTACTACCTGATCCGCCCCGACCGCACAGCCGAACGGGTCAAACTGAACCGCAAGTCGCTGATTCGGGCGTTGAAAGAAAAAGGCGAATCGGTTGAACGCTATCTGAAAGCAAATTCGATCGACCTTAAAACCGAGGCCGACGTTGCTAAAGCGCTGGCTTCGCTGGATCAGAAATAGACGTCTCCCCAGCTGTACGCTGGGGCATCGATCGGGCGTTATAGAGTGTACGCACCAGAATCACTATAATGAACGCAGTCCCCGCCTCTTTACTCCTATGAATCGACTTATTCGCTTCGGTCTGCTGGGGTTGCTGGTGGTGGGTCTGCTTGCCGTTTGGGAGCAGGTACGTACCGCCGCGTGGCTATCCCGCTTTACTCGCCAACCCGATCAGACCACCCACAGTGTTGTGCTGGAACGCGTAACGGCCCTGGGCAAGCTGGAGCTGGTGCGCTACACCTTTAAAGACATTGTAGAACATGAGCAGGCCAATATGCTACTGCCCAACTCCCGCGCCGTACTCATTGTGGAAGGTGAAGCGGTAGGCTGTATTGACCTGACCCGACTTACCGCCGACGATATAGAGACAGCGGGCGATTCGCTGATCGTGCAGTTACCCGCGCCAGAACTATGCAGCTGGAAAATCAATCATGAGCGGTCGCGGGTGTACGATACCCACTACACGTTTCTGAACGAGGCCCAACTGGTTAGCGAAGCGTACCGTCAGGCCGAACGCCAGGTAAAGGCATCTGCTATGCAGAGTGGCCTCATGGGCCAAACGCGGCGCAATGCAGTGACGTTACTCCAGCCTATGCTGACGCAATTGACGGGTAAGGCCGTAGGAATCAGGGTAAAATAAGTGACCTGAATTACTACCCTGATCGGCAGCAGGCTGAAAAACGAAAGAAGGAGCTGCTGGCCAGTTTTGAGCGTACTGGCAAATACGACATGAAACGTATCGACTTTAAATTCGATTAGAGGCAGTTATAAGCCCCGTTTCAGTGGTCCCGGATTCATGGATAAGCACATGAATTCGGGATTTTTAGCGTTCCACCAGCCCGGTAGCCACCATTTCCAAACGAGTTAGAAAATCCCGTAACATTATGTAAGACAATGCGTTTGCTTTTAAGTAAGCGCAAATCAGACCGCAGATTATCATTTTCCCCGGTAAAGTCCAGCCTGTTGCTAATTATTTCTCCTGTACGCAATCGCGTACCGTTCTTTACCGTATTCTTGTGATTGTCAGAACGCAACGACCATGAAAACGAAGACCATTACCCGTAACAGCCTGCTGATTGCCGAACCGTTCCTGGGCGATGCCAACTTCGAGCGGGCCGTGGTTGTTATCTGTGAACACACTGAAGGTGATGGCACATTTGGCCTGATTCTCAATCAGGCTACCACGCTCCATGTCAGCGACGTAATCGACGATATCTACGCCGACATACCCCTGTTTGTGGGCGGTCCCGTGCAGCCCGATACACTACATTATATTCACCGCCGCCCCGACCTCATCGAGAAGTCTATTCCGCTGGGCGAAGGTATTTACTGGAGCGGCAACTTCGATCAGGTGAAGCAGGCCCTTAACCTTGGTACCCTTACCGAATCAGACGCCCGCTTTTTTATCGGCTATTCAGGCTGGGAATCAGGACAGCTGACAAAAGAGCTCGACGAGAAGACCTGGATCATCTCCAAAACCGACGCTGACTTCCTGTTCAATACACCCGCCAATACGCTCTGGCGCGATATTCTCAAGCGCATGGGCGGCCAATACAAGGCAAAGTCCAATTATCCGGTCGATCCCCGGTGGAACTGATCGCGTTCGGTCCGACCGATGGGGCGGCCTTCGCTGGGGACATTCGTCGTGGACATTCGTCATGATTATTAATCTTTTTTACGCCAACTTTGCTGTACCGAATGCCAACGTTTGGCGTTATGGGTGGGTCTGCTTAGTGTAGCCCCTGTCATTTTTCTCTTTCTAATGCGTCTCTATCAGCTTTTTGCCTGCGTTGTGGGTATGGCGTTGCCGTTCAGCACCCTCGCCCAGACCGTTTCAGATTCTTTATCGGCCACCCCGGATACGACCGACCAACCTACCCCCGTCTCGACCCAGCAGATGACGTATGCGCCGGGCGGCTATGGCCCAAGTGCATTGCTGAACAGTGGTCACTTTGGGATCAAAGCAGGCCCCTCCCTAACCAGTGCGCCCATTCAGGGCGTATCGCCTACGATTGCCAAGCAAAAGCTGGACTTCCACTTTGGGGTGATGTATCGGTACCGGTTCACCAAATTCGTCATTCAGCCCGAATTACTGTACCAATTGAAGGGCGGTACGTACCAGCAATTCCAGATCGGCTCATCGAACCGGACCACCACCGAGAATAATTTCAATTACGTCAGCCTGCCCATTATGTTTGGCTATATTCCCACCGAAGGGCTGACGCTTCAGGCCGGGCCAGAGTTCAGTTGGGCGATCAGCACAACCAACGGGCCGCAGGCGAACCGCGACCTGGGCATTGCGGTCGGTATTCACTACGATTTTCTGGATATGCTCGACAAGTTCAGCCTGAACCTCAGGTACGTGTACGGCACAACGAAGATTCCGGAAACGGTGAACAGCACCCTTCGGAACCGCGCCTTCCAGGTTTCGCTGGTGTATAACCTCTACAAAAAATAACCCCGGTATGCTCTCCGACTTTGGCATCATGCTGCTGTTCATACTGGCCGCCTTTGCGTTCATTGGCGGCATTCTGCTCTTCGGAAAACTACTCCGGCCCGACCGCCCCAACGAAGAGAAGCTGACGACCTACGAGTCGGGCGAAGAGCCGGTGGGGAACGCCAATATTCAGTTTAACCCACGCTTCTACGTTATCGCGCTCATTTTCGTCCTGTTCGACGTTGAACTTGTCCTGCTGTTTCCGTGGGCAACCGTATTTGGCCAGGCTACACTCATTGCCGAGACCGACGGACTGTGGGGCTGGTTTACGCTGACCGAGGCGTTTATCTTCGTTGGGGTGCTGGCCCTGGGGCTGGCCTATGCCTGGGCGAAAGGGTATTTAGACTGGGAAAAGCCGCAGCCCAATACTCCCTAAAGTTGACTCACCTGTGCCGCCAGAACTCTATCAGCGCGTGAACGAACGGTATCGCCGTTGAGGTTATTCAGGTAGCCCGTGTGGTGCAAGCAAGGCTGTTAACGTAAACCTTACTATGGATAAATCGGCTGAACCCGGCGTGATGTTTCTCTCGGCCGAAGAACTTCTCAACTGGTCGCGGTCGTCATCGCTTTGGCCACTCACGTTCGGGCTGGCCTGCTGCGCCATCGAAATGATGGGGGCCATGACATCCAGCTACGATCTGGAGCGGTTTGGCATCTTCCCGCGGCCTTCACCCCGGCAGGCCGACATCATGATTGTCTCGGGCACGGTCACCTACAAGATGGCCGACCGTATTCGCCGCCTGTACGAACAAATGGCTGAGCCACGCTACGTGATCTCGATGGGCTCCTGTGCCAACTGCGGCGGGCCTTACTGGCAGCATGGTTACCATGTGGTGAAAGGGGTCGATCGCATCATTCCCGTCGACGTATACGTACCGGGCTGTCCGCCCCGCCCCGAAGCGCTGATCGACGGCTTTCTGAAACTACAGGAAAAGATTAGGACAGAGCACCCGTTACTTAACAAATGAAGTTTCAAGTTTCAGGCTTCAAGTTTCATGTGCTTCGCTCTTTGAATCATAGTGCTTTAGCGAAACACATGAAACTTGAAGCCTGAAACTTGAAACTTTCCTCCCTACCATGAACCTGGTTTTTCTTGATGCCCGCACGGTCGGCACCGAACCTGACCTGACTCAGTTTGAGCAGTTTGGCACGCTTACCCTGTACCCTGATACGGCCCCCGAACAGGTTGCCAGGCGCCTGCATGACGCTGATATTGCCATTACCAACAAAGTACGCATCACTCGCGAGATGATGGAGGCCTGTCCTGGTCTGAAGCTGATTTGCGTGTCGGCCACCGGTACCAATAATATCGATATGGCAGCAGCGGCTGAACGGGGTATTCCCGTCAAAAACGTCAGCGGTTATTCTACCCAGAGTGTAGCACAACTAACGTTCACCCTGTTGTTGTCGCTGATGAATTCACCGCATTATTACGACCAGTACGTGAAGTCGGGTGAGTACAGCCACGAAACGATTTTTACGCACCTGGGCCGTCCATTTCGCGAACTGAGCGGCATGCAGTTTGGTATAATCGGCCTAGGCGCTATTGGTCGGCAGGTAGCGCAGATCGCCACCGCTTTTGGGGCCGATGTGGTGTACTTTTCAGCCTCAGGAAACACCTACGACGTACCCTACCGGGCGGTATCGCTTGATGAATTGCTGAGCACATCGGATGTTATTTCCGTCCATGCCCCGTTGACCGAAAAAACGGACAACCTCCTGGCGTATAAAGAATTATCGCAGATGAAGCCCACCGCTTTCTTATTACTTCTGAGCCGGGGCGGCATGGTCAATGAGGCGGATCTGGCCCGGGCGCTCGACGAGGGCCTACTGGCCGGGGCCGGGGTAGATGTGTTTGAACAGGAGCCACCAGCGGCCAGACACCCCTACTTAACCATGGCCCATCCGGACCGGATCGTTCTATCTCCCCACATTGCCTGGAGCAGCGTTGAAGCCCGTAAAACGCTGATGAACCGCGTAGCTGGCAATATCCGGGAATGGATCGGCTAAGAGTTTAATATGTCCACTTTATTTACTGCCTATCTTTGTACACAAGATTTCAACTTATTTTACAATTCATTTAACTTACCTACAACGTTCCTGGCTTGATTGGGGTCTATTAAATAGATCAATCCCTTTACAGTCATTATTTAACTCATCTTTATGAAAAAAATAACTAGTCCTTTTCTAGCTGCTTCATTTGTTAGTCTGCTAATTACAACTACTACGGTTGGTCAGAGCCGTTTTTCTATTGCACCTACAATTTCTCCTACTTATCAGCACCTTAGTTGGGCGTCCCAGTTTGACAATAAAGATGCTGCCCTTGGGTCAGAGTCTACCACAGGAATCTCAGCAGGAATAACTACTTCCTATGCTTTTACTGCTAAGTGGTCACTATCGGCAGGTCTTTTATATAACCGCTCCTCTGGTAATTCTAGTTTCGATAACTTCATGAACACATCGACTCTAGCAAGGCAAAATGAGAGTTTGCAATTACCTCTTTTGCTGAATTATGCTTCATCTACCCGTCGTCTATCGCCTTATTTTTCGGTGGGACTCTTAGCCAATTATACGTATCGTACCACCAATCCTACTACGATGGTTAGCAGTTTTCACAAAATAGATGAAGGCACTGTATCGACCTTTTCTCTTTATGGAATGGTTGGGATGGGAGTAAGCTATCGAGTGACGCCTAAACTGACATTGATCGTCCAACCGACCGCTGCTTACCGGTTAAATGGTCCTTCAAAAGGCAGTCCTATATCTTATACTCGTTGGAATCAATACCTCTATGGGGTACAAACTCAATTGAAGTATACATTTTAAAAGCTTCAACCCTTTAAGTGTTATTTACAGAAGCGGCTCAGGAAGGGCAAACTGATTACTAATCAGTTTGCCCTTCCTGAGCCGCTTCTGTACTATCAAGGCTTCACCAACTTATGACTTACGAGTTAGCGAAGCCTTTAGACTTTGAACCTTAAACTTTGGACTCATTTATTAAAAGTCAGCGCAAAGGCCAGGGTAAACTGATCTTCGGTGGCAATACCCAGCAGGGATGGGCGCTCAACGGCGTAGTCGCTCAGTTTCACATCGAATTTACCAGTCATCAGCAGCTGGTTGCCTGCATCGCGGCGGGTAACCTGCACGGTTATTGGTTTGGCTACATTGTGGAACGTCAGCTTGCCGTTCACCGTTAGCGTGCCGTCGGCATTGGGCTTTACGTCCTGGCTGGTGAAGGTCACGTTCGGGTATTTGAGCCCGTCGAGCACCTCGACCATGTGTGAATCACGGTTCTGGTTCCCGCTATCGAACGAGGACACGCGGATCACCACAGCAACGTTCTGGACTTGTTTGGTCTCCTCGTCGTAGATCATCGCGGCATTCACGTCGCGGCTGACCCCATCCCACTTGTGCATAGGGTGCGCCATCGAATAGGTAACCGTCGATTTGCTCTTGTCGGCCAGCAGTTTTTTTGGCGCAAGGGCACGCGGTACGAAGCTCGACAAGGCGAGCAGGAGAAGTATTGACAGGCGGTTCATAAGCAGAGAGAGTAGCGCCGGAGCCCTGATGTTAGAATTTAAGCACAATAATGGCGGTAGCAAACGCCCCGAAGGTGGTGTAGGCAGCGGCCCGGTGATACGGCTTCAGGGAAGCATCGTCGCTAATTTTACCGGCCAGAACATTGGTAGCAATCATACCCGCCATGTGCACGATAGCCAGGTATTTATGCAGTTTAATCGTGCTGAGGCCCCGACGCTGACCCACGGCCGGGGGCGGTGATGTCAGTGACAGCAGCGCCGTGGTGGCATACGAAATGTTGATAGCCGTGGCCATGCCTTCGTGCAAACTGCGCAGCCGCCTGTAGTCTTCGCCCCGCGCATTATACAGTTGTGAGCCAATAATACCCTGAGCAATAAAGCCCGCCAGCGTGACGAACCCCCCAATCTGGTGCAGTTTCAACATCGTCCGTCTCACTTTCAATTCGTTGGTGCGGCCTTCCAGCGTCAGGGGAGACGCGTTGGTAAGCCGCATCAGGCCTTTCTTTCCCCAAAAAAGCCGTTGTGATAGCAGCATGTGATCAGGCAGCAGCGGGGCCGTTGCGATGGAGTCGGTCAGGCTTCCCAGCAGATCATCGGCTAAACCAGTGGCCGGTTTGGAGGTATCGGCAGCAACAGTAGGCAACGTAACCCGTGTGGTGTCCTGCGCCTGGGCGAAGGTGAACGTTAGCCAGCCAAGGAGGCAGACAAGTAAGAAACGGAGCATAAGTAGCAGTATGTCGAGAGTTAGGAAGCTGTTGCCGATGGTGGTTTCAGCCCCCATCGGCTAACTACGCTACGCCTTTACCGTGAGGCTATTACCAGACACTGTAGTCGAGTACGCTTTAACGGCCGTAATTGTGCCCCCGCCGACGGGCTGGCTCTTCGGGGTTCCATCAATATTATAACGGCTGGCGTGCAGATCGCACAGAAGGTCGCTGGTTGCCGGTTGGTAAGACAAATTTCCGCCCTGATGGGTGCATACGCGCCCCAGTGCTTTGTACGACCCGCCCGCATTGAAAACGATGATGTCGCCCACGCTCACGTAATTACCCGCTGTTTTCAGGCTGGTGAAAATGGTGTTGGTAAGGTCGATGGTAAAGTTGACCGGACCGGCACTTGTGGTGGCGTTGCCCGTTACGCCACTGCCGGTTGTACCCGGTGTAATTACTGCTGGTGCCGGATCGGCGGTGCTGCCCTTGCAGGATGACAACGTACCCATGCAGTAAAAGGCCATCAGGGCGGCGCTACTCATGCCCAGACTGCGAATAAACTCACCACGGGAAACATTAGTTTGAGAAACCTGAGTTTGAGAAACCTGAGTTTGGGAAACCTGAGTTTGAGAAACGTGAGTTTGAGAAGATTGTGTTTCTGAATCCTGGGGGAGCATTGAACTTTGGTTCGGGCTTGTATTCATGACTTTGTGCTGACTAAATGAGATCTGATAAATGAACGAAAGGAACAAACGTACTAGTACTTATGCCTGTTACAGGCGATAACGCAACCCAACAAACGCGCCGGTACTGAGCAGCTTCACCTTGAAGTAGCCCACCTGTTTCAGCGGCACCTTCATGAACGGCTCTATCTGCCACGAAAGTCGATGGGTAAGGGGCCGCTCATACCCAATTGAGATATTAATGTTGCTGAACTCAAACGAGCCGCCGGGCCGAGCCGCTTTTTTGTTATCCCACCCCCAGTACCTGATCTTACTATCGGCGGGATTGGCATATTCGTAACTATACACCTCATGCTGAATAAAATAGCTGGTCAGACCTGCGCTGGCAAACCAGCGGGCCGGTGCCCGGCCATCGCCGCGCGGCCGTAGCAGCCAGTCGTAGCGCACATTCAGGGGAATATCGATCATCTTACAGACACCGGAGATTCCTTCGGGCCACACATCCATCTTCATGTAGGAGGGCCAGACGTAGTCGCTTGCGTACGTCTGATACCGTTTGGTGCTGTACATGGCACCCGTATTTACGCTCAGGCGGTCGGTGATCTGGTATTGAACCGACAGACCGGCATTACTACCGGGCCGATCAAAATTGCGCAGGCCAATAGCGCTCAGGTCGGGCGAGGCAAATACCAGTACACTCAGGCGCAACAGTCGGTGAGCGGCCGACCGAACGGGTGCTGCTCCTGTCACCTCCGGAAGCGTCGGCTCGCTGAACAGATGCCCCTGCTGCACTACACTGGTCACGCTCAGGGCGGGCGTCAGGGAAGCTAACCACTTCGTGTCGGCACCCAGGTCTGGCTCTACCGGCCGGACAGCGCCCGTTGGTTCGGCGGGCAGATCAATCGGATTGACTGATCGGTTATTAACCGGGGCCTGAGTTGATTCGGTTGCTGAGTGAGGGATGCTTGCAGTGGAGCGACGTATCGAATTCGCCACTATAGCACGATCCCCCGAATCGTTCTTTTCGGGTTTGGCTTTATGCCTGACCATAGCTAGCCGGGTAGTTTTTTTCTCGATCACCCCCGGACTAGTGCTCACTGATTTCTGCTGCACACTACTGGTAATCGGTTCGTCAAGTATCTGGCTGGCTTTCCGTCCAGCCTCTTCGCGTAGATAATCAGCCTTAGTGTTTGTTGTTAACTGCCCGGCAGGGTCATTTGCCGAATTCGCTGGTTGTTGCCTTTGCAACTCACCGTCGACCTTAGTCGGCTGACTATCAGCCACAGTCTGTAAGCGTTTCGGCTCAACAGCTTGGCTCTGGTTGGAGCGCGCACTAGGGTTATTAGCCACTAAAGGCGTAGCTGGCTTTCTGGCTGTAGTACGCACTGTATTTACTGCCTGCCGATTAGGACCGGTTGGTTGGTTGTCGTACGCCAGCCAGCCCAGCCCGCCGAGCAGCAGGAGCAGAAGGGCGCCGATACCGCCCCAGCGGCTGATTCGATCAAACAGCGTCTGCCGGTCATACCCGTCTAACCGACGGCTCATATCGGTCCAGTCGTCGGCATTAAAAGGGACCTCATACTCTTCAGCCGATTTTCTGAAGAGGTTGTCCAGATGGTCATCGGGCCACTCTTCCATACTTATCGTTTGTTTTTTTTAATAGCATCTGGCGTAGGTTTTCCCGCGCCCTGGCCAGGTTCGACTTTGAGGTGCCTACCGAAATGCCGAGTTGCCCAGCAATTTCTTCATGACTATAGCCATCAATGGCATACAGGTTGAACACCATCTGGTAGGCGGGAGTAAGCTGTTTCACCAGCGTCAGTAAATAGTCACATTCAAGATGACTCAGCACGTCGGCCTCCTGGCTGCTTACCTGCTCGGCCGCCTGTAGGTCTTTCTGGTAATAGTGCGGTGCGGCCTGCCGGTAATAGTCAGTAGCCGTGTTAATCAGTATTCGACGCAGCCACGGCTTAAAGGGCTGCATTGGATCGTACTGATTCAACTTCGTAAAAACTTTCAAAAATCCGTCGTTCAACACTTCCACGGCTTCCTCACGGGTCTGTGTATAGCGCAGACAAATACCCATGGCATACCCGTAGAACTGCCGGTACAGCACTTCCTGACTGCGCCGGTGCTGGCGGAGGCAACCTGCCAGCAGGTCGGAAAGGGGCAGTATCTGAGGCGGTTGGGCCATTTTTACTGATTTAAAGTCTGGCTGTTGAGTTAGAGGCACGCCGGGCGGGCGGTTGCATCTAACTCAACGGGTCATGGTGCTTCGGGCGAGTCGGTATACACAATGGGCCAGACACCTGGTTTTGGTACGCTGACACCCTTTGTATTACCCCGCACACCGGCATCGGGCCCAAAATAATATAGTGGCCAGCCTTTATACGTGACCTGCGTATGGCCGGGGGCCGCAATAACCGTAGTGCTGGAGAAGTCCGACAAGTTCAGTACTGATGGCACCGACTTTACTACATCTTCAAATAGTGGCCAGGTGGCATTGTTGCTGAAATCAGCTTTCGTATAATTGTTCTTACCCCGTTTATCATTCGCAAAAGCATATACTGTTTTACCCATACCATCGGTCAGGTACAACGTGGTGCCCGTACCCTCGGCATACGTTTTGGTGTAACTTTTGCCGTCGTTGCCAACTAGTTGTCCCGAGCCAATCATGATGGAGTAATCCGTTTTGGCAACATACCAGGATTTACCCACATTGTCGCCCAGCACATCACCCGCTTTGGCGTCGGACTTGAAGGTGTACAAGGGCCATCCCCGAAATGTAGTTTGTTTTTTACCATCATCCCGCGTAATGGTCGTAAAATCACCGGCGGTCAGGCTGGTACTCAAGGTAGGCGTTTCTTTGTAAAAAACAGGCCACGTATCCAGACAACTACCAGAACAGGCTGATTTGCCACTGGCATCGGCCGCAAAAAAATACAGGGTTTTACCAGCCTGATCGGTCAGTACGTTGCCGAGCGAGGTACTATTGAGCTGAATATCGGGCTGTGGTGTGGCCGGCATCTCCTCGTTGCGACAGGCAATGAGCGTACTTGCCAACGCCAGAGCGAAACCAACGGGGCGAATTAACCTAGAACTGTACTGCATGTGTTTCAACTGAGTAGAGTGATAAAATCGAACAGTTGAACCGGTTCGGTAGGCAGTACGGAGACGTATACGTATCAGGTTGCGTGCATCGAATGAAATTTTTGACAGCCCCCCTGGCCTCGCCTCCTAAAAAGAGGGCGTGATCGGGCCGGTCTGGTTGGTGCTGACGTTGGCAGCCCTCATTGCCAGCCGGTTTACGCCCGCTGCAATCAGGGCTTCCAGTTCAGACTCGGTAGCCCCGTCGGCGGCGATACTGACGTTTACTGAGCTGGGTACGTTGGCCCGGAACCGCAGTGCTGCTTCCAGTGAGAAAGAGGTCGCCCCGGTACCCATAGCAGCACCCGTCGCATTTTTCAGGCCATCGGCCCCGGCGTCGGTAGCTGTTTTAATCATCTTCAGCAACTGGGCTTCATCCAGCAGCGACGATTCCAGCACCACCGTCAGCGGAATTTCATGGGCATGGGCGACGGCAACCAGTTTAACCAGCTCGATCTTGAGCCATACGGAGGTAGGCGAAAAAAGGGCCGATGTGTTCAGTACCACCTCAACGGCATTGGCTCCGTCGGTCAGGGCCAGTTCCAGCTCCTGCTGTTTTACTTCGGTGCGCTGATAGCCGTAGGGGTACCCAATTACCGCCGTAAGTGTGGCCGGGTGCGCATCGCCCAGTTCGCGGCGGTGCTTTTTCACCCAGAACGGGGCTACTACCACGCCGGCCAGTCCAAGCTGATGTAGCTCATCGAGGGCGTCATACTGTTCCGTGATGGTCACGTTCGGGTGCAGCAGGGTGCGGTCGATATACGGAAAGAGGTGATTCACAGGCAGGCCGTTTGGGGTAATTTTCAAACCCTGAAGTTAGGGTTCTTGTTAGGGCTGTACTACTATGTCTGAAATTGTTGTTGTTTTGTGGACAAACCTAATCACTACCCACTATGCGCTTTTTCACGTACCTGCTTGTTTTTGCCCTGCTCGTTCTGGGCATTTTATACCTCCTGACGGGCTGGAGCTTTTCGGATGGCGAACGGGCCGGCACGATCTCAAAGTTTAGCCGACGGGGTTATATCTTTAAAACCTACGAAGGTGTACTGAATGTAGGTGGCTTTTCGGGTGAAACCGGGTCGCTGACACCCCAGTTTTTCGATTTCTCGGTGAAAGAGGAGGCGGTAGCTCAGAAGATTACCGAAGCCGTAAAATCTGGTCAGCGGGTCACGCTGCATTACGAAGAAAAGATCCTGAAGCTCCCCTGGAATGGCGACACCAAATACTACATCACCCATGTAGAAATGATTGGCCCCTCGCCCAACCAGTACGGGTATCCGGGTGGGCAGTTTCCACCCGCCCAACCGGGCCAGCAGGTTCAGCCTCAGCAACAAATGCAGCCCCAGCAGCAGGCCACGCCACCACCGGTACTGCCTGTACCTACCGACACATTATAAGGACCAGCGCAATTGTCTACCCTTCGGGCCCGTAGCTCCTACCTGGCGTTCTACGCTGCAACGGGTGAGCAGCGGGCCTGATGCCATTGATACCCATGACCCACCCTCTTATCAGTCAGGCCACGGCCAACGATATCCCGGCGTTGAATCAGTTAGTCAATAGTGCCTACCGGGGCGAGAGTTCACGTAAAGGCTGGACCACTGAGGCCGACCTGCTGGGCGGTATTCGCACCAGCGACGAATCGCTGCGGGCGATGCTGACCAACCCGAGTGCGATCATTCTCAAGTACGTGGTAGATACCCAGTTGCTGGGCTGCGTGTATCTGGAGCAAAAAGGCGCTGATCTGTATCTGGGTATGCTCACGGTATCTCCCGAACTACAGGCGGGTGGCATTGGTCGCCAGTTACTGAATGCGGCTGAACAGTATGCCCGTGACCGGCAGTGCCGCGCCATTACCATGACCGTTATTCCGCAGCGGCACGAATTGTTGGCCTGGTACGAGCGGCGGGGTTATCAGCGTACCGGTGCCGTTCATCCGTTTCCAGATGACCCCCGCTTTGGTGATCCCAAAGTACCACTCTCGTTTATTGAACTGGAGAAAGAGATAAAGAGCCAATGAGCGGTTCATTCACACCACACTTATCCCGTTCACTCTTTGCCCATGATCGATTACGACTCTAAAGAATGGTTGCGGTACATCGTATCCTTTCATAAGGGAGACACAGCCCGCAAACTGGCTCCGGTTCTGCTGGCAATGGCCATTTACTGCTCCCTGGTGGCTTACGTGGTCATCGAATACATTCACCCCGGCCCCGACTCCGATCTGAAGAACATTGCCATTATGCACTCGCTGCTAGGCTTTGTTATCTCGACACTGCTGGTTTTCCGAACCAATACCGCCTACGACCGGTGGTGGGAAGGCCGGAAAGCCTGGGGTAGTCTGACCAATAATTCGCGCAATCTCGCCCTGAAGCTGGTTCATATTCTTGGCCCCGACGACCAGGAGGACCGAACTTTCTTCCGGGCCATGATCCCGAATTATGCGTTTGCGCTGAAAAATCACCTGCGCGGCGATTTCCAGGCCAGCGACCTGACCGGTTGCCCCGGCTTCGACCCGGCCAGCCTGAAGCCGGATCAGCACGTGCCCAATCAGGTAGCCATGCGTCTGTTCAGTAAAATGGATGAGCTATACCAGGCCGGGACAATCAGGCCCGAACACCTGCTGGTGCTGAATCAGGAGTTCAGCTCATTTACCGAAATCTGCGGCATTTGCGAACGCATCCACAGCACCCCCATCCCCTATTCGTACTCGTCCTTTCTGAAAAAATTCGTGGCGGTATATTGCCTGACCCTGCCGCTTGGGTACGTCCTATTGCTTCATTACTGGATCATTCCGATGGTACTGATCGTGTTCTACGTGCTGGCCAGCCTTGAGCTCATCGCCGAAGAAATCGAAGACCCGTTCGGCACCGACGCCAACGACCTACCCACCGAACGCATGGCGGCAAACATCCGAAAAGCGGTGAGCGAGTTGCTATGAGCCTGGCTTATCGCTTCGAGGCAAAGAATGTGAACGTGCCGGTCAGGTAGTCCTGAATGGCGGGGCCGTGGTCTTTATCGGGAATAGTGATCAGCTCGATCGTGGTGACCCCGCGTGCTTTCATGGCTGTAAACGCATCGGTTGAATTGCGGTAAAATACCTGCTGATCGGCGGTACCGTGGTAGAGTTGCAGGGGCGTTTTGGGCTTCCAGTCATACACGTTATTATCCCGCACGGCGGTCAGAAAAGCCGCGTCGGTGCCGCTGGTGACCCCGGTTTTAAAGGCCGATGTAAACGCTTTGTTGATGCTGATGTTGACGTTGGGCTGGTTGCTGGTAATCTGCGTGGCGTAGGGTTCCAGAAAGTAAAAACTCATTGGCCGGTTCAGGCCGTAAACCCGATTATACGTTTGCAACGTGCGGATATACAGGTTGTTATACGCGGGAATTCCGTGCGTTTCCTTTGTAATTAAATCCTGCATGAATCCCTCTACATTGTACGGACCCGCGCCGCAGGTAGCGGCCGTGATGGTGAATTCGGTGGGAAACTGCTCTTCCATCATCTTCAGTAACGACATGGTTGCGTGGCCTCCCTGCGAATAGCCCGACAGAAACACCCGGTTATCCCATTTCACGTTGTTCTGAACCAGAAACTCTTTCGAGGCCCGGAGCATATCCAGGCTGGCCGATGCCTCCGTTTGCCGGTGCAGATACGGATGCGGCACACTCTTCGACTCGCCAAAGCCGATGTAGTCAGGGCACGAAATGATGTAGCGGCTCGACGCAAACAACGTGCCTATACTGGCGGCTTCGCTGGCATCGGTGAAGTTCGACGGAGCCTGCTCTTCAGACGTGATGGTGCCGTGTTGCTGACTTATCATTGGAAACGATTCGCCATCGAGGGCCACTGGCACAAGCAGCGCCCCGGAGGCGGTGATGGTGGTGCCGTCGGTATTTTTAGTTTTATAGGTGATGCGATACGCGTTAATGTCGCGTTGGAGCAGCAGGTTTAAAAACTGGCTGGTCTGCGCATCGACCAGCCCGGCAGCCGCGATTTTCTGCGCAAGCTGCGCTTTGGTAAAACTGCCAAGCCGCGTACTGCTGACCAGTGTCGACGGTGCCGCCTGGATACTATCTGGTTCAGATTGCTTACAGTTTGTCAAGGTAAGCCCAACAAACAGCAAGCTAAACCAAAGGGTACTGGTGCGTAGAAATTTCATAGAGTGGAATGCGTGATAGGCTATAGTTCGTAAACGCGAAAACGCCCCGTTTGTGTCACAAACAGAGCGTTTCTTTGTACCTCACTGGCTTTACTTCACCTGCACGCGGCCACCGTTGGAATGAGCCGTAAACTCAGGCGCATAGAAGCACTGTACGGTAGCCAGGCCGGAGCCGAAATCGCCGCTATGCACAACGCGCAGGCCATACTCAAACACGTGGGTGCCCGTGGGCAGGTATTCGATGAAGAAATCGGTGCTGGCATCGCGGGGGGCTTCATAGAAATAGAGGCCATTCTGGTATTTCGTGCCCGACAGCGTTGCCACCGGCTCGAAACCAGAGGCACGCCCATCTTTCAGATGCACATACTCCATATCCCGGTCGGCGGTAAGTACCACCCGAACCTTGAGCAGGTCACCCGGTTTCAGGGTTGTTTTCGGCGTGATCGCTTCCAGCACCGGGCCAGCATCGGTATTGCGTTGCCGAAACAATGTTTTTTTCAGGGTCAGATTATTCCCATTCCCCGCAATGGCGTCGAGTGGTTCAAAATGCTGCCAGTACGCCGCCCCCCAACTCGGCCCCGTTTTTGCGGATTTACTCACCGTAATCACGCCCATGGCCGGCGTTACTTCGGCCGCAGCAAAGGTCACTTTCTGATAACCGGTCAGGGCTTCCGTTTTTGTGACACGGGTGGCTATGTCTTTTCCACCCACCAGCACGGTCGTGGTTGCTTTGGTGTCCAGCCAGTCAGAACCGCGCAGCAACAAGGCGTAAACAGCTTCGGTTGTGGCTTTCGTTGATGGCCACGACTGGGTACGTTTTTGCTGTACCAGCCACTGCCGCATTTTGTCGATAAACGGCTGGGCACCCACCCTATTTTTGTGTTCGGGTTGTTTCCGCAGCCAGGCGAAGCAATCCAGCGAACCCGATGAACCGGCCCCTTTTGGCGCGGTAACACCGCTACAGGCTTCGTCATACGCCTCGATGATGTAGGCCTGGGTTTCAATAGGAGCCTGATACCAGAAAGTGCCACCCGCATTTTCTGGCCAATACATACCCAGCTCTTCCGACAATTTACTGCGCTCGGTCAGCGATTGCAAAATGGCCTGGGCCTCGCTTACTTTCCTGAAACGGAACAGTGTAGAGGCCGCCAGCGCCTGTGCCTGAAGGGGAGCACGCTGCCAGCCGCTGGTCAAGGCGGGTAACAGGTACGTCTGCACAGCCGCGTCGACGGGGTTGGTATCGAGGTAAAAACTGCGGGCGTAGAGGTACTGCGCGGCCCAATACGGGGTACCAGGTGCCGTTTTATTTTTTTGCTGGGAAGCCCATGCCTTCTCTCTGGCAATCTGCCGGACAATCTCAGCATCCACGTAGCGAAGCAGACCCGCCTGAAGGGTAGCTACGTCGCCCTGCACGCTGGGGTCGAACGCTACGCCGAGTTTACGAAGGTGGCCCAGCCCGGCCAGCACATGCAGACTCATACTCAGGCTGGGGCGCATACCCGAAAACCAGACCAGCGCACCCTCACCGCTTTGCAGCTGAAGCAATTTGCCAATAGCCCGGCGCTGCTCGTCGACCAGTCGGCTCTGCTCGAAAAACTGACCTAGTTTGGCCGTGCGATCTGCCTCCGATTTAGCGTCGGCCAGCCAGGGGGTGTTTTCGAGCGTAACGGCTTTCAACTCTTCGTTGCTCGCCAGCGGACTGCTGGGGGGCGACTGTTTCCACAGATCCACCACCTGCCGAAACTGCGGACGGCTAGCCAGAATATGCGCCCCGAGGCTGTTGGCGTACATTTTACTAAACAGTTGCTCGGCACAGTCGTAGCTGTATTCCATCAGGTACGGCAGGCTTTGCAGCGCATACCAGGCCGGGTTACTGGTCACCTCTACCGTGAGGCGCTCGGTGTTCAGGGGCAGCTCCGGGCTACGGTCGGCGAGGGGTGTGAGGCGGAAAGTGCGGTCTTTGTCACCGCCATTGATCCAGAACGGCTGCGCATCGGTCACGAGCGTACGGTTTGGCAATACCGGTACTACGCGCTCCTCGCCATCGGTAAATGTTCCAGCAGTGGCCGTTACGCGGAATGCTACCGGAGGCATGTTTTGGGGGACAACCAGCGTCCAGGCAGCAAGACTACTTTGGCCTGCTTTCACTGAAATAGCCTGGGTAGTTACTGCAAGGCCCATCTTCGCATTCAGTGACTCACCGGTAAAGGCATCGGTGATATTGAGTTGCGACGTACCGGTGAGGGGTTTACCACTCAGGTTATCGATGCGGGCGGTGAGGCGGAGCGTGTCATTTTCGCGCAGGAACCGGGGTACGTTGGTGGTAACCATCAGCTCTTTCTGCGTCACGATCTCGCGCTCCATCGTACCGGTTTGCATGGTTTTCGTATGGGCGAAGGTCACCAGCCGCCAGCGGGTGAGGGCTTCGGGCATGGTAAAGGTCAGTACCACACGGCCCTGTTTGTCGGTTAGCAGCTGCGGGAAGAAAAACGCCGTTTCGTTAAAGTTCTTCCGAATCAGGGGCGGGTCAACGGCGGGTTTTCCCTTTTCAGGTGCTTCTTCATCCGGCTTTGCTTCAGGTAGGCTCATTTGATCGACCTCTAGAGCTGCCCCGTCGGCCGACATTTTTGCCATCGCCATTGGGACTGGCGCACTACTGTTACGTCCCCGTATGCTGATTCCAGCGGCTTTTCCCTGCATTGAATAACCTACTGTAACCACTTCATTCAGCATTTGGTCATCCTGTTGCAAAACGGCGGTTACACTCTGTTTATCAACCAAGGTTACTTCGGTTGTAGTATAACCTATAAACGAAAACACCAGCACCGGTTTAGCCGTTTGTTTGGGCAGGGTCAGCTTAAACAGTCCATCTTTATCTGTGGTCGTTCCCTGCTTTGTCCCTTTAATTACAATACTGATTCCAGGAACAGGCCGGTCAAGTATTCCCTGTAATACCTGACCGGTCACCTTCGTTCCGTCACGTTCAACATAAATCGTTGCCTCACTCTCAAAGCGGGAAGCAAACTTACCCCGATACGGATCGTACCGGTATGGCCCCCAACTCAATTCGGGCACTATGCGCAACTGCTGCGGGTACGCGGGGCGGGGTGTTGACCAGTATTGCTGCGTTTGTTTCAGCCCAAAAGCCGGGCTTTGCCAGTAACTCGAACTGGTATTGTTGACCTGATAAATCGTGGTTGGCCATTCAAGGCGGGCAAAAGCATCGAGGGAGGCATCGTAGAGAGTGGCCACCATTTCAGCCAGTACTTTGTCCTGCTTTGGACCGCTGATGCGTACTGTCCACTGCTCAGGTTGGCCGGGTTTCAGCTTGTCGCGAAAGGTCTCGGTTTCAATGGTCAGTTCTTTGTTGGTGAACGGCACCGTTACCGTTTCTGTCTGGCTCAACAGCCGCCCGCTCTGCACCATGGCAAAATGCATGGCGAAGTTGCCCCGGTGCCTTTCCTGGATGGGCAGGGCTACCCGCAGCGGATTTCCTGTTACCGACAGCCACTCTTCCCGCACGATCTTACCCTTTTCTTCTACCGCCATCAGGATTGCGTCGGGCCGGGTGGCCGATGCGGTTGATGAGCCTACCCAGAAGACAGCTTCTTCACCCGGTTGGGCGGTCCCCTTTTGCACCTGAACGAACGTACCCGCCTTGATGGGAGCAGTAGGCTGCTGCGGGTCGATTACCTGGAAAAATACGGTTTGCTGCGCTGTCTGACCGGTTGAGTCCGTTGCGCTGATGTCGGCAGCGTACATACCTGAAGCCAGGCCGGCCAGGCTAACCGATGTTGGTGAGGTGGTACGAACCGGCGTTTTAGTCCAGGTGGCCGGACTCTCTTCATCGGCGTATGGGTCAAGCGGGAACCGGGCGATGTACTCGTCGCGGGTCAGCAGGTTCCGATCGGTACGCGCCCAGAGGCGGCTGCGCAGGTCGGTACGTGGTGGGGTAAGCCGCGAAATAGCTACGGTACCTGACCGAAGGCCCACTTCATTGCCACTGGCATTGGTCAGCCGCACCACATACGGTTTCTGCTCGGTGGTCAGCACCGGACTGGGCAGCGGAAGTTCGGCCGTCAGGGCGGTGTAACCAATGCGTAGACTCTGCGTAGCCGACCGGGTCTCGCCCGACTGATCGGTGACGTCGATGGTGACCGAATACGTAAACTGTGGCTTTTCGGAAGCGGCAATACTCAGGTCGGGCTGGGCTACGAACGAGAAATTAACCACACCCGAAGCATCGGTGGTGGCGGCACCGTTGGCAATCTCCTGCTCATTGGCCGGGCGGGCAGGCCGCCACCAGTTCCAGCCCCAGTAGAGTTGGTAATACGTTCGGGTTACCCGGTAGCTGACTTTACCGCCATCTACCACGGCACCGGCCAATGTTTTGGCCGTCGCTTTCACCGGTACGGTCTGCCCCAGCACCACGGCCTGTTTCAGCGGCTCGGCCACAACCGTAAACGTCGGGCGTTTGTATTCTTCAACCCGAATGATAGCCTGCCCATTGTCGGTGACAAGGGCCATTTGGCCCGTTAACCGGCCAACAGGTGCTGTAAACGTACCCGCGGCTGTGCCAAACTCATTGGTTTTTACGGCTACTTTAGCCACTTCCTCGCCATTGACATCCGTTAGCCGGAGCGTTAGCGCTGCGTCTGGCACAACCGCAAACTGATTGTCGTTGCCGGTATAGAGCAGCGCTTTCCAGTACACCGTCTGGCCCGGACGATAGATAGCCCGATCGGTGAAGATAACGGCACGGCGGGCCTCCTGCGGGGGCTCGGGGTTGCGATTAGAGCGATAGGCGTAGAAAGCATCGGTGTCCAGCACGTCGGCATTACGCACCAGCCGCAGAAAGTAGGATTGGTCGACGGGCTGCTGCGCAGAAGACAGCGTTAGCTTACCCTGCGCATCTGTTCGGTAGGTAGCCCCCGCCGAAGCGGCTCCGTTGCCTCTCCTGTCGATCGTGAACACCTGTGCCAATACGTTAGCCAGCGGCTGCCCCGTCATCCGGTCGGTCACGTAGATCGTTTTGGGCCCGCCATTGTATTGGTGCTGCCCCCCCGCCAGCACATACCCCAGCTGCGACATGGCGAATGTGCCAATGCTGACCACCTCGGCAGTTTCGGCGCTGGGCTTGGCCCATTTTCCTTCGTTGGAAACCAGCAAGGCATAGTGTCCCACTGGTAATTCTTTTATGGGAACCTCTACGCTATGGCTGTGCAGATCACCATCGTCGGGCAGGGTTAGTTGCTCCTGCACTACTACCGGATGCTTTTGTAGGGACGCAAACCAGTTGTCGCGCCTGGGATCTTTCTCATAATCGGTAAACTGAGCCAGTGTACGCGCCTCCTCGGCGGTCAAACGAAGGATTTTATAAAACAGCGTCTTCGTATTCTGAAAGGTTACCCGCGCCCGAAATGGTCTGCCCGGCTCGTTGGCCTCCTCTACCTCTACCCCCAGCGCTGGACGGAGCAGGTTATCGAGCAAGGGTTGAGCGGTCTGGGCTGGTGTGCTGTTGGGGAAGCGGGCAATCAGGTCGCGGGCCAGCTCGGCAGCGCGTTTCCGGTCCCAGCGGTGGGTCGTGTCTGTCGGCACGTTCGCTTCCGGGTCGTTCCCCAGGTAACGCCCTCGTGGCATGGGGCGCACCTGCCCGTTGGCGGCCAGATGCTCCGCCAGCGCAAGGATATATTCGGCTTCGGCGGGCTTGTTTTTGTATTTCGCAATCTGCTGGGTCAGCGTCTGGCGGTACAACTCGTCTTCATTCGGTAAGGTACCCACCCGCTTCACCAGCGCCAGCCGTTCCAGGTCATTAACGGCATAGGCTTTGGCCTCGCCGGTTATCCGGTCAGCATCGTTCCGGTGAAAAGTGAGCAACTGCTGGTACAACCGCAGCGCCTGATACGTACCCGACAACGGATCGGTGTTGGGTAGTGTCTGTGCTACAAACGTTTCCGGCCCCGCCAGGTAAGCAGGGGCATTGACAGTAAATGCCTGAATCGGCTTGATGACATCGGTCTGGGCATCGCTGAAAAAATCGATAGCCCGGTGCGCCAGCACATCGAACAGGGTTGGCCGCAGCGTACGTCCTTCTTCGTTTCCCTTGCTGATGACGGCGTCGTAGGTACCGATGGGCACCTGTTGCAGGCGATTGGCATCCTGCACCGAGGCGGTGTAGAGTTCGGTTATAGTCGTTTGGAGGCGTCGGGCATCCCAGGTACGAGGATCAATGGCGTCGTCGGTGGCATCCGGCGCAGGTCCCTCGTTAGGGGTAGTGGCGGTACGGTTGTAGAATTTGTACCGGTTTTGCTGAAAATACTGCCAGTACACTTCTGCCAGCACCGATTGCAGCACGGCCCTCGTTGACCCGGCGGTAGCGTCGGCGTCGGCCCGCAACGACCGAATCAGGGTCAGGTAGGTTTCCTCGTCTTTCGCCCCGTTCGTCCGAAACACCACCCGTCGCATAGCAGCCTTCAGGAGTTGCGGGTCATTGCCGGTTCGTTTAGCGTCGGCATAAATCCGGTCGGCAATAGTTAAGGCTGATTGGGGCAACCCACGGGCCATCAGTGAATCGGCTGATTTCCAACTGGCAGCGTAATCAGTCATGGGTGGGGCTAAGGTAGGTTTATCTGTCTGCACCAAAGAGAGCATTGGTACCAGAAGCAGAGCAACCAGATGAATGTATAGGAAGGGGGTACGCATAGCAGGCCAGTTTATGTAAGTCAGACAACGAATCACACCAACCGTTTAGTTGGGTATGTGGCAGACTATTGGCTACAAGAGTACAGTTTTTAGCAAAGGGTTGGTTTAAGCAATTATAACGCGGCTAGAATTAATGACCGGAAAATCATTTTCAATCTACTGTTGTTATAGAGATGTGCCTGCTAGTTGCTTCTCACCAAACCAGTAGCGGGAGTATAACCATGAAGAACAACACATTGCGTTTCGCGTTGGTGAGCTTGCTGCTCGTTGTTACCCTGGCTGGTTGTGGCCCTGCTTACGTAGGCGTGGGTACAGGCCCCGCCTACCCGGCTTATGGGTATTATGCCCCTCGTCCTTATTATCCGTTGCCTTATTACAGCTATCGTCGGCCGCCGGTTTATGTTGCCCCACCACGGGTTTACTACAGCCGCCCACGGTATTACAGCCGCCCAACTACAGCTATCGGTACAGCAACCCACGCCCGTACTACAACGGTGGTCGGCGGCGGTAACGATAGCCTGACCTGACTGAATTTACCAAAAGCCCCGACTATCCGGTCGGGGCTTTTGTTTTACAACGTTTCCTGCCAATGTGTAGAGCCGCGTATAGGCGGCTCTACGGTAGCCGGATGGTTTCACGCCACCGTTAAAGGCACAAATCCTGTTAATCAATGTATTGCTGATGATATGTAGAAGCGCAAGATTTTGAGTTTCTATACATGCGCCACATTCCCCAGCGCGGGTTGTAAATTTGGCTAATTCATCCGTTTTAGCTTATGGTCTTCTTTGCACCCCCACCTCCTAAACTTTCCTTTTCCGGCCATGAATCGTTTCAATGCCGAGGACTATGGCTGAAAAATATAAATAAATGACCCACGTCAGACACGTACTCGGCATATCGGGCGGCAAAGACAGTGCCGCGTTGGCGATCTACATGCGTAATCGCTACCCCGACCTTGACCTTGAGTATTACACCTGCGACACGGGCCGCGAACTGGAGGATACCTATCAGCTCATCGACAACCTCGAAATCTATTTGGGGAAGCCGATTAAACGGCTCCGCGCCGCCGAAAACAGCACGCAAACGCCCTTCGACCACTACCTGCGCATCTACGGAGGCTACCTGCCTTCGTCGCAAACGCGGTGGTGTACAAAGAAACTGAAGCTCGATCCCTTCGAAGCCTTTGTAGGCAACGACCCGGTGATCTCGTATGTGGGCATTCGGGGCGACGAAGACCGCGAAGGCTACATTTCAAAGAAGACCAACATTCAGTCGATTTTTCCATTTCGCCAAAACATCTGGAGCGAAGACGTAGTGAGCAAACTGTTGGCAAACAACAACGCCGCTACCGTAACCGCCCTGTATCATGACGGGGCGGCAACGGGCGTAAACGAGCGGTTTGCCGAGATACTGAACAAGCCCACCTCATTCAGCTTTTCGCAGGCTCAAAAAATGAACCTGCTGCTCGACGTCGATACGAAGCTGTTTAACCGGTTGGTCTATACGTACCTGCAACAAACGGCTTACCCGCTGGCGAACGAGCCGAATTTTCCGCTGATCGATAATGACGAGGTGTTAGTACGGGCCGACATTTTTCGGCTGCTCGAAGAAAGCGGCGTGGGCGTACCCGCCTATTACAACAAGCTCAATTTCACCGTCAACAACAAGCAGGGGCAATATGCCCGGAGCCGGTCGGGCTGTTTTTTCTGTTTCTATCAGCAAAAAATTGAGTGGATTTGGCTCTACGAGCAGCACCCCGACCGCTTCGCCGAAGCAATGACCTACGAAAAAGACGGGTACTCTTGGAATGATGAGGAAACGCTTGAGCAGATGATACAACCCGCCCGCATTACGGCGATCAAGGAAGAGTACATTAAACGTACCCAACGCAACGCCCGAAAAGTAAAATCACCGTATTTATTAGACATCTTAGGCGACGCAGAAGGCGAAGGCTGCGCGGCTTGTTTTATATGACAACGTACCTACCCGAAGACGACGAAATCGACGTATCTATCTTGTCAAAGGTTTTCGATGACAAAACAAATTCGTATAAATTTTATTGGTTCTCAGCCATTCTGGAAAGTCTCAGACAAAACAATAATCCCAGAATTGATATGAGAGAATTATCTATGCGTATGATTGCCAAAGTCTGGTATCCATTAGATTATTTCAAATTATCATTTGGGCTACAAGATCGGTTTAGAGAAAACGCAGTTGCTATTTTTACTCAGCTACAAATTAACACCGAAAAGGAAGCATTAACTATTCTACATAGCTTTGATAGCGAGTTGATTATCCCAGTTAGAAAATACATTGACAAAACGCTCCGTTACGTACCAAAACGGTTTATAAGACCATTTTTTGAACTTGAGTTAAAAGGCATCCCTGATGGGCAAGTAGACAATTCAATCATTAGGCTAGCTAGTAAAAATACTAAAGTCCCCTATTTTTTTGAAGGGAATTTTATTGTCATTCGTGAAGCATGGCTACGCTATTTTCAACGTCATCAGGTTATTTTAGGTGGTTTCATCAACTGGCATTTAATCCGTTTTTTGCAAAAGAACAATCCGAACGTACCTGCTATTTCAGAGAAGCTCGAACGTCCCGCCGACCGTGACTTTAAGGTTGCGAAACCATTTTGGCGAACGTATCTGGCTCAACATCCACAGTCAACCTGCATCTATTCTGATAAGCCAGTTACAGCCGAAACATTGAGTATAGACCACTACCTACCCTTTTCGTTTGTCGCCCACGACCAACTTTGGAATCTGATTCCGACCACGAAAACGGTAAACTCATCTAAAAACGACTGGCTACCCGCAACTGAGCAGTATTTTGAGAAATATGCTCAATTGCAGTATAATGTGTTTCAGTTTCACGTCCAGACTGGGCCGGTAAAAAAGCTGGAAGATTACTCGCTTCTCTTTCGGGAAAGTACCGATACTATCAAGGCCAGTTCATTCGAATGGTTTCGGGAAAGGTTAAGTCAGGCGATTCTACCACAATTACAAACGGCTAGAAACATGGGCTTTTCTTATCCATTCATTTATCGCCAACCGTGAACCCGCAAAACACGAACAGCTACCTGACCGCCAAGCAGCGCGATACGCCTTCGCTACCTATACGCATGATCCATGAGCGCGGGCTATTGCAGGGGCGCGTACTCGACTACGGTTGCGGCTACGGGCAGGACGTACGATTCATGCGAACGAAGGGCTACGACGCCCAGGGTTATGATCCCCACCACGCGCCTGACATGCCGCCAGGTACGTTCGATACGATAGTTTGCTTCTACGTCTTGAACGTACTGTTTGCCGATGAGCAATCTGATGTACTTATGAACATTTCGCGCTTGCTAAAACCAACGGGACGGGCCTATTTTTCGGTACGCCGCGACATTACCCGCGATGGTTTCCGGACACATCAGCTACACGGAAAACCTGTTTATCAGTGTAATGTGCAATTGCCATACAAGTCCATTTATCGGAACGAGAACACCGAGTTTTACGAGTATCAGCACCTCAACCAACGTACCCACGAGCCAACTAACTGCCCGTTTTGCGCTCCCAAGCCCACGCTCAAGCTTATCACCGAAACGCCATTAACCTACGCCGTTCTGGATGGCTACCCGGTTAGCAAAGGCCATACATTGGTGATGCCCAAAAAGCATGTTGCCAACTTCTTCGAGTTGCCTTTAGCCGAGCAAAACGAATGTTGGCAAGTTGTCAATAAGGTTCAGGAGTGGTTACAGGTACGTTACGCGCCGGATGGCTTCACGGTCGGCCTGAATATCGGTGCGGCGGCGGGTCAGAAATTCGCTCACGCTAGCATCCATGTCATTCCCCGCTACACCGGCGACGTACCCAACCCCAGCGGTGGGGTGCGGAATGTAGTAAAGCGGTAGTTCTGACGAATACCCAGCACGGTGGCATATATGAAGCATTCGTAGTAGTTAGCGAAGATTTTACCCTGCGAGAATTTCTCTTCTTCCGTCCCCGACGAGGTGTCGAACGCTCGTTTGCGGGCGAGTCTGTCGATCAGGTCGCGGTAACGGTTGGGGTAATGCGGGGTCTTCTTGTCGAAGCGGTCGAGTAGGGTTAGCATTGGGGAGGGGTAGGCTGTTTAGGGGTACGTTGCTTGTTCGTGAGTGGGTGGCTGCTATCGGCCCAAACATTGATGCGGCGGCGGGTATGTGCGCATCGATATCATCTACCCAATAGTTACTAAAAACTAAGTGATCAGCGTTTGTTTGAACACACTTGGCCTGAGGACCGCAACCTTTGGAAAGTCGAGCGTTTCTAGCACGTTGAAATGCCGGTCATGCGTGATGATATACTGCGCACCAGCAGCTACAGCGCAGTCGAAGAACTTATCATCGTCGGGGTCAACGGTGATTGCATGCCAGTGAAAATAGGCTTCGATTCGTTCAACGAAGGGGCTGTAGAGCAAGGCGGTCAGAAACGAATCGGCTACCGTCGGCGAATAAAATCGGGCGATTATTTCCGTGTATTCTGACAGGATTTCAGTCGTCACGCACAAGGTAACAGAACCTTCAATAATTTGCTCGAACAACCAATAGTTAGACGAAGTAGGCAGAATAGCATTCAGTAGAACGTTCGTGTCAACGACAACCCTAACCATGCTTAGTAAGCGGTTCGATTGTGCTGATGAGCAATTGCCTCGATATCATCCGCTGTCATCTGACGTTGTTCAACGAGTTTTTGCGCCTCAACAGATGCTTTTCTGGCAAAGTACTGTGAGAGCATTTTTCTAATTTCGTGTAGGTCTGTCTCGTCCACTGAAGGGCGGGCAAACGCTTTAAGCAACTCCAATTGTAACGGCGATAGCGAGTTAACATTCATAGCTTATTGGGTTGACGACAATACGAAACAAACAAGAATATAGACGCTGTACGTTCCTTTGTGAAGACAGTTATCGAAGGGTAGGGAATTGATGTAAATACGGCGTCTTCCATTTAGCAATCAACTTTTTGAATGGTGACTTCAAGCTCACTCCGGAAGGCGTTAGATACACCGTCGGGCATGTCTAATTGGTAGACGTTCATTGTTTTACCGGTTCTCTGTAAAACGGCCTGTAACTCGCGAAGGCGAGGCAGGTCGGGTTTGTAACGGCCGGTGCGCGTATCATCTTCAATGAGCAGTTCCTTCACAATCACAATGCTCTGTGTAAAAGTGTTAGCCGTTTCGCGGAAAAACGTCATTGCCTTCACCACGTCGAAATCAGACACGGGCGCATCCGAAATCAAGGGATAAAACGAGGCGTAGTTGCGGGTTTTATTAGCCGACACAATCGCCATGATGATCGACAGTTTCAACGAGCTAACGAGTGATGTGTTCAGGTTTCCCACCTCGCGCCCGTCGTTGTCCAGAATTGCCGGGCGGTAGCCCCCTCCGAACGGTCCGGCGTTCCGGTCTCCACAAAGCTAATGGTGCCGTAGAACGCGCCCGTGGGGGCATTTATATTCCGGTAATGGATGTTGGCGGTGTCTTCAAGCTGCTGAACGAGTTCCCGATACTTGGTCTTTTTCACGCGTTTGGCCAGTTCCATCAAATCGAACAGGATCGCTTTTTTTTGCATTAACAACGGGGGTACCTGCCCTTCCGACAGTTTGCTCAGTTCATCGTTAATTTCCCGAAGCCGGTCTTCGTGCTGTTTCTTTTTGGTGTGGGCAGTCACCAAATCGCCTTCAAATTTCTTGATGTCCGCCGTGGCTCCGGTCATCGAGTTCACAATGTCGCGGGCGTTCACGATGCCGCTTAGCTGCTCCTGTTGTTGCAATTCGCGGGCTTTTGCGTCAAATTCTTCTTTGTAGGCCCGCATCCGTTCGCGCCCGGCTTTCTTCTCCTGTATCGATTGCTGCACACGGTGGCTGATGCTTTCGATACTGCCTTTCATGCCTAACCCGTTGGCGTACAACTTTGTGAAAAACGGCTTCAGGTTCTTCCGGGGGCGTTCGGGTTGTTGTATTTCCGGCTCCGACAATAGCAAACTCTTGATAGCATCGTAGGCTTCGCTGCCTTTCGGCGCGGGTCGGTCACATACCCGGCAGTGCTCTTCCGTCAGCATTTGCCGCACATACATGGGTTCAGGTACGTTGTCGGGCAACCGAATTTGCAGTTTCTCGCTCATCTGCTTAGTCAGGTTGGCTGTGGCTCTCCGAATGGCAATGGCCTCATCGTAGGCCGTGAGTTTATCCACAAACTTATCCACCAATGGCAACGTACCCAACAGAATCCAATTGTCGGAAAACAGTTTCCGGCTCAGCCCTTCGTCAAACGCATCTGATTGCCGAACGGCGGCGGTGTAGGCGGCTTCGGCCCTCTCTCGGGCTTGGTTTAGCTTACTTATTGTCTCGGCAAACTCGATGCTTGCCGACAACGCATTTATTCGTCTCCTGTGCGCCCTGCTGATTCTGCGCCGCATTGGTGATCTGTTCTTCCAGTACACGTACCTGCATTTCCAGCAGTCGCTGCTCGGTCTGTCGATCAATAATCGTGGCCTGGTTTTTATCCGATTTTCTCAATTTCAAATCGAAGTCATTTTTAGCGGTGTTGTAGGCCTTCTCGGTCGCTTCGATGTACCTATCCCACTGGTCAATATCCGACAGGCGTTTAATCACGTTGCGCAATGAACCGGTGTTCGACGTGTCGATGAGGTTGCTGATGCCCCGTTCGCCCTGAAACCACACATAAGGCATCACATCCACCGGAATAAGGCGTTCAAGAATCTCGTCGTGTTTGGCTTCGGCAACGGGTTTGTAGGTAATAATGTCGAATTCCAGAATCTGAAGCTCGCTTTTGCCCGGCTCCACCCATGCTTTCTCGTCTGTCCGGCGGGTTCGATACGTTCTGATTAACTGGTATTTTTTTGGGTTTCCGTTGCGTTGATCCTCCACCTCGACTACGACCTTCGTTTCCACGCTGTCGCCCACGGCGCATTCCACTTTGGCCTTTTCCGACACCAATTCGCCCTTTACGGCACTGGTTTGTTTCAGACTACTCAGCTTTAACTCGCCGGACGTGATGCGGGAGGTATTATCCGTGATACCGTCACCAAACACCCACTGGAAAGCGTCGTAGAGTTTCGATTTGCCGTAGCCATTGGCCCCCAACACAATGTTCAGCCCTTCTACAAACTCAAAGTGATTATTGGTCCCGTAATAGCACAGAAAATTGCTGATACTGATTTTTCGGATGAGCATGTCTATACGAGCGTTGTGTTGAGGTGAGCGTATAAGCGTGAAGCCGCCAAAGTGGTTGTCGTACTCTTGTCACCCATCACGTTGACCATCTGCCGAATAAGGCTGACCAACACCTGTGCCTTGGCATTGTGTTGGCTTGTTAGGGTCATTTGCGCCACGTCGGCGGGCGTAAGGCCATATTTCTCCTGAATGTCGGCATCTTCCAGGAAGGATTTTACAATATCGAGTTGAGTCATAATTATCAGGCAGATAGCTCTGTATGAATAGTATCTAAATTGAGTTGGTAGGCTTCGCACACGTTTCGAAACACGTTCATTGCTTCGTATTTGTTGGTGGCCATGAAGGCGAAGTGAACCACCCGTTCGAGTTCTTTTTGTACCAATTTTCGTTCCAGTTGAAAGGTCGGACTATTGGGGTCGGCGCGGGGGACCACCACCATATCATAGATATAAGCGAATCCTTTTTCGGCGTGCTGCCGTAGAATCCGTCCCCGCCGCTGAATAAACTGCCGGGGGTTACCGGTGCTTGAGCAGAAAATAGCCTGCTCTGTCCGGGGAATGTCAACGCCTTCGTCCAGGCATTTCATGGATAGCAGGGCGTTAATTTTTCCGGTCTCAAACTGTTTCAGCACCAACTCTTTATCGTCCGAATCGCTTGTGTATTGCGTAATCGTAGTCGTGGGCGACACCCGCCTGACAATGGAGGCGTAAAAGTCGATGATTCGATTGTCTTCACTCATTGTAGGAAAGGCTTCTTCGTCAATCTCACTATCGGCATAGAATCCTTCGGGTGCGTAAACAAGTGTATAGTCGATTTGCCCGCGCCGGGTAATGATGTCGTTCAGAATCGTCTCAAAGGCGGCCAGCTTACCCTGCGCTTTGTGAATAATGCGTTTCCGCTGCATCAGAAGCATTTCTACGGACTTTGCTCCCTCATCGCTGCCTTTGGAGCGAGCGTACGCTTTGGCGAGTTTGGCCGAAATCTCCGAGTAGGCCACCATTTCATCAGGTGTCAGACTGACGATGTTGGGGTAATAGTAATACTGGCAAAGGATACCTTCGGCGATAGCCCGCTCCATCGAAAAATTGTAGACATAAGGCTCTGTGTCGTGGAAAAAAGCTTCCATATGCGCCGACCCTTCGGGGTCATACACCCGCTTGGGAGTAGCCGATAGGCCAATCCGCTTGGTCAGATGAACCCCGTCCAGCAGTTGTGCTACCGAGGGCGAGGCGATGTTATGAGCCTCGTCCGCCAGGAGAATAGTCTTTTTGGGCAAGCGTTTGAAATAGGTCTGAAACGCAGATTTGGTAAAGGACTTGTAGGTCACAATCACGACAAACGACGTACCCACGCCAAAGCTGAGTTGGGTAGTAATCCGGCTCAGTTCGGCAGGCCACTCTTTCGATTTACCTGATACCGTTATAATCTCGCGGAAGTTGAATTTACGGGCCTCATGTGTCCACTGCTCCACTAACACGGTTGTCGGTACCAGAATAACCGCCTGATACTGCCCCGTTTTCGTCCATTCGTTCAACACGCAGTTAAGCGACGTGATTGTCTTACCAGTACCGGTAGCCATCGCGAAAATGCCCTGCTCGCTATTGCTTACCCAATTTTGATAGGCGTCGCGTTGGTAGTCGCGGGGACCGCTTTCATAAGGGAAGCGGGGGGCGAAGTGAGGTACGTGTCTATTTTATGCAATATTTTGGCAATCGCTCTTTGGTGGGTCTGACTACGCACTTGCGTCTTTTCTGGGCAGCTAATTTCTGCTCGTTTACCAGCAATTCGTCGAGGTCTTTGCCACCGTAATCGCGAACAATAGCAGCCTCGATGTCACTAAACGGGATAAGTTTGGCATAATCGCTTTGCCCGGCAAAAAGTTGATTGTAGGTACGTTCGTAGTCGGCGAAAGCATCAGGCTCGGTTTTCCACGACAATTTAACGTCTAATTCCTCCAGGTTTTCCAGTAATCCCGACGCGGTAAAGTTACACGAGCCTTTGAATTTTACGCGGTTTAGTGCCATCAGTAGAAAATACCCGATTTATAATGCGAAATGCCGCGGCTGTCTTTGGGTTTGATGGCACGAATCTGCACTCGTTTCGAGGCGATCAACCAGGCTATACAGTCGAAAAAGTGGCGACCATAACTATCCAGCGCCCGGCGTAGGGATTCGTAATCCGCGGCCTGAAACGAGTATGTTGCTGCACTTGCCATTGACCCTGTCAGCACCGCCGTCCTTATCTTGCTCAGAAAGTATATGGTTGATTATCAACCGGACTCGCCCGCCGTTACTGATGAATTTAGCAAATCCCACCGACAGCACGCTGATAGCCGACGAACTGAAATACCCCAACAGCAAATCGAGCCGGGTACTTTCTACCAACGATTCCATGTAAAACGTCAGTGGGTCGTATTCGGCTCCCGTCCGGTATTCCTCGCTCTTCGGGAAATCAATATCGGTTAGCATCGTTCAGATCCTGGAAGCACAGCCTAACAACGTTGTTTGATTGCTTATAAATGTACATTCCCAAGCCTACAAACAAATAGGTACACCCAAGTTCTTTGGCTAACAGCGTGCCCTCCGCTACCTCCGTGCCAGCCAGGCTACTACGCCCAGGCAGCAACCAAACCAGGCGAAGGGGAGCCGCAGGTCGATGATAGAGATAGCCCCGAAGATGAGCGTAGTACCCAGACTGGCAACGCCCTGCATGGCCTGATTGAGACCGAAAATCTCGCCCCGGTCGCTATCGGTTGTTTTTTGCGCCATCAGCCCCTCAATCATGCCCTGAATAAGCGAGTACGTCAGGCAGTCGATGGTGATGATGACGTAGAGCCACAGCCTCGACGTACCCACCAAACCGTAAGAGGCAAGCACGGGAACGCCTATCAGGGCAAACCAGAAGATAGCCCGGCGCTGATTGATGCGGTCGGCCAGAAAGCCGTAGAACCCGTAGCTGATGGCCACACTCAGGCCACCGAAATACATGAAAAAGTAGGAAATATCTTTGGCGTCCATCTGCAACGCACCGAGGCTGACATAGGCCACAAAATAGTTGTAGTAGCCAATGGCACCCGTCAGAGCTACCTGCATCAGCACAAGTTTTAGCAGGCCTGGGTGTTCGCTGTCTTTTTGCCGAAGCCGCGCCAACATGCTACCCACATTGAGCGAGCGCGCTATTTCTGTTTTTAGCTCACCCGGCGACACCCCGGCTGGATTGGGATGGGTTTCGCGCAGGAGAAAACTGAGCAACACGTTCAGACCCGATAACCCCACCGCCATAGCCACCACATAACGGGCCTGTTCGAGCGGGTCGGTCAGGTCGAGGGTGGTGATGAGTAAGCCCGCAATGGCCGGACCGATTACAAAGCCGAGCGAAATAATGGCTCCTTCGATACCGAGGTTACGGAACAGGGCTTCTTTGGGCGAAATGTCGGTAATAGCCGAGCGGACCGTAGCGTAGAGGCCATTGGTAAGGCCATCGCTAAACCGGTTGGCCAGTTGCCAGCCCATCCGCACGGGCAGCAACATGCAGTCGGCGATAAACGTACCAATCGATGATAGCCTGAAAATTGGCTTGCGCCCGTAGCCATCTGAGAGTTTACCCAATAGCGGAGCCGAGACAAGCTGAACGCCCAGAAACAGAGCCGTTCCCAAGGCGAGCCATAGTTGCGGCTGGGCGTGACCCCGCACAAACTGAGGCAACACCGGCCCGATAATAGACCCAACAATCACATCAATAAAAATAATGGCGTAGATATGGAGCAGGTGGCGGTCGTTGAACATGCGGGCAAAAGTCTGAAAAGTCGGTTTAAAAAGGCGGTATCTGGAAAGTCAGTTTCGTAGTAAAAGCAAAATAGATACTTTCCGGGCTCACAGTTGCCTCTGGTTAACGGCTCGAAAAACCCATAAATAGCTGGATTCCGTTGGAATAGCGGCTACTTTTACCCCATGCAGCAGCAACTCGACTCCTGGATTCGCGCCCTTGTTCGGTGGTTTGGCTACGTACCCAATCGCGACCTCTCTGGCTGGATTTTACTAATTATTGCCATCATCGCCGGTGTAGGCGTTACGTTTTTACTGGTGCAGATTACCCGGCTTATTCTGCAAAAGCGGTATGAGCCAACCCTGTCGTTGCTACGCTCCTATCTGCGGATAGCCTTTTATTTCTGGTTGCCCTCCCTGTTCTTCCTGGTCGGTACGAACCTCCAGAGCAATCGGTTTTTACAGCGCCATCCGGTGGCCGATAAAACCGCCGAGATCCTGTTTCTGCTGACCAGTACATGGCTTACCCTTCGCCTGCTGAAAGTGGCCGAACTCCTGATGGTTCGCCGCTACGACATCAGTAGTGACGCTAACCTGTCTGGTCGCAAATTCGTTACGCAGGTGCAGTTTTTCCGGCGCATTCTGTCTACGCTGATTCTGTTGATGAGCTTCTCGCTCTTGCTGCTTAGTTTTCAGGGAAGCCGCAAAGTGGGAGTCAGTGTGCTGACGTCGGCGGGTATTGTGTCGGTACTGGTGGGCTTTGCAGCGCAGAAATCGCTGGGCAACCTGCTGGCGGGTATTCAGATTGCCTTCTCGCAGCAAATCCGCCTCGACGACGCCGTAGTGGTTGAGAATGAGTGGGGGCGCATCGAAGAAATCAACCTGACGAATGTGATCGTGCGCCTCTGGGACCGGCGGCGGTTAATTCTCCCCATCACCTATTTTGTGGAGACCCCCTTCCAGAACTGGACGCGCTCAGACGCCAGTATCACAGGGGCCATTTTACTTTACCTCGATTATAGAACCCCCGTAGAGGCCATTCGCGAAAAAGCCAAAGCACTGGCCGAAGCAGACCCTCTCTGGAACGAGCAGGTTTTTGTGGTGCAGGTCACCGACACCATGCCAACAAGTATGGTGGTTCGTATACTGGTATCGGCCAATGATGCCCCGTCGGCTTTCGACCTGCGGTGCCACATACGTGAAGCCATTATCGGTTTCCTGCGCGACGAACATCCGGAAAGCCTCCCCCAAACGCGGATCATTGTGCAGGAAAACGACTCGGCAGTAACTGGTCGGCAGGCTGGATTTCAAACGCCCAACGATCAGAACCTCAGCACGTAATATTGGCATAGAAAGGTCTGCCCAAACTCGTGGATCGGCTTCTGATACGTTGGCCGAAAGCCGTATCGTTCGTAGAAACGCATGAGCACCGGGCGGGTAGCATCGGTTTCCAGTTGAATTTCGTGGATACCGCGCTTAAGGCATTCTGTTTTGCAGAAATCGAGCATCGATTGAAATAGGTTCTGCCCCGCAAAATGCCTTCGGATGGCCACTTTATGAATCAGGCCCACCGTATTGGCCGGCACATCGGCATAGTAGAGTGGGTCTTCCCATTGCAGAATGAAGGCTGCCGCTGGCTCTTGCGCTCCGGCGTCTCGGTTGGCATACATGACGTAACAATTCCCACGTGTGTAGTCATCGATCAGGTTATCGGCCGTCAGGGTATCTGGCCCCCACATGGTTTGCCCGCTGTCGACAAGCCATTGGCCTACCTCTTTTATCAGGCGTATAAACTCGTCGGGGTTATCGTTGCGGAAGGTGTAAAGCATCGATCTGGAAGCAATCGGTGGTTGGTTCGGGATGATAGAGGGCGTGTTACTTTACGCCGACAACACCACTCAGCTGCGATACGCCGTTTTCGTTGAAGGCTTCGATGGCAAAGTAATACGGCACGTCTACATTCAGAGCGCGAAGTTCAAACTTGTTCGGCTCGTTGCTCCAGAACTGGTAGGTCTGGTAGAGTTTATCCGGCGCAATCCCCCAGCGAACGTTATAGCCCGTTGCGCCAGGTACGTTAACCCAGGCTAGGTCAGCGTTGCGCTGGTCTTTCTGACGGATAGCCGTCATGGTGGGCGTGGCCGGGGCTTTGCCAGCGCCGTTACCAAATACCCGAAAGGCGTTGATCGCCAGGGTTGGCCCTGCTACGTAAACATGCTCATACCGAACGTACCGGGCCCGAACGGGTTTACCATCCGCGCCGGTGGGTAGTTCAACGTAGGCGCAGGCATGGTCTTTTTTAGGCTCTTTTGTCAGGTCAGCCACCAGGTTGAAGTTCTTTCCGTCGGTCGAGGTCAGGATTTTGAATTGGGTATACACCGTTGAATCGGAGTCGAAGATGGTTTGCTTGTAGTCGATGTAATCGACCTGTACGGCCCGAATATCGCGTTCAGCGCCGAGGTCTGTCGTCAGCGTTTCGCCCGGTCGGTTGTGCCCGGCCACCCAGAACGTACGCGGGTTTTCGTCGGCTACCCGATCGGCCGTGACCGTATCCGTCGGGGCGGTAGCCAGGGTCGATGAGGCCACGACGGGCTTCCTGTAATTGAGCAACATCCAGCCCGTAAATAATTCGTCGCGGTTCTGTAGTGGCTTCGTGGGCAAAAAGTGCGGATAATCCCCAAAACGGGTATTGGCATTCATGTGTCCATCCTTATCGAAACCAGCCGGGTTCATCACAATCCGGCGTTCCATCCCCCAGTTGTAGCCAATCCAGGTGGTACCGGTATTCCAGTAGTTGCCGTAGTTATCCTGAAAGGTGTTGCCGTGTCCGCAGCCCGTAGCAAAACCGCCGGGCTTGTAGGCAACCGGGTTGTACGGTGCGTATTCCCACGGCCCCAGCGGAGTTTTGCCCACGTAGGTACCATTGCCATACACATTGTATTCGGTACCCGGTGCGCCGTATTGCAGGTAATAGGTGCCGTTGTGTTTGGTCATCCAGGCCCCTTCCGTAAAGGGTTTGAACGGGTCGGAGTGGTTCGGGCCGAAACGTTCCCAGCCATGTTTGTAAGGATCGAGCCAGAACATGGCCTTGTAGGCCTCCGCCGGATTGGTACCCGCGTAGGTCAGGTTGCGGCTCTTGTCCAGCTCGGCCCCAAAAATCGGGTAGACGTTCGATGAGCCCCAATACATGTACCATTTATCGGTATCGTCGTCGTGGAAAAGCGCGGGGTCCCAGGGACCAATGTCTTTAGGCAGGCGCGGCATCCACCGATTCAGGAAGTTGAGTTTCCCTTTCTCCGGTTCCGTCGAATAAAAGATGGGCCGCTGTTCAAACGTACTCTGGAACAGATACAGCGTATCGCGCACCGACAGTGCTGCCGGGGCACACATATCTTCCATAGGCCACTTGTCGGGCACAATGTAATCCCAGTTGATCAGGTCTTTCGAGTGCCACCACCCACCCTGAATGGTGACGAAGAGGTAATACTTCGTGCGGCCTTCTTTGTGGTTGATAATGACCGGATCGGCCCCCGACCGATACGATATTTTCTCGTTAAGCTGCTCGAAATTATACCGATAGCTAATGTCCATTGGATTGCAGTAGGTAGTCTGTCGGCGTTGCTGCTGGGCGATAGCCGGTGCCAGACAGGCCATGAGCAGCAATAGAGCAGCGGTGGTACGCATAAGGGTGGGGTTTGCTGGTAAAAGACATGCTAACAGGTGCTTTACCTTTACTTGCATGGCCGGTTCGTTTAACTCCGTTTGCTTCCCGCCGCCCCGAACCGGATATTTGCACCCAAACACCAACCCTCTGTTGCCCACTGTGCCCGATAGCCTACCCGTTTCGCTGCTGATTGCCCTGTTGGGCCTGCCTTTCGTGGCGTTTGGTCTGCTGTTCGGGTCGGGGAACCGTTCGGTAGCGGGTTGGCTGGCCGTTCTGACAACGGCCCTGGGCTTCGGCATTAGTTTATACGCCTTACCCGCCCCGCCACACACCCAACTCTGGGAAACCGACTGGATTCAGTTTCAGAACCTGACTGTCCCGCTTCAATTTCGGCTCGATGCCATTGGCAAGCTGATGCTGGTGCTGGTGCATGGTATTGCGCTGCTGGTGCAACTGTACTCGATCAGCTACATGCGCGACGATGCCCGCAAAGGGCGCTACTTCGCGTATTTGCAACTGTTCATCGGGGCCATGCTCGGCATCATTGTGGCGGGCAACCTTGTGGTTCTCTATGCTTTTTGGGAACTGGTGGGGTTGGCCTCGCTCCTGCTAATCGGGTTCTGGTACGACCGCCCCGCCGCTGCCGCAGCCGCCAAAAAAGCCTTCCTGATGAACCGCGTTGGCGATGCCGCCTTTTTGCTGGGCATTCTGATGACGTATTTCCAGACCGGCTCATTCGATTTTGGTACCGCTCCATTATCTACCCTGGCTGGTGTCTGTCTGTTCATGGGGTGCGTAGCCAAATCAGCCCAGTTTCCGCTGCTCACCTGGCTACCCGACGCCATGGAAGGCCCTACGCCCGTTTCGGCCCTGTTACACGCCGCTACCATGGTGGCAGCCGGTATTTTCCTGCTCGCCCGTATTCACCCCATGCTGTCGCCCGATGCCCTGCTGGTTGTGGCGCTGGTAGGTACGTTAACCACCCTCTGGGGCGGCTTTTCGGCGCTGTTCCAATCCGATATTAAGCGGGTACTGGCTTTTTCGACCATCTCGCAACTGGGGCTGATGGTGGCCGCCATGGGCACAGGCAACGTCAGTGGCGCACTCTTTCACCTGTTGACGCATGCCTTTTTCAAAGCGGGCCTTTTCCTGGCGGCGGGCAGTGTTATTCACGCTGTTCACACGCAAAATATGCACGACATGGGTGGCCTGCGGAGAGCGCTTCCCGCATACGTACCTGACGTACCTGATCTGCGCGGCGGCCTTGTCGGGTGTGCCTTTGCTGTCGGGCTTTCTATCCAAAGAAACCATTCTGGCCGGGGCCTTTAGCTGGGCCGATACCCGGAATGGGGCCGCTCACCTGCTGCCAATGACGCTGCTGCTCTCTTCGGGACTGACGGCCGTGTACATGGCCCGCCAAATCCGGCTGATTTTCTTTGGTCAACCCGCCAACAGCGTTGTGCATGCCCCACGAACCCGACTGGCTCATGCGTGGTCCGGTCTGGTTGTTAACCGTGTTGTCGGTGGGGTTCTGGTTTTCGCTGAATCCGTTGTCGGCGCATATAGCTGGGTAGGGCAGGTTGTTGGGCCACTTCCCGAAGGTGGCCCCGTGTGGCTGGCCCCGGCGTCGGTGCTGCTGGTGGCGCTGGGCGGCTGGCTGGGCTTCCGCCTCCGCGAACCAGCCGCTACCAGTCAACTGGCTCAGGCGTCGCAGCAGTACGGTTACCTCGATCAACTTTACCAGCGGCTGGTCACCGGCCCGTCGCTCTGGCTGGCGTCACTCGTAAACCGAACCGATCAGCGGGTGATCGACGGCGTTGTGGATGGGGTGGGCCTGGGTACGGTCATGCTGGCTCACTTTGCCCGATTTATTGATCGCTTTGGCGTCGATGGGCTAGTCAATGGGGCTGGTAAAGTAGCCATTGGCGTGGGGCAGCTCACCCGATCGGTGCAGGGTGGACGGATACAGACCTACATCGCTACGGCCATTGCTGTAGTGGTTTTATTACTTTGGTGGATTCTTTAACGAACGATTTTGAACCTTCTTTCGCTCCTTATCTTCATTCCCCTTGCCGGGGCTCTGCTGGTTGCCCTACTGCCGGGTGAACGGCCACCCCTATTTCGCTGGATTGCGCTGGCCGTTACCCTGACCGAGGTAGTACTGAGCGCACTGGCGTATGCGCAGTATGTGCCGACCAATCCAGCCTATCAGCTACTCGAACAGGCCGACTGGATCACGCTGCCGCTTGGCAGCCTCGGCGTAGCCTCGATCGACTACCTCGTTGGCATAGACGGCATCAGCCTGCCTCTGGTCATGCTGTCGGCGGTGGTCATGCTGGTGGGGGTGGTGTCGTCCTGGCCCATTACGCAACGCACGCGGGCCTATTTTTCGCTGTACCTCCTGCTAACCGGCACCATCATGGGTTGCTTTGTTGCCCTTGATTTCTTCCTGTTCTTCCTGTTTTTCGAGTTCATGCTCCTGCCCATGTATTTCCTTATTGGGCTGTGGGGCGGGCCACGCCGCGAATACGCCTCCATCAAGTTTTTCCTGTACACCCTGGCCGGGTCGGTGCTGATTCTGCTGGTGATGATTGGCCTGTACCTGTCGGTGATGGACCCCGTCAGCACGGCCATCAACGCGGGGCTGATCAGCAGTGCCGCCGACTTAACGCCCGACATCCGTCAACTCCTCCAGGCACAGCTCGCTTCGGGGCAACTCAACCCGGCGCTTGTTGTTCACACCTTCGACTGGCGGTACATGGCCGACGGAGGCAACTACCTGCCCGGCTCGTTTTTAAGCGGTGCGGGTGAGGTTATCATTGGGGGCATGCCCAGCCGGATGCTTGCGTTCTGGGCTGTTTTTCTGGGATTCGCCATCAAGCTACCCATTGTTCCTTTCCACACCTGGCTACCCGATGCGCACGTAGAAGCGCCCACGCCGGTGTCGGTTGTGCTGGCGGGGGTACTGCTGAAAATTGGCGGTTACGGTTTTATCCGGGTTGCCTGGGGCCTATTTCCCGATGCCGGAGCCGAATACGCCACAACGCTGGCGGGCCTGGGGGTGCTGACCATCGTCTATGGTGGCCTGAATGCCCTGGCGCAACACGACCTGAAAAAGCTGATCGCCTATTCCTCGGTGTCGCATATGGGGTTTGTCCTGCTCGGCGTAGCGTCGCTCACGGGGGAGGGGCTAAATGGTGCTGTATACCAAATGGTTAGCCACGGTATCCTATCGGCAATGCTTTTCCTGCTGACGGGCGTTCTCTACGACCGCACCCACGACCGCCGCATCGACTCGTACCGGGGCCTGATGACACCCATGCCGCAGTACGCTACCCTCACGGCCATTGCTTTTTTTGCGTCGCTGGGGCTTCCGGGCTTCCCCGGCTTCATTGGCGAACTGTTCACTCTGATGGGCAGCTACCAGTCGGTTTATCTGCCCGGCTGGCTTACGGCGGTAGCAACGCTGGGCATCATTCTGGCAGCGGCCTACTTCCTCTGGACGTTACAACGTATGTTCTTCGGGCCAACCTGGGTACGGTCGCAAAGCACCCTGGCTGGCCAGACCGGTGTTGAGCCGCTGGCGGATTTAACGGCCCGTGAACGGCTCATGCTTATTCCGCTGGCCCTGCTCGCCCTGGCGCTGGGCTTGTTTCCCAACCTTATGTTTACCCTCACAAACGCAGCAGTGGCACGCTGGCTGTTAGCGTTTGCGGTGGAGTAGCGGGGTCAAGCACCAATTCCATATGCACGTCGGCGCGGGCGTAGGGGCTGTCTCTAAGGGGGATATGAACGAATCCGACCCGCTCGTATAGCTGAACCGCTACCGCAGCCTTCTTATTCGATTCGAGCCAGACGCGCCGGGCACCCATCTGTTGGGCATAGGCAACGGCGGCTTCGCACAGCAGCCGACCAATGCCCAACCCTCGGGCTTCTTTGGCGATGCCCATTTTAGCCAGTTCAAACTCATCAGGGCCGGTGCGGATCATGGCCACTGTGCCTACAACGGTATCGCCTCGTTTGGCCAGCAGAATCTGGCCACCGTTGGGCAGAATATAGGTTTCCGGATGGTCGAGCTGCTCTAAATCATGTGGTTCAACCGTAAACGAATCGCTGATCCAGTCGACGTTGATTTTTTTGAACGCTGCCTGATGATCGGGTGAGAACGGTATAATAGTTATTGCTTCCATTAGTGAGTACTTTACTGAACGTATAGGTACGTAGTTGCAGCCAAAATTGATTGGCATTTTTCATTTTTAACGGTTCACCGATCAAATTCCAGGCCAGGCCTATTCCAGAAAAGCCGCCTGATCGAACGAGTATACTCGTGATTACGAGCTTTTTACCCTGCTGCGCGCTACTGTTGCAAGCCCTTTAATTGATAAAATCAAATTATATATTGTACTATACTAATTAAACAAAATATAATTTGTACTAACCGTTTGATATTAGAATTATAGTTTGAAAATTTGGCTATTGCCGATAGTATCTACGTAGATACCATTGACTCGCAAGTACAGTTCAGCCAATACAACCTTACAAACTATGTCAACGAATTTATCACGCCGCAACTGGCTAAAGGCCAGCAGTTTCTTCACCGCCAGCCTCGGACTAAGCCGCTGGAACGCGTCGCAGGCTGCAGTTACTCCTTCACTCGCCTCCGCCGCCGGGCCATTTACAAAGGAACACATGACCCTGCCCCCCGGTATGCCGAAGCTTCGGGCGCGGTTGCTGGCGAATGAAAATCCGCTGGGCATTGCACCGAGCGCCAAAAAGGCAATTGCTGAATCGGCCAGCCTTGGCAATCGATACGCCTGGATGGAGTTTGGCCCGTTGAAGCAACTCATCGCCGATAAAGAAGGCATCAAGCCGGAGCATATCATGATGTCGCCCGGTTCGTCGGATATGCTGCTGGCGGCGGCGGAGTACTTTGCCAAAGGCGGCGGAACCATCCTGACCTGTCGCCCCACGTACGAAGATTTGCTCAAAAAATCGACCCTGTTCGGAGCTACGGTAAAGGCGCTTCCGCTCACCAAAGAGTTTCGTTTCGATTTACCCGCTATTCAGGCCGCCCTCACGCCCGACGTAAAGCTGGTCTACATCGTAAACCCAAACAACCCAACCGGCACCATTCTGCCGCCTGCCGAACTCGAAGCGTTCTGCCGGGCCGTAGCGCCTAAAGTACCGGTTTTCATCGACGAAGCATACATCGATTTCCTGACCCCTGCCGACCGGCCCATGCTGGGCAAGCTGGTGGCCGAAGGGTTGAACATCATCCAGGCCCGGACCTTCTCGAAGATTCACGGCTTTGCCGGCCTGCGCTTGGGTTACGCCATTGCCCAGCCTGCCATGCTCGACGCCATGCACCAGTACATTGGGGCCGAACACGATGTCAGCATTACTACGCTTATGGCCGGCACAGCCAGCTATCAGGATATAGCCTGGCAGAATTACTGCCGCACCGAAAACGCCAAAGCCCGCGATTTCACGGTGAAAGCCCTGACTGAACTGGGGTACGAGGTCATTCCATCGTACGCTAATTTCATGCTGTTCCCGATTCGGATGAAAACCAAAGCGTTTAGCGAGCAGATGCTGGCGCAGGGCATCGGCATCCAAACCCGCGACATTGACGGGCAGCCGTTTTGCCGGGTCAGTATCGGCACCATGGACGAGATGACTATGTTCGTCGACAGCTTTAAAAAGGTGGTAGGCTAAAGCGCCGGAGCCTTCCTTTCAGGATAAAAAGGCCGACAGGGGCTATCAGGTTCGTAGAGTTACTAACCTGATAGCCCCTGTCGGCCTTTTTGAATACAGCACCGCTGCACACGTATCTCCCTGGATCAAGTGGACGGCCACGCTGGCGAACTCAAACACCGATTTTCAGGCCTCCATAACGCCCGTCTGGAAATTCGCCACTGAAACGCCATCTCACGCTTCATTTACCGACTGGCACCAGACAACCAACGCCAAACAGGTCGGTTTTCAGGCCCGTTCGGCTGTAGGCGGCCACTTCGTAAAAATGCTGGAAAGTCGGCTTACCACAAGTAAGTGATGCAGGTAGTATTGGTTTAGTTGCTGTTAGGCGGTCCCGCGTCCGTCCGGGCGCGAAGCCAGCCTGGTAGCAACTAAACCAATACTACCTGCATCACTTACTAAACGATGAACGTACCGACACGTATGCCCGCCGCACCTATCCAGCTAATCTCTTTTAAGGTGAGCCTGACACTCTCCTTTCTGCTTTGTAGGGTTCTGTTGAGCCAATCGGGTACTTCGTGCTGTGCGCAGTCACCTTTCCCGGCCAACGTTCGTCGGGTGGTGTTTCTGGGCAACAGCATTACCTATGCAGGCACGTATGTTACCTACGTCGATGCCTATCTGAGCACCCGTTACCCACAGAAGAAGTTTGACTTCATCAATGTTGGCCTACCCAGCGAAACGGTTTCGGGCCTTTCTGAGGACGGCCATGCCGATGGCAAATTTCCCCGGCCCGATTTGCACGAACGGCTGGCAAGGGTGCTTGCACTCACCAAACCCGATCTTGTTTTTGCCTCTTACGGCATGAACGACGGCATTTACCTGCCCTTCGATGAAGGTCGGTTTCAACAATTTAAAGACGGGATCAACTGGTTGCATAATGAGGTGATCAGATCCGGGGCACAGATCATTCACCTCACGCCACCTGTCTATGACGAGTTGAAAGGACATAAAACAGGCTATGCGGCCGTGCTCGACCGCTATTCAGATTGGCTGCTGAGCCAGAAAACGGCGCAGAATTGGTCAGTGATCGATGTGCATTACCCCATGAAGCAGTTTCTGGAAGCGCACCGGAAGGTAGACTCAGCCTATGCGATTGCCGGCTTTGCACTGGCCGAAGATGGCGTTCATCCCGGTCAGGCTGGGCATTGGATCATGGCCAAACGCATTCTGTTGGGGCTGGGCGAAAAAGCCGTTGCTACGGCACCCGACATCCAGTCAGCTATGGTTACGGTTCCCAACGCCGCTCAGTTGCTGAAGCTCATCTCGGAACGCCAATCCATCATGAAAGACGCCTGGCTAACCACCGCAGGGCACAAACGACCGGGTATGAAAGTGGGGCTACCCCTCGACGAAGCAAAAGCCAAAGCCGCCGAACTGACAGCCCAGATCAAATCACTGATTCGGTAGATGAGTTTCTACAAACAATCCACGTCGATGACGACGCTGACGGCGCGGAGACCTTTGTCGGTCAGAATATCAGTGATGCAGCTTTGGACGAACGCTTTTACGGCCTTGAAATTGATCTTTTCGCGTTCCAGCTTGATTAGAATGTCGTAGAGAAACTGGTTGCGGATACGCTCCACCAACGGCTCTTCCGGCCCAAGCACGCGCTCGTCGCCGAGTTGGGCGGCCAGGTTGGCCCGTAACGTATCGGCCGCTTTTTTGCTGATGCGCTGGTCGGTATGGCGAACGGTTAGTTTGATCAGCCGCGAGAAGGGCGGGTAATTGAAATCACGGCGCTCCATGATCTCTTCATCGTAGAGACCGAGGTAGTCATTATCAATAATTTTCTGGAGGACTATCTGGGTCGGGTCGCTGGTTTGAATAAGCACGCGGCCCTGCCGGTCGGCCCTTCGACCAGCCCGGCCACTTACCTGGGTCATCATCTGAAAGGCGCGCTCGGTGGCCCTGAACTCCGGGAAACGGATGATCCGGTCGGCGTCGAAAATGCCAACCAGGCTAACGTTGTCGAAGTCCAGCCCTTTGGTAATCATCTGCGTGCCCACCAGAATATCGACGTTGCCGCTTTCAAATTCACTGATAATCTGCTGGTAGGCATTCTTGGCGCGGGTGGTGTCGAGGTCCATCCGCTGAATCCGGGCGGCAGGAAACAGGATCTGCAACTGATCTTCGAGCTTCTCGGTGCCGTAGCCAACTGTCCGCACTTTGGTCGATCCGCAGGTGGGGCACAGCCGGGGCACTTCCTCTTTATGGCCGCAATAATGGCAGCGCAGTTCGGCCGCCCGCTGATGGTAGGTCAGGCTAACGGCGCAGTTCAGGCACTGGCTCGTCCATTCGCAGTCTTCGCATTGCAGGTAAGGCGAATAACCGCGCCGGTTCTGAAACAGAATACTTTGTTCACCCCGCTCCAGGTTGTCGGCCAGGGCATTATACAGCGCCGATGAAAATTCGTTTTTCATCGTTTTCTGCTTCCGCTCCTGCTTGATGTTAATCAGCGAAATAAACGGCAGGTTGGCGTTGCCATACCGCTGAAACAACTCCACCAGCCCATAATGGCCTTCTTTGGCCTTGTAGTACGTTTCAATCGACGGTGTAGCCGATCCCAGCAGCACTTTGGCCTGTTGCCAGTGCGCCATCATCATGGCCACATCGCGGGCGTGGTAACGGGGAGCCGGGTCGTGCTGCTTATACGACGTTTCGTGCTCTTCGTCCACGATGATCAGGCCCAGGTTATCGAACGGCAAAAACACCGCCGACCGCACACCGATCACAAACTGATACTGCCCCGATACCACGCCTTTCCAAACCTCGACCCGTTCGTTGTCCGAAAACTTGGAGTGGTAGATACCCATTTTGTCGCCAAACACTTTTTGCAGACGCACTACAATCTGGGTGGTCAAGGCGATTTCGGGCAGCAGGTACATCACCTGCGACCCACCGGCCAGCACTTTCTGAATCAGGTCGATGTACACTTCAGTTTTGCCACTGCCCGTAATGCCGTGAAAAAGCACGATATTCTTCCGGGAAAATTCGGCCATGATGCTGTCGGAGGCCACGCGCTGGGTCGGCGTCAGCACGATCTCCTTCTGCGGGGCAAACGCATCGGAAAATCGGGGCTGAATCAGTTCAAACGCCTCGAAAACCCCATTCTTCAACAGAGTGCTCAGCGACGACTGCGACAGTTCATCGTCCTGATTTAGAATGGCCTTTTCAAGCCCCTGCTTGTTCAGCGCCGGGTTACGCTGCATGGGTACGTGGCGCAGGTAGCGCATCACCACCTCCTGTTGCTTAGGCAGTTTATCGAGCCGCTGTAGCAACGCCAGTAATTGGTCAGGCTGCTCGTAGTTGGCATGTAGCCGCACTTTACGCACCATTTTCGGCACGTATTTCTCTTTTACCTCGTCGAACACAATGACGGCCCGCTTCCCTACCAGCGACTTAATCAACGGCGGCACGTTTACTTCCCCAACCAGCCGACCCAGTTCTTCGTACGATAAAGACTGGTGCTTTTTCAGGTCTTCCAGCAATGTTACCTCCTGCTCGGTCAGCAGATCCGGATGGTCGAAATCAGGGTTGTACTGCACTTTCGACTGGCTGGTGATCTTCAGGCCCGACGGCAGCGCTACGTTCATTACCTCACCAACGCAGCACATGTAGTAGTCGGCCATCCAGCTGAATAGCTGTAACTGATAAGGCGTAACGAGCGGGTACTCATCCAATAATTCGAGCACGTACCGGGCCTGATAATTTTGGGGCGGACGGTTGTGCAGACTAGCTACCACGGCCGTAATCACCCTGCTTTTCCCAAAGGGCACAATAACCCTGGCCCCAATTTTAATCAGCGCAGCCATGTCCCTCTTTACCCGATACGTGAATAAACGGGGAACGGGGATAGGCAAGACCAAGTCAACGAATAAGGTAACTTCGTCTACGACTGTTTGTGCGAATAGTGTATCTTCCAAAGCAGGTGAGTAGGTACTATGTGGAACCGTTTATCGGGACGTTGACAGCAGCGGTACACACCTACTCAACTTACCAACTGAGCCCGGTGTTCCCTGCCGATGGTGAATGTCCGGGTTAATTTCAGGACTGTACCCACCAGTAATATACCATCACCACGGTTTACAGTAAGGTATGTGTCCGGCAAGGCCCGCACACAGCTGGAAACCTGATTCAGTTGAACCAAAATAGCCCATCTTACAAACCTTTGGGCCGTTTTTTTGCGTTACCCCTACAGAACACACGATTGCATTTCAGCTATTATGACAACAACCGCGCAACCTGTCGACGTACTTATTGTGGGTGCTGGCCCCTGCGGACTGGCAGCAGGTATCGAAGCCAGTAAGAGCGGGCTGAGCCATCTGATTATAGAGAAAGGCAGCATTACAGAGTCCATCCGGCGGTATCCGAAGATGATGCGGTTCTTTTCTACCGCCGAAAACATCGAGATCGGCGGTATCCCGTTTCCGGTTTCGAGCGTTAAAGCAAACCGGAATGAAGCCCTGCAATACTACCGTAAGGTAGCCGCTTATTACCACTTGAAAACGAAGGTGTTCACCGAAGTTAAGAGCGTACAGAAACAGGGTGACCTATTTCGGGTTTTGACCACGAAAGGCGATGTATTCTACGCGCACAAAGTGATTCTGGCCACGGGTTACTTCGATAAACCCCGCTGGCTGGGTATTCCCGGCGAAGACGGTCCGCAGGTATCCCATTATTACGATGAGCCGTTCAAGTACTCGTTTACGAAGGTAATCATTGTGGGAGCCTCCAATTCGGCCGTCGAGGCCGCGCTTGAACTCTACCGCCACGACGTGGATGTAACGGTAGTACACCGAGGCGAGGATTTTCGCTCGACGGTGAAATACTGGCTGATTCCCGATGTAAAAAACCGGGTGAAAGAGGGGAAAATCAAAACGGTGTTTGGTAGTTGTGTCACCCGCATTGGCCCGAACTATGTGCGGATTCATAACCTGAAAACCGGCGAGATCAGTAAGCTTGCCGCCGACTTTGTGCTGATTCTCACCGGCTATACGCCCGATGCGGAGTTGCTACAACGCTGCGGTGTTGAACTGGACCCGGAAACTCAGATTCCGCAGTACGACCGCACTACGTTTGAGACCAACGTACCGGGCCTGTATGTCTGCGGCACCGTGCTGGCGGGCATTTTTACCGAAAAAGTATTTATCGAAAATGGCCGCGAACACGCTCAGGCTATCATCGACCATATGATGGGCCGCGAAATTCATAAGGTAAACGAGTTGGTTCAGCGAATCTGAAAATGGGACCTATTTTTGCCCCATGAACAAGGCCATTTCACTTCCCGATTTATTTTCTGCGTTTACTAACCTGCGCGTACTCGTCATTGGCGATGTCATGCTCGACTCATACGTTTGGGGTCGGGTTGAGCGCATCTCGCCTGAGGCACCAGTGCCCGTCGTGACGGTCGACCGCCGCGAACTCAGGCTGGGCGGGGCTGGCAATGTGTTGCTCAACGTACAGGCGCTGGGGGCTCAGGCCATTGTCTGCTCCGTTATCGGCACAGACATGGCGGGTGACCAGCTTGAGCAGCAACTTCTCGAACGAGGCATGAACTGCGAGGGCCTGATTCGCTCTCAGTCGCGGGTGACAACCATCAAGGAGCGCATCATTGCCGGGTCGCAGCAGGTTGTGCGGGTCGACACAGAGACAAACAGGTATATCACCGATGCCGAACGCGCCCAGCTTATTGCAACGGCCAAATCGCTGATTCCCAGTTGCCAGGTAGTTATTTTTCAGGACTACGACAAGGGCGTGCTCAGCCGCGAAGCCATTGCTGAGATTACCGCCTTCGCCAACAAGCATAACGTACCCACGGTAGTTGACCCGAAGAAACGGCACTTCCTGGATTATGAACACACCACGCTTTTCAAGCCAAACCTGAAAGAACTGAAAGAAGGCCTCAAGGTCGATTTCAATGTAGATGAACCCGGTGAACTGCTCCGCATAGTAACGCAGTTGAAAACCCGGATGAATCTGCTGGGTACGTTGATTACCCTGTCTGAACGCGGCGTTTTCATTGACCTCGATGGCGAGCAGCTTCAGCTACCGGCCCACGTTCGTCAGATCTCTGACGTGTCGGGGGCTGGCGATACTGTCATCAGCATTGCGGCCTGTTGCGTGGCCCTCCGCCAATCGCCTCAGCGCATTGCGGGCCTCTCGAACCTCGGCGGTGGCCTCGTCTGCGAAAGCGTTGGCGTGGTGCCCATCGATAAGGCCCGGTTACTGGAAGAGGCCATTCGCCTGGGCGTTTAGTAACGCCCTGAAGTTCGTATATTTCCGCTGATAAACAGAACGCTAACGCAAGTCGCCATGACCACTATTGTATTGCCGATCGAGATTGAACCGGGCGTTGACATGTTCGAGCAACTGCGTCACATGACTGACGATGAGTTCTACTTTTTCTGTCAGGAGAACCCTAATCTTAACTTCGAGCGCGACGCAAACGGCAATATCATACCAATGGGACAAACAGGCGGTGAAACCGGCGAACGGAACAGCGAACTAGTAGCTGAATTAGTAGTTTGGAACCGGCAAACTAAACCTGGCTTCGTTTACGACTCGTCAACAGGCTTCCGATTACCAAATGGGGCCGTACGCAGCCCAGATGCCGCCTGGGTCACGGCTGACCGTCGCAATGCCCTCACTCCAGACGAGCGCCGGAAATTCCCGCCGCTCTGCCCTGACTTTTTGGTTGAACTGGTCAGCGAATCGGATTCGCAGAAGGATACCGAGGATAAAATGGCCGAATACATCGCGAACGGGTGTCGGTTGGGCTGGCTAATCAACCCAAAAACGCAAACCGTTAAGGTGTACCGGGCCAACGGGTCAATCGATGTCATTCCCAATTTTGAGGGAAGCCTGTCGGGTGAAGACGTGCTTCCCGGCTTCACGGTAGCCCTATCGCTGTTTCGCTAACCTTCCGGCACTGTTCTGGCTAAACGGCGTCGGCTCCGTCTACTACAACACATCGTCTGACGTTCTCCACGCGTAGCGCAGGGTCATGGCCCGGCCGCCTCCTGGATTATCATGTTCTTCACGAGCGACGTTCGTTCCGCCCCGCCGCTCATAGAAGTGAATGGCCGACTGATTGGCTTCATAAACGTCCAGATAAAAACCGGGCAGCCTGGCCTCAGGTAGAAACAGTCTGGTTGCCTCGCGCATCAGTCCGGCTCCAATGCCCCTACCTTTCGAGGCCGAAGTAACGTGCAGGTTATCGATGAGTGTTCCCAGTTGCGGATCTGCATCTAGAAACAGGCATACGAACCCCCGCAACTGGTTATCGCTTTCCGCTATCAAAATGCGTTGGTTTGTAGCTGGCTCAGCCAGCCGCTTCTGCCAGACAGCGTACCGTTCCTTGCCAATAGCGCCGTCGAGATACGCATCCTGTAAGATACCCCGGCACGTTTGCCGCCAGCTTTGCGTGTGCAGTGCTGCAATTGCCGACGCATCCAATAAGTGAGCAAAGCGGTAGGTTATCGTCATGGCTGGTAGCTTGTCATTTGTCTAGGCCGAAAACTCCTTTACTGCGTCAATGAATACCCGAACATGGTCGGGGTTCGTGTCGGGGTAAACGCCGTGCCCCAGATTGGCAATATGGCGTTGTGGCCCGAAAGCGGTGAGCATCTGCCGCACCTCGGCCCGAATCTGATCGGGTTGGGCATACAGCACACAAGGGTCCAGGTTGCCCTGCAGCGTTTTACCGGGAATCAGCGCCCGTGATTCAGCGATGTCCATGTTCCAGTCCAGCCCTACCACATCGCAGTTAAGTTGACCAATGGCCTGACGGGCGAAAAACGCGCCTTTGGCAAAAACAGTAATCGGCGTATGCCCTACGTCGACATCTGCTTTGATGGCATCGCAGATTTGGTTGATGTACGGCAGCGAGAAGGCATTGTACTGCCCCGGTGAAAGAATACCCGCCCACGAGTCGAATAATTGAATCAGATCGGCCCCGGCCTGTATCTGCGCTTTCAGGTAGGCAATAGTGCTGTCAGTGATTTGTTGCAGGAGCGCATGGGCAAACGCCGGATCAGTATACAGCAGCTTTTTGGCGACCGAAAAGGTTTTCGAGCCTTTGCCCTCGGTCATGTAGCAGAAAATTGTGAACGGCGCGCCCGCAAAGCCTAGCAGCGGCACCCGGCCGTTCAGCATCTGCTTCGTGATGCGCAGGGCGTCGAGCACGTAACCCAAGTCCTGCTGGGCATCAGCCACGTGCAACCGGGTCAGGTCGGCGGTGGTACGTACCGTCTGCGGGAATACCGGTCCGCGTTGTTCTATCATCTCGTAAGGCAGGCCCATTGCTTCAGGCACTACCAGTATATCGGAGAAAATAATGGCCGCATCAACGCCTAATAAATCAACGGGCTGAACAGTGACCTCAGCGGCTAATTCGGGGGTGGTGGCCAGCTTAATAAAACTGCCTGCTTTCTCCCGAACGGCCCGGTATTCGGCCAGAATCCGCCCTGCCTGACGCATCAGCCAAACGGGCGTCCGTTCAACAGCCTCGCCCCGTGCCGCCCGGAGCACTAAATCGTTTTGTAACTTCATGCTGCAAATATCCGGGTGAATTAAGAATTAAGAGTGACGAATTAAGAGTTGCTTTGCTTTTACACCATTTTTAAATGCACAAGCGCAACTGGTAACCTGTCACCGCTGGTACTGTCTTGAAAGTCAAGTTTTGGGGTAGGATTATTTCAATATCTTTGCCCTACACATTGGACAAGGCAACTTCGGTTTCTTGATCCTGAGTAGTCCCGCTGGTCGGGACTATTTTTTTGGCCGCTTCAGCCAGCTTAGCCACATAGTCGGCTTCATACTCGCACCCTTTTCGCCACAGGGCATAGACCATCAACAGCAGCCGTTTCTGCACCGCTACGTAGGCTTTCATCTTTACCTTGCTACTGGCAAAGACCCGCTCATAAAGAGCCTGACAGGTGGGTTCCCCAAACCTCACCGCCGTGAAAGCAGGCAGATGCAGGATGCGGCGCAGGCGGCTGTTGCCCTTTTTAGAGATCTTGGTTCTGCCTCGATGAGTACCCGATTGATTCTCGACCACATCATAGCCCGCATAGCTCACCAGTTGCCGCTGGTTGGCAAAGCCTTCAAAGCCGTTGGTTTCGGCGATGAGTACGGCCACCGACAAGAGCCCCAGCCCCTTGATGGCCACCAGCCGCTCAACCCGGGGCTTGAGGTCAGTATCTGCCTCAATGAGGGCTTTGATGGCCTTCTCTAACTCGGCTAACTGCTGGTCATAAAACAGGATGACACCAGCTAACTGTTTGTCAATGAAAGTGCTATCATAAGCACTGTGCGCCAGTGCGTGTTGCTGGTTGGTCGATTGCGTCTTTAGCTCCTGTAAGCGCTGGTGCTGCCGGGTCAGCAGGCGCAGCTCATAGATATTCTTGGAGAGGGGCTGCCAGCGGGTCAGTTGTTGCTCCAGGCCCATGCGGGCCAGACCCTGGGCATCGATCTTGTCGTTTTTGGATTTGTAGCCTAAACTCTGGAGGTAGTGTTTGGCCTTGTTGGGTAGCAGAATACTCACCTGAGCATCGAGTTGATGCAGTTGCCAGGCCAGGGCTTCATGGTAAACTCCGGTAGCTTCCATCACATAGTTCAGAGGCAAGTCAAGCTTGCGATGGCGACTCACCCATGCAACCAGTTGGGTAAAGCCCGTAGGTTTATTATCGGCTTTGGTCGAGGCTTTGACACTAACCCGACCTGTCTGATCAATGACCGAAAGACAAAGTTGAAGCGTGTCTTTGCTGACATCGACACCGACACAATAGCGCAGCACTGTTTGCATACAAAAGGGGCTTAAGGGGTGAACAAATAGACCTGACTACTTTTCTAACCCTGGCACATGGATGGCAGATCGAGGTGGTAAAACCGCGTCTATGGGTACTGTTGGGGCTTATTGAAAAGTGACGCGGTGGGCAGCGCAACCAGCGAGATCAAGATCACGGGGGTGTCTGTGCGGCGGACGGGCGATACTGACCACCGGCGTCAGGTTCTTGGAGCAAAAGTTGTACTTTTCCGTACAGCTTCGACCGAACTCAAAGATATGAGCGGCGGACCGCTCTTAGTTCTTAACGCTTAATTCAAAACAGGGTGCTTCTTATGCCAGTCGGTCGCCTCCTGGTAAGCTTTGGCAACGGCCAGTACGGCCCCTTCCGCAAAAAGTTGCCCGTTGATCGTGATGCTGGTCGGTGTTTGCTGGGCATTGAACCCATTGGGCAGCACCACGCAGGGATGGCCCGTCAGGTTGGTGAGCGTAAGGTTTCCACCGGCATACGTAGGGGAGAGGTATACGTCGATCTGCGCTTTTTTCAGCACATCATGCATCTGGTTGATCAGCTGGGTACGAATGCGATTGGCCTGTAAGTAGTCGACGGCGGGAATAAACCGCGACGAGCGAAACTCGTTTGGCCAGGCCGATTTGCCCTGCCGTACCATCAGACTATCGCGGCCCGTGCGGGTCAGCTCATCGAAGGCGGCGGCCCCTTCAACACCGATTATCAGGGTGAGGGCACCGTAGCGGAAGGAGGGCAGTTCGATGGGCACGAAGGTGGCCCCCAGCTTTTTCAGCACATCGAGCGTAGCCTGATCGTTGGCTTTGTTGGGGTATTCGCCATCGAAGGCTTTTTTTACGATACCAATCCGAACACCCTTCAGGGAAGGCAGCGGCGCATACCGGAAGGGGACATTCATGACCGTTGGGTCTAGCTTGTCGGGGCCTTGAATCGCGTTAAAAACCAGGGCGCAATCCTCAACCGAGCGGGTCATGGGGCCGATCTTATCCATCGACCACGAAAGAGCCATGGCACCGTGGCGGCTCACCCGGCCGAAGGTGGGCCGCAGCCCCGTAACCCCGCAAACGGTAGAGGGCGAAACAATAGAACCGAGTGTTTCTGTACCGATAGCAAACGGCAATAAGCCCGCCGCCACGGTACTACCCGACCCCGCCGACGAACCACTAGAGCCCATCTCTGATTTCCAGGGGTTACGACTTTTACCGCCGAACCAGACATCGCCCATCGCCAGCTCGCCCATGGCCAGCTTAGCGCAGAGTACAGCACCGGCCTCTTCGAGGCGTTTAATGACCGTGGCGTCGTAATCCAGCACCTGATCTTTGTAAGGTACCGACCCCCAGGTTGTTTTGTAGCCACGCCGCGCCAGTAAATCTTTGGCACCGTAAGGAATACCGTGTAATGGCCCCCGGTATTTTCCCGCTTTGATGTCGGCATCGGCGCGGCGAGCCTGTTGCAGGGCTAACTCGTCGGTTAATGTAATTACATTGAACAGGGCAGGGCCATAGGTCTTCAAGCGGGTCAGAAAAAACTGCGTGAGCGCCTCTGACGAAATCTGCCGGGTACGTATCAGTTCGCCCAGTTGCGCTACGGTGTAAAATGCGAGATCATCCCGGTTGGCAGGCATACGTACCTGACCCGGCGACGATGCCTTGAACGAACTAACACCCGTGGGCAAAGCAAAGCCGGTAGGGAGCGGATTGAAGTACAGGGCGGGCGCTACGTCGTTGGTTAGCTTAACCGTTCGGATGGTTTCAAAATCGCGGCGCTGATCATTCAGGTTGTCGAGCATCGAATCGCGCTCGGCACGGGTAAATGACAGTCCAAAAACCTTCGAGGCTACGTCGGCCATTTCGGCAGTAACGGGCTGTTTAGGATCGTCGTAGCGGGTAATGAACGCACCGGCGGTAAAGCTGGCAGCGCAGATGAGAAGAAGACGTACGTGTTTGTGCATGAAGCTGGCTGGTTGTATAAACCTTTAAAAGTAAACCAACTTCGGCACATGACAGGGGATTATGGCTCTAAAGGTGCGACTTAGACTTATTCATACGAGCCGGGTGGCCGGTGCCATTGGAACATTGGCCTTTACTAGCAAAGCCGTGAATACATCGGCCGTGAACTGGCTACCTCGAAACCCAAATTGAGTCAACTGTAATAAACCTATCTGCACCAATAAACTGATTAGCTATATGCTGTAATTTTGAGTGTCTATGAGTGTCTATGAGTGTCTATAGGTAACGCCCTACAACGTACCCATCAACCCTCACTTTTTATGCGTTTCTTCGTTTTCCTCATTGCCTTACTTGCGGCCAGAACGGCCTAGGCAGCCCCCATAGAGATTCCCATCGAAACCAATCGGACGGCCCTCGTCCTGCGCGTCGACAACGAAGGCCACCTGATTGTTATTCACCACGGAAAACGGCTGCGACAGGCCACTGAATATGCCAGTCTGCGCGGCATTGCCCACACGAATGAAAGGTATACAGAGTACTACAACTCGGCGTACACCCCAGCCGGATCGCGCAACTTGCTCGAACCCGCTATTCAGGCCACCCACGCCGACGGCAACACATCGCTCGATCTGGTGTATGTTCGCCATGAAACAAAACCGGCTGGACAGGAGCAGACCCTGACGACGATCCTGCTCAAAGACCCGCAATACCCGTTCGAGGTGACGCTGAATTTCCGGGCGTATCAGCAAGAAGATTTACTCGAAAGCTGGTCGACCATCCGGCACACGGAGAAGAAAGCCGTTCGGTTACAGAAATACGCCTCGGCCAACCTGTACCTGTCGGCCGGGCAGTATTACCTGACGCATTACCACGGCAACTGGGCCAGTGAAGTACGCCCCGAAGAAACGCAGCTGACGGCCGGCATGAAAGCACTCGACAGCAAGCTGGGCACCCGCGCCCAGATGCTTCAGTCGCCCATGTTTATGCTCTCGCTCAACCAGCCCGCGTAGGAAGAGCAGGGTGAGGTGCTGGCGGGCATTAACCCCTACGCCTCGGAATACACCCTCGAACCTGGCCGTGACTTCACGACCCCGGCGCTGCTGATCTACACCTTCTCGACCCAGGGAACCGGCGGGGCCAGCCGCAGCCTGCACCGCTGGGCCCGAAACCACCGCATTCCGCAGGGAAATGGCGACCGGTATACGCTGTTGAACAACTGGGAAGCCACCCAATTCGATTTCGACGAACCCAAGCTGGTCGATCTGTTTAAAGAAGGTAAAAAAACTGGGCGTCGACCTGTTTCTGCTGGATGACGGCTGGTTTGGTAACACCTTTCCCCGCAACAGCGACAAGGTGGGCCTCGGCGACTGGCAGGAGAATAAGGGCAAGCTCCCCCACGGCATAGGCTACCTGGTTCATGAGGCAGAGGCCGCCGGGGTCAAATTCGGTATCTGGATCGAGCCGGAGATGGTTAGCCCGAAAAGTGATCTCTACACCAAGCACCCCGACTGGGTAATCAGGCAGCCAAACCGCCCCGATGTCGTATTCCGCAATCAGTAGGTGCTCGATCTGTCGAATCCAGCCGTGCAGGAGTTTGTCTACGGCGTGGTCGACGGGCTGTTTACCAAAAATCCGAAACTGAGCTACATCAAATGGGATTGCAACGCCGTCATCTACAACGCCTATTCGGCCGCTAACCCAACTAATCATTTGTACGTCGACTATGTACGGGGCTTGTACAAGGTGTTGGGGCGAATCCGGGCCAAGTACCCAACCGCTCCAATGATGCTCTGCTCGGGGGGTGGTGCCCGGGTCGATTATGGCGCGTTGAATTACTTCACCGAGTTCTGGCCAAGTGACAACACCAGCCCCTCCGAACGGATTTTTATCCAGTACAACTATTCGATGTTCTTCCCGGCCATTGCCACCTGCAACCACATCACCAACTGGAGCAATGTACCCATCAAGTTTCGCACCGATGTGGCCATGATGGGTTATGATTTGGTGGTGAGCCACATGACGCCCAATGAACTGGCGTTCAGCCAGCAGGCGCTGAAAAACTACGAGCGGCTGAAGCCCGCCATTTACCACGGCGATCTGTTCAGGCTGCAGTCGCCCTACACGCAGGACGTAGCTTCGATGCTGTACGTGAGCGAGAAGCAGGACAAAGCGGTCTTGTTTTCGTACCTGGTCAACAGTCGGTATCGAGCAGGGAGCGACCTCCCGCCAATTCGTTTGCGGGGCCTGCAACCTGATAAACGCTACACCGTGCAGGAAATAAACCTGATGCCGGGTACCCGATCACCCTTCGCCAATGCAACGAGCTACTCGGGCGATTTCCTGATGACGGTAGGCCTGAACCCAGCCGTTAGCGACCGGCGCAGTAGCGTTGTGCTGGAGCTGACCGAGGTAACGCAGTAACCGTTACTGCCTGAACCAGGTAAAGAATCGCACCCAAGAGCACCTAAAGGCCTATTTTCAGGCTATAGCGTCGGCTTTTGCAAACAGATCAACGTTTTTGCAATGAGCTGTAGTTGGGTTATATTGAACTCGCAAAGGGCTCATTTGTCAATACGGTACTGGCAGTCGATTGGCTTGAAAAAGCCAACCAGGTGTTGCTCAACCGTCCAGCCGAATGGTCGGCCAAGGAGCATGCCCAACTGGTTAGTCTGTTGAGTCTGTAGTGTATGCCTACGTTTAAGGAGTTGAAAATGTAGGCCTTTCGCCATTACTTTTGCCTGATTCTGGAAGACAAACCCCGGCGGGTGAGGTTCAGAGAGGTTTTCAATAGTGGCTTGAAAAGCTCAGGCTGTTAGTCATAAGGAGCTCACAGCCTTTGCGGTTTTATATTAGCAGTGTGGGGATACATTCTGAACTATAATCGGTTCAGGGGCATCAGGGGCATTATTGAAAGAAACAACAAGACTATTAAAGGCTTTGGTTACGCTTGTTTCGAGACTTCACGACGCTTACTCATTATTCAATTCTTTAAGGCCTCAACTTGTCATACCGAATCACCAATTTAACGGAAGAACCAAAACGTTTTTCCTACGAGCGGACTTGGTTGCGTGCTTTACTATCAGTTGGCGCGCTAAGCCTCGTTGCGTACCAGCTGTCTCACCACCGAATTCAGGGAATGCTATCACCTGACTGGTTTGGTATTTTGTTGGCAAGCGGACTGATGGGTATATCCAAATGGTTTTCTGCAAAGCGTTACTGTATTATCCTGGGTCGCGGAGGGGTCAAACTCAATCACAATTTGCTAATTCGTCTGTATTGGCAGGGTATGTTTTATAATCAGTTTTTACCCGGCGGGATTGGCGGGGATGGTTACAAAGTGTGGCGGTTACGCCAAAAAACGACCTTGACGATTCAGCACCTGGCCTGGCTAACACTATTAGATCGATTGCTAGGTCTGGTACCTATTGTTTTGCTGCTTGTTCTGGCCTTGATATACCAGTACCAACTCTATTCATGGTCAGTCGGGCTGGTTTTAAGTAGTTGATTGCAATTAATGCGGTATTTTAGCCAAAAAACTCATGCGCTACGTCTCGTTGACCACAGACCAAGTTGACCAACTCACCCTACTCTACAAAAATAGTCCTGACCACCGCGAACGACAACGCGCTCAGGCCCTCTTGCTGAGTCAACGGAACTACTCGATCCCCCAATTGGCCGACCTCTTTATGGTGGACCGCGACACGATTGGCCGCTGGATGGATCGGTGGCAGGACGGGCTCAGCCAGACGCAACCAGCCCTGAGCTTACAGGATCAGCCCCGAAGTGGCCGCACGCCCAACTTGACCCAAGATCAAAAAAAAGCGTTGTCGACTGGGTTAGAGACGGCATGCACCGGACTCGTGAGGTAGCCCAGATGATCCGCGAAAACTGGCAGAAAACGCTCAGCCTGAGTAGTTTACGGCGACTGTTTCGGGCCAATAAGTTGTCTTACAAACGGATTCGACGCAGTTGTCGGCATCTGCGCGATGAGACGGCCTACCAGTTTTTCAAAACCGAATTAGCTGAGTTACGCGCCTGGGCTGCGGGTGGGGAGGTGGATCTGTGTTATGGGGATGAGATGGGGGTGAGCCGCCAGGCGGTCGTGCCTTACGGCTGGCAGTCAGTGGGCAAAAGCGATGCCTTTATGCCCGCTACGCCCGGGGGCAACCTCACCACACTGGGCTTGTTTTATGAGGATAACCGGTTGGAAAGCTACGTTCTATCGGGGGCCATGACCTCTGAGAGCATGGTGACGTGTTTGACCGATTTTGTCAGCCGGTTGACCAAGCCAACGGTCTTGATTTTGGACAATGCCTCGAGTCATACGAGTGCTTATTTCAAGGGTCATTTAGCTGGTTGGCGGTCAGCAGGGCTTATGATTCAGTACATTCCGGCTTACTGTCCTGAGTTAAATCGAATTGAGTGTCTTTGGAAACACATCAAATACCACTGGCTACAACCAGCCGACTTCTTGACAAGCTCAAGTATGAGAGGCGCGTTAGTCAACATCTTATCCAAGGTCGGGACAAAATATTGTATTACTTTCGACTAACTACTTAGTAGCCAGTTTTATAGCGGGTTTAGGCCTGCCGCACCTTCTTTTAAGCGGGGGGGCGGAAGCTAACAAAAGCAACTGGCTGATCAATGGTTATTCGTTGCTTGTCCAAGTGGCGCAGTGCCTAATGACACTGTGTTTGCTGTCGGCATTTGATTTTAGTGGATCGAAGTGTGCTTATCTACTACTTTTGGTAGTCCTAAAGAAGTAATGATAGCCATAATAAGCCGCAGACAGACTGTAGTTTTGGGTCGCCAAACTCAAACTATCGCACCATGTTTCACCAACATAACTGCCCTGCCTGCGGCTCAACAAATTTAGTCAAGAATGGAGCTACTCACTACGGCAAAGCCCGCCTCAAATGCAAACACTGCCTCCGACAGTTTGTCCAACACCGTACCTATGCGCCTCTGTCCAACGAATGCAAACGACGGATCGAACTGTTGTTAGCCGAACGTATCGCATTGGCGGCCATCTGCCGGGTCATGGAGATCGAGCCCCATCAGCTCTACAACTATATGGACGAGTTGTACGAGGAGATACCCCAGGATTTAGCGTGCCAGATACCCAATTATATGACTGATATAGACTTAGTTATGCTCAATACGGAAGCCGATGAACTCTGGAGTTTCGTGGGTTGTAAAGCCAACAAACAATGGCTTTGGGTAGCCCTGGATCGGGCCACTCGCCAAGTCATTGCCTTGTTTGTGGGCAACCGTGGGGCTGAAGGGGCCTTGGGCTTATGGCAAGCCATTCCTGAAAAATACCGCCAAAAAGCCTGTTTCTACACCGATGATTGGTCAGCTTACAAACAGATTATTCCGGCTCATCAGCACCGTCACAGTAAGCAAAAGAAAGACACTAATCATGTGGAGCGGTTCTTTTGCACTTCCGCAACTTCTTTTAAGCGAGGGGGCGTAAGCTAACAAAAGCAACTGGCTTATCAATGGTTATTCGTTGCTTGTCCAAGTGGCGCAGTGCCTAATGACACTGTGTTTGCTGTCGGCATTTGATTTTAGTGGATCGAAGTGTGCTTATCTACTACTTTTTTTGTGCTCATCAATTGGGTCAGCTCTTCCAATAACGATTGGTGGGGTGGGAATCCGTGAATCTGTATTCTCAGTTGGTGCGAATTATGTTGGTGTCATACCAGCAGATGCCCTGATAATCGGCTTCACAGTATATTGTTTGACCTTGCTAACAGCCTTGCCGGGAGCTTTTCTTTCCACCACAAAAGGCTTTGAGCTCCACACGTAAAGTTTTTCTGGCTAGTTTCGGATTCCAGTTTGGTTTATTGACCAGGCGCGACGCTTAGATGTCCGCGAAGCTGATTTGTTGCTGGTGTATCCAGCTCTTCACACCGTTTATCTGGCCAACGCCCGGCTTAGGTAGGAGCCAATAAGACTGAAATAGATCGGGCTATCGCTGCAAACGAAATGGAACTAAACCACTGAGATAGTTCGTAGTAAAGAAGTTATACACTCCGTGGTGGGGTTTAGGTATGGCGTTCCAAGCCTCCTTCTCAGCATCACCCCAACTTAATGAATTTCAACGAATTAGCGGTTATATCGCCGATCCTTCAGGCACTCGCCGAAGAAGGATACACTACCCCAACACCGATTCAGGAACAAGCCATCCCGTTAGTAAATGCAGGCCGCGACCTGCTCGGATGCGCCCAGACAGGCACCGGAAAAACCGCCGCCTTTTCGATTCCGACCCTTCAACGGCTCTATACAAAAAAGCAGTCAGGTCAGTGGTCGAACAAGATTAAAGCCCTGATTCTTACGCCAACCCGCGAGCTTGCCATCCAGATCGATGAAAGTCTTGCCGCCTACGGCCGCCATTTAGACCTTCGCCATGCCGTTATTTTCGGTGGTGTTGGTCAGAAACCCCAAACAGATGCCCTGCGCAATGGCATCGACATCCTGACCGCCACACCGGGCCGCCTGCTCGATTTGATGAACCAGGGTTTCGTTAACCTGAAACATATCGAGTTCTTCGTGCTCGACGAAGCCGACCGGATGCTCGACATGGGCTTTATTCACGATGTTCGGAAGGTGTTGGCGCAACTGCCCACCCAACGGCAGTCGCTGTTTTTCTCGGCCACGATGCCCCCCGAAATTGTGAAGCTCGCCGATACGATTCTGACGAACCCCGCTAAGGTGGAGGTAACGCCCGCTTCGTCGACGGCCGATACGGTGGCGCAGGTGGTGTACATGGTCGAGAAAGACGACAAGCGTAGCCTGTTGCTCCACCTGCTGGAAGACAAAGGCATTGAATCAGCCCTGGTTTTCAGCCGCACCAAGCACGGTGCCGACAAAGTAGCCGAGTTCCTGAACAAGCATGGCGTAAAAACCGAAGCCATTCACGGAAATAAGGCGCAGAACGCCCGGCAACGCGCCCTGAGTAACTTTAAAGATCGGACCACCCGCGTGTTGGTGGCTACCGATATTGCCGCCAGGGGTATCGATATCGACAGCCTGTCGCATGTATTCAACTACGAACTGCCGAACATTCCTGAGAGCTATGTGCATCGGATTGGCCGCACAGGCCGCGCTGGTGCCAGCGGCATTGCCATTTCGTTTTGTGAGACGGATGAGCGGGCGTACTTGAAAGACATTCAGAAACTGATTGGCAAAACCGTTCCGGTTGAGTTAAACAACCCGTATAAGTCCGATAACCTGGATCCTATCGAATGGGCGAAGCCACCGAAACCCGAACCCAAACAGGGTCGTGGCGGACGTGGGCCTCGTTCCGATTCGCGGGATAGCGGTAACGGCGGCGGTCGTAACGGACAGCCGCAGGGCCGGGGAACCGACAGTCGGCGAGATGGGCCCCGTCCGAGCCAGCCTCGTTCCGAATCACCCCGCCCTGAACAGCCTGCTCGGCAGGGAGATCAGGTGGGTGGTGGTAACCGGACCAACAGTCCACGTCCCGAGAATCGCCCCACAGGTGGCAATCGCAACCCTCGCCGCGACAATCGGAATACGCAAAGTGCTTCATCCAGCGCTGAAGATGCCCGTTGGAAACCCTGGACAGCCTCGCTCTCTACCTCGCCCGATCGGTTTGATAAGCCCCGCGAGTCAGGCAGTAACGGCGATAAGAAAAAGCGGTACTAAAAAGAGTTCTCTTTGAAGTCCTCTGTTTACAGTCCTCTGTCTTCTGTTGCTTCGCTAAGTACCCTACCGGTTCATTAGCGAAGCAACAGAAGACAGAGGACTGTAAACAGAGGACTCTTTTTTATTACGCCGTTGTACCGCCATCCAGTTGGATAGCCTGACCGGTGTAGAATGAGTTTTCCGGCGTGCAGAGCCACATAATAGCCTGGGCGATCTCTTCGGGCTGGCCAAATCGACCCATCGGAATCATCCGGCGCATCCGCTCTTCCATCTCCGGGGCGGTATCTACAAGGTCCTGAACCATGGCCGAATGGGTATACACCGGGCAAATGGCATTGACCCGGATATTCTTCTTCACATACTCCAGCGCGGCCGTTTTAGTCAGCCCAATTACGCCGTGTTTGGCGGCACTGTAGGGTGCCCCCATCGGCATGCCTTTTACACCGGCAATGCTCGACACATTCACAATCCGGCCCCCCTCGGGTTGTTGCAGCATTTGCCTGATCTGGGCCTGCATGCCATAAAATACACCGCCCAGGTTCACGGCCATCATTTGCTCCCAGTCAGCTACAGCCTGATCGATCAGCCGGGCAAAACGCCCACCGATTCCCGCATTATTGACGGCAACGTCCAACCGGCCAAAGGTATTCAGGCAGAAGGCAACCACAGCCTCATGCTGTTGGGGATTAGCTACGTTACACTGTATATAGGCCGCGTTGCCGCCTGCCGCCTTAATTAGATCAACAGTTTGTTTGCCAGTAGCGTCGTTAATGTCTGACACCACTACACTAGCTCCCGCCTGAGCAAACGCCACAGCCGTGGCACGGCCAATGCCTGAGCCCGCACCGGTTATAAGAACGACCTGGTTATCGAAGGATGACATGAAAGTAGAGTTTATGGACTAACGCCCAATTAGTAGGCTGTTACGCTCGAAAGAGCCGTCTAAAATTAAGTCAAAATAATGTTGATATAAGATAAACTAATGCGTTAACCAACTATCTATATTTACGGTAGATTAACGCTACCGTAACATAAAACATACCTAAGATGATTGCCAATTCAGCGCTTCCGCCCCAGCCGGAATTGATTCCTGGCATATACAACTACTGCGACTCGTGGTGCGAACGCTGCCCCCTGACAAGCCGCTGCCGCAGCTACCAACTACAGCAGGAAAGCACCATGATACTACCCGCTGACCCCAATGCTTCCCTGGTTGACCAGCTAACCGAAGCGCTGAACCTAACCAGGCAGTATATCGAGAAGCTACACAACACCGCACCAACCTCTCTAACGGCTTCCCCTTCTGAACAACTCACGCTGGAAGAAGCAGCGCTGAATCGTCGCCACCAGACAAAAGCCCACCCGGCTGCTGGTTTAGCTACCTCTTACCTGAAAGAAACCGCTACCTGGTTAGCCGCTGAGAAAGGCTTGCTGGAGCGGGCCGGTCAGCAGCAATTGCGCGAAGTGGAATTAGGAATCCGTACCGAAGATGAGGCTATGCTGGAGCTGAACGCCCTGAAGGAGGCCTATGAACAGATTCGCTGGTACCGCACGCTGATTCCAGTAAAAACCAAAGCCGCACTAAGGGTGGTTGATGAGCCATCGAACGATGCCCATTTCCTGTCATACTACGATGGGAAAGCCAAGCTGGTCCTGGTCAGCATAGACCGGTCGCTGGACGCCTGGCAAACGGTGATGGGGTATTATCCAGAAACAACAGACGACTTGCTGAGCCTGCTTTCGCAACTGAGCCAGTTGAGCCGCCTCATCGAAGCGTTGTTTCCCAATGCCCGCACCTTTCAGCGCCCCGGCTTAGATTAGCCACTTAAACCTATCAGGTTTGCGAAAAACCTGATAGGTTTGACCCATGATTATTCGATTAGCTACGCCCGCCGACGTTCCTGCCCTGCTTGATCTGCTCAAACAGGTTGTTCCATTGATGCAGCAAGCCGGTAACTTTCAATGGGACGATACGTACCCAAACGAAGCGGTTTTCAGCGATGACATTGACAAACAGCAACTTTGGGTCGCCGAGGTTGATGGAAAGCTGGCCGGTGTCTCGGCCATTACCACCGATCAGGAGCCAACCTACGCCGAAGTTGGCTGGGACATTACCGAGCCAGCTATTGTCACGCACCGCCTGGCTGTTGACCCGGCATTTCGCGGGCAGGGCGTAGCCAAGGCCTTGCTCGCACAGGCAGATGAAGTTGCCCGGCAGCGCGGCATTCACGTACTGCGCATCGATACGAATACGCAGAATCAGATCACGCAGCGGCTCTTTCCAGAGCCTAGGCTACGTCTATGCGGGTGAAATTGGCCTTGATTTCCGGCCGGGTCTGCGATTTTACTGTTACGAAAAGCGCCTGCCAGCCGTTTAATCGAGGCTACAGCGCCTGCGCCTTTTCTTTGCCCGCCAATTGCCCACAGGCCGCGTCGATGTCTTTACCCCGGCTCCGGCGAATGTTGACCGTTATTCCCCGACTATCCAGAAAACCAGCAAACTTATCGAGCGTTTGCGGGTCGGTGTTTCTGAAGCTTGCCTCGGCGATGGGATTATACTCGATGATGTTGATCTTGGCGGGTACGCGCTTGGTGAACTCATACAGCTCTTTGGCGTCCTGGAGCGAATCGTTGAAATCATAGAAAACGATGTATTCGAAGGTGACGCGGGTACCCGTTTTCCGGTAGAAATACTGAAGCGCGTCGGCCAGGTTATTCAGCGAATTGCTTTCGTTGATGGGCATGATCTGGTCACGCTTCAAGTCGTTGGCCGCGTGAAGTGATAGGGCCAGATTGGTCTTCACCTGATCGTCGCCAAGCTGCTTAATCATCTTCGCAATACCCGCCGTTGAAATGGTTAGGCGCTTGGGTGACATGCCCAGCCCATCGGGCGAGGTGATGCGATCGACCGATTCAATTACGTTTTTGTAATTCAACAGCGGCTCACCCATCCCCATGTAAACAATGTTGGTCAGGGGGGCATTATAGGTGGTTTTGGCCTGCCGGTCAATCTCAACCACCTGATCGTAGATTTCAGCGGCATCGAGGTTACGCTTGCGGTCCATGTAGCCCGTGGCGCAGAACTTGCAGGTCAGCGAACAACCCACCTGACTCGATACACAGGCTGTCATGCGCGGTGTGGCCGGTTCGCCGGAGCGATCTCGCTCCTGGTCGTCGGCGCGCAGGGCCGGAATCAGTACGCCCTCTACCAGATTACCGTCATACAGCTTAAACGACGACTTAATGGTGCCATCGTTGCTCCGTTGTTCGGTGGCGACCGATAGCGAATTAATGGCAAAATGGGTATCGAGTTTGTCGCGCAGAGTCAGGCCCAGATTGCTCATCTCGCCAAACGACCGCGCCGATTTCTTCCACAACCACTCATGTACCTGTTTGGCCCGAAACGCCTGCTCGCCGTTCTGCTTAAACCAGTTGGTGAGTTGGGTGGGGCTATATGTTCGAATATCCTGTTTCACGAATAGACAATCTCCTCTTCGTCGAGAAGATTTTTTATGTTCAATGTGCAGTCTTCCAGCACCAGAACGTCGTTGCTCCAATCGGTAATAATGCCATCGTTTCCAGACTGCATAACGGTTACTTTACGGCTGCTGGTCAATATCCAGATAACGCGTTCGACTCCGAAGTTGAATAAGGCCTGTGACTTGTCGAGAACGTAATTCAGATCACTATCCGACTCGTTCAAGTCTATTTTGATGTCCACTTCGATCACTACTTTGGGGGAAACATCAAAGTATTTGCCTTTCAGGGCAGGTAGGCTAACCTTATCAAAAATGGCAATGTCGGCGGCAAAGTTGTTACCCCGGTCAATGTGAAGTCCGGCTTCACTAGTTACCAATCGATACCGTTTCCTATCCACAAGGCCCCATAAATAGCCCAATATGGCGGCAACCACTATACTTTGTAAATCACTACTTCCCATAATATCCTGCGGTTTGGCGCGGCCTTCCAGCACCTCACGGTAGCCCTTGTAATACAGAGGCCGTCCATTCAGCGTTTCCCGCACTAGCTGGGCGGGAACAGTTGGGGTCTGCACCGCTTCATCTGTCGTTATCATGGCGTTGTTGGTAGCTGTTCCTTCTTAAACTTTCGCCCGGCTTCCAGGCCTTTCGGCATCCACACCGTAGCCACGTTCATCACCTTCGGCGCAATGGGGCGCAGCAGCGGGTACATGAAACTAGTACGGGTTTGGTTGGGCGGCATACGGACGTTCATATAACTGAACAGCCAGAGAATCACACTAATTCCAAAGACCCAGGTGAATATGCCGACCGTTGCGCCGGCCAGACTATCGAACGTGCCCAACATCGTGTATTTAAGCGATCGACGCAGGGCAAACCCCATGCGGTTGATCATGAACACGACGGGAAAGAAGATGATAGAGAAGCCCAGCCAGGGGAGAAACTTCCGGGCCAGTTCGCGGCTGATGTACGGAGCCAGCAGGTCGATGCCGAATTGCAGGAATTTGAACCCGATAATCAGGGCGACGACAAAGGCAATGATGGCCACGATCTCTACCAGCAGTCCTTTTCGGTAACCGTTATACGCCCCCCAAAGCAGCGGAATCAGAATAAGAATATCGATGGTAGCCATGTATGTTGATTAATACACGATATCCTCTTCATCGAGCAGGTTTTTGACGTTTAGGACGCAGCCGTCCATGACGGGTACGTTGTTACTCCAGTCAGTGAAAATCCAGTCCTGATCAGGCACGGCCACAAATACCCGACGGGGCTTACTGAGTACCCAAAAGACCTTTTCGACCCCAAAATCAAAGAGTTTCTGCGTCTTCTCGGCGATGTAATTGAAGTCAAGCCCGTCGAAATCAGCCAGGTCAATTTTCACATCCACTTCGATGACGATTTTAGGAGCGGTGTCGAAGTATTTCGTCGTGATATCGAAGGTGCCTTTCTCGAAAATAGCGACATCGCACGATAGATTATCGTTCAAATCGAGGTGAACACCTGCTTCATTCGTAACGGGCAGGTACATTTTCTTATCCCGGTTATTGAGCACATATCCATAGATAAGGGATACCAGAATGGCTTGCAATGAACTACTTCCCACGACGTCTTCGACTTTACGGGTTCCGGCTAATACGTCTTTATAGCCCCTGTAGTACAGGGGTCTTCCGTTGAGTACTTCATAGACTAACGCATTGGGTATTACCTGATGCGGCGTTGGAGAAACAGGCTGTTCAGCTACCATCGTTGTATCTGTTTAACGTACCTCAATATACGAAATTACAGCAGGCTTTTTACCATAGCGGCGATCGATTTGCCATCGGCCTGCCCGGCCAGGGCTTTGTTGGCCGCGCCCATCACTTTACCCATATCGCCGGGTCCGGTTGCCCCTACCTGCGCGATAACGGCCTGCACCTGCGCCCGCAGTTCATCTTCCGACAGTTGCTTGGGCAGGTATTTTTCGATGACCGCGATTTCGGCTTCTTCCGTGGCCAGCAAATCGGCCCGGCCCTGCTGCCGGTATATATCCGCCGAATCTTTTCGTTGCTTCACCGCTTTCGAGAGCAGCCTGATCTCGTCTTCGGGCTTCAGATCACCGGCAGCGGCCCCTTCTTTTGTTTCTTCCAGCAGAATCATGGACTTGATAGCCCGCAAAGCCCGGAGGCGATCCTGATCTCTGGCCTTCATGGCCTCTTTAACGTCAGCGTCGATTTGTTGCTTGAGTGACATGGTATGATGGTGAATGAGTGACTAAATGACACAAAGGTACGGCACATTTGGAGTCCAATGTCTAACGTATAATGGCCAAGGTTTAAGACCCTAGTTTGGCAGTGCAACGCTGAAGCCTGGCCGGTAGACGTCAGATATTGGACCCTAAATGCGCCCGCCGGACGGTATTCACCAGATTGTGCGCCCGGCGCGTGGGCTCCGGAATTCGATAGCCGCCGTTGCACTGAAGCATGAGCGAAACCGACGTTTCCAGATCGATCAGATTGCCCGGCGACACGTAGACGGGGTTGACCTTATTTTTCGTGCGCAGGGCCGCGCCAATCACCTCGCCCCGGTGCAGCATTGGCGACCAGGCACCTCGTTCCGGGGCGGGATCTTCGTAGCGACCCACCAGTACCGATTTACCACAGCCTAATGTCGGTCGGTTTAGCCACAGACCCGCGTGAGCGGCAATGCCCATCCGACGGGGGTGTGCGATGCCATGTCCATCGAATACAACCACATCGGGCATAACGGTCAGGTTAGCCCAGGCTTCCAGCAGGGCGGGGATTTCGCGGAACGAGAGCAGGCCGGGCACGTAGGGAAACGAGGTCGTGGTAATCGCCGTGGCCTCGGCAATGGTTTCGAGAGTATCGAGCCGGAGCACCACGATACCGGCGTACACCGTTTCTTCGAACTTGTTGAATGAGATATCACAGCCCGCAATCGTTTCGGGCGGGCTGGTAAGCGGCTGAATACGTACCTGACTGCGTAATTGCTGTTGGAGCGCAATAGCCGCTTCGGGACTATCGGGCCATTCGTGTAAACGATCCATGATGTTGCGTATATGACAGTCCAGGAGGCTCTGGATTGATTACCCTTCTCGTTTTATCCCTTCTATTTCCAGTACCAAATCAGCCCCGTAGAGACCAGCCGGAGTTTGAAAACCAGGCCGGGAGTTGCCTCCAAGCACTTTTTTCGTAATGATCAGCGCAGCCAGCGCCGTCAACGTGTAGCCTTCGGGGCCGGATAAGCGCGCCTCAACGGTTTTTCCTTCTTTGTTGCCAACACGGCCCCATACCTGCGTTTTAGCCCGGTTGCGGGCCGCTTCATCGGGGCCGGTAACCCGCTTCGTTATTTGCCGACTCACCCATTTCTGTAGGCCTTTCCGGCGCAGTAACCAGCCCAGCGAGTTGCCCAGCTTCGCCATGCGAATACTGCCCGGTGTACTGCCAATGAACGTTTCGATGTTGAGAATGCCCGTGGTATGGTAAGCGGTCGAGACATCGCCCCAGGGAATACTCATGCACGGCAACGTTTGTCCGTTCGCAAAGGTTACGTCCAATATCTTATGGGCGTAAGGCACTCCTGTCAACACCCCGTTTTCCCGGACTAATCCGCCCTGCCCAAGGTTGTCGACTGCTGTTTGCGCCGTACCGTGCGACAAGGCACCGCCATCGTTGGCAAAGGCCAGTTGCAGGTACGTCGCGTCAGGCAGTTTGTTATGCAGGTACTGCGCCAGGCAATCGGTCGGCACCACGTCGAAGCCTACGCCCGACATCAGCATAACCCCTCGCTCACGCGCCTGTTTATCAAGGGCGGCACCTTGCTCAAATACCGCAATTTCGCCCGTAATATCCAGGTAATGAACGCCGTTTCGCAGGCAGGCCTGTTGCATGGGCATGGCCGTTCTGGAGAAAGGCCCCGCGCAGTGCAACACTACCGGTACGTCGCGCATGGCATTGTTCAGGGCTATTTCATCGGTCAGATCGGCCACGCGGTAGGGTAGACTATACTGATCTGCCAGCGGACGCAGTTTAGCCTCGTCACGGCCACAGAGAATGGGTTTTACGCCAAATTGAGTGGCTTTTTCCAGAATCAGGCGGGCCGTGTAGCCGTTGGCTCCGTACAGCAGAAACGTGTTGGGCGGGTTCATGAACGGCGGTTTAACCAGCTAAAAATAGCGGCTGTAGCCAGCCCGCCAACCACATACCAGGTCACGGTCATGGCAGCGGTGGCCGAGGTGCGTCGAACGGGATCATCACCCAGGCCCATCGGTTCTGGTAAGGTAACGGCACCCGCACCCGCCAACGCGCCCAGTACTGCCCCTAAAGGCCACACAGCCGGTGGCTTAGCCAAACCGATCAGACTGTAATACAGGGCGTTGGATGTTAGATCACCCGCCAGGGCAGAGACGTAAAGCGCATCGCCCGTTGGCGGATTTAGCCCTGCCGCTTTGGCGATTTTAATGATGCCGCGTTCACCCAGTTTCTGAACGTGTGGCGCTTTTGGCTCTACCTGCCGCACCGTTTCATGCAGTATATTCAGGGCTACTGCCCCACCCAGGCCGCTAAGCAGCGAATTTGTTAAAGTAGTCATGTTGGCGTGTTTGCTTTTCGGTGTAACAAGCCACGCCGTCATTGGGTGGTAATTTATTGTTTATTGGGTTGAGGGTAACCCCTACTAACTCCTACTAAAACCGACCAAACATGTCTCGTCTCTCCCGTCGTCAGGCGCTTGCCGCCATAGGTACGTTGCCCATTGGCATTGGCTCAGCTACCGCTTCGCAGGCCAACTCGCAACCGATCAAACCTAAACCGGCTCCATTTACGCTCTGCCTGAACATGAGCACCATCAGGGGGCAAAAACTGGGGTTTGCGGGTGAGCTGGAAGCCGCAGCCAAAGGCGGGTTTCGGTCGGTCGAGGTGTGGGTCGGTACATTGCAGGAGTTTCTCAAGACCAACACGCCCGCTGAAGCCCGTCGCCGCCTGAACGATCTGGGCATTACGGTTGAGAACGCCATTGGTTTTGCCCCCTGGATCATCGATGATGCGTCGGCCCGGCAAAAAGGCCTTGACCAGATGAAGCTGGAAATGGAGCAACTGGCACAGATTGGCTGTCGACGTGTGGCCGCTCCACCCGTCGGCGCCCAAAATGCCGACGCCCCGGTTATCGACCTGCACCGGGCAGCCGAACGCTACCGCGCCCTACTCGATCTGAGCCAGCAGACGGGCGTAGTGCCGCAACTGGAACTCTGGGGGTTTTCCAAAAACCTGAACCGCCTTTCCGATGTGCTGTATGTGGCCTCGGAAGCGGGTCATCCCAATGCCCGCCTGCTGCTCGATGTGTATCACTTATACAAAGGCGGTTCGGGCATAACCGCGTTGCCGATGGTGGGCAAACCGGCTATCGAAGTATTCCACGTCAACGATTATCCGGCTACGCTAACGCCCGCCCAGATCACCGACGCCGACCGCGTTTACCCCGGCGATGGCGTGGCTCCCATCCGCGATATTCTGAAAATTATTCAGAACCCCGACCGACCCGTTGTTTTATCGCTCGAAGTGTTCAACAAGGCTTATTACGCGCAACCGGCCGATCAGGTCACTAAAACGGCCTACCAGAAAATGCAGGCCCTGGTGGCGGGGTTATAAAAGCGAACCGCAAGTCTATAGCCGTGGTTAAGCTACCAGCCACTAATCGTTGATCGGTATAAACTGATCATTGTTCAGTAACCATGACTCGCCTATCAGTAAACATCAACAAAATAGCCACGATTCGTAACGCGAGGGGTGGCAATAACCCGAATCTTGTTCAGGTAGCGCTCGACTGCGAACGCTTCGGCGCACAGGGCATCACCGTTCATCCACGGCCCGACGAACGGCATATCCGGTATCAGGACGTGCTGGATCTGCACGAGGTGGTAACGACCGAATTTAACATCGAAGGCAACCCCGACGACCGGTTTATCGAGCTTGTCCGGCGCGTGAAGCCTGCTCAGGTAACGCTCGTTCCCGACGCACCCGACGCCATTACGTCGAATGCGGGCTGGGACACCATCCGCCACGCAGACCATCTGCGAAAGCTAATCGATACGTTCAAAGCCGATGGTATCCGGGTATCTATTTTTGTGGATGCGGATGAGCGGCTGGTGGAGGGCGCAAAAGCGGTGGGAACGGACCGCATCGAACTCTACACCGAGCCCTACGCCACCCATTACCCTGCCGACCGGGAAGCGGCCATAGCGCCCTTTATCCTGGCCGCCAAAAAAGCGCGGGAACTGGGGCTGGGCCTCAACGCCGGCCATGATCTGAGCCTCGAAAACCTTCGCTTTTTCGTCCAACATGTGCCTGGTTTGCTGGAAGTATCGATTGGCCATGCCCTCATCTGCGACGCGCTCTACTTCGGCCTGGAGAATACTATTCAGTTGTATCGGCGGGAACTGGCTGAACAACACCCCCGGACCAGTGGCGTGTTGTAAGCGACTGCCGGAACGCACAGAAAGTTTAATTTCCATTCTTCATTATACCCCCTCTCATGCCCCTCCCCGTAAGCGAATTCCTTGAGCAAGCTCAAACGCTGCCCATCATCGACGTGCGGTCGCCGGGGGAGTTTGCGCATGCCCATATTCCGGGGGCGGTCAGCATGCCCCTGTTCGACGATGATGAGCGGGCGCAGATTGGCACTACCTACAAACGGGCTGGCAAAGACGCCGCCGTATTGCAGGGGCTTGACATGGTGGGGCCAAAAATGTCGGCTTTCGTGCGGCAGGCCAGGAAGCTGAACCCAAAGGGAAAGCAGGTATTGGTGCATTGCTGGCGGGGCGGTATGCGGTCGGGGTCAATGGCGTGGCTGCTGAATACGGCGGGCCTGGAAGCCAACACGCTGACTGGCGGCTACAAAGCCTATCGTAATGCACTGCTCACGTCCTTTGCCGAACCGCATACCCTTATCATCCTGGGCGGAAAAACGGGCTCGGGCAAGACCGATATACTGAAGCAACTGGCGGCACAGGGCGAACAGGTAATTGATCTGGAAGGGCTGGCCCACCATAAAGGATCGTCGTACGGCGCTATTGGGCAACTGCCTCAGCCCTCGAGCGAGCAGTTCGAAAACTTCGTTTATGAGCAGTGGCGGCAACTTGATCCCAATAAGGTGGTCTGGCTGGAAGACGAAAGCCGACATATTGGCCGCTGCTACATACCCATTCCGCTCTGGCAGCAAATGCGGGCGGCACCGGTGGCTTTTCTCGATATACCCAGAGCCGTTCGGGTGCAACGCCTCGTTGAGGAATACACGGGCATCGACCATAGCCTCCTGGTTGAAGCGACCCAGCGAATTGAACGGCGGCTGGGTGGTCTGGCGGCGAAACAAGCCCTGGCCGCGCTGGAACAGCAGGATTATGCCACGGTAGCCGATCTCACGCTGGTTTATTACGACAAAGCATATCTGCATGGACTTGGTGAACGTGACTCCACAAGGGTGTTTCGGCTTCCTGTTGATACAGACAACCCCGCCCAGACCGCCGCTGAACTGATTTCGTGGGCTACCCAGGTCCAGGTGCCGGAATAGCTACTTTTTCGGTTTCATATGCCGGATAACCTCCTGCTTGGGGAAGGCCAGCCGCCAAACGGCTATGGCTTGTTTCTGGCTGCCAAAGCAGGTTTGCGTGAGGGCGTTACCCGCCGGAACGGCCGCGTTGTAGACAAAGAGCGTATCGCCAATCCGCTGAATATTACTTATCTGCGGGAGGTTCTTTTCGGCATTATACAGATAGGCATCCAGCACCTCGCGCTCCTTCTGAGCCAGCTTTGGGTTCTGCACGTCAGCGGCTCCCAGTAGGCTAATCGTCATGCCGTATCGCTCGGCCAGCGCCTGCGTTTTAGGCAAATCCTGTAGGTCGCATACGTCTGCCGGCGCATCGCCTTTTGCCAGCTTTGCAGCGGCTTCTTTCTCGGCAATGGCCACAATCTGCCCGCCCCAGCTATCTACCGCTTCAGTCAGATCGGCCGTAGTTAGTCGTCTCACTTTTTTGTCGGCCATCTCCTGTTTCAATTTGTCGGTATACTGAATCCGATCAGGGTTACAGGCCAGAAAAGTAAGAGAGCAACAGAGCGATAAGATCAGGGGACGTAGCATGGTTAACAGCATTTAGTCGGAAAACGCGAAGCAGGGCCGTTGGGTTGCAGGTACGTGGTTTTCAGGTAGGCTTATAACCGGGTGACTACAAAAAGCCCGCCCCAGTGAACTGGAACGGGCTTTGCTAAAACTAATCAGGTACGCTACTTACCGCGGCCGCCACGGCGGTTCTGGCCTTTGGGAGAGGCACCTTTTGTGCGTTTCGCTTCGCCACCAACCGTTTTTGAGCGGCCACCGGCCGTGGCCGGAGCCGATGTGCTGGCTGCTTTACGGCCACGGGCCGCATTTCGCTGACTTTGGTCAATCGGGCTGTCGGAACGGCGGCTACGGCCACCACCTGAACGACCAATCGAGGCGCGGACTCCACCCTCCCAGCCGTCTTCGGCCGTTTTAGCGTTGTCGGTCACCAGCGCAAAGTCAATACTGCGGCGGGCTAGGTTTGCTTCTTTGACCCGCACCGTTACGGCATCGCCGAAGGTGTACATCTTCTTCGATTTACGACCGATGATGCGGTAATTATCTTTATCGTATTCGTAAAAATCATCGGTCAGGTCCTGCATACGGACCAGACCTTCGCAACTGTTTTCAGGAATCTCGACGAAGAAGCCAAACTCGGTTACGCCCGCAATGACGCCCGCAAATTCCATATCCTTCGGCATCCGGCTCATAAACTCCACCTGCTTGTACTTGATGCTCGCCCGTTCGGCTTCGGCGGCTACTTTTTCGCGGTCTGACGCATGTTTGCATCGTGCCTCCAGCGCTTCGCGATCAACCGACCGGCCTTTGTCGAGGTAATGCTGCAACAACCGGTGGGCCATCATATCCGGATACCGGCGAATGGGCGATGTGAAGTGGGAGTAGCGGGCGAAGGCCAGGCCGAAGTGGCCCAGATCTTCGGTGCTATACCGCGCCTTCGACATGGTACGTACCGCCAGTTGCGACAGCATGCCCTGCTCTGGTTTGCCTTCGATCTGCTCCATGAACCGGTTCATCGACCGCGACAGGTGCTCATCATCGACGTTGAGCTTATACCCCAGCCGGCGGGCAAATTCAGAGAACACACGCAGCCGATCTTCGTCGGGTCCTTCGTGCACGCGATACACCATCGTGTTGGCCTCGCCTCCTTTCGAGAGGCGCATCACAACCTCGGCCACCCGCTTATTGGCCAGCAGCATAAATTCTTCGATCAGCTTATTCGTGTCCTGCCGAATTTTGGGAATCACCGCCAGCGGCACCCCGTTTTCGTCGAGTTTGAAGCGTACTTCGGGCGTTTCAAAGTTGATAGCGCCGTTACGGAACCGCTCGTCGCGGAGTTTGTGGGCCAATCCGTTCAGGAGCGTTAACTCTTTCACAAAATCACCTGCACCTATATTCAGAATGTCCTGCGCTTCTTCGTACGAAAAGCGGCGGTCGGAGTGAATGGCCGTGCGGCCAAACCATTCTTTGAGTATTCGACCTTCATCGTTCATCTCGAATACAGCCGAGAAGGTCAGTTTGTCTTCGTTGGGCCGGAGTGAACAAACGCCGTTCGACAGCTTTTCGGGCAGCATAGGCACCACCCGATCCACCAGATAGACCGACGTGGCGCGTTTGTAGGCCTCCTCTTCCAACTCGGTACCGGGCGTCACGTAATGGGTCACGTCGGCAATGTGAATACCGATCTCGTACGTGCCATTGTCGAGGTACTTGACCGACAGGGCATCGTCGAAATCTTTGGCGTCAATGGGGTCGATGGTAAAGGTTGTCGTCGTGCGGAAGTCGCGGCGGCGGGCAAACTCGGCTTCATCAATTTCCACCGGAATCTCTTCCGACTCTTTCTCTACTTCGGCAGGAAATTCGATTGGCAAACCGAATTCAGCCAGAATAGCGTGCATTTCGGTGTTGTGGTCGCCCGCCACACCCAGGATACTGACTACCTCGCCTTCGAACTGACCGTCGCGATCATCGCTTTCGGGGTATTTGGTGAGGCGTACGATTACTTTTTCGTTCTCGTTGGCACCACCCAGCTTTTCGGTAGGGATCAGTATGTCGTGGTAAATCCGGCGGCTATCGGGGGCAACAATAAACCGGTTACCATGCCGCTCCAGCGTACCCACAATTTCGGGTTTACCCCGTTCGGCAATACTCACCACGCGCCCAACAATGCGCCGGGCCGTTTGCCGTGTGCCGCGCTGCCGCGAGTCGCTGAAGGCAATTACCCGAACCATATCGCCATCGATGGCACCGCCGAGGTCTTCGGCTGGAATCCAGATGTCATTATCACGGTCACGGTTGCCATTTTCAGGGACGATAAACGCAAACTTGACGTTGACATGCTCGACCTTCCCGAGAATGGTGTTCTGATTTTGGTTGAACTGGTACCGGCCATCGGGCAGTTGGGTAAGTCGACCTTCGTCGTGCAGTTCACCGACAATCTCCTGAATCAATAATTTTAGTTTTCGGTCGTCTGCATCGAAATTCTCGACCACATCCATCGTGCTCCACTGGCCGTTGTTGTTAATCTCGAAAAAAGCCGCAACGTCATTCTTCAACTCGTCCAGGTATGAATTGGCTCTCTTAAAACCAGACGGCGCTGCCAGACTGGTCTCTTTTCCATAATTACCCCGGCGAGTGGTGCTTTTTTGCTGTCCCCTGGCCGATGGTGATTTGGTGTATTTGGTTTGTTTAGGTTTCATTAAAAAGGGAGTCCTCTGTCTTCGGTCGTCCGTCTTCTGTTGCTTCGTTCAAGTACACATCGTGCTGTAGCAGCGCAACAGAAGACGGACGACTGAAGACAGAGGACTAAAAACAATAAACTATACATGTAGTATGCCTTCCAGCCCGAGGGCCGGTATGTTGACCAGATGTTGCTCGGTGATGCTGTCGGGCACGAAGATGAATTTTTTGTCGTAAATCTGGTTGCCAACATAATAGCTGACCCAGTATTCATTATTTAGGTGAAACACATCGGGAATAATGGTTTCAATCAGTTCATGGGCATTGGGTTCAATAGAGACGAAGAAGTGGCGGAGTGTCGCCGTTTTTTGCTCTTCGCCGTCTTTCTCACCGTATCCCCGCGATGTCACGAACACGGTATGAATGGGCTGCTCATTCTGGTTGATCAGGAACACCTGCCAATCGTACGCATTCAGTTCATTCAATTTGCGGGCCACTACTACCTGTATGCCCTCAACGGGTAAAAATGGAATGTCTTTTTTCATTGGGAAAACCAATTTCAAGTTTTAGGCGGACTACTTGAAACTAACCAATCGTCATGTCGAATAAATTAACCAGATGCCGCTGCACCTGTTTGGCTACGTCGGCCAGGGGAACCGGGTGGCCTAACTCCTGCTGCATTGAGGTCACGGCTTTGTCGGCGATGCCACAGGGAACAATATGCTGAAAATAACTCAGGTCGGTGTTTACATTCAGCGCAAAACCGTGCATGGTTACCCAACGGCTCGCTTTCACACCCATCGCGCAGATTTTACGAGGTCGGGATGCCGCACCACCCTTTTTATCGTCTAGCCACACGCCTGTCAGGCCTGGAATCCGGCCTGCATCAATGCCATAGTCAGCAACGGTCAGGATAATGGCCTCTTCCAGCAGCCGCATGTAGCGGTGAATGTCGGTAAAAAAATTATCCAGATCCAGAATTGGGTAGCCCACCAGTTGGCCGGGGCCATGATAGGTAATATCACCACCCCGATTGATGCGGTGGTAGGTAGCACCAATCTGCTTCAGAAACTCGTCGTTGGCCAACAAATGGCTTTCGTGACCACTTTTGCCGAGCGTGTACACATGGGGATGTTCGCAGAAAAGTAAGTGGTTGGGCGTCGGCTGCTGTTCATCGGGCGGGAGCTGACGATTGGCAATCTTAACCGCAACTGTATCGGCAAACAGGCGTTCCTGCTCATCCCAGGCCGTCTGGTAATCGATCAGGCCCAAGTCACGGACGGTCACTAATTTGTTCTGAAGCGTAGTGGTAATCATGCTATAAGCACAACACGCTGAGGCGGTAAGCGGTTCGTTGCCGTAAATTAGTTACCCACTAGTTACGCCGTATCTCCAAGATACGGCGTAACTATAAAGCCTCTCCTTACATTTTTTGCAGAAAGGCGGCGGCTTCCATTAGCCAGGCAATGCCGATGTGGATGAACAGTCCACCCCAGATGCTGCGTGTCGATAGGGCCAGCACACCCAGAATGTAGCCCCCAAATAATGATGAAATCGTTTCGCCCAGTGGCCGACCGAAATGGATGCTGGCGTACCAGACAATCATGGGCAGAACCGGTCCTGACCAGGCTGTTGTATCGGGTGCGTCACGTTGCAGAGTGCGGCTAAGGCCAATGACGAGGAAGCCACGAAAGAGCAGTTCGGTTGGCACGAAATCCCAGCCGTAGGCCAGTTCGTAGCCTAGCGCCGTTACCCATTCAGGCACGTTCAGCGCCTCGTGGGCACCGGTGTTCCGGTAGGTGGGATACGCCTGCAGGAAATCGGGCTGAAACGAGGCGTAGGCAATAATGGGCACCATCAGAGCCAGCAACGAGGCGTAAACAACCAGCCCTTTCCGCTTGGGCTCCATACCGTAGAACCCATTGGCGGGCTTGTCGATGAGCAGGTAATAAAGGCCCAGCGGCAGCACAATGGTCAGTAGCGAATGGGTATTGCTCAGCACTTTGAACACATACAAGTAGAGCCGGAAGTCGGTAAACCGTTGGGCCACATCAGCAAACGCCGCAAAACCGGCATAGTACGAATAAGCAACCAGAGCCACGAGCGTATGGAGCCAGAACCAGCGATTGCGCCAGATGCCAAGCCGATGATGGAAGGTACTCCATAACCAGAATGCGCCATAATAGGCCGTGGCATACAGACCGAAGTACCAAACCGGCCGCCAGGGGCTATAGGGCTGCTGATCGATAAGGCCATTTTCAACCCTGAAGATATAATTGATGGCGATGAGCAGCCCCACCCACAGGGCAGTTAGCAGGTAGAGTGCAGGCTTAAAATCAGCCCGCAGGTAAGCGCGAATGTCCCGGAGCAGTTCGGTCATTTGAAAAGTGTATAGTCTAATATCCAAGCGGTCCGCGTCCGGCGGCGGACCGCTTGGATATTAGACATTGGACCTTGAACCTTAGACTTTGAACTTTAAACCTCACACTTTAGACATAACCGACCCCGTCGCTTTCTCAATCAGCCCTTCGATATGGGCCTGGAATTCGGCTTCGGCCTGCTTCAGTTGCTCTGGTAACCAGTTTCGTTCAACGGCCAGTAACCGGGCCACCACGGGCAGGGCTTCCAGCGTTGCCCGCCAGTCGATCAGACCAAGGCGAATGCGGCGCATCAACACGTCGGGTATGGTTTGGGCCATTTCCGTGCGGGCGGCATAAATCACTTCAGCCTGAATGAAAGGATGATCAACCGCCAGCCGGGTTAGCCAGTCTGGTTCCTCACGCAGGAGACGCAACACGTTCAGCGCGTCGGTGCCATACGTGTTAGCCAGATGGTCGAGCACATCAGTGGGATACTCAGGGTAACTTTCCGTCAGGTGCTGACGGTAGGTATGGCTATACCCCTCGGCCCCCTGCAACAACAGCGTCTCGGTCTGGCAGGCGGGCGATAGGCCCAGCAACTTACAGCAGGCATCAATGGTTTCCTGGGCCATGAGGCGGTAGGTTGTCCATTTTCCACCCATGATGCTGACAAGGCCCGACGTCTCGTCGATTTCAACTTCATGGTCGCGCACCACCGCCTGACTGGCCGCATTGGGGTCGGCCTGTAACAGCGGCCGCAAACCGGCAAATCCACCCGTCAGCGCGTTGATTGGTACCGGGCTCTTCACATACTGATTTACGTGGTCGAGCAGGTACCTGGCCTCGTCGGGCAGAAGCACAGGCTCGTCGGTGGGATCGGCTTCAGTGTCGGTGGTTCCAATCAGCCATTGCCCGCGCCACGGAATAGCAAACAGCACCCGGCCGTCTTTGGTCTTAGGCACCAGTAAGGCCGCAGGTTCAGTCTGCCCGTTGGCTATTGGCAGAGCCGAACCTGCCACTACCACATGGGCCCCTTTGCTGGCCCGCATTCGAGCGCCCTGCGCTGGATTAGCATTCTGCCGCAACCCGTCGGCATGGGTACCCGTGGCATTGACAAAGACCCTGGCTTTCACAGAAAATTCGGCACCGGTCAGTTTATCCATCACCTCCACGGCCGTTACTTTCCCGGCGGCATCGGTGCGCACGTTCTTTACCAGTACATGATTCGCTACCGCCGCGCCTTTGGCCGATGCCGTTTGTACCATGCTCAGGTTCAGCCGGACATCATCGAACTGCCCATCATAGTACATCACGGCGCTGTGCAGCTTATCGGGGTCAAAGGCTGGAAAATAGCGTAATGTACTTGCTTTACTGAGCCAGCGGCTGGGAGCCATTCGCCTGCTGCCCGCCAGCCAGTCGTATATTTTCAGGCCAATGGCATAGTAAGCCCCTTCGATCAGGTTATTGACGGGAGTCAGCAAGGCCAATGGGTGGCACAGATGCGGGGCAATGTGCAGCAGCGTGCGGCGTTCATGCAGCGCTTTCCGAACCAGCGCCAACTGCTTGGGATCAAGCGTTTTCACCGCCTGCTCCAGGTAACGCACCCCCCCATGCACCAGCTTGGTCGACGTGCCCGACGTGCCCGCCCCAAAATCGTCGGCTTCGAGTAGAGCCACGCGCAAGCCCCTACTGGCGGCATCGACGGCGCAACCGGCCCCCGATGCGCCCGCGCCAATAATACAAATGTCAAACGCATCAGACTCCAGTCGGGCGAGGTGAGTAGTACGGTTCATTTCTTATCGTATTTCTTGGGCGCATAGAGGAAACCGAACGCTTCGGCTCCTTCGCGGGTATGCACCTTGTGGTGTACATAATGCGCCCGCATGATCCGTAGCAGGTACGGGTTCTTCGCCTTCAGGCTGATCTTAATGCGGCGATGGACAATAACGTCGTGAAAAATGAAATAGCCGATGCCGTAGAGGGTTACTCCCGCGCCAATAGGAGCCAGAAACCACAGCGATGGCATTTCTGAACCGGCCACTACTAACCCAACGGCTACCCCACTGAACAATACACTGAACAGGTCGTTCACTTCAAAAAATCCCTTGTGTGCGTTGTGGTGCGAGTGGTGCCAGTTCCACATAATCCCGTGCATGATATACTTATGGGTGAACCAGGCCACCCCTTCCATGGTCATTAGGGTAGCAAGAGCGATGGCAACGTTTACGAGCATTTTTGCGTTTATAAAGTAATCGCGTTTGTGTTAGATAACGGCCGGTGAGACTGAAAAGTTGGCAATATAGCCAGCAACTAAGTTATGCAATGACGACCGTTTGCAAATCCGGTAGATGGTTGTACATTTAGGTGTGATCGAAACGCATCATGGTGGGCAGATCAAGTACAGACTATAAAATGCTGAGGGAACTGGTTCGCCGGGGAGAGGGGCATTCGCTTGAGTTTAAACTCAAGACCAATCATCCCGAAAAAATTGTTCGGGAAATCGTAGCGTTCGCCAATACCGACGGCGGTACGCTCCTGATCGGTGTCGGTGATGACGGCACCATTCCGGGCCTCAAATACGCCGATGAAGACGAGTACCTGCTCGTTCGGGCCATCGACAAGTTTTGTTTCCCGGCCATCCACTACACGCTCGAACGCATACCGCTCCACGACGAGCGCGAGGTACTCCTATTCCATATACCCCGTAGCCCGCACCGACCCCACTACGTGTTGCCCGACCCCACTGACCCGGAGAACAAGAAGGTCTACGTTCGGGTGGCCGACAAATCGGTACAGGCCAGCAAGGAGGTGCGTGAGATTATGAAGGGCGAACGCGCCGACCGTAATGTGCGCTTTACCTACGGTGACAAAGAACGGGTGCTGATGCATCATCTCGGCCAGAACACATCGATTACGGTAGATGCCTTTGCCTTATTGGCTAATATTCCCCGCAAAATTGCCTCCCGTACCCTGGTACTCCTGGTGCTGGCTAATGTCCTTGACATTCACCCCAGCGATGTTATGGATCGCTATACAACGAAGCTGGTATCCTAGTAAAAAGCCTTTCAGATCTGGAAGGGCTTTTTGCTGCGCCTCACTCCACCACCTCCGCCGCGCCCATTGCATCGAATAGGGTATGCCAGTAACGGGTCACGGTCGGGTTGTTTTCTTTGGCCGAAGCGGTGGCAGCGAACGGGAGGACCAACCGAATGGTCGGCGACCCGATCACGTATTGGGTTGCCAGTTTCTTAGCGTCGGTTTTGGCCCAGTCATCGGCCTGTTCGTTGCTGGTGGGGGGCGTTTTGTGAAAATCGCGGCGGCCTGGGCCGTTCATACTCTCGACCATATCGCTCAGGTAATAAGCCCGCACCTGCCGACCCGATTCATCGGCGCGGGCCAGCACGTCGAGGCTTCCCCATAGATCGGTATGCTGGTTAGACCCGTTGGCGTTGGTCTGATCGAGTTTAGTGAGCACCTGCCGTTGCATGATGGCCTGCTCGCGGGTGAGTTGTAGTTCGTAGTCCGTCTGGGCGGCTTCCCGGTCGGTGGGGCTAGCCCCTTCTGAATCGGGCAACTGGGTACGGGCCGTCAGTGAAAGGGCACGAGCTTTGGCGGTATTATCGTGCACGAAATACACCAGTACCTTATCCCCTTTCTGGTGCACGTTTTCGGCAATGGCTTCCCGAATGACACGTTCATACGTAGCACCGCGCCTCCGACAGACTATTGTTGCTCAGGCTTTTATCGATAAAAAATACCGTATAGCTAGGTTCGTCGGCTACGGTCTTAGCACGTTCTTTTTTGTCTGAACAGGCCGTAAGCAGGAAAAGCAGGAATAAAGCAAAGCGAGTCATATATACTATCTTGATCCTAAACCTATAAGGCGGTGCGCTGCTGTGGTTCAGACACCGTGTGGGTTTGTTTACGGCGCAGAAAACGCAAGGCCGCCAGAAAACCCAATGCACTGAATAGCAAATTTACCAATGTAATAACAGCATGCGAGAACGTAGCCCAGACGGTACCATCCAGAATAGGCAACCCGTAGGCAACCAGACCCCGGCTAGCGAGGAAATGGTATGAGCCAATGCTAGCCTGCGTAGGGATAGTCAGACTACCGAGCGATGTCAGCGCGAAGATGGTAAGCGCCGCTGAATTGGGAATTGTGCTGGTGACCGGCAGGGCGCGAAAAAGCGCCGCGAGCACTACCAGCGACAAGCCATGAATAAAAAATGTGGTCAGCCAGTATAAGGCTGGGCTACCTACCTGCCTGATACTCAACAAGCCGCGCCGAAAGCCATCGATCCGCTCCCGTAGCTTTAACCGACCGGCAAACCGTTGCACAGCGCCTCTTTTGGCCAGGTTTTTCAATCCCCAAATCGCCAGGAAAATAGACACGCCAATAACGGCCACGACCCCAACCCACTGACCGACGGTAACGGCCAACAACCAGGCAGGTGGTTGCATGTATTCACGAACATAAGCCAGTAGTCGCCCCGATTCAAGCAGAACCGTTAGCGTAAGGAACACGGCTGTTGCCAGTAAATCGACCAGCCGTTCGGTGATGATAGACCCGACACTTTCAGTGATAGGCACGTTATCACTTCGTTGTAGCAGCGTGCAGCGTAGTAATTCTCCCGAGCCCGGAATGAGTAGCCCTGATGCACTACCGGCCAGCATCGCCGACAGCGCACGGCCAATCGAAGGGGCGTAGCCAAGGCCCCGCAACAGCATCCGCCAGCGAATGGCCCGCAAGGCCGTTTGAATCCCCATCACAAGGGCGGTGACAATGATCCATCCTCGCGAAGCCCTTTGCAGCTGATCCAGCAGGCTGGCCAGCGGCATTCCCCGCAACGCATAGGCCAGTAGCGCCAAAGCCAGGATAATTGGCAAAAGCTGTTTAAGCGTCTTTTTCATGTAGACAGATGAGTTGGCACAGCCTTTGTTGATACGGCTTCTTAAAACCGGCTTAAGCGGTCGAAAATAACAGGTTGTCTGGAATCCCCTACCGGCAAAATTGGTAAATTTGTCTGATTAGGACTCTCGAAACAGACACCGACGCCCCGACCCATATTGACTAATGAGTAAAAAAGGCAAAAAACCAGCCGATTCCCCGGCACCTGTACGCCCTCGTCCCGTTGCGTCTACTGTAGCCCCGCCCCCGGTGCGGTCTGCGCCCGTTGCCTCCTCCCCTGCTTCACCTCCGGTTCCGCCTAAACCGACACCAACCGCCCCTCCAGATGCGTTGATCTGGTTCGACAAGCGGGTTAAGATTACCCTGGGTGTGTTTATTGGCGTGTTTCTGCTCTTCGTACTGTTGAAATGGCACTATATATCGCTTCCCGCCTGGAACGAGATCTTACCCGACGGTGGCCCCGCCAGGCGGGGGTTGGTAGCCGGCACGCCGAAACGCATTCGGATGGACGATTACGCGGTGGGGGCTCCCTGGATTTTGTCCAACGCCAATACCGGCTTTAAAACCGAGAATGAAGCGGTTGGCGGCCTGAAAACACCCCTTCTAACCTTACCCGTCAAGCATCCGATCATACTTTTCAAGATAGGTTACTGGGGTTTTATGTTTCTCGATGTAGAGCGCGGGTATTCCTGGATGTACAACAGCAGTCCATTGATTCTTTTACTGGGTACATTTCTGTTTTTCTTGCTGGTTACCCGAAATCAGTACTGGCTCTCATTGACCGGATCGCTCACGCTGTTTCTCTCGTCAGGAACAGTCTGGTGGTCATTTATTCCCTCGTCGATGATTGGCTACTGCGGGGCAGCCTTTGTCGCGGCCGTGTACCTACTCAGAAGCACAAACCCGCGCACCTATATTCCCGTCGCCTTTGTGCTCATCTGGCTTGTCGTTTCCTACGCCACAGGTCTTTATCCGCCCTACCAGGTACCATTGGCCTACCTGTTCGTCTTTTTGCTGATCGGGTATGTTGTCAACGAGCGGAACGCCATTTTCCCGCTCAAAGCGGTACCGCTCAAGCTGGTCAGCCTGGCGGGCGCGGTGGCGCTGGCGGGCTTTGTCGCGTATATTTTCAAGAATGACATTGAAGAAACAATCAAGGCGGTTACCAGTACGGTATACCCCGGCAAGCGCAGCGAAACAGGTGGTACGGGTTTTATAGCCAACTGGTATTCAGAGTACTACAGCTGGTTTTTCAACGATCAGCAGTTCCCCAAGAGCTGGTTGAATATCTGCGAATTATCGCACTACCTGAACTTCGCCCCGGTGGTTATACCGCTGGCTATTGCGCTGTTTGCTTTCACCCGCCGCATTGACTGGATGCTCGTTGGCGCCATGGCCTTTGTCTTGCTAATGTGGATCTGGATAGAAGTTGGCTACCCGGCAGCCATCGCCAAAGCTACGCTGATGAGCATGGTACCTACCCGGCGTGGGCAGATTCCGTTGGGTGTCGGGGGTATCGTGTTACTGTTTCTGTACCTCGCTGCGTTGCGCAATGTAAACCTGAGCGACCTTAAACAGACAATTCCGGCTTGGTTCACGCCTGTCGCTTTAATCGGTGTTGTTGCTTTCGTTGTTTACACAGCCTATGTGAACGTCAACGATGCAGAGGGCCTGATTCGGGCCGACCAGACGTTTATGCCTGTGCTGTTTTTTATCATGATGAACGGGCTGTTGCTGTTCTCCCTGAACGTCAGGTATCGGGTCGCCCTGTTCTGCGGGGGAATCATGCTGTTTCTGTTACCGAACCTGAAAGCCAATCCGCTCTCGAAAGGCCTTGCGCCACTGACCGAGAACCTGATTTATCAGAATGTAAAAACCCTGGTCGATAAAGATCCTGATGCTCGCTGGATTGTCAATGGCAATCAGTTCGTTACGTATATGGTAACCGCAACGGGGGCAAAACAGATCACGGGTGTGAAGTACATTCCGAACCGGAAGCAGATCTTCAGTGTGCTCGACCCCGCCATGAAGCGCGACTCGGCCTATAACCGCTACGCACACGTGACGTTCCAGACGTACATCGACGGCACACAGCGTGACACCACCATCCTTGCCCAGCAATTCGAAGATAGCTATGTCATTGCGGGTGATCCCTGTTCGCCGAAGTTTAAAAAACTAAACGTCAAATACATGCTCTACGACCACTCGCCCCAGATTCCTTATGAGGTGCGTTGCATGAAGAAAGCCGTTGAACTGGGCTCAATGACCATTTACGAACGGATCGACTAACGATGAAGATCCTCATCGTCATACCGTGTTTCAACGAACAGGCCGCTATTGCGGAGGTAGTACGTACCATTCAGCACACGGCCCGTCAGGAGAGACTCGATGCCGACGTGCTGGTGGTCAATGACTGCTCGACGGATGACTCGATCCGCATCATCCAATCACTCAATTGTCTGTGTCTCGACCTACCCGTCAATCTCGGTATTGGCGGTGCTATGCACGCAGGCTATAAATACGCGTTTCGGCATGGGTACGACATTGCGGTTCAGATGGATGGCGACGGTCAGCACCCGGCCCATGAATTGCCTAAAATTCTAACGCCCCTTTTGCAGGACAGAGCCGATGTAGTAATCGGATCGCGTTTTTTAACTGGTGAAGGGTTTCAATCGTCCTTGGCCAGACGGATGGGGATTCGGTACTTCCGTTGGCTGAATCAGTTGCTGATCGGCCAAACCATATACGACAGCACCTCGGGTTTCCGGGCGTTCAACCGCAAAACGCTGGCGGTTGTGGAGCAGTATTACCCCGACGAATACCCTGAGCCAGAGGCTATCGTGCAGTTTGGCTTGTATGGCTTACGGATGCTGGAAGTCCCGGTTGTGATGCAGGAGCGGCAGGGCGGCGTTTCGAGCATAAATACCAGTCGGGCCGTTTACTACATGGCCAAAGTGTCGCTCGGTATTTTTTTTATTTACTTGCGGTTGCGGGGAAAAGGGCTAAAGGCAGTTTAAGCGTTCATTTATGGAAGGTCTATCGTTTGTCATTCAATTAGTCAGCCTGACCGGAGCAACGATCTTCATGGTCATGATCTTCCGGCTGATTATCAAGGGGCGGTTACGGGAAGAATATTCCATCGTCTGGATTCTCTGTACGCTGATTCTGATTGTGTTTTCGATCTGGCGAAAAGGGCTTGAGCAGATTTCGCTTTGGCTGGGCGTCTATTACCCCCCTTCGCTGATATTTCTGGCCGCCATTTTTGCCATCATCGTCTTCCTGGTACACCTCTCGGTGGTCAACTCCAGGTTGCAAAGCCAGATCAAGACCTTGACCCAGGAGATGGCCTACATGAAACTTGAACTTGCCCGGCAACAGACATTAATCTCGGGGAAAGAGTCAGTGGAATCGGACGCCGAACCCGCCGTTTCATAAGGTGCTCATGCTTCCTGCCATTACGGTTATCACCCCTTCCTACAATCAGGGACAATTTATCGGCCAGACCATCGAGTCGGTACTGAGACAGGATTACCCGAACCTGCAATACCTGATTATCGACGGAGCCTCAACCGACCATACCGCCAAGGTTGTAGCTCCCTACCGAAACCGATTAACCTTTATCTCCGAGCGCGACCAGGGCCAAACGGATGCGATCAATAAAGGGCTGCGTATGGCTACCGGCGACATTGTTTGCTGGCTGAACTCTGACGACTACTTTCTGCCGGGTACGTTGCAGGCCGTAGGTACGTTCTTTGCCGCTAATCCAGAAAAGCTTTGGCTCACGGGGGATTGCCAGATCGTCGATGAGGCAGGCCAACCGATTCAGGAACCCATTCGGCAGTATAAACGGGTGCTACGGTCGCTGTGGCCTGCGGCTTTCCTGGGCGTTACCAACGCCGTTTGCCAACCCGCTACATTCTGGCGTCGGGCAGCCCACCAGCCATTAGGCTACCTGCGCGAAGATCTTCGGTACACGATGGATTACGATTGGTGGCTTCGACTGGCGCAGGCTCAGCCACCAGCCATTAGCAGGCAGGTCTTTTCGGCTTTCCGGATTCATCAGCACTCGAAAGGCGGTAGCCAATACGTGCCGCAGTTTCAGGAAGACTACGAAACCTTGCGCCGCCACATCACCTCACCGGTAGTCCGTGGTTTACATCATTTGCACAACCAGCTTATCACTAGTTTATATCGGGTGCTGAAGTAGTGCGAGGGTAGACAGTTCCTCAATTTGTCAGCCGTGCGTTCGCATCCTGCACCGCCAGCAGTCGGCTTAGGCTGGCGGTTGTTTTATCCCAATTAAACTGCTCCGCGTGACGAATTGCCCCTTCCGACAATCGCTGCCAAAGCTTGTCATCAGCCAAAAGCCGGTGGAGTTGGCGAGCGAGGTCAGCCTCACTCTGGTAATCGAAATAGAGGCCCGACACTTCGTTTTCGACGGTCTCGGCCGTGCCGCCGGTTCCGGTTACCACGGCTGGTGTACCGCAGGCCATCGCTTCGATAGGTGAAAGGCCAAAAGGCTCGTTATGCGCCGCATGAACAAAAACGCGGCTACTACAAAGCAACTGGGCCAACTGCTCGCCAGAGTAAAACTGATCGATAATCTGTACTGAATCGGTGAGGCCCAACTCAGTTATGAGTTGGCGCAGGTTCTCCTTCTCAAAACCCTTCCCTTTAATGAGTAGCTGGGTAGGTTCGTAACCCGGTTGTTGCTGTAACAATTTTAGCGCCCTGATCACCACATCGACCCGCTTGAACTTTGTTAGCGTACCCACCACGGCAATCTGCTGTTTTCGGGCAATTTGTGGCCGGGGCCGGAACGTGGAATGGTCAATACCGCAGTACACCAGCTTTACCTTTGCTGGATCCAGTTTAGGAAACGTCTTCAGCACCGTCCGCTCGGAATAGGCCGAGTTCACCACCACCACGTCGGTGCAGGGCATAAGTGCATGCTCAATCCAGCGAAAGAGCGGATTCATCAGTTTTAGTCCCCAGCGCATGTAATCAGGTTTGATGGAATTGATCCAGGCCCTTTCAAAAATGAATGCGGTAGGTTCATGACAGATGTACACCAACCGAACAGACGGATTTATTTTCTTGTAAAACCAGCCCCACCAGTTGGCCGGAAATGGTTCTGACACGATCACCGGCGAACCAATGCGCTTTGTGGCCCGGTGCACCCGCCAGTACATAAGCGGATACAACACCCAAAACCAAATCGACGACGAGAGCGGACCACCCACGTCCACAAATTGCACGCCTGCCGTTTTAGCCTCAGCCACAATAGCCGGGTCAGACTGCACCGACACGACATAGACCGTCCATCCGTCACGCACGAGTCGCCGCGCTTCTTCCAGCAGAACCGTTGTAGCCCCCCCGGCCAGCATGCAGTGAGGATGAAGAAAGGTGACGGAGTTAGTCAAGGGCAGTACGAAACGTTTGATTTTAGAATGGCCGCTTAGCTACTTGCTGAATCTGCAAGAACAGGCCGTAGAGTGCGTTCAGCGTTGGTTTTGTTAGCCCGGCCTGCGGGCGGCCAAGCAAAAACGCAACGAGTTTGGTGAACTGGGTTGGCGCATGAACCTTGTCGGAAATTACATGGAGTGCCTTTCTGGCTTCTTCGGCTGTACAGCCCCCCGTGAAGAAGTCGATAAGGGCGGCCAATTCCCAACGTCGGGCCTGATAACTCCGCCATTCGTCCAGCGTTTCCGGCATCAGATAGCTGCGAAGCACGGGGGAGTCCTCTACCAGACTAATGTACTGACCTGCGTCAATGATGTTTTTTATCAGGCGATTACCTCCGAGCTTCCCTTCTTTGGCTGTCCAGACCCTAAATTTACCCACTGGCTTGTCAACGTACAATACCTTCCCGATCTCGTGTGCCTTGAGTAGAAGCGCTATATCAAACCCGTAGGTAATGTGGCCGTCCAGTATATGGCGGCAATGCAGGTACGCATCCCGGCGAAGCATTCCTCCGGGAATCCAGGCGAAAAACGGCCGCGCCCGAATCAACTCGTTCAGCGATTCGGCGGGCGATCGCAGGGCGGTAGGCTTCCGGTTGTAGTAAAACTTAATCTGGTTAAGGTTGCGAAAGTCAACGCTGGCCAGTTCGCCATAAGCCACTACAGCGCTGTTATCGGCTGGCAAGTTGGCCACAAGGGTTTCTACGCAGTTCGGATAGAGGTAATCATCCGAGCAGAGATATAAGATCCATTCCCCTTCTGCCTGATCAGCCGCAAACTGAAAGTGCTCCACCATAGGCAAAAACCGCCCAGGGCGCACTACCCGCAGGCGTGAGTCGGCCTGTGTAGCCAACCAGGCAGGCGTTTCATTGGTCGAGTGGTTATCCGACACAACGACCTCAACGGCGCTATATGGTTGTGCCAGCGCGCTTGCCAGGGCTTCCTGAAAATACGCCAGTTGTTGGTTATACAGCGGAATGACAATGCTGACTAGTGGTTTACTAGTTCGGTTTTCCATCATCAGCAAACCTATTTTACCCGTTTCAAGTACCCTTCCGGCGCTACTGAGATCAGCAGTTTATTATCGATCTGATGATCAATTTCAAACTCGTCGTGACTCTTCAGGTATTCCCAAACGGCAGTCTTCGGGTTATTGCCTACATCCCAGGGGCGTTCGTAAGCGCCTTTTGGCATATCTTCAACGATGGTATCAAACACCACACAATACGAGCCAACCGTCACAAAGGGAGCGTACAACTCAAGTTCGCGCAGTACATGGTCGTGGGTGTGGTTCGAATCCAGACAGACCATGATCGTCTCCTTCCCTTCTGCCCGATGAGCCACTTCGGCCACTAGTTCTTCGTCAATCGCCGATCCCTGAATCATCTGAATTCGCTTGAACATGGGGTGGGTTTCAATCTCGCGGCGGTTGTGCTCACGGATGTCGATATCAATGCCCAGTACCTCACCCTTGCCGATAAGCTCCATCAACGAGGCATAGTAGATCAGTGAGCCGCCGTGGGCAATACCGGTTTCAATGATCAGGTCAGGTTTAATCTCCCAGATCAGTTCCTGCATGGCAATCATGTCCTGCGGATACTGAATAATGGGACGCCCCATCCAGGAAAAATTATAGGAGTACTTATCGCGGTTCGAGGTTACGTTGAAAGCGGCGGCGGCTTCACGAAGGTCGCCGGGTTGAGCGTAGGATGCTACGCGCTCAGCACGCTCCTGTTTAAATTCCTCAATCGGGTTGGCTGGTTTAGTCATTAGGGTACAATTGTTTTCAATTTTGTGTTATCGCCCCAGAATGCCATGGGCTCGTAATCGGGATACGGATAATGGCCTAAATTTAACTGTATGTTAGCATTGAGTCGCTGTATATGTTCCTCCACCAGCCTGCGCACCGAAACAGGCTGACCGCTGCAACAGTTAATAATGCCTGTAATTTGCTGCTGCCCGGCGATCTGACACAAATACGTTGCTACCATGTCGATGGGCAGGTAATCGCGTAGTTGCTCACCACCCGACATGTTGAACACGGGTTCCCCCGCCGCTACCGCCCGCTCAAGCAACGGCAATAGCGAGTTGGGGCTTTGGCCAGGTCCGTACATATAAAACAGTCGGGCCCATTTCAGACTAAAGGAATGCTCGGTTTGCAGCATAACCAGGAAACGCCGGAGCGAATCTTTAGCCAGCGAATATGGGTTGGCGGGTAACGCCGGGGTTACTTCAGACAGACATCCGCTCTGCATACCGTATTCAAAACACGTGCCAGCCACCGTCATGTCTGATAAGCCATTCGCGATTAAGTTCTTCAGAAACAAGTACTGCGGAAACAAATTCTGATCGACGTGAAACGAGGCTTTGTAGTTCGGTAATCCCTGCCAGGCAAGGTGTATCAGCGCGTCTGGTTGTCCGAAGTACGCATACAGATCCTGTTCATCTCTTGCAGCGGGTAATATGTAAGGCACGGTCGTTACCTGCTCTGCCCAGTCGAAGCGGGATAAGCTATCCGTGTTTGTCGCCGAAGCCGTAACGCGATGCCCCCGCGCCAGCAGCGCCCGCACCACGTGTTGCCCCACAAACCCCGATGCGCCAGTAACAAGGATATGCATGAGTCGGGTACGTTATAAAACCTTCACCTCTGGAATAGGAACGACGAACTGGCCACCCCAGTCACTGATGTAGCTAAGTTGTTTCGTGATCTCCTCGCGGAGATTCCAGGGCAGAAGTAAGACAAAATCAGGTTTCGTCGCTCTCAATGTGGCTTCGTCGACAACCGGAATGTGGCTAGCAGGTAAAAACTTGTTCTGCTTGGCTGGATTAGCATCCACCACAAAGTCAATCAGGTCGCTTTTCACGCCGCAATAGTTCAGCAGCGTGTTGCCCTTTGCCGCAGCACCGTAGGCCGCCACAGATTTGCCCGCTAGTTTTTGCTTGATCAGGAAATCCAGCAGGTCAAGCTTTACCTGTAGGGCCCGCTGCTGGAAACCTTCGTAATAGGCCATCGTGGTCAGGCCTGTGGTCGCTTCTTTCTTCAGCATGGCGGCTACGTTCGGCGAAATGACTTTGCTGTCGTCATCCTCATGCCGGGCATAAATTCGCAATGAACCACCGTGCGTTGGCAGTTCATCTACATCGAACATGACCAGACCCTGCGCCGCAAAAATCTGACTGACGGTAGTGAAGGAGAGGTATGAAAAATGCTCGTGGTAAATGGTGTCGAACTGGTTATTCTCGACTAGTTGCAGCAGGTGCGGAAACTCCATCGTGACTACACCTTCCGGCTTAAGCAGGATTTTCATGCCCTTCACGAAATCAACAATGTCAGGTACGTGAGCCAGTACGTTGTTTCCCAGCAATAAGTCAACTTGGGTTCCCTGTTCGGCTAATTCATGAGCCAGTTCAGTCCCGAAAAAGCGGGTAATCGTTGTGACTCCTTTATCAATGGCAACAGCGGCGGTATTGGCTGTTGGCTCGATGCCCAGCACCGGGATCTGTTTCTCAACAAAATACTGAAGCAGATACCCATCATTCGACGCAACCTCCACCACCAGCGACTGTTCATTTAAGCCGAACCGCTCGGTCATGGCCTCAACGTATCGCTTTGAGTGCGCCAGCCAGCTCGTGGAGAACGACGAAAAATAGACGTAGTCACTGTCGAAAATAGCGTCCGACTTCTTGTACTCATCCACCTGCACCAAAAAGCAGGTCGGGCAGGTGAATACCTTCAGCGGGTAAAATGTCTCCGGCTCATTGAGCTGTTCCGCAGTCAGGAACGAGTTTGACGCGGGGGAGTTGAACAGGTCGATAAAGACGTGTTCCAGTGGTGTATGGCAAAATCGGCAGTTCATAGAAGAGGCAATAATGGGTGCGCTGTGTCACGAGCTGAAATATCAGTGACAGGAAGAGGCCAGGAAATTCCTAATACGGGATCATTGTAGCGAACGCCGCCTTCATGTTCAGGGGCATAAGCCGCGCTATGGCAATAGACCATTTCACAAGTAGGTTCGAGGGTTTGAAACCCGTGGGCGCACCCCTCGGGAATATACAGCTGTTGCTGATTACGGGCCGACAGCTCGACCCCAACCCATTTCCAGCGGGTGGGTGAATCAGGACGAAGATCGACCACAACATCATAAACACGACCAGCAACGCAACGTACCAGTTTTATCTCGGCAGCCGGTGCATTCTGGACGTGCATCCCGCGAATGCTACCCGCAGTAACGGTCATGGAGTGGTTCATCTGTACCCAGTCTGCGCAGAGGCCGTGAGCCAAGAACGAGTCCCGGTCGAAGGTTCGCATGAACCAACCCCGATGGTCTCCCCTGGGCACGGGGGTAATTACATAAGCACCGCCAATGGGTGTTTCGCTGAACGTCATACGGCCCAGGGTTGGTTAGCAGCCTCGGCCTGTGCTACATAAGCGCGCCAATCGGCGTCGGTATGAACGGCCCCATTCTGATAATGGTCACGGTACCAGGCCACGGTGCGCCGAATAGCCGTTTCGGTTGTCCAGACGGGTGTCCAGCCTAACCGTTTATGCGCCTTAGTACAATCTAAGGAGAGCAAATGGGCCTCATGCGGGTTGGCTTCTGATACCTGTTCGTCGCTTTGAATCGCTGCCCATTCGGCGCGGGCGTGGGCAATGACATCGCGAACAGGCAGCACGTCTGTGATTGCAGGACCAAAATTCCAGCCTTCACCCACAGTTGTTTCACCTTCCAGGAGTTTCTGGCCAACGAGTAAATAACCCGACAGGGGTTCCAGCACATGCTGCCACGGACGAACCGCCAGCGGGTTCCGAATGGCAACGGCCAGGTGTTGTTGTGTACTCCGGATAAGGTCAGGAATAAGCCGGTCGGCGGCCCAGTCGCCCCCACCGATGACATTACCAGCCCTGACGCTCGCGATCAGCACTTGGTGCGCCTGACCGTAGTGCGCCGGGTTGAAAAAAGAGTGTCGGTAACTGGCCGTAATCAGCTCAGCCGCGCCTTTGGATACACTATACGGATCAAACCCACCCATCGGGTCTGTCTCCCGCAACGGTCGCCCATCGTCCGGGTTTTCGTAGCATTTATCGCTGGTCACAATCACCACGGCCCGTACCGAAGAGGTACGCCTGACGGCTTCAAGCAACCGGGCGGTACCCAAAACGTTGGTCTCCAGCGTTTCCAGAGGTAGTCTGTACGATTCTCGCACCAATGGTTGCGCCGCCATGTGAATGACAACATCGGGCCGGGCCGTTTGAACAGCCCTTATCAGCTCAGGTAGGTTATTCAGGTCGGCCAGCGTTTCGGGCTGTTCAAGATTCAGCAACGCATGATGGCTCGGCGTGGTGGGTGCGGGCAGTGAATAGCCGACTACATTGGCTCCCAACTGTTTCAGCCAATAGGCCAGCCACGATCCTTTGAAGCCCGTATGCCCCGTTAAAAAAACCGTTTTATTGCGATATGTATCGTTGAACATGAGACTGTTTCAGGTTTCAGGCGGCCACCTGAAACTTATTTTACCACACCTTCCATTCGGCCTGATTGCTGTTCCAGGCATTTTCCAGCTCCAACTTATCACGGAGTGTGTCCATCGGTTTCCAGAAACCGTGGTGGCGAAACGCCATCATGTCACCCTGCGCGGCCAACGTTTCCATGGGGTAACGTTCCCAGGTGGTGTTATCGCCTTCGATAAGATCGATAACTGAGGGCTCGCACACAAAAAAACCACCATTGATCCAGGCCCCGTCGCCCTTGGGTTTTTCCAGAAAAGACCGCACCCCGTTGGTATCATCCACGTCGAGTGCGCCAAAACGGGCTGACGGCTGTACGGCTGTCAGGCTGCACCTTTTGCCATGCGCTTCGTGAAAGGCCACCAGTTTGGTGATGTCTACGTTCCCTACTCCATCGCCATAAGTGAGCATAAAGGGTTCATTACCAATATGGTGTCGTACCCGCCGAATGCGTCCGCCGGTCATGCTGTCGCGCCCCGTATCAACCAGCGTTACTTTCCAGGGCTCTGCCTGCGAGGTGTGCACATCGATGGTGTTAGAACTCAAGTCGATCGTTACGTCGGACTGGTGGAGAAAGTAGTTTGCGAAAAACTCTTTGATGATGTACCCTTTGTAGCCCAGACACACAATGAACTCGTTGTAGCCGTGGGCCGAATAGATTTTCATAATGTGCCAAAGGATCGGCATACCGCCAATTTCGACCATCGGCTTGGGTTTCACAACCGTTTCCTCGCTGAGTCGAGTGCCGAGGCCACCGGCCAAAATCACAACTTTCATGGATGCTTGGGCTGTTACGCAATGGGTTTAGGCCAGGCAAGTTAGGGCAATCCCGCTAAAGCAGGACAAGCTAAACCTGACGATTAGCAGGCCATCACCAATTTTCATGCCACCGCCCACAGGAGCGAACAGGGCGCTTACCCCTACCAGGTCATTACCCTCTTAAAAGATGTTCAGATCCAGGTACTTGTTGCGGAATTTGCCCTGAGGATCATACATCCGGGCCAATTGCAAAAACTCGGGGAGCATATCGTACCGCTCTTTCAGCACCGCTGGGGCTACCTTAAAGAGTTTACCCCAGTGTGGCCGCGCCTTGAACGGAGCCAGTTCTGCTTCAATGACGGGGAGTATCTTACTGACCTCTTCCCAGTTTTGTTTCCAGGTAAAGTGAAACGCCACACAAGCCTGGTTGTAGCAGGGGCTCATCCAGAAACTATCGGCGGCAATCGTGCGGATTTCGGAGATCATTAGCTGTGGATAGATCGTGCTGCCCAGTTTTTCCAACGCCATAAAGGCTTCGAGCGCATGCAAACGGGGCACGAAATATTCCGACTGGAGTTCTTCGCCACTGCTGGGGGTAAAGCCCATTTTGAAGTGGGGTAATCGTTCGTACCAGGGGCCGGGTACGCCCAGTTGCTCGGTGCAGTTTTCGGCCGATAGTCTGGTGATCGGATGCAGGTTCTTCGTAGCCGCTTTGGCCCCGAAAAAATCAGCCCCCATCGATTTTGTAGCTGGTTCAACCCGCCGTTTTATCCATACCTGGCTGATCTTTTTATGCTGCCAGTCGGTGAACAGACTGACGCTGTAGCCGCTCGCCAGAATTTCGTCGAAATGAGCCGTTAGCGATTCCAGCGGTAGGTCCTGAAACAAATCCTGACGAACCTGATACGTCTTCTCCATATCGAGGGTCACTTTCGTAACAACGCCCAGCGCGCCTAGTCCAACCACCGCCCCGTTGAACAGATGTCCGTCTGTACCGCGCCTTAAATTTACCACTTCGCCGTTGGGTGTAATCAGTTCCAACCCGGCAACGGCCGTGGCTAAATTGCCATTTTTCACGCCCGAACCGTGGGTAGCCGTTGCGCAGGCACCGGCCACCGAAATATGGGGCAATGAAGCCAGATTATGCAGGGCGTACCCTTTCTGATGGAGCTGCGGGGCAAACTGACCGTACCGGGCACCCGCCTCAACGGTAACAGTCATGGCCTGCTCATCAATCGATACCACTTTATCGAAATGTTTGGTGGAAATCTGGCTAAGTTGACTGTCGGCAATATCATTGAAACAGTGGCATGAACCGAGTGCCTTTTGTTTACCCGCCCTCTTCATCACGGCCTGTAATTCATCGATCGTTTTGGGCTCATAATACTCTGGAGCCTGGTACTGGTAATTGCCCGCCCAGTTTTTACGAACGGATTTAGCCTGCCCATCGCAGGAGATCAGCGGTGACAACATGCTGCCAGCCACCAAAACGGATGATGTTTTCAAGAATTCGGTGCGTTTCATGGGTTGAAAATTGAGGAAAGAGTCACGGTAATGGCAGAAATACCTTCACGAAAGATACCACTTAAATGAAGTAAAGCCTGGTTTCAGCAGAACCTAACGACTTTGTTCATCCAGACCGGCCCAGTGAGAGAGACACAAAAAAACGCCCTGGCCAGATGACCAGAGCGTTTTTCAAGATTAATAGCTGGATAAGTAATGAATGACCCCTTATCTACGTAAACAGCCAGGCATTTAGATTTCCGGCGACCTGACAAAGTGCGACACGGCACGTTTTACCGTAACTTTGGGTTCCGACAATAAAGCCGTACGCGTCAATCACTTTATGAAAGTAAAGCTTCAGCAAACAGACCGTTTTGAAGACCGTCATAACGGTCAACCAGATCATGAATTCGACCAGATGCTCCAGGCAGTGGGGGTCGATAACATAGATGAACTCATTGAACAAACCGTACCGGCTACCATCCGGCTACCTCGTCCGCTCGATCTGCCTGCCCCTAAAGGGGAGCATGAGTTTTTGAGTGACTTTAAAAAACTGGCCCAGCAGAACAAGGTATTTACCTCCTACATTGGGCAGGGCTATTACGATACACTCACGCCGAACGTTATTCTGCGCAATATTCTGGAGAACCCAGCCTGGTATACGGCCTACACGCCTTATCAGGCCGAAATCGCTCAGGGTCGTTTGGAAGCGCTGCTGAATTTCCAGACGGTGGTCTGCGATCTGACCGGCATGCCAATCGCCAATGCTTCGCTGCTCGACGAAGCGACGGCCGCCGCCGAAGCCATGACCATGCTGCACAGCCTGCGTCCGGCTCAACGCAAAAACGCCGAAACGTTCTTTATCTCAGATCGTTGCCATCCGCAAACCATCGACGTAGTGCGTACCCGCGCTACGCCGCTGAACATCCGGGTGGTGGTGGGCGATCACCGGCAGGCCGATCTTACGTCGGGCGCAATTTTTGCCATGTTGCTTCAATATCCCGCCACCGACGGCGAGGTGTTCGATTATACCGATCTGATTACCGCCGCCCACGAACTGGGCATCAACGTAGCCGTTGCTGCCGACCTGATGGCCCTGACGATGCTGACGCCCCCCGGCGAAATGGGAGCCGATATCGTGGTAGGTTCGTCGCAGCGATTTGGTGTCCCCATGGGCTTTGGTGGTCCTCATGCCGCCTTCTTTGCCACGAAAGATGCCTTCAAGCGGCATATTCCGGGCCGTATTATTGGTGTATCGGTGGATGCGCAGGGGAACCCAGCCTTACGGATGGCCCTGCAAACCCGTGAGCAGCATATCCGCCGCGAAAAAGCAACCTCGAATATCTGTACGGCGCAGGTTCTGCTGGCCGTTATGGCGGGTAGCTATGCCGTTTATCACGGTCCGCAGCGCCTGCGCGAGATTGCCGAACGTACGCACGGCCTGACCCGCCTGTTTGCCAAAGCGGCCCGTCGGAGCGGATACGAGATCCTGTCTGAAACGTACTTCGACACCATTACCCTGCGCGTTGACGACATTGAATCGCTGAAAAAATCGGCGCGGGCGGCGCAAATCAACCTTTGCTACCATAACAATGATGAGCGCGTGAGCCTCTCGTTCGACGAAGCCAAGACGCTCGATGATCTGAAAACCCTGCTCGATGTTTTCGGCATTCAGGTGAGTGAAGACGACCTCGCGGGTATGATCGACAGCCTCGAACTAACCTGGCCTGAGCGACTTGTGCGCCAGTCGGCCTACCTGACCCATCCCGTTTTCAACACGCACCATACCGAACACGAGATGCTGCGGTATCTGAAGTCGCTGGAAGAGAAAGACCTCTCGCTGGTGCATTCGATGATTTCGCTGGGCAGCTGCACCATGAAACTGAACGCCACCGCCGAGATGATTCCGGTAACGTGGCCTGAGTTTGGCAAAATGCACCCGTTCGCGCCGAAAGAGCAAACCGCCGGTTATCAGCAGCTTTTTACCGACCTCAGTGCGTGGCTTTGTGAAATTACGGGCTTTGCGGCCATGTCGCTACAGCCCAATTCGGGGGCTCAGGGCGAGTACGCGGGCCTGATGGTGATTCGGGCCTATCATGAAAGCCGGGGCGACGAGCACCGCAACGTGGCCCTGATTCCGCAGTCGGCGCACGGCACTAACCCCGCCAGCGCGGTGATGGCCGGCATGAAAGTGGTGATTGTGAAATGCGACGAACGCGGTAACATCGACATACTTGATCTGAAAGCCAAGGCCGGGCAGTACGCCGCTGATCTGTCCTGCCTGATGGTTACGTACCCCAGTACCCACGGTGTTTTCGAGGAAAGCATTATCGATATCTGCGACACCATCCATAAGTTTGGTGGTCAGGTGTATATGGATGGTGCCAACATGAACGCGCAGGTCGGCCTCACGTCTCCCGCTACCATTGGCGCCGACGTTTGCCACTTGAATCTGCACAAAACCTTCTGCATTCCGCATGGCGGTGGCGGTCCGGGTATGGGGCCTATTGGTGTGGCCGAGCAATTGGTACCGTTTCTGCCGGGCAAAGGATCCGGGGCTGTGTCGGCCGCTCCGTATGGGTCGGCCAGTATCCTGACGATCTCGTACGCCTACATTGCCATGATGGGTGGCGAAGGACTGACCAACGCCACAAAGCGAGCCATTCTGAACGCCAATTATATCAAATCGCGGCTGGATGGGCATTACACAACGCTGTACACGGCAATCAGTGGCCGGGCTGCCCACGAAATGATTATCGACTGCCGACCGCTGAAACAGGCGACGGGTATTGAGGTGGAAGACATTGCCAAGCGCCTGATGGATTACGGTTTTCATGCGCCCACAGTGTCATTTCCGGTAGCGGGCACCATGATGATCGAGCCAACGGAGTCGGAATCGAAAGCGGAACTCGACCGTTTCTGCGATGCGTTGATTGCCATTCGGAACGAGATTCGCGAGATCGAAAGCGGCCAGGCCGATAGAATGGAGAACGTGCTGAAGTACGCCCCGCACACCGCCGTAGTGGCGCTGGCCGATGACTGGCACCGTCCCTACACCCGCGAAAAGGCCGTTTTCCCGCTGCCTTACGTGCGTGCCCGCAAGTTTTGGCCCAGCGTTAGCCGGATCGATTCGGCCTACGGTGACCGTAACCTCGTTTGCTCATGCGTGCCCACCGATGCCTACGCCGAAGTGACCGCCGAAGCAGATATGGTGCCCTCAGACGTGGTTTCGCCGGCATAAAAGTAACCAACCGCAAAGGCGCAAAGGTTGCCACAAAAGGTGCAGAGAAATAATCTTTGCGCCCTTTGTGACAACCTTTGCGCCTTTGCGGTTTATGAAAAAACTCAACTTCCATGCAAGACATTGAGCCTTTTTATGGCTGGGAGAAGTACTACACCGCCTCCGACGACCCGCAGTCGCCTTTCTACGAGCGGACCTACAATACAACCCAGTACGAAAACGACATTTACGGCTACTATATCCACCCCTTTTGGGACGAAATAGGGTCAGAAACGTTGTATTGCAAGATTCTGTACGCCAATTATGACCGGCGGGCCGTGGTCATCGAGCTGTTTGGCGAGTGGAACGACACGCTGCATAACGACATCATGCACTTGAAGCGGCAGGTGGTTGACCCACTGGTAAAAGAGGGCATCAAATATTTCCTGTTGGTCGGCGAAAACGTGCTTAACTTCCACGGCTCCGACGACAGTTACTACGAAGAGTGGTTCGACGATGTAGAAGACGGCTGGATCACGGCCATCAATTTCCCGGAGTTTATCGAGCAGGAGTGGAAACGGTTCCACCTCGACTACTACATCAACTTCGGTGGCACGCTGAACCTCGTCAACTGGCGCACCCTCAAGCCCATGAACCTGATCGAAGCCGTAGGTACCCTGATGGTTCGGCGGCTGGGGTGATTGAAGGCTAAGGGTTACAAACATGGCTAATAACGCTGCGGTTGGTTCCTCTACAGGGCCATTAGCCATTCTATAGTATTCATCATCACTACCCATTGCCTATCTTTCGCCCCTAACCAATCACATATCATGGATGCCAGCCAGCATCTCGAAACCGTTAAAACAATACCGCCGAAACAATCAGCCAGTTGCAGGCGCAGGCTGAAACGGCTTACACGGCTGCAGCCGCCAAAGCTGACGAGTTATCAGATATTGCCGAGGACAAATTTGATGAGGTTCGGGCCGAAGCCGCCCTACAGTTGGAAGTTGCCCAGATAAAACTCGATGAGATGAAAGCCGAAGCAACCCATCAGATCGATGTTGCCAAGGAGAGGGCCAAAGCCGTCTGGAGCCAGCTATTTGGCCAATAACCCGAAGAGACGTATCGATTTAGTACAATCACATCGGCAGCCTTCGGGGCATGATATTCGTTTTGTCCTAATCCTGACGTATTTTTGTAGGCTTTTGTAATCAACTGTCAATCAGCAGAGGTTCAGCAGAACATTACCTTCTCTTGATTTGTTTACAATCGACAATTAACACTTCACGCAGTATATCATGCTGATTACCCCCGGCAACCTGTTAGCGACCGTTCGCACTCCCGAAGATCTGCGTAAACTACCTAAGTCAAGCCTACCCCAACTTTGCGACGAACTACGCCAGTACATCATCGATGTGGTGTCCGTTTATGGAGGGCATTTTGGGGCTAGTCTGGGCGTAGTAGAGCTAACGGCCGCGTTACATTATGTCTTCAACACCCCCGACGATCAGCTTATCTGGGATGTAGGGCATCAGGCATACGGTCACAAAATTCTGACTGGTCGGCGCGAGAATTTCCATACGAATCGGTTTTACGGCGGCTTGTCGGGCTTCCCGAAACGGAAAGAAAGCGCCTATGATGCCTTTGGCGTTGGTCACTCGTCAACGTCTATCTCAGCCGCGCTGGGCATGGCTATCGCTTCAGAGCTACAGGGCAACCTGACGCGTAATCACATTGCGGTAATCGGCGACGGTTCTATGACGGCCGGGCTGGCGTTTGAGGGCATGAACCATGCCGGCGCAACCGATGCCAATCTGCTGATCGTACTGAACGATAACTGCATGAGCATCGACCCTAATGTAGGGGCGCTGCGTGAGTACCTGACCGACATCACGACCTCGCCCACCTACAACAAGGTGAAAGATGAGGTCTGGAACCTGCTGGGTAAATTCAGCACCTTTGGCAAGTCGGCGCAGGACATCGTTTCGAAGGTGGAGACCGCCATCAAATCGTCGGTCCTGTCGCAGAGCAACCTGTTCGAGTCGCTCAACCTGCGTTATTTCGGCCCCATCGATGGGCATGATGTCGACCGGCTGGTCGACGTGCTGGCCGATCTGAAAACCATTCCCGGCCCCAAGATCCTGCACGTACTGACGGTGAAAGGCAAAGGCTATGGCCCCGCCGAGAAAGACCAGACCAAGTGGCATGCACCCGGCCTGTTCGACAAGCTGACCGGCGAGATCAAGAAGAAGACGTACAACACGCCCCAGCCGCCTAAATACCAGGATGTGTTTGGCAATACGCTCGTCGAATTGGCCGAGCAGAACCCGCGTATTGTGGGGGTTACGCCCGCTATGCCGTCGGGCTCGTCGATGAACATCATGATGAAGGCGATGCCCACCCGCGCGTTCGACGTTGGCATTGCCGAACAACATGCCGTGACCTTCTCGGCGGGTATGGCTACGCGGGGCGAAGTGGTGTTCTGCAACATCTATTCGACGTTCATGCAGCGGGCCTACGACCAGGTGATCCACGACGTATGTATTCAGGAGCTACCCGTGATCTTCTGCCTCGACCGGGCGGGTTTCGCCGGTGCCGACGGACCTACCCACCACGGCGCGTATGATATTGCTTTTATGCGCTGCGTACCCAACATGATTGTGGCGGCACCTATGAACGAACAGGAACTGCGGAACATGATGTTCACGGCGGCATCAGATACCGTTCAGAAAGGCAAGCAGGCGTTCACCATCCGTTATCCGCGCGGTGAAGGCGTGATGCCCAACTGGAAAACCCCGCTCGAAGAATTGCCCATCGGTAAAGCCCGGATCATGCAGGATGGCGAAGAAGTGGCCATTCTGACGCTTGGTCATATTGGTAACTACGCGGTAACCGCCATGAAGATGCTGGCGAAAGAAGGCATCCGTCCGGCGCATATTGATATGCGGTACGCCAAACCACTCGACGAGGCCATGCTGCATCAGATCTTCCGCCGGTTCGACAAAGTGCTGACCGTTGAAGATGGTTGCCTGATGGGTGGTTTTGGCTCGGCAGTGCTCGAGTTTATGGCCAACAATGGCTACATGGCCCGCGTAAAACGCCTCGGAATCCCTGACGCGATCATCGAACATGGCGAACAGATCGAACTCCATCACGAATGTGGTTTCGACCCCGAAGGCATTGCCGAGGCGGTGCGCGAACTAAGCTTCGCCACCGATCAGGTACGGATCTAACCAACTTTCTTTTCCAATTTCCGGCTGATTTATAGCGTGTTGTGACTTGTCGTAAAGACAGGGCACAACACGCTATAAATCAGCCGGTTTCGTTTCCTGATTCTCCTTTCTTATCGTATGAAAAGCGTCTTTTTGGTATAGGCACGTAATTTATTTCGGGGCTCTTCCAATCCAGAACAGGTGTGCTTCCCGTAAGCATTCTAGATTCTGCAATACGAAGAGACACGAATTAACTAAGCTTCAATACTATGCTTATCCAACAAAAAGACCAACTGGACACGACTGATCCGGTCTCGTCTGAACACCCGTCAATGATTTTAGGCCGCCGGTTATTTTTGCGCTATGCGGGCTTCACGGCCGCTTCTGCTTCACTACTGGTTACGGCCTGTAGCAAAGATACAGTGGTTGATGCGGTTACAGCTCAGTCTGTTGACCTGGGCACTGGCGACGTGGGCATATTGAACTATGCGTATGCGCTGGAGCAATTAGAAGCCGCTTTCTACACGCAAGTCATTGCCACACCTTACTCAGGCATGAGTGCGGACGAAATGACTATTCTCACCGAGATTCGCGATCACGAAATCATTCACCGCGATTTCTTTAAGGCAGCCATCGGTAGTAAGGCTATCATGGGCCTGACGCCTAACTTCTCTGCCATCAAATTCAATGACCGGACCAGCGTACTAACGGCCGCCCGCACCTTCGAAGATCTTGGCGTATCGGCTTATAACGGAGCTGGTAAACTGATTAAAGACGTGAACTATCTGCTGCTAGCCGGCAAGATCGTTTCTGTTGAAGCTCGTCACGCCGCCATCATTCGCGACCTGATTAGCCCCAAAACGTCGGCATTTGCCGGCGACGATGTGGTTACGGCTACTGGCCTTGACGGTGCATTGGCACCATCGGTCGTGCTTGCTGCCGCCCAGCCATTCGTAATGAATAAGATCACAGCCAACTTAGGTTAGGTCCAATTCGCCAACTAATTCAAACAAGAAAGCCATGAACTTATTCCAGATATTCTCTGAAATTGAAAAAATAGACGGCGATGCGCCCGAACGTTTAGCGCATTACAGCCGTCGTAACTGGCTGAAAATGGGCCAACGGGTATCAGCTGCCGTTGCTGCTCCAGCCGTTGTAGCCGCAACCCTCAACGACGCCTACGCACAGAGCTCGGGTGTTGTTGCCGCCCTTAACTTTGCCCTGACACTCGAGTACCTCGAAGACGAGTACTACCGGGCAGCCATTGCCACTTCGGGCCTTATTCCGGCCTCCGACATGGCCATCATGAATCAGATCAGCAAGCATGAGACTGCCCACGTTGCCCTTCTCAAAGGAGCTTTGGGCGCTGCGGCAGTGGCCAAGCCTGCCTTCAAGTTTGGTACTGTATTCAGCAACTACCAAACATTCCTGGCGGCAGCTCAGGCGTTTGAAGACACGGGCGTTCGGGCCTACAAAGGTCAGGCGGGTGCCCTGCTAGGCACAGATCAGTTGACGGTGGCGCTACAGATTCACTCTGTAGAGGCACGACATGCCGCTGAGGTACGTCGCCTGCGCAGCCTGCGTGGCTGGATCTCAGACGGCGAAACGGGCGCAGTTTATGCCGGTGAAGATGCTACCAGTCAGGCGGGTGTTGATCTGGTGATGTTGACCGGCAAATCGGCTACACGGGTTCGTGAGGCCTTCGATGAACCATTGACAAAAGAGCAGGTACTGGCTATTGCAACACCTTATCTGGCGTAAAGAGCTAATATTTCTCCTAAAAAAGGCAGGCCTATGGTCTGCCTTTTTTGGTATTTATCTGTATTGATTAAGAAATCGGGCCATTTATTAAACAAGAGTGGGTGCATATAGTGTTACTACTTACACTGCACGCATACGAGGTTGTGTCAGCTCAACATCTATGACTCTGTTGCACTTTTCCTCGACTAAGCCTGTATATTTGGTTTCAAAACCAACGCTTGACTTGAAACGCCAATCGCCTCTTTCTGACGAATCCACCCTGGTCGACCAGCTACTTAAACGTGACGATAAAGCGTTTCAATGGCTGTACGAACACTACTCAGCAGCACTATACGGTGTTCTGCTGAAGATAGTACGGGAAGAAGAGCAGGCGCAGGATTTGATGCAGGACGTTTTCGTCAAGATCTGGAATAACCTCAGCAGCTACGATACGCAGAAAGGCCGTCTGTTTACCTGGATGCTGAATATAGCCCGAAACACGGCTATCGATAGTATCCGGTCGGGTAAAGCCATGAGTCGCCCCGCCTCAGCCCAGACAATCTCAACGGACGATGAGGGCACTTATACCGTTGACCGGCAGTATGCCGTGGCCCCGGAGAACACCGACTTTATTGGCCTTAAAGAAGTAGTCGACAAACTACGACCCGAACGCAGGCAGTTGATCGACCTCGTTTATTTCAATGGCTATACCCATGAGGAAGCCGCTGAAGAGCTTGCTTTGCCCTTGGGAACCGTTAAAACCCGCATCCGTTCGGCCCTTCAGGAGTTGAAACAGCTCTTCAATCGGTAACAATTGCCGACTATTTTCTACAGTTCTGTTGGCTACAGGCAATTTAGCCTGCTCCATTTCCTCACGCACAAGGCCGAATAGGGCTAGTGACCAATAGCTGATTATCAGCCGTTTAGTTAAACTATAGGGCATTCGCTCTAGTCTTCTAAACAAAGTGGGCCATAATTTGTCATGTATCTATAGATACATGGACTAAGCACTCAATACGTCATGTTAGAACGTCTGGAAGAAATTCGCGAAAATATATTTCGCTACATCGAAGCCCGCATCGAGCTGTTTACACTCGAGACAAGGGGCAAAGTAGAGGAAGGAGCCGTAACTGCGGTTCATGGTGTGATTTTAGGCTTTCTGGCTACGATCACAACCATCTTTTTGTTTAGTCTGCTGGCTGCCTGGCTCAATGAGGTAACCGACAGCCGCTACATTGGTTTCTTGATCGTGGCCGGCTTTTTCCTGATCATTACCATCATCTGGGCCATCTCCAAGCCAGCGATGACCAACATGATCCGTAAAATGGCCTACAAAGCGATGAAGGAAAGCCAGGAAAAGAAGGCGCATGATAAATCGCAGGCCGTTCAGGACCTGATGACGCAAACGACAAAGTCACTGAACGAAAGTGGTCAGTATTTACAATGACCATCTGGTTACTATCTGACCTTAAAGCCAATACACTCAACTTAATTTTTGCTTATTTTAGCCTAGTAAACTCATGGAAGACCCAAAAGTACCATTTGCTGACACTACTGCCCGCCGTGCCCAATTGATGGAGGCAACAGAACGATTCAAATCCTCCATTCAGGATAGTGTCGACTCACTTAAAACGGATGCATCCGAGATCGGAAAAACCACAGCATTGGTGGCAGGTGTAGCTTTCGGTGTATTTTTGTTGGCAAACCTGATTCTGCCAAAGTCAAGCGAATACCGGTATGCTGAGAAATACGGTGAACCGGATGATCGCTATGATGATTCAGATGATGACGAAGATGATGAGGATGAAGGGGAACCCACTGACCGAACCTATCGGACACAGCCGCAAAAAGCCGTTAAACAGCAGGCTAAAGAGACACAGCGCTCTGCGGCAGCCAGTGGTTTAATCGGCGGTTTACTAACGTCGGTACTCACCAACATCGCTCGTGAGCAGATAAGCGGTCTACTGACACGAATTCGGACAAATAATGCAATCAACCCCACAGCGAGAACCGCTGATGCCCAATACCACGAAAAAGCCCCGAACGAGCCTGTTAGCTACTCTGAGTAGTTATAAGGCATCGGGGAGGAAGTCGTTTGCCGTGTTGCTCGACCCGGATAAGGTGGGGCAACACAATTTTTCTGAAACTGTCAGCCGGGCCGTCGCGCATCAGGCTGACTTTTTTTTCGTAGGAGGTAGCCTGATCACCGACTACGTTCAGCATGAAATGATTCCCATTATCAGGCAGTTGTCTGACATTCCGATCATTCTCTTCCCCGGCAATTCGCTGCATATTGATCCGTCGGCCGACTCGTTGCTGCTGCTTTCGCTCATTTCTGGCCGGAACCCCGACCTGCTTATTGGTCAGCACGTGATTGCAGCACCGCTTCTGAAGCGGAGTGGCCTCGATATTGTGTCGACCGCCTACATGCTCGTAGATGGCGGGGCGCAGACCACCGTGTCGTACATCAGTAACACCATGCCGCTGCCGCATGATAAACCCGGAGTAGCCGCCTGCACGGCTATGGCCGGCGAATTGCTTGGGCTCCAACTAACGTATCTGGATGCCGGTAGCGGTGCCCGCCGCCCAGTACCGGCCGCCCTGATTACTGCCGTTCGGCAGGCTGTCGACACGCCGATTGTCGTGGGCGGGGGCATAAACACGGGCGAAAAAGCCTATGAAGCCCTGAGCGCTGGTGCCGACCTGATTGTGGTGGGCAACGGCATCGAACAAAATCTGGATTTATTACCCGAAATTGCCGGGGCCGTTGCCGCCCTGAACAACAAACCGGTTCAGAATTTTCAGGCCTGAAAAATGGCGTCCTCTACCCAATCAATTAAGAAACTTACTTTGTACATGAACCTGTCTTCATCGACACCAAGCCCCGCTGCTCTTTACCGACTGGTGGCGCTGACCTTGTTGAGCAGCCTGCTTACACTTGCCACATTCGCCCAGAAACCGCCGACCCGAACGTACCCCGGCCGTTTTTACACATCGGTAGAAGAGCTTCCGCAGTTTCCGGGTGGTCAGCTAGCCATGCTCCGTTTCCTGGCCCAGAACATTAAGTTTCCCAACTCGCTGGATAAAATCAACTACAAGACCGGACCAATCATTGTGCGGTTCATCGTTGCTCCCGATGGTACCTTGCACGACATTACTATCGACTCGCAAGCCGTACTTGTTCCGGAAGCAGAAAAAGGGATGGATGACTACCGCATCAGCATCATCCGGGCCGTTGAAAAGATGCCCCGCTGGACTCCCGCCCGCCTGGGAGGGGAAACTGTAGCCATGCTCTACTCCATTCCGCTCAAGATTGACAACTGACTTAGTGAATAAGTAGCGCCTTTCTGCTACGTATCTGGCGAAGAGAGCCCACGGTTGATTGATCAGATCCGGCTCATTGACACATGAAGGTTTATAAATTTGGTGGTGCCTCGGTGCGCGACGCCGCAGGCATTCGGAATGTCGGTGCGCTTATCCGGCGGGAGGCGGTTAATGAACTGGTTGTCGTGGTGTCGGCGCTTGGCAAAACAACCAACGCGCTCGAAGAGATTGTGGTTAGCTACATGGCTGGCCGTACCGATGAGGCGTTGCTGCGCTGGCAGCATCTGGTGATCACGCACGAATTGATTATCGCCGAACTCGAGCTACCCACTGACCTGCTCCTCCCTATTCGTACAGTGTTTGCGGCGACGGCCGAAGGCCTTGCTGCCCCACCGGCCAGCGATTACCCGACCAGTTACGACGCCGTTTATGACCAGCTTGTATCGGTAGGCGAAGTGATGTCAACCCAACTGCTGGCAGCGTACCTGTCTCATATCGGTCTGGCAGTTCGCTGGGCCGACGCGCGCGACGCTGATCCGGACCGACGACACCTTCCGGGAGGGCAAGGTCGATTGGCAGGTTACGCAATCGCAGATCCAGGCGTTCATGGGCGACCGCGTCGGGCTCGTGCTCACGCAGGGCTTTATTGGCGGCACGGCCGATGGGCAAACCACTACCCTGGGCCGTGAAGGGTCTGATTATTCGGCCGCTATTTTTGGCTACAGCCTGGGTGCCGAGAGCATTACCATCTGGAAAGACGTACCCGGCGTACTCAACGCCGACCCGCGCTATTTCGACCAAACCGTATTGTTGCCCACGTTGACCTATCAGGACGCGACCGAACTGGCTTACTATGGCGCAACGGTCATTCATCCGAAGACCATTAAGCCGTTGCAGAACAAGGGGATTCCCCTGTACGTGAAGTCATTCCTGAAGCCCGATCAGCCCGGTACCATGGTTGGTGCGGTAGCGGTGGATCAGCCCACGCCGTCGTTTATCTTCAAGGTAAATCAACTGCTGATCTCGCTGTACCCGACCGACTTCTCGTTTATTGCCGAAGATAACCTGAGCCTGATTTTCGGTCTGTTTGCCACAGCAGGTGTAAAAATCAACCTGATGCAAAACACAGCCCTGAGTTTCTCGGTAGTGGTCGACAGCAGGCCCGACCGAATTCCTGATTTGCTGGAGCGGCTGCGCACGCATTTTCGCGTTACCTACAACGAAGCCCTGGAGCTGATCACCATCCGGCATTACGACCAAGGCACCATTGACCGCGTGCTTGTCGGCAAAAAGCTGCTACTGGAGCAGAAAAGCCGCAGTACCGTGCAGTTGGTGGTGAGGGATGAGTTCGGGGGGAGTATTTAGTCTTCGAAAGTTCACGTCTCGAAGTCCCGAAATTGCTAATGCCCATTAATTGACTTGATCAGCAGAGCAACTTTCGACTTTAGACGTTGAACTAAAACTTAGGACATGACAGCATGCCTTTCTTCGGTTTGTTGCGGGTTCGGCCTTCGGGGCGCTCGAAGATGTAGGAGATCGAAATCTCATGCGAACCGCCACTGGCGAACCCTAGGGTTGAAATCGTGGCGTCGTAGCTATAACCGATCGAAAACTTGTCGGCCCGGTAGCCAATGAGCGCGGCTACGGCGTCGTGGTTATTGATCCGCTGATCGTATTTCTTGAACGGAATACCCCGGTAATACGCCCCAATGGTAATGGGCGAGTAGGTCAGGTACGCCCCCAGATCGAGTTGATCGTACTTTCCCTGAAATTTGTAGTTGATCACCGGCGAGAAACTAATCTCGCGGTCCATCTCATCGCCGTAGCCGGTGAAGCCGCTAAGCGGAATACGCAGCCCCGCCTGAAGGCTTCCTTTGATGGGCAGACGGCTGCTGTTGGGTGTAAAAAAGCTTTGATCGGGCCGGCTAAGGTGATGGGCTGAGGCCCCCACCCAGAACCAGTCGGAATAGAACAGGCCCCCGGTCGAGAAATCGACGTACCGGTTGTTGGGGGAGTTGCTGAGGGCACTAATGAGGGCGTCGCTGGTTGTGTTGCTGATTAGCCCCTGCGACGAAAACTGATCACCAAACGTGAGGCCAAAGTAGTTGACGTTGCGGTTCACGTAGCCTCCCTGCACGCCTAGCCGGACAAACGACGATTCGCTCACCTGAAACTGGTACGCATATTGCGCCGAGATCTCGGTAGACGACACCGCACCCTGCCCCTGATTATCGCTGACGAACATCAGCCCAAAGCCGCTGTTAAGCTTCGGTGCATAATAATCGAGCCCAACTACCGTGGTCACGTAGTTGGTAATGGCGGGCCACTGGTTGCGGTAATTTATAGTAGCCCTGGGTGCCAGTGCCGAACCGGCAAAGGCCGGATTGAGGTACTGCGGCGCGGCATAGAACTGCGTAAACTGGGGGTCCTGTGCAAAACAGGTTGAGGTCCACAGCAACGCCAGAAGACAAAGAATCGTATATCGTATTACCATGCTGGAAAAGCAACGCAAATTCATTGCCAAAGGGAGAAATCGGTCAAAATTAGTGAATTGTAACTGGCAATGGGTGGGTATTTGTCAATACGCTGCACAGCAGAAAAGGTGGCAACATCTCAGCGATTCAGGGTAAAATTTTAAGGACCCGGATTCGTTAACTATAACGTAACGGGTCTGTTCTCTGTTATATGACGACCAGACTTTCGTTCTCTCTCAACAAATGGTATTCCAGGTAAGATTCGGGCTTTACTTTATTTCCTGGGCGGTGGTCTGGCTTCTGGTGACTGGCAATACCGTCTGGGCGCAAACGTCACCTGGCTCGTCGACAACGGCAACGGCGCCCAATTCGGCGTCAGTTATTCGGCAAACCGAACAGGCGAACAAAATTAAGATCGTGGGCAGTTTATGTACGCCCATTGCATCGCCACCTACAACGGGCACTGCCTCAGCGAATGAAACCTGCGGTAATGACCCGGTTAACTTCTATGACGTAGACCCGGCGGCCGACAAAACCAAAACCGTTTGGGTGATCGATGGCGGCGCGCCGCAGACCGGTGTGGTGGCCAGCACCTCGTTTACATCGCCGGGGGTAAAAACCATTACTATTACCCGCACAGTCAGCACAACGGCTCAGTCAACCTCGGCTGTTAGCACTACGGTATTGCCCGCAACCTCATTTACCGTGTCGGTGGGTACGCCTCCGTCACCGTTTCAGCAGTGGCGCTCCGATACCACGATCTGTAAAGGCACAGAGCTCAAGATCGACCCCTATCCGGGCGGGGCACCGCCGGGGGTAACGTACCTGTGGTTTCCGAAAGGCGAAACCACGCAGTCGATCAGCACAACGGCCTCTGGCTGTTATTCGGTAGAGGTAACCAATGCCGAGGGCTGTTCGTATCAGGATCGAATACGAGTCAGCCTATGCCCGGAAGAGAGCGGATCGCCGGGCTCGAAGTGGTATTTCGGTACCAATGCCGGCCTTGATTTTCAGGGCGATAGCCCCCAGCCACTTACCGACGGTAAACTGCAAACCATCGAAGGGTCGTCGTCTATCACCGACCCGAAAGGCAACGTGCTGTTCTACAGCGATGGCATTACCGTGTACGACAAAGACGGGAAGCCCATGCAGCTCTTCGACCCCATCAGCGGTACGCTCACCAGCGCTTCGGCGGTATTAGGGGGGAACAAGCGCTCGACCCAGTCGGCCATTATCGTACCCAAGCCGGTTTGTCGCGGCTGCGATTACCTCTATCACGTGTATACCACCGCCGAGATCAACGGGTCGCGGCAGATCACGTACAGCATTGTCGATATGCGCCGCAACAATGGTAACGGGGCCGTCATCCAGCAAAACCTACCGGTAGTCACCACATCGACCTCATCGAGCAGTACCGAACGGTCGGCCGCCGTCAGGAATGATAAAGACACGACCTATTGGGTATTGACCCATGATTACGGCACGAATCGCTTCCGGGTAAGCCACCTGACGCCTTCGACTACTATTGAGCAGAAGACGTTTGATCTGGGCACATCCCACGACTCGCCCGCCCGTGGCGAAGGGCAAATCAAGTTCGGCCCGGCCCCCACACCACCCGCAACGACGACAGGCACGTCGGGAAGCGTCACTTCCGGAACGGTCGTGTCGACTACGGTTACGCAGGGCAACAGCAACACGGCAGTCAGACCGGTGGCGGTGATCATACCCGGCGATTCGACCAGCGCGGACCCGGCACGACGAAATAGCTTTGTCGAGATATTCTCGTTTAACACAGAAACCGGCGTTTTGACCGGCCCCGATAAGCGAATTGACCTGGGTCCGGCTCCGCCCACGGCCTACGGGGTCGAGTTTTCGCCCGATGGGAAGAAAGTGTACGTCAGCTTGCTGGGGGGAGTCTCCAGTGTGAGCGGGGTGCAGACCCAGACGGGGCAATCGCGTATTGTGCAGTACGATATCACCGCCGACGACCCAGCCAGTACCATCGCGGTAATTGATTCAAGTTCAACCCGGCAATACGGCTCGCTTCAGATTGGCCCCGATGGCAAAATCTACGTGGCCGTGCAGGATCAGCCCGCACTCGGCGTGATCGATAATGCCAATGGCAGCGCTGGCCTGACCAACCAACCCCTTCGAAAAGCCACCGATCTTCACCGTGGCCGGGCAGGACCTTGGCGGCAAGATCAGCCAGCTGGGGTTGCCCAACCAGGTAGTCAACTTTACGCAGCCGTCGAGCAGTGCGGGTATTTCGGCCAGTAACGTGTGTCAGGGCGATCCGGTCTCGTTTCAGATTACGCCGTTCTGCCCCAAGCTGAAGGAGATGTATAACCTGACCGTCCGAAACAGTTCCGGTGCCATTGTGGCGCAGGTGCTTTCGTTCACGCAGACCACGCAGACCCTCCAGCTCAGCCAGCCCGATACCTACTCGGCTACGCTCGACGTGCGCGTGATCACCTCAACGGGTGCCACCTGTACCACGGCCAGCGCAGCCACCTCACTGACGGTCATTGAACAGCCCAAGCCCTTTAGCGTTGGGCCCGACATCAACATCTGTACCAATAAACCGGTGTCGGTATCCATCGCCGCCGTGGCGGAAGAATATGCCTGGGTGTTTAACCGACGGGTCGTCAGCCGATCCAGAGTGTTGACAACGACAAGGCCGGGAACGTATACAGCCTTTATCGGAAATGGTGGCCAATGCTTCGAGTCTGACGCCATCGTTATAAACATACGAATACCGCCCAGATTAAACCTGGGCCCCGACCTGCCGCTTTGCGAAAAGACCACCCGTAAGCTGGAGGTTCCGGAAGTGCAGGGGTATCAGCAGTTTCAATGGAGCAACGGGGCCACCACGCGTGAGATAGCCGTGAGTCAGCCGGGCACGTATTCGGTTACGGGTTCGTTCACAACCCTCGACAATGTAGTCTGCGAAGCCACTGACGACATAAAGGTCATCGGGGTGAAGAACCCGCAACTGACGGCTGCGCTGACCAACCCGGCGGGCTGCACCACCATCGATGGCGCAATTCTGGTCACGCCCGCGCCAACGTCTATCGTGTCGGGTACGGCCTCACCGGCCAACTCGTTTACCTATTCGTGGACAACCGTGAGCGGAACGCCTGTTTCAACCACGGGCAATTCGGCGTCGCCGCTGGCGCAGGGAAGCTACACCATTCGCGTAACCGACCTGAACGCCTGTATCACCGATAGTACGTTTGCGCTGAAATCGAAGGCTCCGCCCTTGCAGCTCACCGCCCAGCCCGGTCTGCAACTTTGCGCTTTACCCAACAGCGGCTCGGCTACCCTGGGAGTCAGCGGCGGCGGGGGTACGCCTATTCAGTACGTATGGCGAAGCAGCAGCGGGGCCGTGGTGAGTACCAGCCCGTCGCTGACGGGCGTAGCAGCGGGCGTTTACAGCGTTTCTGTGGCCGACAATATCGGGTGCGTAGCCTCGCTGTCGGCGGTAACCGTTGGGCTGGATACCCGCTCGCCGCTGAGTCTTGGCCCGAACCGCAGTAAATGCGTAGGCGATACCGTGCTTCTGACCCCACAAGACGGCAATGCCGCGAATGTGGCGTATCGATGGAGCAATGGCATAACAACCCGGACGAACACCATCAGTACGGCAGGTACGTATTCGCTGACGGCCGTTAACGGCACGAACGGCTGTATCGGCAATGCGACGGTGCAGGTGCAGTTTGTGCAGAAGCCCAATGTGTCGGCGGGCAACAACCTGTCGCTTTGCCTGGGCGCGCCCCAATCCCTGACTACGTTGCTATTGACGGGCAACAGCCCCGGTGGCGGCACCTGGAGCGGGCCGAATGTGGATACTCTAGGTCGGTTTACCCCGTCTTTATCGGCCATTGGGCAGGTACTTACGCTAACCTACTCGGTCACGGTGAACGGCTGCGCGAACTCGGCCCCGCGCCAGATTGCGTTGAAACAGACCCCGCAGGTAAGCGCCGGACCAGATGCTGAATTCTGCGAAGGCGGGGGGCAGACCCTACAGGCCACCGGTTCGCCGGGTGCCGTGTTCCGCTGGAACGAGGGCACGCAGGGCGCGCAGTTGCAGCCGCAGCAAACGGGCCGGTACACGGTGATCGCCAGCCTGGACGGTTGCGAAACAAGCGACGCCGTTGAGGTGACGGTGAAACCATTGCCCCGGTTCTCGCTCACGAAGGAAGCGGCTATCTGTGTGGGCGACAACCAGCAGACAGAGCTTCGCGTGGTGCCGCAGAGCAACGGCCAAACCGTAGTGTGGACCAGCGGCAACGTTAGCTCGACCACCCTGGTGGTTAGTCAGGTAGGTACGTATTCGGTGACCGTGACCGGCAGCAACGGCTGTATCGCGCGCGAAGCGGCCCGGGTAATTGACCTGTGCGAACCGCGTGTCTTTACGCCCAGCGCCTTCTCGCCCAACGGCGACGGGGTGAATGATACGTTTGCTCCGCTCAATGCCTACACCACCGACATGGAGGTGCGCATCTATAACCGCTGGGGCGAGGTGATCTTTGCCAGCACACCCGAAACCCCCGACTGGGACGGCACCTACCGGGGTGTACCCGCGCAGACAATGGTGTACCCGTATGTGATATCGTACCGAAGTCAGTATTTCCCGGAACGGCCATCAGCCGTGAAGCGCGGCTCGGTGTTGCTCTTACGCTAAGATCGTCATCGCAGATAGTCATCGAAGCTGTTGCGCTATTTCGAGAAACTGCTATCTTTGTTACTCTCTCCAGCGGGAGTAGCTCAGTCGGTAGAGCGGCAGCTTCCCAAGCTGCAGGCCGTGGGTTCGAGACCCATTTCCCGCTCATTGACAAGTAATTGATTTAAAGCCATTTACCTAGCAAGGTGGATGGCTTTTTTTATGTTCTTTCAACGCCAGTTTACACAATGGTTTACACATCTCACAGCTTAGCCTTAAAGCATTACTCATAAAAATGTGATAGTACGAGGTGGTACGAGCATAGCCGTACTTGCTGGACTGCCTTTTGATCGGGACCACCGTCGGGCGGATTCTAATTTGTTTTGGCCGGGTGGGTAGCTCCCCGGCCTTTTTATTGCTATATCTCGTACCACTGAACCATTTTTAAGCTACTAAAAAGCAGGTCTTTATGAGGTGAAGTTCTTCAAAGAGTTTTAATAACCGGAAGACATTAAGGCTTTTTTGTTAAAATATCTTCCACAAATTTCGCCTTTTGAAAGCTTTATAATACCTTTACGGAAGAGAAATGACTTATTTCTAATAAGACTCTTCCAAAAATCGGCACTCATATGCAACCGAAGAACAACGAGATCACCAACGACTTTTTGCAGTTAGCGAGAATTGCGCTAACTGGCAGGCAACAAGATATTCAACTTATTATACATCGGGCTTCAAAGAAGCTTAAAGCGTCGTACCCTGAACTGACAGAGGCATTGATTGGTCTTTTGCAGGAGGCCCCGACTCGAGCCACACCTCTACGGAAACAGTCCGAATCACCTTTGCCAGTAGATGTAGATTCGCGTTTGCAACTTCTTAGAGTTGAAAAGGACCAACCAGAATTCGAACCTGTACTTCCGGAGAGTACACAAAAACTGTTGGATCAGGTCATATCTGAGCGAGATAATGTAACCGCTCTATTAAAGCATGGATTGCAGCCAACTAAGGCTCTACTGTTTACTGGGCCTCCTGGCGTAGGAAAGACCATGGCGGCAAAATGGATTGCCTATAAGCTCAACAAGCCATTGCTTATTCTTGATTTAACTGCCGTCATGAGCAGCTATCTGGGACGTACCGGCAACAACATAAGGTTTGTCCTCGATTACGCAAAGAATACAGATTGTGTCTTGCTCATCGATGAATTAGACGCTATCGCTAAACGCCGGGATGATAATAGCGAGATCGGGGAGTTGAAACGGCTTGTCACAGTATTGTTACAAGAAATTGATGACTGGCCAGCTTCAGGGTTACTCATTGCCGCTACCAATCACCCTGATTTGTTAGACCCAGCAATCTGGAGACGATTTGAAGTCGTTTTATCATTCAATAATCCAGCCCAGCCTCTTATCGAACAACAACTCAACGTGTTGTTGGAAGACCATTTGGACAACCACAATATCTGGTCGAAGATTTTATCATATGTTTTCGTTGGCAAATCTTTCAGCGACATAGAAAGACAGATTTCCTTAGCCAGGAAGGCTGCAGCAATCGATGGTCAACCCCTAGCGGAGAAGCTGAAGGAGTTAATAACTAATGGAGTCCTGCTTAACAAAGATCAAAAGATTGAAATTGCTCGTAACCTGATTGAGAGTAGAGTAATGTCACAAAGGCAGGCTCATGAATTGACGGGGCTGGCTCGTGAGACGATCAGAAAGGGAATGGGTTCGAAAAAGAATTAATCATCGATCATAACTATTCACACTAATGGCAAAAAGGAATTTTCTGCTCGGAAAAGGAGAACGATTGACAGAACAAATTCGGGTACCGTCTGGGCCAGTCAACAAAGCTGCTCCTTACACATTTCTGGAAGCAAAGGCGCGTCTTCAACCAATGTTAGATAAAGTTGCTGAACAGGTTGAGCAGTTGCCTGCTGATGCATGCCCTGACGATTACGCAATCGCTACCATTACTCTAAATCCAGAGTACATAGCTAAAACTTATCACCCTTCGGAGTTACTACGAACAGTTGGACTTGAAGCTGTTGGTAGCAGATCCCGTAAAGTGTTGCCTGAGAAACGCAGTAATGCAAGAGACCCTAAAGAGGCAATTACAACGGAGCTTTTCGTACGTGGTAAGAGGAGGGCTTTCAGTAAATGGGCCAGTGATTTACCCGGATGGGTTGAGGAAGCTTCTGGCGCTCATCAAATCATTGAAATCGAAGAAATTTCTTTTCCGACACCTGCTAACAAGGTAAAGGCCTTACAAAGCCAAGAGCCAACAACTGTTTACGAAGTTGTTTTACACTCAAATGAGGAAAGCTCCGAAGGTGGTAACCTCAACAAGTTCCAAACTTATCTACGTAACCACTCGGTGGAAGCCAGTTTCCAAAAGCGCTTTTATGCTGGTGGACTCTGTTTTTTAGAAGTTGAAGCACCAACTCAGGCAGCTGTTGATATTGCTCAGTTTACTTTGGTTCGGGTAGTTCGAGAGATGCCTTCTCTTCGATTGCTTCGTCCGACTATTAGAGCAGTAACTACTGAAAACAGTGTACTGATAAAACTTCCTGAGACCGGCCCAGTTGATCCCACAGTCAAGGTGGCTATCTTCGATGGAGGTGTACCCAAGGATCATCCTATTTGCAAGTGGGTCAACATTTATGAATCCCCAGATTTGGGCGCTGCCTCGCCAGACTTATTTGAGCATGGTGTAGGAGTGACTTCAGCATTTCTGTTTGGACATATTGATCCAAAAGCACCGCTTCCCAAACCATATGCTAATGTTGATCACCATCGTGTGCTTGATAATGTGCCTGGTGGTAATCCAAGGGAGTTATACGAAGTTTTAGACCGTATAAAGGACGCGCTGGAGCAGAAAGACTACGATTTTGTGAATCTTAGCCTAGGTCCTCGGTTACCCATAGAGGATGACGAAATACATGCCTGGACTGCTGTATTAGATGAGTATCTGTCGGATGGAACAACGTTAATGACGGTTGCTGTAGGCAACGATGGAGAAGGAGATCCTCAACTTAGGTTTAATCGCGTTCAAGTACCGTCCGATTGCGTAAACGCATTGAGTATAGGCGCCTGTGACGTACCAGACGATAACTGGCAAAGGGCTCCGTATAGTTCTGTTGGCCCGGGTCGGAGCCCTGGCTTGATTAAGCCAGACTTAGTAGATTTTGGGGGGTCAATTCAACGACCTTTTTTAGTCCTTGATTCAGTGAACGGACATAAGCTAGTACCTACCGGTGGCACGAGTTTTTCTTCTCCTAGCGTGCTCAGGCTGGGTACAGGTGTACGGGCTCATTTTGGAAACTCGCTAAACGAGTTGGCCATTAGAGCCCTACTTATTCACTCTGCTGAAAACGCTCAGATTGATAAATCGGAAATCGGATGGGGCCGAGTAGCGCGTAACCTCGACGATATAGTTGTATGCGAGGATCATGTGATGAGGGTAGTGTTTCAGGGCCGTATTACTGCCTCAAAATTCGTTCGGGCGCCTATCCCGCTCCAATTGGTGAACTCGCAGGAATGATCAAAATCAAAGCCACTTTGTGCTATGCTACTACTGTTGATCCTCATCATTCCGGTAATTATACGCGTAGTGGCCTTGACATCACGTTTAGGCCTAGTAAGAATACTAAGCGAAAGGGT